>JAYKJL010000084.1:0-3053 GCA_035285725.1 Nostocales cyanobacterium 94392 | reverse complement strand
AAATAAGAAAAAATTATAAATTCCTTATAACGTCAGATAGGTATTGAAAATTTCATGAATCGTAGCACGATTTATCTTTTATAAACAAACAAAGGAAAAATATAAAACACCATTACTTAATCATCATTTTCGTCATCATCATCAACATCAGAAGAAAAAGATGCTATGGCACTTTGGGTGGCAATTTCACATTCCTCTTTGAGCTTTGAAGCCTTAATGACTTTCAGACCACATTTTTTCATCAGGCTTTCAGTAAATTTAAAAGCATTATCAACTATAAGCTTTTCTTGTGTGCTATCTATGATAGGATACCCATTAGCGTCATATTTAATTAGGCCAGAATCAATTATACTTTTTACCCTTCTAATTGCATAAAATTTTGATATTCTTGACTCGATAGTTGCAGAAGTTTGCTTTATGTCAAAATATCGAAAACCCATTTCCTTGGCCTCTATCATCTTTAAAAATATTTTCTGATAGACTGGCCATGCCTTTGGGCTCATCTCTCCTTGGTTTAGTAACTCGGCTTTTAAGTCTGTTAATATATGAAACCAATTATCGAGTGAAAACTCATTTAATAAAGATACAAAATCTTTAATAAGATACGTTGGCTTTTTACTCCCGCTATGGATATACTCATAATCTCTAAAAGCCATTACTAACCCAACCTGAAAAGCAATACTTGTAAAGGCACTGTAAAGCTTGCTTACTTCTTCGTTTGAGAGCGTGTGAGTCTTTGTAGAAAAAATTGCTATCTTCTGCTCATTAAAGAGCTTCTCAATTTCTTTTATGGCTGATGTATACTTCGTAAATCCACTAGAAATTTTGCCTGTTTGACTTAATTCCTCTTCATTATAAGTATAATAAAGCCCTTCGCCTCCGCAGATGATCTTATTCCAAGCAACCTTTATTGCATCAGTCTGTGTAGAAGACCATTTATCTATACTATTACATACTGTGTAATGACATTTATAGAGATTAAGCTCACTAAATATTTCCCAGAATATTTTAACGTACTCTTTATTAAATACTTCTTCGAAAAGAGACCTATCAGATGAATTCTTAAGTTGCATACGCTTGGCATTATCAACTTTCACTATATCAATTTCAGGAATCCTTTCATTGAATTCAGTTATTTGCATAAATACACTCTTGCCAGCCGTATACTGCTCTTTTGTGACATTAAGTCCTAGAAAAAACCAGGACATCATTTCTTTTATTTTTTGAGGTGAAGTAATAACAACAACACTATCTTTAGCCTTAGACGCATCAGAATCTATATCAAATCCGCTATGTAAAAGTGAAAATGTATTACGCGAAAATTTATTTTTAGATACTACTTTTGATAAAAAAAATCGAGTAAGTAATGAAGGAATATCGAAATCATCTAAAAGTATATTTCTTGACACATTGACCTTTCTAGCTGTATTATTTACATCGACAAATAGTTTTCTAGATATTTCTGTAGGGTTGATACTCTCATTGCTTTCGAACCAAATTAATGTTATGGGAAGATCAGATTTAAAATTTTCAGGAATTGTAACACCATCATAAAAAGCTCGATACACATCATTTTCTGATTGTCCCGATCCGTCATTTAAAAAGGTATTTGTAACATATCTAAACGCATTCGCCCTGTGCTGCCCATCAATTACTAGAACTCTTGCTTTTGTTGGATCTATCGTTAAAAGGCCTAGCGAGCTAGAGCTACCTTTACCATCATCCTCTAATTTATATGGGGAAAACTTCCAATATTCCTCAAATCGTATATCACCTTCATTGGTTACATGCATTTTAGGATATTTTGAATCCTTTTTATTCAAGAACTCTTTAGGAATCAATACACCAAGAATTGCTGGAAAGAAGGCTAAGCGATTTAAGCTTCCAGATAAGTAAGGAACAAGCCCCTTAGCTATTCTGCTATCATTTAAGTCTCTCTGAAAGAGTACCTCCAAATTTTCTAGATCCGAAACTTCAGTTCTTTCTCGCATAGGCTTCAGTTCCTTTAAAAGCTCAAATTGCATTGAGTTAGAAACCCTGTTACTTGCGAATGTTGAAAAGAACTTGACTTTAGCAGCCCCATTCGGAATTTCAAATGTGCCAACTATTCCTTCAAGTTCAATTGTAACTTTAGCAGGAGCTTTGCCTTTAATAACTTTTGACATAAGATTTAGTTTCTTCCTAGAATTGGGTAAAATAATCGGTTTATAAATGTCTCAATTGCAAATAAACTACTCTTTTTATTCGACTTTTCGAAGTAAACAATTTTAACCGAAAGATTGCGTGCCTTAATATTATTTTGAAGTAGTTTAATAAATAATCTTCCTGCAAAAGCTGAAGACTCGGCCGGGGTATCTAAATAAGCTTCATCAAATTCGCTAAAAATGTTCTTTACTTTATCACTCTCATTTAACGAAGGCATACCCTCAGCAAGTTTTTCTTCAAGTGCATCTTTATGCTGAAGTAACCTTGTTCGTAAATGTTTTGATACCCCGATGTAGATTGGAACATTAAAAGACGAAAAAACTGCTTCGAGCATTTGCTTATCAATTCTATTATTTGCAAGTTTATCTACACTTGATTTGATTACCCCTAAATAGCTCTCTTTTAAATTTCCAACAACTTTTACCTCAAATTTTTTTTCCGAAAAAAACCCTTGGTAGTTTTGAATTTCATCTTCCTTGCTAAAATTTAGATACCACGCGTAAACTCCAGGCAAGTCCCTAACTTGATCAAGTTCGCGATAATTAAAATAATATTTATCCATGATTTTCAAATAAAACAACTTGCACAACCTTCTGTCTCACTATCATCAAGTACGTCAAGTAGGTAAGCACTTTTAGATTTAGAACTATTTCTCTTTATATATTCTTCCTTTATTGCCAGAACTCGTTCCGGTCGCCTCATCTCATCTAGACTCTCATGCTGCGTCCAAGTAAACCCCTCTTTTGCATTTTCATACTCCATGGCCTTTTGATAAAGCTCAGGATGTTGCTCCATTAACCACACCCACTCTATCTTTTGTTGAAAAAAACAAAAAAAACAGCCGGACC
>JAYKJL010000083.1:0-45932 GCA_035285725.1 Nostocales cyanobacterium 94392 | reverse complement strand
AAAATCTAAAATCTAAAATTCCTATGTCTTGGCAAGAATTTTGTTTACTACTGTTGTCAGTTTCTGCAAGTGTAATAGGACAATTATTTTTAAAAATCGGTGCAATCAAATTAGGGAGAGTTGATGTACAAAATGCAGTTAAACAAACCTTGGCAATTATGACAACCCCAGAATTATTAATGGGTTTAGCTTGTTATGGTATTGGTGCTATTGTTTATATACTTTTGCTAACTAGAGTTAATTTAAGTGTAGCGGGACCTTCGGCATCTTTAGTTTACGTTTTTTCGGTATTACTAGGCTATTTTATTTTTAAAGAATCTATTCCTTTCACTCGTCTGATAGGTTTGAGTTTGATAGTTTGTGGAGTTGTATTAGTAGTTTGGCAAAAGTAATATTTGTTCAAAATTAATCAATCAAAATTTTATTCAAACCTCAAATCCAAAATATATAATCCAAAATCGTAAATTTAAAATCTAAAATCGAATGACTCAATCTAAAAAGTTTTTAGATAATAACTTAATTTTCCCTACAACAATGTGGTTTCTCAGCCGATTAGTAATTATTGTTGCCATGTTGTTTATTGCTCCTTTACTACCTATTCCAGAAAATACTCAAGCTCCTGCTTTTGGCTGGGATGTTTTCTATTCATGGGACAGCATATGGTATCACCGCATTGTGGTTGTTGGTTACGAATTTGTTAACGATGGTAAACAATATTCGGTTGCTTTTTTTCCACTTTTACCCATATTGACCAAGTTAATTATGTACTTTGGTTTGCCTTTTAAAGTGACAGCTACATTATTAAATAATTTTGCCTTTTTAGGTGCTTTAATTGTGCTTTATTCTTGGGTAAAAGAAACTTATGGTATAAATGCAGCACGTTGGAGTACTGCGGTATTGGCTTGGTGTCCTTATTCTCTTTACGGAAGTGTAATTTATACTGAAGGATTATTTCTATTATTCAGTACCGCAGCTTTACGCGCTTTTGACAAAAAACAGCATATATCAGCAGCGATTTGGGGAATATTATCAACAGCAAGTAGAATCACTGGAGTCATGTTAATTCCGGCTTTTTTGTTCGTTGCTTGGAAACAACATCGCGGTATCAAAGCTTATCTTGCTAGTTTCGCTGTCGGCTCTAGTACATTACTTTATAGTTTATACTGTTTAATTAAATTTAATGACCCTCTAGCATTTGTCCACGTGCAAAAAGGTTGGCGAGATTCTACGGGATTTGCTGCTGAACGTTGGTGGAATATGTTAACGCAAATTGTTTTGAGTTCTCCACTATTATTTGGATTAATTCTCATTAGCGGTTTTTTGTTATGGCGCTTTCGTCAACAGTTAACTAATATCAAATTGCGCGGTATATTGTATTTTTTATGGTTATTATTATGGCTGGGTATCGGCGAATCGTTGTGGTCAACTCAAGGAAATCCATTTGGTAAAATTCCTTTAGTTAAGATAACTATTGTCTTCGGTGGACTTTATTTATTATGGTATTCACGCACTAAAATTCCTTTAGTAGCTACAGTTTACGGTTTTTTTTCTTATGGCTTAATTCTAAATACCGGACTTACAGCTTCCGTGGAACGTTACGCTTATGGTATTGTTTCTTTGTCTTTCGCTCTGGGACTAGTATTA
The DNA here is from genome assembly GCA_035285725.1 of Nostocales cyanobacterium 94392. GTDB lineage: Bacteria > Cyanobacteriota > Cyanobacteriia > Cyanobacteriales > Nostocaceae > Rivularia. The sequence continues at coordinate 44,288 of JAYKJL010000083.1, read as the reverse complement.
AAACAGCATCGTGATTGGGGTTTTGCGATCGCGATGTTTTTTGCTGTTTTATTAGCAAGTTTAGCCGTACAGTTTGCCCAAAATCAATGGGTAGCTTAAATTATTCCAAAATATAAAATATTATATGTATTTTGCCTTACAAGAATATTCTCTGGAAAATGCTTAAATAAGTTGATGCTAAAAGTGCAAATACACAAAAATATTCTTAGATATTGATAAATTCAGTATTTCTACTGTCTGCATTTAAATATGTATTTGTCATTATTAATATGTTTGTTGTAACTTTAACTTTTTTCTCGTGAATATATAGTATATTTATGTATAAAAAATAGCTGATGAACTTTGCTTCTCAAATAGCAAATTAAAAATTTATTTAAGTATAAAAAAACAGCTTAAAAATAATCAGATTACACCTGAATTGCTTTGCGGGCATCTAAATTAGGGGCAAACTTCTCTTGCAAACAGGTGAAATTAAATTGCTGAGCGTAGCGTCTTAACAGAATACTGCATTTACAAGGTGAATATTACTGAGGATTACCGAGAGAAAATTTTAACCTTTTTTTTAGTGGACAAATCATTCCTCGAAGGTAAAATTAATCCAGCAGTAAAAATGATACAGTCATGTTGTATGGTGTATGTGCTGATTAGTAGCAGTAGTTCCTTATTATTGATTTCGGCTTTTAAGTAAAGTTTATAATATCCGCCTGTAAAGGCGAACTTCTGTAAACCTGTGTTTAATTTTTCAGGATTACTAAAAATTAATCGGGTAATAAAGAATATAGAGAAACTGTGTTATAACATACCGTCATGTCCGTAAATGACGGTTTGATCCTGAAGGAGCCGTGTTTTGTGGAAAATAAGAAGTCGTTAGCTTTACCCCAAGGAATATTAATTGCTCTTACTGGTTTATGTGGTAGTTTTGTGTTTGGTTTGATGTTACCCATCAAGCAAGACTCTACTGATATAAGTAGTAAGCAACAAATAGAAGTTCAAAATATCACAGCGGAATCTGGCTCGATTGCTCGTATAAATGAATTTAAAAGTGCAATATTTAGCACTTGGCAACAGGAAGCAATATCCAAAGGAGTCTTCCATACAGTGCCAAAACAGTTCCGTGGGACAACAATAAAGCAAGCGAATCTTGCTCCTAACGATAAATTAATTGCTCTTACTTTTGATGACGGACCATGGCCTGAGTATACTGCTCAGGTACTGGAAATATTGAAAAAAAATGATATTAAAGCCACGTTTTTTGTTGTTGGGCAAGTTTTGAACAACTATCCCGACTTAGGAAAGCGAATAGTCGCTGAGGGTCATACTATTGGTAATCATACTTGGCATCACTGGTATCATTTCTTTAACAAACAAGCAGCGGCATTAGAAATTGACCGTACCTCAGACCTAATTTATAAAACCACAGGTACTAGAACTACTTTGTTTCGTCCCCCTGGTGGAATGTTACATAATGGCTTAGCTGGCTATGCTCAAAGCAAAGATTATACAGTGGTGATGTGGTCTGCCGATTCTATGGATTACGCTCGTCCTCCGGCTGCGACTTTGGTGAGTAGAGTCATGAAACAGGCAAGTCCTGGTGGTATCGTATTGTTACATGATGGTGGTGGTCCCCGCAAAAACACTGTTGCCGCTTTACCATCAATGATCAGCAACTTGAAAAACCAAGGTTATCGTTTTGTAACCGTTCCAGAATTGTTAGAGCATGAGGAAAAACAAAAAAAGAAAAATTTGGTAATTGGGAATAGGTAATGGGTAATTGGGAATGGGTAATTGGTAATAGGTAATTGGTAATGGGTAATGGGTAATTAACCATTACCCACTGCCTATTACCTAATCTCCAAAAGCTGCTTTTCCCCTGCATAAGCATAGGCAGAATCAGCTTCTGAGGGTGGTACTAATTGCCAGAATTTGGGTAAAAACTCTTGCCAATTATCCAGAATCATTTTAGCCTTCGCAGAACCAGTGCGATCGCAATGCAGTGCAATCAATTCTTTAAGCTGGGTTTCTCCCCGTGTGGTCAATACTGGCTGTACCTTGACTATTTCCGGGTTGACCAACTGGGGAAAGTCACCTTCTTGATCTAAGAAATATGCTAATCCTCCGGTCATACCAGCTGCAACGTTGCGTCCAACTTTACCCAAAACCACAACCACACCCCCAGTCATATATTCACAGCAGTGGTCTCCCGCTCCTTCAATTACAGCAGTACCTTTGGAGTTACGCACCGCAAAGCGTTCTCCTGCTTTACCGAGAGCAAACAGCATTCCACCAGTGGCACCGTAAAGACAAGTGTTACCGATGATTGTATTTTCCGAGGGGTCGTATTTGGCATTGAATGGTGGTTTAATGATGATTTCACCACCGTTCATTCCTTTACCAACGTAATCGTTAGCTTCTCCTAACAATGTCAGATTCATTCCATTGAGATTGAAAGCACCAAAGCTTTGTCCGACGCTGCCTGTAAAGGTCAAGTTGATTTCACCCTTGAAACCATTGTCGCCGTATTTGTATGCAATTACTCCAGCAATGCGTGCGCCTATGGTTCTATCCGTATTCACCGTTAACAGTTGACACTTGACAGCACTATGTCCCTCAATAGCCTTCTTAACTTCGGTATCGGCGAGTATACTGTCATCCAATACCGCACCGTTACTATGCACTGCTTCGTGTTGCAACCAACTGCGATTTTCTCTGGTATCAGGTAATTTCAACAAACAGTCAAGATTCAAGGCTCGTGTTTTAGTTAACTTTACACCCCCAAGCTCTTTCATCAAATCAGCACGTCCGATTACTTCCGATAAACTTCGATAACCAAATCGGGAGAGCAGACTGCGGACTTCTTCGGCAATAAAATAGAAGAAATTCACTACATGCTCTGGAGTTCCAGGAAAGCGCGATCGCAATTCTTCTTTCTGAGAAGCTACACCTACCGGACAGTTATTGGTGTGACATATCCGCGCCATAATGCAACCTTCGGCAATCATCGCAATAGAGCCAAAGCCAAACTCTTCTGCTCCCATCATTGCCGCGATCAAAATGTCCCAACCGCTTTTTAAACCACCATCTACGCGCAAAATTACTCGATCGCGCAAACTATTTTCCATCAACACCCGATGCACTTCGCTTAAACCGAGTTCCCACGGAGTGCCTGCGTGTTTAATAGAACTTAGTGGTGATGCTCCTGTACCGCCATCATGACCGGAAATTTGGATGACATCAGCGTTGGCTTTCGCGACACCCGCAGCAACGGTACCGATGCCAATTTCTGACACTAGTTTCACCGATACCTGAGCTTGGGGATTAATTTGATGCAAGTCAAATATCAATTGGGCTAAATCTTCAATAGAATAAATATCATGATGCGGTGGTGGCGAAATTAAAGTAACTCCAGGCTTAGAACGTCTCAAAGAGGCAATATATTCGCTGACCTTCTTACCTGGTAATTGTCCTCCTTCTCCCGGCTTCGCACCTTGAGCAATCTTAATTTCAATTTGCTTACCGCTGATTAAATACTCTGGAGTCACCCCAAATCTACCTGATGCTACTTGCTTAATTGCGCTTGCAGCCCTGTCTCCATTACGTAAACCATTTAAATGAGGTAAAGTTGCCGAATGACCAGTCTCATCCACATCATCTAAAGTTTTGTAACGTACCGAATCTTCACCACCTTCACCAGAATTAGACTTACCACCCAAACGATTCATGGCAATCGCTAAATTTTCGTGTGCTTCTCGCGACAAAGCTCCTAATGACATTCCCCCAGTACAAAACCGCTTAACAATTTCTGTTACCGGCTCAACTTGAGCAATATCAATGGGTTGTCTATCGCTTTGGAAGTCGAGTAAATCGCGCAATGCGGTTATCGGTCTATGTTGTAAATGTTGCTGATAAATTTGGTAATGGTCATAACTTTTACCTTTTACAGCCTGGTGCAATGCTTTGACCATTTCCGGGCTATTCATATGGTATTCACCACCCCGACGGTACTGAATGAAGCCGAGATTTTCTAGTTTAGTCGCACTTGCGGGAAAAGCCTTACTATGAATCGATAATACTTCACAAGCTAATTCCTCAATGCTTAAACCACCAATTCGGGAAGTAGTTCCAGAAAATCCCAACTCTAATAAATCTCGACCAATACCAATGGCTTCAAAAATTTGCGCTCCTTGGTAACTAGTCAGTAGCGAAATCCCCATTTTAGAGAGAATTTTCAGTAAACCATTTTCTACAGCTTGGATGTAATTTGCGATCGCTTGCTGTAAATTCATAGCAGCAATTTTACCACGCTGCATAAATTGCTGAGTTTTGGGGTCAGACCACCAATTAACTACAGTGTCCATTGCCATATAGGGGCATACAGCAGCAGCACCAAAACCAATCAAACAAGCGAAATGATGAGTACTCCAACATTGAGCAGTATTAACCACCAAAGAAGTATTCATTCGCAAACCTTCCCGAATTAAATGATGGTGTACTGCACCAACTGCTAACAACGGGGGAATATAGATATGTTCTGACAATGGGAAATTGGTAATTGGTTGTTGATTGTTAGTCGTTGAATGACCATTACTCAAAGCACCATTACTGTTCCCTATTACTTGTTCCCTATTCCCTATTAATTGAGAGTCGGTCAAAATCAGAATGGCAGCACCATTACGTACTGCTTGCTCGGCTTTTTTTTGCAAAGATTCCACAGCGGCTTGCAGTCCACTGAGTCCGTTGTCAATCGGAAACAGGGTAGATAATTCTACCGCATTAAAATCAGAATTTTGGATTTCACTTAATTGACCGGATGTCAACACCGGCGAATCCAACTTCAAGCGACGCGCATATTCAGGTTTTGGATCGAGTAAATTCCCCCTTGCTCCCAATTCCACCTTCAGCGACATCACCAATTTTTCCCGTAAAGGGTCGATTGGTGGATTTGTTACCTGAGCAAACCGCTGTTTGAAGTAGTCGTACAGTAAATGTGGTTTTTCCGAAAGTACTGCTAGAGGGATATCATCTCCCATACAAAAGGTCGGCTCTTTAGCATCGATCGCCATCGGTTGAATTATCATTTCCACATCTTCTGTGGTGTAACCAAAAGCTATTTGAGTTGACAGTTGTTGGTTGTTGGTTGATGGTTGATAGTTGTTAGTTGATGGTTGTTGGTTGATGGTTGATGGTTGATGGTTGATGGTTGATGGTTGATAGTTGTTACTAATAAATGACCTTTGACCTTTGACCTCTGACCTTTGACCTTCAACCTCTGACCTTTGACCTTCAACCTCTGACCTTTGACCTTCAACCTCTGACCTTTGACCTTCAACCTCTGACCTTTCATGACCATTACCATTTACTGATAACTGGTAACTGTTAACTGATAACTGATTCCGATGCTGTTGCAACCATTTTCCATAAGGATGTTTTTTGGCAACTTGCTGTTTTATTTGCCAATTTTTGAGTATTTGATGATTGCCTAAATCTACAGCAATCATTTGTCCGGGACCCAAACGTCCTTTCTCGATAATCTCTTCTTCTGGAAATGCAATTACACCAGCTTCAGAACTAACTACAATATAATCCGATGCAGTAATGCAATAACGGGCTGGTCTCAAACCATTACGGTCTAATGTTGCACCAACAGTCAGACCATCGCTAAATACTAAAAGTGCCGGACCGTCCCAAGGTTCTTGTAAACAGCTATAGTATTCATAAAAATCAACAATCTCCGGATAATTACTCAAAGCCGGTTGATGATTATAAGCTTCTGGAACCATTATCATCAAAGCTTCCAAGGGACTACGACCGGAACGCACCTGTAATTCAAAGACGTTATCTAAAGTAGCAGAATCGCTCGCATCTATACTGACAAACGGCTTTAATTCTTCCATCCGATTTTGCCAAATCGGATGGTTCAAGGTTGCTTGTCTTGCCGTCATCCAGTTGATGTTACCCAAAAGCGTGTTAATTTCTCCATTGTGACCCAAAAGCCGCATTGGCTGCGCTAAAGGCCATTTAGGCATGGTATTAGTGCTAAAGCGACGATGGTAGACAACGAAACTAGTAGAGTAAGCAGGATTTTTCAAATCCAGATAAAAATCCGCTAAAACTTCCGAACGCACCATACCCTTGTAGACAATTGTCCGACAAGAAAGGGAACAAACGTAAAATTCCGTACTCCATTCGCTGTTGTGACTTTGGATAGCCTTGCCAATCAGACGACGGGTAATATAAAGTTTTCTTTCTAACTCATCGCCAGTCACATCTTTAGCTTGCAGAAAAATCTGCTCGATTTGTGGTTGATTCTCTCTTGCTTGCGCTCCTAAAACTTTAGAATCCACGGGAACCACCCGCCACCCCAGGACAGTTAAATTTTCCTGAATGGCAATTTGTTCTACAATTGAGCGGGCAATTTGAGCGGCTTGTTCGTCGCGGGGTAAAAACAGCATTCCTGCGGCAATATTTTGATCCTTTCCATCCGGAAGTAGCAATTTCCAAGGAATCGCGGTTAATATTCCTGCACCATCACCAGAATCGCGATCGGCACTACAGCCACCACGGTGTTCTAAACAAGTTAAAGCGTTCAAGCCTTTTGCTAAGATTTCATGACTTGCGCGATTTTGACGATGAGCGATAAAACCTACCCCACAAGCGTCTCTCTCTTCAACTAACCATTTTTGACCTAAAAAAGTATCTGAAAATGTGATGTTTTTGTCTTGATTCATTTTCTGGTTATTCATAGAATGTCCCCCGATATCGCTAATTGTCTTGATAAAAATTGCTTCACAAACAAATAAACAAAGAAAACTGAGTGACCATCTCTAGCCAATGTTTGATGCAGAGAACATCCGCGCATCAACTTTTCGTAAATGTCGGGAAAAAAAATTAACTCCAGGCTTATTTTTTTGTATACCTGTGTTAACGTAACCCCGTTATTTTATATATGTTTATGCGTTCCTTAAATCAACCGTCTTTACGTATCGCCAGTTTTCTATTTATATCAGCACGGCTATGTATTTTCGGTTAGAATCTTGTCTTAAATGTAAGTTTTTTCTGACAAATTCAGCTATTTATAGCCAACCCGAAACAAAACTTCTATTATTAGCTTCATTAATTTCAATATCCTTTGCCTTCTGGTGCTGGCTCACTGTGAAGGCTAATTGGGTGCCGATGTCTTGCAGCGTATTACACTAGTTGTCCATTTGCAATTCCCGATTCTCTTGCTAACTTTTGAATGTTTGTGTCAAACTATACTCGCACCTCCAGGCAACGCCCCTTACACAACATTATTATTGCCTGTTATACCCGTACAAGTAGCTTTGAAAAAAATAAAGATAAAACATTACAACTTATCTTTTACAAGCAGAAACTCCTATATTTATTTGGCAAAAGAAACTGTTTGTTGACACATTATTTACAATCTCGGCAGGTAAATTACTAATGTCATGGTTTTACAAATGGCAGAAAGATAATTATACACTATCACGTTACACAACTGTAGGTTTGACAATTGTTTCGATGTAAAAAAATCAATTTTTTTGAGTCACTATATTATGGTCAAAAAGCTTTCTTCCAGTCAAGAAAAAATCCGCACTATAGGTAATTGCTTTTTTCTGAAGTTTACGGTATTTTCAACCCTTGCAATAATTCTAAATCTGACTGCTAGCTCGATTGCTAAGGCTCAGCATCCAAATGAAGTTGAAAGTTCGATGCCTTTCACAACTCAACCATCAGTTGTATCCACTTCAAAAGGATTATTTTCCTATGGTACTCAAATATCTTTGAATGGTCGCACGGTACCGGGAACTTGGCTGCAATCAAAGGGAAAAGCCACAACAGTGACTTATTTGAGTGATGGAGCGCTACGACAGTTGATCGGGGTAGATTTATTAAATAGTACCAATCCGCAACTACAACCAGTGCAGTGGTTTTCTTCGTTATCCAAGCCACAGGTATTAAATGGTTTGCTGGTGCAGGGATATCGCTATTTGGATGTGACGAAATTTGCTCAACAAGCAAAATGGCAAGTACAAACAAAAGGTAATATCTTAGTAATTTCAACACCGAGGGCAAAAATAGCAAATATTTATCAAGATCAAAATTCACCGGCTCAGCAACGGGTGATCATAGATTTAGACCGTGCAACACCCTGGAAACTCAATCCAGGTTCTTTGATTAAAAATCCAGAACCATTACTTCCAACTCCATCCGAACCTCAGCTTCCAGAAGTTTCTATTAATAATAATAATCTTGTCATAGACACAGTGATTCCCGCTCCCAAACCAGAACCACCAGCAAGAGAGTGGACAATTACCATTGATGGAGTTGCCGACAGTAATTTAGTCCAACGTTTTTCTACTTCGCCCCTAGAAAATATTCTCGACAAAATCCGGACAATATCTCCACAAACAACCCCCGAGCCACTAATTCGTCAAGTAGAAGTAGTCAGCGGTACACCGCCTTGTAACGGCGGTGCCTGCGCTGACCAGCGTTCCCCGGTCAATAATCAAACTATTATTCGACTTGGGGTTCCCTTCGGCTTCGCCCCTCGCATCAGCACTTTACCACCGCATCGTTTAGTGATCGATATTCGTCCAGATGCTTTAGTGGAACGCTCAATCGATTGGGCTACTGGATTACGCTGGAGACAGCAGTTTGTGTCCTTGGATCAAGAACGCTTTCCGGTAGTATGGCTAGAAGTTAATCCCCGCACTTCCAAAGTAAAAATTAGACCTGTTGCGACCAACCAAGATAAACAAGAAGGTACCGCACCCCTAATTAACACCGCCCAAAAATACCTAGCAGCCGCCGCAATTAATGGTGGTTTCTTCAATCGCAAAAACCGCTTACCTTTGGGAGCCATTCGTCGGGATAGTCAGTGGCTCTCTGGTCCGATTCTTAACCGAGGTGCAGTTGCTTGGAATGATGCCGGACAATTTTATATGGATCGGCTTTCTTTACAAGAAACTTTGATTGCTCCCAACAATCAAAGCTTACCAATTTCTCATCTCAACAGTGGATACGTACAGCAGGGAATAGCTAGATATACGCATTTATGGGGAGAAACTTATACTCCTCTTACGGATAACGAAATTATTGCGAGCGTTGAAAATAACCAAGTTACTCAACAATACGCAGGGAAACAAGCTGGAGTTGGTGCTGTTCCGATTCCCAAGAATGGGTATCTATTAGCTTTTCGCGGTAGCGCCCTCAATGATGCAGCAAAATTACCCATCGCAACTCCTATACGTCTGATCAGTTCGACTGTTTCTCCAGAATTTAACCGCTATCCCCATATTTTAGGAGCCGGACCGCTGTTGGTGAAAGACAATCAAATTGTTCTCGATGCTCAAGCCGAAAAATTCGGTCAAGCCTTCGCCGAACAAAAAGCTATCCGTAGCGCCATTTGCACCACTAAGAGCGGAAATCTAATCATTGCTGCGGTACATGACCGCGCCGGTGGAACCGGACCAAGCTTAACAGAGCACGCCCAATTAATGCAGAAATTAGGTTGCGTCAACGCTTTAAATTTAGATGGTGGTAGTTCTACAAGTCTTTATCTAGGAGGACAATTACTCGACCGTTCCCCCAACACTGCCGCCAGCGTTCACAACGGAATTGGAATTTTCTTGCCGCGTCCCTAGGTGGAGACAAGGTGATGGGGTGACAAGGGGATGGGATGACAAGGGGATGGGATGACAAGGGGATGGGGTGACAAGGGGATGGGGTGACAAGGGGATGGGGAGAAATAAATAACAACTATCAACTATCAACCATCAACTATCAACTCCTTTGACTACTTAGTAATAATTAGCGTTTTATATCCTTAGTATTTTTACTTGTTAGTCAAAAGAAATGACTAATAAGTAAAAACTTTTTAAAGCTTGTGAAAAGCTAGCTTGATGAATGATGAAGACTTTGTGTAAACATACCATTATCGCGACCTGTTGATTACACCGTAACAATTGACTTTGGTATGTTTGGCTAAGGTGGACTCAATTGCAGACAATTACGGTTGCAATATTACGCTACTTTTTTCCAACAATAGTTAAGAATACTAGCGGATTTTTTTTATGTCTTCAAACGAGGTAATTATGGCTCAATACCAAGAAACAGCAGAATCAAGCGCACTTACGCGACCTCCATCTGTTACTCCTAGAGGCGTTGCTGCAACTGAGTTACGTCCTTGGGGTTCTTTTACGGTTTTGGAAGAAGCACGGGGCTATAAAATCAAGCGTATTGAAGTTAAGCCCGGACATCGCTTGAGCTTACAAATGCACCATCACCGTAGCGAACACTGGATTGTCGTATCTGGAACTGCTAAAGTTACCTGTGGCGAACAAGAAATCGTGTTGAGTAATAATCAGTCCACCTACGTTCCACAATGCACTACGCACCGCTTAGAAAACCCTGGTGTAATTCCCTTGGTATTAATTGAAGTACAAAACGGGGAATACTTAGGAGAAGACGATATTGTACGTTATCAAGACGACTATGCTCGCGCTGAAAAATAAAGTAGCGGAGTGTCAACAAAACCGAACAACTCTTAACAGAGTTATAACTTTCATTTAAAAAATATATTGTGTTCTTCGTTTAAATCCCGCATGGAACTTTCTTATCCTTATTGGTTGAGGATTTTCCGTGCGGTACTTTTTCGTGGGATATGGTTAAAATAATAAATTGTAGCTTTAAAATCCCAAATTTTTTGTTGTGTTTTCCCATGATTAAACTTTCTCAAGCAGCAGCAGACGAGATACAGCGATTAAAATCAAAACAGAAACAGCCTAATCTTTTATTTAGCTTAACCGTCAAACCCGGTGGTTGTTCCGGTTGGTTTTACGATATGTCTTTTAAAGACGAACACACATTAACAGATGGCGATCGCATTTTGATCTCTGACAATATTCAAATAGTCGTCGCGACCGAAACCTTAGAACATATTCAAGATTTAACTATAGAATATTCAGAAGACCTGATGGGTGGAGGTTTTCGCTTTTACAACTCCCAAGCAAATACCGTTTGTGGCTGCGGAAATTCTTTCTCTAAAGCACAATAATCAGTAATCAGTGATATTTGTTCGACCCTATTCTTAAGAAAAACTAAAAATATCAGAAAAATTTTCGATAATATTTTAGAAAAAGAGATATAATTGGGATTTGTTAAAAGTTAGACAATACAACAGCTTGATCTGCTGTAACTCATGCCAACAATACAGCAATTAATTCGTAACGAACGCTTTAAAGCGCGTCAGAAAACAAAGTCCCCGGCTCTGAAACAATGCCCTCAAAGGCGGGGGGTTTGTACCAGGGTTTACACAACAACTCCCAAGAAACCCAACTCGGCTCTGAGAAAAGTTGCGAGGGTAAGATTGACTTCTGGATTTGAAGTAACAGCTTATATTCCAGGAATCGGTCATAACTTGCAAGAACACTCAGTTGTAATGATTCGTGGCGGTAGGGTAAAAGACTTACCAGGTGTGAGATATCACATCATCCGTGGAACCTTAGATACCGCCGGAGTCAAAGACCGCAAGCAAGGTCGTTCAAAATACGGAACGAAGCGCCCGAAAGAATCCTAATTGATTGTGGTTAAATTACCACAAAATAGATATTTTCATCTCGGTCGCGGTCTAAATAAAAACAAACCACTTATGTAGTCCGTAAATTACTCCGGTCAAGTTTTGCTTCCGAGTAAATACTGTGAACTCGACTCTGTTTGCAAGTGGAGTATAAAAAGTTCTAGAAGTCTACAACGGTCTAAATCACTTTGTCATCGTTTACACAATAGTGTTTTGTTAGTAAAGCTGTGATCAAATCAGCATTGCTAACAAGTACACAACTTAATAATTGCGGAGCAACGACAGTAGACTTTAGTCCATACTCGAACTATAAGACGTTTTGGATTTGAATAATTGAAAGAAGTCCACGGCAACAGCGAGTTTAACTTTGATTAGTTCAGGTTTTTAGATTCTCGGCAATTGTTTGCCTAGAATAAGGAAGTTGGTGTTTGTCCATTTCTGAAATATTTATGACCACAAGCGCACTTTTTGACAAAAGTCGCAAAACCAATGGTCAGATGTAAAAGAAATAAGAATACATCTTACTATATAATGCCCGGAAGTAATCAAGAGTATTTCTCTGTAGTTGCCCTAATTGAATTAAAGGTTAAGTATGTCTCGTCGTGGTGTTATTCAAAGGCGTCCAGTTCCGCCTGATTCCGTTTACAATAGTCGCTTGATCAGTATGACAATCAGGCGAATCATGCGTCATGGCAAGAAATCTCTTGCGGCGCGGATAGTTTACGATGCAATGAAAATCATTGAAGAAAGAACTGGTAACGATCCGACAGAAGTGTTTGAGAGAGCGATACGCAATCTGACACCATTGGTGGAAGTAAAAGCTCGGCGAGTTGGTGGAGCCACTTACCAAGTACCAATGGAAGTTCGTTCGGAAAGAGGAACAACTCTTGCATTGCGTTGGTTGGTACAGTATTCTCGTCAGCGTCCAGGTCGAACAATGGCAAGTAAGCTGGCAAACGAATTAATGGATGCGTCAAACGAAACGGGTAGCGCGATTCGCAAACGAGAAGAAACCCACCGAATGGCAGAAGCAAACAAAGCTTTTGCTCATTATCGTTACTAAGTTGAAGATAGATATATTGCCTTCGTGGGTCGGCAATATATTATCTTTATTGCTATAAATATAACGGTTTTAGTTAGGTTAATAGTATAGAAACTTCTTGTTTTGGTAATATATCAAAATATCTGTAGGTTGAAAATCATAGGAGGCAGTCGTGGCACGTACCATCCCGCTAGAAAGAGTGCGCAATATGGGTATTGCAGCGCATATTGATGCGGGTAAAACAACAACAACAGAAAGAATACTGTTTTACTCCGGCATCATTCACAAAATAGGTGAAGTTCACGAGGGAACTGCCGTCACCGACTGGATGGCACAAGAACGGGAACGGGGAATTACGATTACTGCTGCTGCAATTAGTACCAGTTGGAAAGAACATCAAATTAACATTATTGATACCCCTGGTCACGTGGATTTCACCATTGAAGTTGAACGTTCGATGCGGGTATTGGATGGTGTCATCACGGTTTTATGTTCTGTAGGCGGCGTGCAGCCTCAGACAGAGACAGTTTGGCGGCAAGCCGACCGCTATCGTGTGCCGAGGATCATTTTTGTCAATAAGATGGATCGAACGGGCGCGAACTTTTATCGGGTTTACGAGCAAGCACGCGATCGCCTGCGGGCTAATGCGATTCCTATTCAATTGCCGATTGGTAACGAAGGGGAATTTAGCGGCATTATTGACTTGGTAAAAATGCGTGCTTTTGTTTATAACAACGACCAAGGCACTGATATCGAAGAAACTGTTATTCCTGACGAAATGCAGGAATTGGCTCTGGAATATCGGACTAAACTGATTGAAGCGGTAGCGGAAACCTCGGATAGCTTGATGACTAAGTATTTCGAGGGTGAGGATTTGACCGAAGAGGAAGTTCATCTTGCTTTGCGTAAAGGTACAATCGCTGGAACGATGGTGCCGATGCTTTGCGGTTCGGCATTCAAAAATAAAGGCGTACAATTATTACTTGATGCAGTGGTAGATTATCTGCCATCCCCATTAGAAGTACCTCCAATTCAAGGCACCCTCCCAAACGGTGAAACCGTTGAAAGGCACGCTGACGATGAAGCTCCCTTATCGGCTCTCGCGTTCAAAGTTATGGCTGACCCCTTCGGTCGTCTGACGTTTATCCGAGTGTATTCCGGCGTGCTAAAAAAAGGCAGCTACGTGTACAACTCCACCAAAGATAAAAAAGAACGACTTTCCCGCTTGGTGTTAATGAAAGCAGATGACCGACAAGATGTCGAACAACTATGCGCGGGAGACTTAGGGGCTGCGGTGGGGTTAAAGTATACCTTGACAGGTGACACCCTTTGTGATGAAGATGCTCCAGTGATTCTGGAATCCCTTTATATTCCCGAATCAGTAATATCTGTAGCGGTTGAACCCAAAACCCAAAACGATATGGAGAAATTAGGCAAAGCACTGCAATCACTTTCGGAAGAGGACCCAACCTTCCGAGTTAGCGTTAACCCTGAAACCAATCAAACAGTGATTGCGGGAATGGGGGAACTGCACCTGGAAATTCTAGTAGATCGAATGCTGCGAGAGTTTAAGGTGGAAGCTAACGTTGGTGCGCCCCAGGTTGCCTATCGGGAAACAATCCGCAAACCGATTAACGGAATTGAAGGTAAATTCATCCGTCAGAGCGGTGGTAAAGGTCAATATGGTCACGTAGTTATAAACTTAGAACCTGGAGAACCCGGAAGCGGTTTTGAATTTGTTTCTAAGATTGTCGGTGGTTCGATACCAAAAGAATATGTTGGACCTGCCGAACAAGGAATGAAAGAAACCTGTGAATCCGGTATTATAGCTGGGTATCCATTAATTGATGTTAAAGCAACCTTGGTTGATGGGTCTTATCATGATGTAGACTCTTCAGAAATGGCTTTCAAAATTGCCGGTTCAATAGCGATGAAAGAAGCTGTCATCAAAGCTTCACCAGTGCTGTTAGAACCTATGATGAAAGTTGAGGTAGAAGTACCCGAAGATTTTCTTGGGGATGTTATCGGCGACCTCAATTCTCGTCGCGGTCAAATTGAAGGTATGGAGTCCGAAGATGGCTTAGCCAAGGTAACTTCTAAAGTGCCATTGGCAGAAATGTTTGGTTACGCAACTGACATTCGGTCAAAAACCCAAGGTCGGGGTATCTTCTCGATGCAGTTTAGTAACTACGAAGAAGTGCCTCGCAACGTGGCTGAGGCAATCATCGCGAAAAACAAAGGGAACGCATAGTAAGAAAAGGAAACGAGCATACATGGCACGCGCAAAATTTGAAAGAACTAAACCACACGTTAATATCGGTACTATTGGCCACGTTGACCACGGTAAAACCACGTTGACAGCAGCGATCACCGTGACTTTATCTGCCTTGGGTCAGGCTACGGCGAAGAAATACGATGATATTGACAACGCACCAGAAGAAAAGGCACGCGGTATTACCATCAATACCGCTCACGTTGAATATGAAACTGAAGGTCGTCACTACGCCCATGTGGACTGTCCCGGACACGCTGACTACGTGAAAAACATGATCACTGGTGCAGCCCAAATGGACGGTGCAATTCTTGTAGTGTCTGCTGCTGACGGTCCGATGCCCCAAACCCGCGAACACATTCTGCTCGCGAAGCAGGTTGGTGTACCTAGCCTTGTAGTGTTCTTGAACAAGCAAGACATGGTGGATGATGACGAGTTGTTGGAGTTGGTGGAGTTGGAAGTCCGCGAACTTCTTAGTGATTACGACTTCCCCGGTGATGAAATTCCTGTAGTTTCAGGTTCTGGTTTGCAAGCCTTGGAAAAAATGATTGCTAACCCCACCACCAAGAAAGGTGAAGACCCCTGGGTAGATAAAATCTACGAATTAATGGAACAAGTAGATGCTTATATTCCTACTCCCGAACGTGCTGTAGATAAGCCCTTCTTGATGGCGGTGGAAGATGTATTCTCCATTACAGGTCGCGGTACTGTTGCAACTGGTAGAATCGAACGCGGAAAAGTTAAAGTTGGCGACCAAGTTGAATTGGTTGGTATCAGAAATACTCGCGCCACCACCGTAACTGGGATCGAGATGTTTAAGAAGAGTCTCGATGAAGGTATGGCTGGAGATAATGCAGGAGTACTTTTGCGCGGTATGCAGAAAGAGGATATCGAGCGTGGTATGGTACTAGCAAAGCCCGGTAGCATCACTCCTCATACTGAATTTGAAGGCGAAGTCTACGTTTTAACAGAGAAAGAAGGCGGTCGTAAAACTCCATTCTTTTCCGGTTATCGTCCTCAATTCTACGTGCGTACTACCGATGTAACAGGTTCAATCAAATCCTTTACCGCCGATGATGGTAGTGAAGCGGAAATGGTAATGCCTGGAGACCGCATCAAAATGAACGTAGAATTAATCAGCCCGATCGCCATCGAACAAGGAATGCGCTTTGCAATCCGTGAAGGTGGTCGTACCATCGGTGCTGGGGTAGTTTCTAAAATCGTCAAGTAGTTGATGATCAATTTTAATTGAACAACAAGCAGGGATGGTATAATGCATCTCTGCTTTTTTACCTGTCTTAAGTTGGAAAAAAAATCAAAATCCAGAAAATGATTTTTTGGTTTTGACTTAATTGGTATAAATTTCCATTTTTTTCTCGTACAAACAATCAGAACCAGGAAAACTGAACAAATGGCTACTTTACAGCAGCAGAAAATTAGAATTCGTTTGAAAGCCTTTGACCGTCGCTTACTCGATACATCTTGCGAAAAAATAGTTGATACCGCCAATCGTACTAATGCAACAGCGATCGGTCCGATACCTTTACCTACAAAACGCCGCATTTACTGCGTACTTCGTTCTCCTCACGTAGATAAAGATTCGCGAGAACACTTTGAAACCCGTACCCATCGACGGATTATCGATATCTATCAGCCTTCCTCCAAAACCATTGACGCTTTGATGAAATTGGATTTACCTTCGGGTGTGGACATTGAAGTCAAACTTTAATAATCGATAAATCACAACCCATAAAATATACATAGTGTCAATAGATATTTGTTACCCTTGGAAATTTTTCTAAGGGCTTTTTATTAACATGAGTTTAACAGGATAGAACAAATTATTAAGAAGTTGGGTTTTTGCCTTAAATATCTCTAAAAAAAGAAACCCGTTGTAAAAATCCAACTTCTCACCAAACAATAAAAATAAAGGTGTAAAATCATATTCCCAAGCAAAAGTAATTGAGGAATCGTCGAATTCACGTTTTGTTAGCGCTTCAAAACGAGTTTAGGGTAAAATATAAAGAAAATAGAGTCTTTTCCACAAAGAAATACTTTTATGTATAGTAAAAATATAAAATACTGTAAATATGACTTCCTCTTCTAAAATCGCAGTTCGCGAACTACCTCTGTTCCCATTACCAGACGTAGTTCTGTTCCCTACTAGACCATTACCTCTACATATTTTTGAATTTCGCTACCGAATCATGATGAACACGATTTTGGATAGCGATCGCAGATTCGGGGTATTAATGGTTGATCCAGCTAAAGGTACGGTTGCTAATGTTGGCTGCTGTGCGGAAATCATTCATCACCAACGATTAAAAGATGACCGAATGAAAATGCTAACTCTAGGACAACAAAGATTTCGCGTTTTAGAGTATGTTCGCGAAAAACCTTATTTTGTTGGGTTAGTTGAGTGGATTGATGACGAAGAATCAAATTTAGATTTACGGCATGAAGCATCCGAGGTAGAACAGTTATTGCGTGACGTTGTACGGCTTAGCGCTAAGTTAACTGAGCAAAATATCGAACTACCACAAGATTTACCCGCCTTACCTAAAGAATTATCTTATTGGGTAGCCAGCAATCTTTACCGTGTTGCTCCAGAACAACAATTATTGTTAGAAATGCAAAATACCGCTGCTCGGTTACAACGAGAAGCAGAAATTTTAACTTCAACTCGCAATCATTTAGCCGCTCGCACTGTTCTTAAAGATACATTAAATCAAACGTTGTAATTAATAATTAAAAAAGATGGGCTTTATTAAACGTAAAATTTGTGTAAGTAAGCCAAGGCAAAAAAATCACGTTATATAAAGAAATCGTTATGAAGTTTGTTTTAAATCAGTTTGGCTTTTTGATCTGAACTCTGGTAATATTTCACCTAAAAATATAAGAGTCAGATTAGGATTTAAAACATATTTGGTATTTGCTCTTACTTGTTAAAACAACGATTCTGTTGATAAAACATTGTAACTGCCAAAAATTTTCAAAATTTCTGTGTGATTGGACAATTCAGCTAAAGCAGATTGCATTTCTATCGAAGAAGCATCGGCTTCTAAATCGATGAAAAACAAGTATTCTCCTAGAGAGCGTTTTGTTGGACGCGATTCAATTCTACTGAGGTTAATATTTTGCTTGACAAAAGCTTGCAAAGGTTTAACTAATGCACCGGGTAAATTTGCTGGTACGCTAAATGCTAGTGAAGTATAAAAACCACTGCTTACTGGCATTTGATCGTTTAGATAACGATATGGCATTTTGCCTACCTTTTCCTTATTGCACTGACTAATTACCCAAAAACGAGTACAATTTTCTGGGTAATCGTTGATACTGTTTGCAAGTACGGGTAGATTGTATAGCTGGGCGGCTCTCCGCGATGAAATAGCTGCGGCAGCTTTAGCATTTTTTAATTGTTGGAGCGCTTCTGTTGTAGAATTACTAGGAACTAACTGTACTTGAGGGAGAAACTTCTCTAACCATTTTTGACATTGAGCCAATGCTTGCGGATGAGAATAAACAGTTTCGATACTATCTAAGTCTTGAGAACAGGAAATTAATGCGTGAGTTATAGGCATAACTAAAGCTAACTGAATTTGTAGATTGTCTAACTGCCAAAGTGTATCTAAGGTGACAGTAACCCCTCCTTGAATAGAATTTTCCACAGGTACTACTGCTAAATCTGCTTGATTATTAGCGACAGAATCAAGTGTTTGAAAAATGCTCGGATAAGGATGCAAATAAGCTTCAGTCTTAGTAGTTTTAGTTAGCCAACTAACATAATATAAGGCTGCTTGTTCTGCATAAGTACCCATAGGACCCAAATGTGCGATTGATATCATATTGATAAAACCATTAGTTTTTATATTTTATTACTTATGTTGACTTAAAACTGGATTTTTTTAGTCCTAATGTATTTTTAAGAATTAAAATAGCAAACAAAATACCAAATTTATAACCTTAAATAGATACTAGAAGTAACAAAAATTTTTATAATTAGTAAAGAGTATAGAATTTTCATAAAAACAAAAAAACTATATTCTTGTTTAAAAAATATAATCAATGACCGACAAATTCTTGTCGCTTAACTATGGCTACTAAATTTAAAGCCTGTCAATCTGTAGAAATTCCTGTTCCATACCAGCCTATTCCAATTAAGTATTACTTACGTCAACCCCAACGCTTAGTTAATGCATTAGCTGATTCTAGCCGGATTGAACAGTTAAGTACAGAAGTTTTCCGTTTAAAAATGCGCCCTTTGAGTTTTATGTCACTGAGTATTCAACCAATTGTAGACATGAGAGTGTGGGCTTTAGCAGATGAAACAATTCGTTTAGAATCAGTAAACAGCGAAATTCGTGGGATAGAATACATTAACCAACGTTTTCAACTGGACTTAAAAGGTCATTTATCGAGTTACGAAAAAGACGGAAATACTCATCTTAAAGGTATAGCAAATCTAGAAGTCAAGGTAGAATTTCCGCCGCCTTTATCTTTTACTCCTAGATCAATATTAGAAGCTACTGGTAACAGCTTACTTAAAAGCGTGTTACTGACAATAAAGCAAAGATTGTTACATCAGCTCCTGATTGATTATCGGCATTGGGTCGAATCACATTCTATAGATAATAATTATCTTGACTCTGATGGTAATGATTTTACAGTTTTTAACCCAGAATAGTTTTATTTATGTAGGGAGTATGGTGGGAATAATAACTAATCATTTGGACTTAATTTAATCGTGTTTTTGGATATATTTTTATGAATACATAAAATGATAAAAAACAATCAGTAGGGTTTACTGAACAACTTTAAAACAACGTGAATTCGACGATTATTACAGAAGTCGGGTTGTTATAATTATTTAGGAATTACGCAAAACCCAACAGAAGTAGTAGTAATTCATGAATTACCACTACGCAAGAATCACTTTTTCAGTCATATATTGCGTCAGTGCTATCCTAATCCTAGGAAAAATCAAGATTTTACAACCCTAAGTCAAACAAGCCATGTGGTCATTTTTGCTCGATTTGACAAGGACGAAAAGATTTACGATGCAAGGGGGAGATACCATAATTTTGCAATGCTAATAGATGTTTCTGACTACCATAACCCTTGTTTCTTGCTAAGTCGTACATCGGATATTTTTTCGCAAGGCGAGTTATTAGTTGATCGCGCCAAACTTTAGCAACGATACTGGCAGAAGCTATGGCAAGCGAAAGCGAATCTCCTTTGACTATTGTTTCTTGGGGTAGTAATAAATCTTTTACCCGCTGATTCCCATCAACTAAACAAAGTGCAGGCTGTACCTTCAATTTGAGAACAGCCCGCTTCATTGCTAAAAGTGATGCTTGCAGGATATTAAAAGAGTCTATTTCAGCCGTAGTTGCAAAACCAATTTTCCAGTCTATTGCAATCTCAAAAATCGAACTAGCTAACTGATTTCTTCGATGATTTGATAGCTTTTTACTATCTTTAATCTTGGTTGTGAAGAGTTGGGGCAAACTATTACTATCTGGTAGAATCACGGCTGCTGCTACCACAGGACCAAACAAAGCACCTCTCCCCACTTCATCCACACCTGCAATTAGTCCTTTGGTATTGGAATACGTAGAAAATTCTAGCCAATTTTGTTCAAGGGGAATTGTTGACTTGTTGATCGCAGTGATAGCTTGCCTAATTTCTACCATAATATTGGCGATTAAATCCTAGCTGACAGAAGAACGACGACGACGGCGACGGCCATCTGCTGTTTTGGTTTCGGTTTCATTTTCATTATCGTCTATCGTTTGATTCCATTCTGTTGGTTCTTGTTCTTCTGGTTTTTGTTCTTGTTCTTGTTCTTCTTGCTCTTCTTCTTCTATTTCCTCTTCTACTGTAATTTGATTAGCTATTTTGACTTTTTTGGGAGTTGGAGTAACCGCGTATGATTCTTCCTCTATACTTACTTCATCTTCACCTGGTGGAACAATATTAATGATTACAGATTTTTCGTTTTTAAAATCTTTGTCAAATTTCTTTAAAGGTGTAACGCCCATTAAAGCATAAACATCTTGTTCTTCGGGTGTCATTTCCACCGAAATAATTTCTGGTGGTTCAAGTACTCCTTTAACCGATTCTACTCTGGTTCTGGTACGTTCAGGTCTTTCGGTCCATCCTTTACTCAAACCTGATGGGGAACTATCAATTCTTCTTGTTAATTCTGGTTCGGAATCGATGTCCAACTCATCATTAACTAGTGTCAACGGATTCCCGTTAACCCGTGGCTCATCTTTGTCATTTCCTCCATTAATCTCGACGACGCGACGACGACGACGACGTTTGGTGTTATCACCTAATTCTTGATAGCTGGGATGATTGAGCAAATTTAGATTGGCGAATTCTGCTTCTCCTTCGTCTCCGGAGTCTGCGTATTCGTCGATTACTTCTCTTGGCTCGCTTAAACGAGGAGCAGACAAACGCGGTTCTCTTTGGGGTAAAGGTACTACACGCTCTGCTACTTCTGCTGATGGTGGTGCAATTCGAGATTCGTTTTCCCCAGGTAAATGTACTATATGTCCTAAACCACCGCAGGTAGGGCAAGTTTCTCCAAAAAGCTCGTAAATATTTTGACCTTGACGTTTGCGCGTCAGTTCTACCAAACCCAATTCCGTTAATTGAGCAATTTGAGGACGGGCTTTATCTGCTTTTAAGGCTTTATTAAAGTGTTCTAGAACCTGTAGTTGGTCTCGTCGCGATTCCATGTCGATAAAATCAACGACAATGACTCCAGCAATATTACGCAGACGCAACTGACGGGCTATTTCTGTCGCTGCTTCGCAGTTTGTCCACAATACGGTTTCTCTTGCGGTTGCCGAACGGGTAAAGGAACCGGAGTTGACATCTATTACCGTTAATGCTTCTGTCGGTTGAATAATTATATAACCACCAGAAGGTAAATCTACTCTTGGTTTCAGAGCTTCCTTAACGGCGGCATTAATCCGGAAATATTCTAAAATCGCAGTGCGATCGCGATGGTGGTCAATTAATAAGCCTTGGGGTACTTGTCCCCCACTCCAGTTTTGTAAATACTGTTTTACCCGCTTTAAGCCGGTACTCGAGTCTACTACAATGCGGTTGACATCAGCGCCGTACATATCCCGCAAAACCCGCTGGATAAAGTCATCGTCACGGTTGAGCAAGGCTGGAGCGCGGCAAGATTGGGCTTGCTCACCGACTGACTCCCATTGTTTTTGCAGCAATTCTAAATCTTCAATAATTGCTTCTTCTGGCTTTCCTTCCGCTTCGGTACGGATTAATAAGCCCATTCCTGCGGGTTTGATCAAGATTGCTAAGGCTCGCAAACGGTTGCGTTCATTTTCGTTCCTGATCCGACGGGATAAGTTAACACCTCGTCCATAAGGCATCAGCACTACGTAACGCCCCGGCAAGGTAATGTTACCAGTAAGTCTTGGCCCTTTTGTACCAGTAGGCTCTTTCATTACTTGCACCATTACTTTTTGTTGTGGTGCTAATAATTCCGTAATTGCTGCTGATGTGCGTCTTAATCTTAATGGTCCAAGGTCGGTTACATGGATAAAACCATTCCGTTCTGGGTCACCAATATTGACGAAAGCTGCATCTATCCCAGGTAATACATTTTCTACTACTCCTAAATAAATGTCACCAATTTGGTGGTGACCAGTAGCTACGACAAGTTCCTGTATTTGGTCTTCAGAAAACACCGCAGCAATTTGATGCTGTTCGGCGATAATAATTTGTTTCGGCATTCAATTTCCTCAAAAATTGGCAGCTCAAATATTCGGGGAGGGGTTGTTATTCAATCTACCCTGCCTTCCCCTTGCAAGGCGCTGCTGTAATAAAATTGCACTTACTTTCGCTCAAATAAACACGAGCTATTCACATTGTCATTGCGTTTACGCAACCTAGGAATTCCAGAACGGTTGCATATTATAAATTAAATCGCCCGTTCGTGGTTAATTTGTGATACCTTTTCCCTCACCATTGAAGGTGTTAGGTAAAGATAGTTAGGTTATAAATCATCAAATGCGCGAGAAGAAATTCAACCAAGCACTTACAAGTTGCGACTGA
Organism: Nostocales cyanobacterium 94392; assembly: GCA_035285725.1. Classification (GTDB taxonomy): domain Bacteria; phylum Cyanobacteriota; class Cyanobacteriia; order Cyanobacteriales; family Nostocaceae; genus Rivularia. Next base: position 21,302 of record JAYKJL010000083.1, on the reverse strand, counting down.
TTCACCTTCGTAGCCATAAACAAATTAGAGAAAACGTTCTTTGATCTGCCGATGCTTTATCTGGGATAATATCCCAGGGTCTTGCACACTAATATAGAAAGATGAAGCACCCCGCACATCGGGGTAGTGAATCAGCTCGTTCCGTTGCAGCGCCAGAAAAATTCTCTTCATCTAATTCTAACGCAAGGTCATAAAAAATCAATTCCGAGTTGCTCTTAAATTAGAGGGCATGATAACTAGAATTGCCCTCTAATCATTAAACTGCCAAAATTAGCTTGCTCCGATGTATGTGCAGCAGATTGAATTCTGTTGTCGTTACAAGTTCAAGCATAAATGCAATTTGTTCCGGACGCAATAATATACCGTCATTGCGGCAAGCTCCTACATACTGCAATTGAGCAGCATGACTCGGAATTAATTCTTTGTTCGCTGTTTCGATAAATTCTAACTCAAACAAACGTTCGCGCAGATTTACCGTTTTCATTTTACCTTTTTTGGTTTTGTGCTGTATCCAAATTTCTTGTTTGGCTTTTACGGCATCAACCCAATCTCGCCATTGAGATGAATTTGCTTGTTGATTACAACTTACAGTAATTAAATACTCGGCGGCTTCAAGAAGTTGAGATGCGCTGCTCGAAGTTGCATCCACTTGCACTACATCATATATAGGTATGCCTTTCGGTAAGCAAGCACTTAAACTGTTTCGGAAAGTATCAACATCAATTTCTTCATTTACTTCAAAATCTACAATTTCATTACTACTAGTAGCTCCCAAGGTTAATGCGTTTGCTATGGATATTCTCGGTTGTGGATTATACCCACCGCTAAATGATACTGGTAATCCTGCTCGTCGCACGGCTCGGTCAAAAATTCTCATCAAATCTAAATGACCGACTAATGCCATATCATCCTGTTTACCAAACCATACTCGCAATCGTTGAGCTTTGGTTGTATTGGGAACAAAATCTCCAGCAAATTCGGGAATGGGCGGCGGTGGAACTACAATATTATGACCAAAATCAGTACCGCAAACCCCACAATGGGAGCAACCGTCAAAGGAACAATCGGGAACAGTGGCAGATAATAAAGCACGTTGCAAATCTTCTTTGAGCCACTTTTTCTCGATTCCGGTATTTATGTGGTCCCAAGGTAAGGGATAATTTAGGCGTTCGTCTCCACTACTACCGGACATTACATTCCACTCACCACAAAGTACTTGGCGATATTTCCATTCTAAACCAGCTTCGGCAATTGCTTGTTCCCAAGCTGCAAAAGCTTGATCTAGATTGTCGAACCACGAATCCATCCCCGCACCTAATTCCCAAGCCCGACGCACTACAGTCCCTAAGCTTCTATCTCCTCTGCCGACGAAATCTTCCATTGCCGAAATCCGCACGTCGGTGAAATTCACTTTCACGAACCGTATCCTCCGAAATTCTTGCCGCAGCAATTCCTGCTTGCGTTTAAACTCGGTGGTGGAAACTGAGTGCCACTGAAATGGTGTATGAGGTTTGGGCGTAAAGTTGGAAATTGTTAAGTTAAAATTCAAAGGTTTTCTGCCTTCTGCCCAACATTCCCGCTGTAGCCACCTGACAGTTTGAGCGATGCCCAATACATCAACATCTGTTTCACCGGGCAAGCCAATCATAAAGTATAGCTTTACCTTATCCCATCCTTGTTCCCAAGCTGTTTTTACTCCTCGAAGTAATTCTTCATTAGTCAAACCCTTATTCACAATATCCCGCATTCTTTGCGTACCAGCTTCTGGGGCAAAAGTCAATCCACTTTGCCGCCTTCCACCCAAAATATTGGCAATATTTTCATCAAATCTATCGACTCGCTGGCTGGGTAGAGAAAGGGAAATATTTTCGTCTTTAAGACGATTTTTGATTTCCATCCCTACTGAACTTAAAGCCAAATAATCCGAACAGGAAAGGGACAACAAAGAAAATTCATTGTAACCAGTTTGACGCATCCCTTCTGTGATTGTTTCTACAACCGCATCGGGTTCCACATCCCGCGCCGGACGAGTTAACATTCCTGGTTGACAAAATCTACAACCTCTGGTACAACCACGCCGAATTTCAATTGTCAAACGGTCATGTACGGTTTCTACAACAGGAACTAATCCAATAGAATAAGCCGGTATGGGAGTAGCAACCCGTCGTATAATCCGTTCGGGTACGTCTGGATGGTTGGGATGAACCGAACCATCCTCCGCCATATCGTAAAATTGCGGTACATATACACCCGGAACTTGTGCCAAATCTAACAATAATTCTTGACGACTAAAGAAGGCTTTTTTACCTTCTTCTAAAACTAAACCAATTTCTGGCAATAGTTCTTCACCATCTCCCAGAGCAATAAAATCAAAGAATTTCGCATAAGGTTCTGGATTTGATGTGGCAGTTTGTCCCCCCGCAAAAATCAAGGGATAATCTCCTTCCAATCTTTCTTCCCAAGTTAAGGGAATACCTGCCAAATCCAACATTTCTAAAATGTTGGTAGCACCTAATTCATAACTCAGGCTAAATCCCAAAATATCGAAATCAACCAGACTTCGCTTTGACTCTACCGCAAACAAAGGTGTTTGAGTCGCTCTGAGCTTTGCCGTTAAATCCGCACCCGGTAAATAAGCGCGATCGCACAACTGACGAGGCTGAACATTCAATATATTGTAAAGAATGATATGCCCTAAATTAGAAGCACCAACTTCATATACTTCTGGGTAAGTCAACACCCAGCGTATCGTCGCCGTATTCCAAGGTTTATTTTTTGCTAAAAGCTCTAAACCCAGGTAACGGGATGGTTTTGAAATATCCGACGTGATTAATTTATCTACTGTAACAGCCACTATGCTATTTTCTAGCTACTTTTAAGTAATTACAGCCATTCATTTCTAAGATTAGCATTTATTTGTAATTGGGAGACCACTAAAACTGAATTGCTTCAAGATTCAAATCTTCTTAAAGGCTCCTGATTTTTTTCACCTAAGCCAAAATCGGATTTTTCGGAGGATAATATACTCAGATGCTCTTAGCTGTTTAAAATCTTCTTATTGTCAAATATTTCAAACACTCTATCTAATTGAGTCAATTCAAAGAGAATTCTGTGAGCAGGGGAAACAGAGCAAAAGCAAATACGTTGCTCTAATTGCTTGGCTTTCTTGACTCCAGATACCAATACCATTAAACCTGCACTGTCTATCAAATCAACTTTTTCTAAGTCTAACAATACAATCGTATTACTAAATTGTTTCAGCGCTGCATCCAATTCTTGCTCAAATTTTAGGGCATTTACCGCATTTAAACACTCTTGGGGTCGAATAATTGTAATTTTAGGACTATTAAGTATTGCTTGCATGGTTAGATCCTATTTAAATATTCTTTCTTAAGGGTATAGATGTATTCGACCATAATCTCTTTTTGCTCGCATCGACCATTCGTATTAGCTTTCTTTGTAGAATCTTTATTGCTCTACTACTTCTGTTTAAAGATTGTCATAATACTCCAGGCAAACGTAGCTAAATATACTTTTTTATAATTAAAGTTCAAAAATAATCTATATAAACAGCATGACTACTTGCTGGGGCAGGTTAAAAAATATTTGTAAATTTTAGCTGGTAAGCATTGGGGCTTATTTCCCCACGGGTTAATTAAACATAAAAAATCCTTATTTTTTCCTTAATCATTGGCTTGTATCTTCTGGAGATGACAAGTAACTTGTCTGCTATATCTATGATCCGAATCACTTATTAAGTAGTGTTTGGATCACGCTTTATACTTAAAAACATCTGGGATAATTAGTATTAAATACATAACGGTTGCTGACTATGAGAACTAAGTATGCTATTCGTAAATTAGTGGAAAGAGCTTTGTTTATCAAGAAATTAACTCCTGAAATAGAAAACGAAATCAATTCCGAGCTTACTCAAATGGGTTACATTTCTGACGTTGATTATGAAGCATTAGAGCTTTTAATGGCAGAAATGGATGCTGGTAGAGTTAAGCTGGTTCCCAGTCTTTGATAGTATTGCTAAATATTAAGATTAATATCGACCATTGAAGCTTAGAGACTAAGCTATTTTTATTAAAGTTGATTACACCAAATACTGTATAGTATTATGAATCACGCGGCTATCAAAGAGTTTACCATCCCGATAATTTTTACTGAAATAATTATTTAGAATCGTACTTGTCATTCGTCGGGTTTTAGAGTATGAATGCCTCTAATAAAATTACAACTCTTGTAAAAACCCGACTTGTAAAACAAACTTCCTTTAATCCAAATTAATCTAATATTTGATTTTTATTCCCTTGCCAGAATTGCTCAATAAACTCATAAAGCTGTTGCGATCGCCGATCATCATATTCAGGTTTTGCCTCTTTTGCTAAAATTCGATTGTATAGCCCAATGACTTCGGTATCTAAAGCTGGTTGAAACAAATTTATTGACCATAGCAAATCCGAAGTAGAACGTAAATCCGTTACTTGTGGTGGTTCGTACTCCTGGGTAACAATCAATAAAGGACGCACCCAACACAAATCACGTTCGATCACTACTTGAATCACCTCTGTATATAACCTGCGATCGCCATATTCGAGAAAAACTATTTGTCCAACTTGAAAATTTGCTTTGATCTCCATAAGAAATGCGGGTTTGAAGCACAAAACCTTAACTTATTGTAGCGAGTAAGTAAATCCGAGAATTTATCGACCGTAGAAAACTTTTGAGCGATCGCACTATGGCAATTAGTGCTATAAAATATTATAAAGAATCAACTCAGAAAGCAAAGTTGATCAAAGCAAGGTCTGTTGTAGTAAATAAAAGATGATCTTAACATAATAACCGTGTCAGTCGAAATATTACAGAAGCCCTCAACAACCCGTAAACACGCCCCTCGGTATCGTGTTTTGCTCCATAATGATGACTACAACACTATGGAGTATGTGGTGCAGACACTAATTACCACAGTGCCGAGTCTCAGCCAACCCCAGGCTGTAAGTATCATGATGGAAGCTCATACAAATGGATTTGGTTTAGTTATTACTTGCGCTCAAGAACACGCCGAGTTTTATTGCGAAACTCTCAAAAATCATGGGTTAAGCAGTACTATCGAACCAGAAGATTAAAATTAACGAAACTGTTCATATCAAGTTGTCGTCCGTGTTCAAACCATGGTAAGGAGGCAATTGGTAAAGTATATTTTGTGTTGTCTAATCTTTACCGATATAAATAACTTGGTATGAAAATTAACTTAGTTAGTTTAGCTCAACGCCCTGCCCCCATCAGGTTGGGCTGCTTTATTTTGTGTTTACTGTTACCTTGGTTGCCTTATGCATCAGCAATATATCTCCTAGTCAAGGATGAAAATACCCGGACTATTTTAACAATGGGTATTTTGGCGGTTGAGTTTTTATTTTTACTACCTTGGTGGAGTAAATACATCCATCAGCAATCTCAAACATTTAGTCATTATGGTTTAGAATTGAATCGGCTTTGGTTCGTCGAGTTGCTGCGTGGTGTGGCAATTGGACTGATAAGTATTTTAATTTTATATGGTTTACAAGGAATATTCGGCTGGTTAATTTGGCAGCAACCGAGTTTTTCCATGGTGCAATTAATTGTGGAAGGATTAATTAGTGCTTTGGGTATAGCTTTTGCTGAAGAATTATTTTTCCGGGGGTTCATATACGATGAATTGCAGCGAGATTACGATGCAAAAACAGTACTTTGGGCTGTTGCGATTATTTTCGCCTTACTGCATTTTATTAAACCACTACCGGAAATTATTCGTACATCGCCGCAATTTTTGGGATTATTACTGTTAGGTTTAACTTGCGTCTGGGCTAAACGTAGTTGTAGAGGACGTTTAGGCTTACCCATCGGAATTCATGGGGGTTTAGTTTGGGGTGTTTACATTATCGAAGTCGGAAAACTGATAAAATACACTGGCACGGTTCCTCAATGGATTACTGGCATAGATAATAATCCCTTAGTTGGAATAATGGGATTATTAGGTTTAACATTATTAGCTTTGTGGACATACCAAAAACAGTTGAAACTCTCGGAGATTCCTGTAGAAAAGAAGTCGGGCTTTTAAGATCAATATCCATAACACAATATCACAGGACTTACGCGAACCAAAATTGTCATTGCGACCGAAACGCAATTTAGGGACGCAATCTCACCGTGTCGGGAGACGCTACGCTAACGCTGTCGTTTGTCCTAACGGACACGCTACGCGAACGTTTCGGACGCAATTTCGTCACTTTTGGGTAAGTCCTATATCAGTTAACAGTTATCAGTTAATATTATTGGGAATTAAACACAAAATATAGGGAATAAGTAATCGGTTGAGATATTAAAACTGTATTTCTTTTCTAGTATGTCATGTTTAACCGAGAAATAATAATTGCTTACTGTTCACTGATAACTGTTCACTGATAACTGATTATTGACTCAAAGGTAAACTGATTAAACCCCATTTCTCACCAACTTTAACCCATGCTTGTCCTAATTTCGGAGCAACTGGACTTTTTTGGTATGACAATAAATCACCTGCATGGTCAAATTGGGGCGAGATTATTATATTACCACTTTGATCGATATAGCCCCATTTATTTTCAATACTTACTTTCGCTAAACCTTGGTAAAATATACCCGCATCGTCAAATTGTGGCTTGATAACAAGTTTACCGTTCTTATTTATATAACCATACTTGCCATCTATCCATACTGGTGCAAGTCCGTCAGAAAAACTGCTAGCTTCTAAAAAAGATGCTTTGATCTGAAATTTACCAGTGGTATTTATATATCCCCACTTATTATTATCACTTGCTAATGCCAATCCTTGGGAAAAATTCCACGCTTGTTCAAATTGAGGCTGGATAACTAATTTTCCCTGAAGATTAATGTAGCCCCACTTTTGATCAACTTTTATTGGTGCCATATCTTCACTGAAAGAACCAGCATCGTTAAATTGGGGCTTAATAAGAAATTTTCCAGTTTTATCAATATAGCCCCATTTGTCACCCACTTTCACAGGTGCTAGAGCTACCTTGCTAGCAACCTTACTTTGCTTATCTATTACAAAAGACATTGCATTATCAAATTGGGGCTTGATTACAAAGTTACCAGTTTTATTGATGTAACCAAATTTATTCCCTAACTTTACCAGTGCTAATCCTTGAGAAAAATCTTTCGCGATATCAAATTCGGGTTTAATGGCTAAGAGACCTTTTTTATTGATGTAACCCCATTTACCGTTGATATTCACCCATGCTAACCCTTCGGAAAACTCTCCAGCACCGTCAAAAACGGGTGGGATAATAACTCTACCAATGCGATCAATATATCCTTCACGATAGCCAATGTATACTGGAGCCAGACCTTCTGAAAACTCGCTTACAGATGTAAATTGTGGCTGAATGACAAAAGTAAAATTGTGATTTTTACTACTTTTTAAATTTTTGGATAATGAATTGTTAACCTTAGAAAAGCCTGGTGATACAGATATTAAGCAAGGAAGAGTTACCGCCAAAGCAGAAATTAATACTAATCGGTTTCGAGCTACTAAGAAAGTAACTTTTGGTGATACAACCATAAAATTGTGTCAATTGTTTGAAATTTTTCGAGATTTTTACGTGAGTTCTATGCTAAATCCTCGATTACTTCTGGAGTAAGAAGTCGGGTTTTTATGCGGATTTTCTGATGTTAGACATAGAATATCCTAAAAACCCGACTTCTCCCGTAGATTATCGTCGAACTCACGTTAGATTTTAATACTGGTATTCTCCAGTAATGTAAAGGTTCATAAATTTTTCTGGTTTCAAAAAAAAATTACTCAACCTGTTTCGATAACGTCTAATTTTGCTTAAATGTTCCTGTATAAGTAATATCAAGCTTAGTCTGTGGATATGTGGCGATCGCACTGTCAAAGCTTGACATTAAAAACGCTAAATTTCCTGGTTATTTGACAATTTTTTCGACTATGGTTCCGATTAAACAAGCATTATCAAAATTTGTACCGCTTAAATTTGCACCGTCTAATTCCGCACACAGTAAATTTGCACCACTGAAATTTGTGCCGGAAAGATTAGCTTTACGTAAATCGGCTTCCTCTAAATTGGCTTTGTTAAATAACGCCCCCTGTAAATCTGCACGACTTAAATCTGCACCTTTAAGGTTAGCACCCGTAAGATTAGCACCCCTTAAATCGGCACCGCGCAAGTCAACACCTTGCAAGTTAACGTTAATTAAATTACTACCGCTTAAAAAAGCACCAGCAAAAGAAACTTCACTAAGTCTAGCACCCATGAAGTTAGCACCGCGTAAATTGCTACCTCGTAAATCGGCACCAGTTAAATCTGCTTGCATCAAATTGGCTCCCATCAAGTTTGCTCGCAAATCGGCTTGTTGGAGATTTGCACCCATTAGATTTGCTCCTTCCAAATGAGCGCCTTCAAATTTGGAATCAGCAAAATTTGTCCCAACAAGAGAAGCACCAGCAAAATTCACTCGACTTAAATCAGTTTGAGATAAATCTTCGTCTTCTAAATTAACTCCAGCTAACTGCTTCAATTCACCTGACTTAATAGCTTCAATATTCATATATTTATTTTTTTAGTATCAGCAATAATTAATATATTTAAAATATATTTAAAATATAGTTAAATTATATTTAAATTAAAAACAACTAGTGCACCACATAAGTTTTGACGGGTTTGTTCGTCTAGCGACGTGCTGTAGAGACGTTAGACATAACGTCTCTAGACAATTTTGGGAAAAACTAACCATTCATAATGAATGTGGTGGAGTACTAGAGGCAAAGAGACATAATCAAAAGTCGCTCTTTACGTCTGTGAATGAAATTATTATCTATCAAAACTACCGTAAGTTTTTATTTCACTAAATTTCCTCGTCTCTTCTTGTTTATGATCAAGCAACCACATTCCGGCGCTCAATTTCGGTGTAATTACGGGTAATTCCATCCCTTGATGCAAACCCATAACTAATAAAGTCAAGGTTTCGACTAATTTAGGATCAAAATGCCGGGATTGCTGTTGTCTGCAATCTTCTAAAGCTTGAGTAAGTATTTGTTCCTTGGTTAACCCGGAAGAAAGTTTTTCGTTGACTCGACATTGAAAGTCTGCCACTAAAGCTAAAATTCTTGATTCTAAAGGAATTTCGTCTCCGGCTAAAGCTGCTGGTTCTCCTGTACCATCCCACCACTCGGATTGATGAGTAATAATTTGTGCGACAGCCCGTAGTCTGGGCATAGTACGCAAAACTTGCGTCCCCGGTACCAAAGGACAAGTTAAAGGGCAACTAGGAGCATCTTCTTGATAGCGTGTGGATGTTCCGGGAACCAAAACGCTTTGAGCAGTTTGCAGGGGATGTATGCGATGTAGAAAGCCTGCAAGCCGCAATCTTTTCATCTGCCATGCAGGTAAATCTAAAAGCTGCCCCATAGTTTCGGATAAAGCGACAACTTCTGTTGCCGCCATTGGGTTAGTAATGTCAGCAGCATCAAGAAGTTCTGCCATCCGCAAAAATGCTTGAATTTCATTAGAAACTAAGTTTCTATCCAAAATTTGATAGCGATTACCTGCGGGAACAGAAATATTTATCTGTCCCGTTTGTAAATAATCTACTACCCTAGATACTACAGTCGCTAAATCTTCCGATGTGACAACTGCTGGCTTAATTGCTTGTTGATATTGGCGCAGCTTTTTCACTAATTGCGGATTGTAACTTTCAATGTGCGCGATCGCCAATAGAGCAGTTTCTCTGACTAAATCTGGCTCAAATGTCCACAAACCGTAAAATTTCCGTTCTAAATCCGATGCTGGCTGTCCTGATAAACCATAATCAGCTTCGGATAGTTCTTGACAAATTACCATCGCTGTGTAATTGGGCGATAAAATAATTAAATGCCATTCTTCAGCCACCGAATCATTTGAATCTATAGCGACCAAATCCACATTAGATAGTTTGCTGGTGGGATGTTCCAGCCAAGCACTATCGGCAGCTGCCATGATGGTAATTTGTTGCGAATATTTCGCAATATCCGCATAACGTTTCGCTTCTTCTAGATACCATTTACCTTGTTGAAAAGCGGTGATCACTAAAGGTTTACTATCATCATTTAATATATGGTCTTCTAAAGCATGACAAAGAGCGACCAAAGTATTTTTATAATAAACGCCGTATCTAATCGGTTTTTTGCTATCTTGATGGGCTTCTTGTAGCCTTTGGAGTATTGAGCCTTCTAACATTTGATTTTATTAAAGTAATCGCCAGTGGATTGCGAGGAAATTTTAATACCCTATAATTACAGCTATAGAGTAATTCGTTTAATATAGTAGGACGAAATAGAACGTCCCACTAGTTTTCTATGATACACCCGCTAATTGCTTTGTTTTTGTTTCAATTGGGGCGGAAAGTGCTTCTTCTAAGTCAGCACAACCAAGTTTTTCTTCCAAAATTTTCATGACTTCCCGTCCGAAATCATTGGGATTTTGTTTCATCGCTTGCAAGCAAACTTGACCAAAAAAAGAACCTAGGGGTTCGGGATTCCATAGTAGTTTTCTGGCATTCCACGGCGCTAGCAGCATCGGATTGTAACCTTTATTAAGAATACCTTCTTTAAAAGCGTATTCTTCTAAATGAGTATGGGGTTGCAATCCAATAAAGAATATTGCCGGTTCAACTTTATCTACTCCGAAAATTCGTTCTAATTCGCGATGGTAAGCGATGGTTTGACGGATAGTTTCGGGACGTTCATCTATTACATTAAAAGAATAGTTGACGGAGACCAAATCGTTGAAACCAGCTGCTTTTAAATCCCGGCAGTTTTCCAGAACGGTTCGCAAATTATAACCCATTCGCATTTTTCGTACCAGTTCTTGAGAACCGCTGGTAATACCGATTTCAAAATAGTTCATGCCGGTTTTCACCATTAAATCGCACAACTTGGGAGTCAGGTTATCGGCACGAATATAAGCAGCCCAATTGATATCCGTCATTCCGGAATCAACGATTTTCTCCAAAAGTTCCACAGCATCATCCATAAATTTCCGCGCTGGGATAAATTGAGCATCAGTAAACCAGAATTTACGAATACCTCGATCATAAAGTTGTCGCATCTCCGCAACTACTTCCTCAGCCGGATTAATCCGTACCTGTTTTCCTTCCACAACCGTGTAAACACAGTAGCAGCAATTATGAGGACAACCACGTTTAGTTTGTACCCCGAGATAAAAGTCTTCTTCTTGGAGATAATAGCTAAATTCCGACCAGATACTTTGAATATAGTCGTAATTACAAGCAGCTTTTTCCACGGGTAAGGGTTGTTCGTGAATCAATCGCTGACGGGGTTGAGTTTCTCCCACCACATAACAGCGTTCATCTCGGAAATCCCTACCGCTCAAAAGTTTCTCTAATAAAGCTTCCCCTTCACCAACAGAAACAATAGAACCTTTGGGTAAGCTGCTGCTCAATTGTTCGTAATAAACACTAACCGCACCACCACCGATAACTACGCGGACATCTTGATTGTATTTAAGAGCGCGTTTTAATCCACGTTTAATTAATGCTGAATTCCGCCAAAGTTCCGTATAAAAGCCCTTGAGCATTTGAAAACCGCCCAAAGCACCATGTAACTTCACAAAGGGATTTTTAGCGTAGAAAATTTCAAAAGAATATTGTAGAGGATTCCCGCCTCTGCCACCGACTGGAGCAAAAATATGAATATCTCGCCAAGAATAAATCAATAGCGTCGGTTTAAATTCATCAATACAAGTATCTAGAGCAGATTTATAGTCTAAAGGTGGCACCGTTCCCAAATCAAGAATCCGCTGTTCGACATTCGGAAACACCTTGTGGACATGATCTGCAAGGTAAACTACCCCAATCGGAAAAATGGGATTACAAGGAAGACGAACGTAGAGAATTTTGTTTTCCATAGTCAGTGTTTCAACTTCCATCTTGCTGTTTTCAAAGAAAAAAGAGAGTTAATACTCGCGTTAAAAATACGTATTTAAATAAATTGTCGCTTTATATTGCCAAAGTCAAACGGCGCAAAGCCCATTCATTTCCTATACATACTATTATGAAAATTCACTTCATATAGCTTTACGATAACATCCACTTCGTTTTTTAAACCGATTTCCCCCTTAAAGTGGCTTGCGATTGACAAATCGCTAAACATAAAAAAAACTATCGGGGAAACCGCTCTTAGAGCATATTTTAAAAGTATCCGGCGGTTTCAACCGCACGCCAGTTGCTACATAAGCGCTGATTTTTTCGATGATATTTATGATAATTAGTCACTTAGACAAACCTGTTAACTGATTCGAGTCAAATTACATTAAATAATTCTATAAATTTTATGAAAAAAATCTTATGATTATCGCATAATGTGTAATTGCGAAAAAAGCATAAAATTTTACAAAAATTTCATATCTAGGATATATCTTAAGGTAGAAATAGCATACAAATACCCAGTTGGTATTGAAGGTTACAGTAGGTGGGGATCGACCGTGCTAATTTTGCTAATGTAGGATAGAATTGTGGCGACAAGCTCCTCAGCAGTTATGGCTCAAATACTAGACCCGTTACCACCCAATCCACAGGGAAAATTTCTCTGCTGCTACGTTAATGCCACAAGTAAAATACAGGTGGCTCGCATCTCTAACATTTCTAATTGGTACTTTGAACGGGTTGTTTTTCCCGGACAAAGATTGGTTTTTGAAGCACCCCAATCATCTCAATTAGAAATTCATACCGGGATGATGGCAAGTGCAATTTTATCGGATACTATTCCGTGCGATCGCCTTGCAATTGATGAAGTAAATAATTCTGATTTACAAGTAAATTCAGATACTCCCAATAGTGATTCCATCGATAAAAATTCCTTTGTGTCCTCAATTAATTCCAAAATCGGAGATACAACAAAACCATTAACAATCGTTGGCTTTACATCATAATAATTAAAATTTTTTTTCTCTATTTTTGGGTTGCTTTTATTCGCAACCCGTTTTTATTTAAGAAGAGTTAGTTGATGGTGGTTAGTTGATGGTGGTTAGTTCTTAGTGGTTAGTTCTTATTTATTTCCCCTTGTCCCCTTGTCCCCCCATCCCCCCATCTCCCCATCCCCCCATCCCCCCATCGCCCCATATGTCCCCGCTTCAATCTACAATTCTAAATATGGATTTACCTTCATTTATTTGGTTGTGGAAAATTGCGGCGTGGTCTATGGGATTGTCGTTACTAGCTTATTCACTATTAGCGGTAACGGGTATTTGGATGTTTCGTACTAGAACATCCGCAAATCGTCGCTTCGGAACGCTGTTTCCGGAGGATTATACTGGACTACGCATATTCCATTATGTAATGGGTATCACTATGGTTACTTTAGTGATATTGCTACTCTGTATTGGTATTATCGGTACTTTAGGTGAATATGGTTCTTTGGGACATTCGCAGCACTTAATTGCTGGGTTAATTACGGTGTTATTAGTTTTAGTGTCTGCTGGAAGTGCGGTTTTGATTCGTACTGGTTGGGTTGGGGCTAGATGCATTCACGTTAGTACGAATATTGTTCTATTTTTTGTATTTGCGTGGGTTTCTTTAAGTGGTTGGACTGTAGTACAAAAGTATTTACCGTAATTAGGTTAAAGGTTAAAGGTATTTATTTTATCGTTATTATGTAATTCAAAAACGAAAATAGATTGACAATTATCATTAATCTTGGCACTTGAATTCACAATTTGGAATGGAAACTTCTTTTATTTTTCGGCTATCTCCTTTAATTAGGATTACGCTTTTAAGTTTGTATGTAGCGTTAACGTTACCTTTACCTTTCCTTGCTGATGTAACTAATGCACCAGTACCGTCTGGATTACTTTGGGTAGGTATTATATGCGGTCTTGCAGTTTTATACGCAGTTTTAACCGAACGGGTAATTTTAAATGAACAAGGAATTCAGGTTGTTTATGCTGCTTGGGTACCAAAGTTTTTCCGCAAGGGTTGGTCTTTACCTTGGTCAGAGGTAGAACAATTAAAGCCACGAACTACGGGACAGGGGGGTATTGTTTACTACTTTATGAGTAAAGATCAGAAAGCTTATTTACTGCCAATACGTGTAGCAGGATTTGCTCGTTTGGTAAAATTTGTACAAGAAAAGACGGGTATTGATACTACGGACGTTTACCCTTTAGCCCAACCTTGGATGTATATAATTTTGCTCGTGTTTACCTTGTTGATGTTTTTAGTTGATGGTTGGACGATTTTAACTGCGGCGGGGATTGGTAATTGGTAATTGCTAATTGGTAATTGCTAATTGAAGTATATAGTTGAAAGTTAAGCGCGTAGCGTATCCATCAAAATTCCCCGATTACCCATTACCCATTACCCATTACCGATTACCCATCTCCTAACTCATTAGAGAAATTCTACAAATTCTTCGGGAACTAACCTAACGTTGCCAGATTTTAAGGTTTCGATGTCTATCCAAAGTGCTGTTTTTTCTCGCTCTCCTTCGTTGAATGCGATTTTTTCCTGTTGGTAAAATTTGGGGTGTACGAAGTCACATTCGTAAAGTTGAATAATTTCGTGACCTGGTTTCCCTTGGAAGTAAAATATATTTTCTAAACAGGTTAGGTAGCGAATGTTGGTTATTTCTGCTTGGATTTCTTCTTGAAATTCGCGTTGTAGGGCTTGTTTGCTGGTTTCACCAAATTCCACACCCCCACCCATTGCGCGGTAGAATTTATCTTTTTTAACTGGATCGTAACCTTCGGAAAGAAAAGTGCGATTGTTGCTATCTCGGATTAGTCCTAGGGCAAGAACGCGGATTTTACCTTCTTTATACATTATTTTTCCTAATTATCGTAAATAAACGAAGGACGACTATCACTATCTTCAATAGACCAATCTGTATTTTCGCCGCCAATATATACTTCATCAATGGTGACGTATTCTTGACCAAGTTGAGTCAAAGCGTTAATCAGAATATCAATGGCGATCGCGTCGGAAGTTCCTAAATCAAACCAACATCGTCCCCAATCACCGTTGTATTCAAATTCGCCCATATTGTGCATCAAGGCTAACAAGCTATTTTGATAACCATCTTGGTCATAATTTAAATAGCTAATATCGTTTCCGGTATCTTGTACTTGCAGATTTTCGGCGTTGAAAGCACCTAACTTACCTAAGTAAAACCAGGAATTAAAAAGTTCTTCTACAAACTGCTTTTCACGCTCGGAAGGAACCGTACTAAATCTCAGCCAAATCCAGACATCAAAAGGATTAATCTCACGGAATTCTATCTTCATTCGATTTCAATATCCAGGCTAGTTTTACACAAAGTTATTGTAGAAGAAGTTAGGAGTTGATAGTTGATGGTGGTTAGTTGACAGTTGACAGTGGACAGTTGACAGTTGTTTGTTACCAATTACCCATTACCAATTCCCTACTTAAGACTTTGTGTTGTTTTTTGCTGTTCGCTTTCTATTTGTTTTACTAAACTCGCGGGTAGTTGAGATTTTTTCGCTAGTGCTTGGTTAAAAAGAGCAAGTGCTTGTTGCATCATTTGCGGATTTTGCTGTTTTTTGGCTTGTTCGCGGAGGATTTGGGCTTTGAGATAATAAAGTTCTGGATTATCAGGTGCTATTTTAAGGGCGCGGTCTACGTATGCTAGGGCTTGGGGATAGTTTTTTAAGTCTCGGTAAGCTATGGCTATACCTCTATTTACTAAATATTCGGGACCTGCATTTTGCTCTAATCTCTCAATTGCTTGTTGGGGATTGGTGAAAGGAAGATTTACAGCCAGCATTAAATCCATGTAACCCTTGATTAAATTCAGTTCTGGATCTTGAGGAGAAATGGCTTCGGCTTTGTCTAAATGCTTATAAACTTCTCGTAGTCTACTTAGTGCTTTCGGCGCACCGCTAACTGTTCCTTCGCGGGTAAGGATTACTGCTCCTTCTAAAAAATGACCTACGGCAGTGTATAAATTACCACGCAATGGGTCTGAGGAAATTAATTTCTGTGCTGTATCTAAAGTCTTTGTACTATAAGTTAAGAATGTTTTATTATCCTGGTTAATATAAGCTAAAGATGCTTGCATGGCATAAGCGAGAGGTTCATTTGGCTCCTTTGATATTGCCTGTTGGAGATATTTTTCTCCTGTTTGATAGTTACCTTTCTCGAAGATTGCTTTAAATGCCGCTTCGGTGTTATCGCCAATATCACGCGGTTGACTGCGAGGGAAGGGATCTGCGGCTATAGTTGGATTGATGAGTACACTTAATGCTATGACGCTTGTAAAAGCAGCTTTAACGAAATTCGCAAATTTTTTGGAGGTAGTTGCTCTGGAAACAGAAAAATTTTTAGTCATTTTATTTCAGAATTAATACTGTTGAATGAGTTCAATATTTTACTTATTATTACTTAAGTAGTTTATCCATATCCCTTGTAGATTCATATACAAATTTGAGAAATTTTGATAAATAATTTGACTGGAGAAATTTGAAGCGGTTCCCAGGCTTTTTTATTACTAAGATTAATATTAGGGATTAGGGAATTGGTCTAGGAGAATTAATGAAGTCGTTGATTAAATGGTGTATCGGTAAATAATATTTGTTGACTTTGTGGTTTGAGGATTTTTCAAAAGCTTGTCTGTAGCAAAGCTTGTATTTAATTGTGTATTTAATTAATGGCTGATTTTCAGTAAAATTAACAAATGCTTTATCTCAGAAATTTAGTATATCATCCAACAGCTAGTCAAGATTCGATTCTCAAATCAATTAATTTAGATTTAGCTCCCCAACAACTAGGTTTAATTATCGGACCGAGTGGTTCTGGAAAAAGTACGTTATTGGAAATTTTATCTGGGTTAGCTGAACCGACATCGGGTTCGCTATTTTGGCGAGAACAGGAATTACTAGCCGAGGAAATGCAGCAATTAGCCGGTTTGGTGTTTCAATTTCCAGAGCGTCATTTTTGCGGAGGTACGATTTTAGAAGAGTTACGTTTAGGACATCCGGAATTAGGGGTAGAACGAGTTAGAAACGCATTAAGCGAAGTCGGATTAGAACATTTACCTTTTTCAACCGCACCCTATGCTTTAAGCGGTGGACAACAAAGACGTTTGGCTTTGGCAGTACAGCTAATTCGTCAGCCAAATTTATTATTATTAGATGAGCCTACAGCAGGTTTAGATTGGTCGATGCGTCGTCAACTGGTAAATTTGTTAGCGAAATTAAAAGAACATTGGACTTTGTTGGTAGTTACTCACGATGCAGGAGATTTATTACCAATCGCAGATAGTTGCTGGACTCTTAATCATGGAGAATTAAAATCCGTCGATCCAGATGTGCTGAAAGCAAAAGTTAAGGAATCGGAAGCAGCGGTTTAGGAGGAACCGATCAATTCTTTTAATCGTAAACATCTCTACGATGTCCAGCTTTATGAATTGTCATGATTTGCGTTTCGGCATCGAAAGAATAGATAACTCGGTAATCACCAACTCTGAGTTTGAAAAGATCACTCAAATCGGCACCTAAAGCTTGAGGGGTTATATCCTCAAAGTTTTCTGATAACCAACGAATTTTACGCAGGATACGCTCTTGAATAGTTGGTGAAAGTCCTTCCAAACTATCAATGCCTGCTGGTGTAAATTCAACGTTGTAACCCATCACCAAGCCAGTCCGAGTTTTTTTGCCACTTCAGAAGCTGGAATTCCCCGTTCTCCAGCCTGGGTTCTCTCCAGAGAGTCGAGTAGTAGTTGCTTTACTTGTGGTTTTAGTTGTTTTCCCTCGTCAGGATCACTTAACAGAGTATGAAGCGTTTCGGCAACAGTTTCTTGGATCAGAAGCTTAAGTTCTTCAACCGTTAAATCTTTAACTTGCATATATTATTAAATCATGGTGGATTCTTATATTATGACAAGTTAGAGGAATGAGCAGCACGGGAGTAATAATATCCTTACAGCACATCGCAGTATTTATGTCAATGGTTAGTTTTGTGAGAGGTACTTGCTTATGGATGATTTGATAAGGTTGCAGCTACGGCACTTAGTCAATTTCAGTCGCAACGTATTCAACGGGGAAAGATGGATGCTAGTATCGCAGCGATTGCGCTGTCCTGTGGATTAATCTTGTTAACTCGTAATCATCGAGATTTTGCTAAAGTGACGGGGTTCGTTATGGAAGATTGGACAGTTTGGATGATAACTAATAGCTGTAGACTGACTACTAGTTAATATTTTTTGGTTAAAGCAATGTCGTCTGCAACTAATTCTTCCCTACGTGAGCAACAACATCCCCTAATTTGTCGGTTAGCTGATTGTATTGAAAAAGTTTGGCATCAACATTTGGATTTATCTGCTTATAATTTACCTGCTGAGTTGGGGTATGTCGAAGGTAAGTTAGAAGGTGAAAAATTGACAATTGAAAATCGCTGTTATCAAACGACTCAGTTCCGCAAGCTACATATGGAACTGGCAAAAGTTGGTCAAATGCTGGATATTTTGCATTGCGTGATGTTTCCTCGTCCGGAATATGACTTACCGATGTTTGGTTGCGATTTGGTTGGGGGTAGGGGTCAAATTAGTGCGGCGATCGCCGATTTGTCTCCGCTGAATATAAATGGTACTTTGCCATGTACTTATAATACTGCTCTCGGTGCGTTACCCACCCTCAATTTCTCTCAACCCCGCGATTTACCTGAATGGGGAGATATTTTTTCTGAATTTTGCATTTTTATACGTCCTAGCTCTGGGGAAGAAGAACAAATGTTTCTTTCAAGGGTAGAAAATTTTTTAGAAATTCACTGTCAAAATGCTGTTAATGCCAAAACAGTTTCATCGGAAACAGCAAGTAAACTGCTGGAAAGACAATTAAATTACTGTACTAAACAACAGCAAAATGATAAAACTCGCCGCGTTTTAGAAAAAGCGTTTGGTTCGGATTGGGCTGAATATTATATGACAACTGTTTTATTTGATGTTCCTTGCTAAATTATTTTTGATAATTCCACAAACCCGGTTTTTTTGAAAAGGTCGGGTTTTTTCATGTGATAAATATGGTTTTATATTTAATTTTAACTGTTTACAATCAAGTTATTTAGGTATCGAAATAGTATTACTCATCTGTAGATTCTGTTACCTTTTAATTTCGGCTGCGAATGTAGAATTTATTTAGCTTAGTAAAATATGGTTATAGAAAATTCAAAAATTAGATGTACCAAGTATAAGGAGTCAATATTCAATAATATTTATTCAACGTATTTTCAATGATTATTTTTAGGAAAATATTACTATTCATGAATCATCATTTAGAAATTTAGACCAAGATTAGTTTAGTTACTTGATTATTGCTGTAATAGATAATATTGCGAATTTGGAAGATTTTTAGCTTTAATCTGGGATTTTTTCTCTTAAATTATCATTTCAAACAAAAAACGGGTTATAAAAATATCAAGATAAAGGTTCAGTTTTGATAATTTTAGCTATGAGCTAGCTAAGATAATTTTATCATCATGCAATTTCGACTTTATGACGATTTATGAGTGGATAAGTAGTAAATATACAGCAGATATAAGCTGATTTTAAAAACTTGTTTAATTAGTGTTTTTTTTTACTTATTGTTAGCGAATCATTAATTATTTTTAACAACTTCAATGCTGAAGATGGAATTACTTATTAGCATTATTTCCCCTCAGCAAAATTAAAAGTATGGAGCAACAAGATATTATGTCAAGGGTGAGTGAAAAACCAGTACCAAGAGAGCGCCCACCTGGTAAATCGATGTTGTGGTGGGGTATTGCAGCAGCAGTACCGTTAGCGATTACTGCTGGGGTACTAACTAAAGCCAGAATGGAACAAGTCGAAAGGGCTAATACACAGATACCAGTCGCACCAGCAGTAAGTAGCGTTAATGCTATCGGACGTTTGCAACCTCAAGGAGAAGTAATTAAACTGTCGGCACCAACAGGGATACAAGGTACGTCACGGGTAGATCAAATGTTGGTCAAAGAAGGACAAAAAGTTAAAAAAGGGCAAGTGATTGCGGTTTTAGATAGCTTTGCCAGCAGTCAAGCAGCATTAGAACAAGCAAAAGCCCGAATTCAAGAAAGCCGTGCGAATCTAACTATTGTGAAGGTGGGTTCACCGCGAGAAATTCAAGCTCAAAAAGCGATAATTGCTCGTTTAGAAGCACAATTAAATGGTGAAAAAAATGCTAATGATGCAACAATCGCTCGTTTACAAGAGCAATTACGTGGAGAAACTATTTCTCAACAAGCAACAGTAAATCGTTTAGCTGTGGAATTAGAAGGACAACAAGATTCTCTCAGAGCAACGGTAGCGAGGGTGCAAGCCCAAGCTAAAAATGCTCAAGTTGATGCTCAACGTTACGAACAATTGTATAGACAAGGTGCGATTTCTCAACAAGAACGCGATAGGACACAACTTGCGGCACAAACTTCAACTCAGCAATTAATAGAAAGTCAAGCTACTCGTAGACAAGCAATAGCCAGTTTGCGAGAGCAACTTGCCCAAAGCAAAGCAGATAGAGGAAAAACTATAGAAGTACTACGACAACAGCTTGTAGAAGCTGCTGCAAATCAAAATAAAATCATCACAACTTTACAAAGACAAATAGAAGAACAAAAAGCAAATCTAAATCGACTTGAAGAAATTCGTCCTAGCAACACCCAAATAGCACAAGCTCAAGTTAGTAACGCGATCGCGCAAATAAGAAAAGCCGAAGCGGATATGAAGTTGAGTTATGTAATTGCACCAATTGCAGGAGAAATTTTAGAAATACATACCCAAGCCGGAGAAACGATGAGCGCTGATGGTATTGCTGAAATTGGGCGTACCGATGAAATGATTGTTGTGGCTGAAGTTCCCGAAGCGGGTATTGGTAGAGTGCGTCTCGGACAGCTAGCTTCTATAGTCAGTGACAATGGAGCATTTAGCGGACAACTACAGGGAACTGTGTCTGAAATTGGTAGAAAAATAGGTAGGAAAGATGTCCTAAATACTGATCCAGCAGCTGATGTAGATGCCAGAGTTGTGGAAGTTAAGATTTCCCTATCCGAACAAGATAAACAGAGAGTCGCAGGTTTAACCAATGCGAAAGTGATTGCGAGGATTCAGATTTAAAGGTCAAAGGTCAAAGGTCAAAGGTTAAAGGTCAAAGGTTAAAGGTCAAAGGTTAAAGGTCAAAGGTTAAAGGTCAAAGGTTAAAGGTCAAAGGTTAAAGGTCAAAGGTTAAAGGTCAAAGGTT
>JAYKJL010000082.1:0-9036 GCA_035285725.1 Nostocales cyanobacterium 94392 | reverse complement strand
GCGCGAACGGTGGGATTCTCCCCCAAACCCCCGATTGGGGGACGGCTGCGTCCCCCAAGCCCCCTCCAGAAAAGTCAGTCTGTTCGATCGCAATATTAATTAATTTTCTTAACTGAACTGTATTGGGTTTAAATAATAATTTCTCAATCTATATCGAATTTTGCCATTTCTTAAACTAATTATCAGGAATTAGTCGCTAATTACTGATAATCTAGATTTGGTTTGAGGTTTGCCGTCATCAAGTAGCCTCTCAGACCAAATAATCGGAGAATTGAATGACATTTTCTAAAGCTACCAGCGCATCGGTTGGTTGTTCCACAAGCGTTGAAAGTCGGTTGAAAATACAATACTTACAACAACCAACACCGAAAGTTGCTTCTCCTGTTGGAAGTGATGTAATTAAAGGATTAACTGATCATCCGAAATATCTCTCTCCACGCTATTTTTATGACGATCGCGGTTCTGAGTTATTTGAAGAAATCTGCGAATTACCAGAATATTATCTAACTAGAACCGAAACTGCAATTTTACAAAATTGTGCTGAAGAAATTGCTCAGATAACTGGTGCTTGCGAGTTAATAGAACTTGGTAGCGGTAGTTCAACTAAAACGCGGATTTTATTAGATGCTTATCAAAAAAAAGGTTATCCCTTGCGTTATTTACCAATTGATGTTAGCGCAGGTATTTTGGAAGCAAGTGCAAGACAACTATTAGTAGATTATCCTTCATTGCAAGTTCATGCATTAGCGGGAACCTATGAACAAGCATTAGGACAATTACAACTAAGCGAATTACCCAATCGGATGATTGCCTTTATCGGTAGTAGTATGGGTAATTTGAATCCTCAAGAATGCGATCATTTTCTCTCTCAAATTACTGCTGCTTTACAGTTGGGAGAATATTTTTTGTTAGGAGTAGATTTACAAAAACCCAAAGATATTTTAGAAGCTGCTTACAATGATTCTGCGGGAGTAACTTCGGCTTTTAATCTAAATATTTTGAATCATTTAAATCGCCGCTTTGATGGGAACTTTGATTTGAATAAGTTTGAACATTGGGCATTTTATAATGAAACAAAGCATCAAATAGAAATGCATTTGCGTTCGTCGGAATCTCAAATTGTGGAATTACGTTCTTTAAATCTCAAAATTAATTTTGAAAAAGGCGAAACTATCAATACTGAAATTTCTCGCAAATTCGATATTAACGACATTCAAGAGTTACTTCAAAATCAAAGTTTTGTTCCCCAAAAAGTTTGGAATGATGATAATCAATGGTTTGGTTTAATTTTGTCTAAGCTTACTTAGTTCATTGGGTGGATATTATTTTTTTCCACCTTGTTTTATTTGTAGGGTGTGTTACGACACGAATAATTTTGAGGAAAATTAGTATATTCTTCTTGCCGTAACGCACCATCGGCGATTGCGATGCATTACGGCATCAACTAATATATAACCTCAAATAAAATTTTAAAAAATGCCTAATGCACCATAGCTCGTACAACATAACGCATTATTCTTCCTCCAATTGTGCCTGTTTCCATATACTTTTAAGTGTACAGATAGGCACATCAATACTTAACTTACCGGCTACTGTAACGGTACCGGATTTATCAAAATCGTAAATAACTTAATTCAACTCCTTTTGAAGGAAAACCGATTTTTACCAAAACGCGACTTAATCAAATAATAAGCAGCAGGCACGAAATAAAGAGCCAGGAAAGTTGCACCAACAACACCACCTGCGATCGCAACAGCTAAGGGTGGCCAAAATTCTCCACCGGAGAGCAGTAGGGGGACAAATCCAATTGCGGTTGTTAAGGTGGTGGTGAGTACGTGACGAGTCGAGTGTAATACTACTTCTTGGATTGCTTGAGGATTTCCAGTTTTGGCGACGGGATGGTTGGAGATAGCGCTGATAACCACAATCGAGTCATTGACTGCGACACCAATCAAACCTACCGAACCGATAATTGGATTGAAACCGAAGGGATAATCAAATAACCAGATGGAAAATAAACCCAAACCAAAAGATGCGATCGCAACTATTCCGATCACACCTGCAAGCTGAAATGAACCGAGAGAAAGTACTAATGTAGCTATCATCAAAATAATTAATACTCCCACGGTGGAAACCAAACCACCTACAGCATCGTTTCTTTGTTCTTGCTCTCCGCCAAATTCAAATTTGTAACCAGGGGGTAAGGTAAATTTATTATTTTCTAACTGAGCTTGAAATTGATTTAAAATCTCTGCTGGTAAAACTCCAGCATTGAGAAAACCTTGAACTGTATTAACTCTTTGTCCGTTGTAGTGAGTAATTTGAGCTAGTTCTGGTTTTAATTGAACTTTACCCAAGGAAGAAAGAGGAACAGCAGCGAGGGGATTATTTCCTTTCCTATTAATACTCGAAGTTGCGAATAAATCTAAGGAAGATATTTGTGATAAGTTACCTCGCTCTTGCCCCAAACGAACTCTCACGGGTAATTCTTCGTTTGCTTCTAATATTGAACCACGAACGACACCTTCTAAGGAATTATCTAATTGTTGAGCAATAGTTGTCCGACTTAATCCTGCTAAACGGGCTTGTTCTTCATCTATTTTCCATTCTATTTGTGGTTGAATTTCATCTAAACTTGCACGAGTATGAGTTACATCTTTAATTTGGACTAAAGATTGTCTAACTTTTTCTCCTAATGATTGCAAAGTTTCTACATTAGAACCATAAATCCGCATTTCAATCGGTGCATCAAAAGGAGGTCCTTGCTCTAATTGTCTGACAATAATTCTTGCGGTCGGAAAAGCTTTGTCTAATTCGGTTTGTATTTTTTTTGCTAGGTGACTCGAAGTAAGAGAATTTAATTGTACTAAGGCTTGAGCGTAATTAGCTTGTTGTTCTTTTCCACCAGTTAAGTTGTAGTAAAAAGAAGGAATACTGCGACCTAATAACCAGTGAACATCTTTAACTTCGGGATTTTTAATAATTTGTTGGCGAATTTGTTGAATTAAAGTTTGAGTTTTCGTTAAAGAAACTGAAGCTGGTAATTCTAATTGAATTTGCAGTTGGTCTCGATCCGCAGGCGGAAAAAATTGTTGATCGAGACTACCAGCTTGAACAAAACCCATAATTGGTATTAATAAAGCCAGTATAATTGATAAAATTGGTTTAGCTATTGTAAACTTTACGGTACGTCGATATAGGCGAGTCAAAAGAGGAATTGAAATCCCATTTTGTAACCAGGATAATTTTTCTTGACTATCTTGATGACGATGAAATTTTGCAGCAAAAGCGGGAACAATTGTTAAGGAAATAAATAGAGAACAGCAGACAGCAACGATAACAGTAATTGCAATTGTCCCCACAAATTCCCCCGTACTTCCAGGTAATAAGGCGATTGGTAAGAAAGCTAAAACAGTAGTTAGAGTTGAACTTAATAGGGGGACTGCTAAATTTTGAATGCTATGATTTATCGCTGCTTTTGGTTTAATCCCCTGTCGTAATTCATTTGTAATTTCATCTACCATGACGATGGCATTATCAATTAAAATTCCCAGAGCAACAATCAATCCGGTAATCGACATTTGATGCAGAGGAATATTTAACCAATTCATCCAACCGAACACCATAAATACTGATAAAGGTAAAGCTGAACTTACGATTATTGCACTCTTTAAACCCATCATAATTACAGTTACAGCAAAAACTAAACCTGCACCTAGTAAAAGATTAACAATTAAACTATTGAGTCTTTCTTCGACATAACCGCTTTGAGCAAAAACAATCGGTAAACCAATACTGCTAGGTAATTCCGATTGAAATTCAGCTATCTTTTTTTGAGCTACTTCCGACCATAAATCCAGTCTCTTTCCCGATTGTACGTGAACTGCTACAGCAACACCAGAATGGCCATTTAATAATGCCAGTTCGGTAGCGGGTTCGGTAATTCCCTTACTAATAGTGGCAATATTTTGTAAAGTTACAAATTGACTTTGACTGCCAAAGTTAATCGGAATTTGTCTGATTCTTGCTAAAGTATCCAGTTCTCCTGCAACTTGAATCAATAAATTATTATCGTTATCGCGTAATTGTCCCGCAGAAATTTTAGAGTCACTTTGAGCGATTTGTTGCGATAATTCGCTTGCCGTTAAATTATAGCTAGCCAAAGCTTGAGGATTAATTTCGACAGTAATTTCCTCTTGCGGGTTGCCAAAAATTTCAACTTCTTCAGTCCCAGATATTGCTTCTAAACTTTCTTTGAAAACTTCTGCTTGCCGACGTAAAATTCCATAGTTGGGTTTATCATCTTGTTCCCAAGTTAAACCTGCAATCAAAGCATAAGCTTTAACTTTTACTGCTTCTAATTCTGGCTTGCTAGTATTATTTGGTAGTTCTACTTGTGCTTCATCCAGTTTATTTCTAATCCGTGTCCAAACCGAATCTACTTGTTGTTTGCTGACAGTATCTTGTAATTCAATTGTAATCAGAGAACTTCCAGTACGGGAAGTTGATTCAAAATTATCAATTTCTTCAATTTCTGTAAGTTTATCTTCGATTTTTTCTGTTACTAAAGCTTCTACTCTTTCTGCATTAGCTCCAGGAAAGAAAGTGCTAACTACGGCAGTACGAGAAACTAATTCTGGGTCTTCTAATCTGGGTAAAGTAAAATAAGCAGAAATCCCCCAAACTGCAATTAAGATAATAGTTAAAATTAGTAAACGGGAATTGCGGTAAAAGAGAGTAAACATAGTATTTGGTAATGGGTAATTGGTAATTTGTAATTGATGATTGTTTACTTTTTGATAATTATTGTATTTTTGTAGGGGAGGCAAATTGCGGTATAGATTTTCTTCCCGCAATATTACCGTTGTGTTACGACTTCGGTATGTTGAGATGTAAATTACTATTTTTAAAATGCCGTAACCCACTAATAAAAGTCTTGATAATAATGCGTTATTATATTTCTATGAATGAAATTTGATATTATTAAGGAATAAGATTAACTTAAGAAACCATGACACCAGAAGAAATTCAAAACACTATAGAACAAATGTTGGGCGTTCAAAGACAGATACAAGAAAGTCAAATCCGAAATACAGACAACATCGCCAGATTGGAGAGTTACATTCAAGAAAATGGAAGGTATATTCGAGAAAATACAGAATTAATTAGAAACAACCGAGAAGATATCAGTAGTTTAAGATTAGAAATCAGCAATTTAGTTGTAGAAGTAGCTAAATTGACGGTAGACCAAAGAGAGAAATTCAATCAGTTTTATGGCTATCATCAATCTGCTGATTCACAACGTTTAGATATAGTGGAAAGATTAATCAAGGTAGAACAAGAAGTAGCTCAACTTAAACGTCAATTAGGAGAAGGTTCTTAATATTATTAGGTTCCCTATTCCCCGTTACCTTTACTAACCAATTGTCCGGGAACAAGTCTTTGAGTACCTTCAGTAATAATTGTGTCTCCTGTTTGAATTGTCCCTCTGACTAAAACTTGTTTCCCGTTGGTTTCTAATACTTCTATTAATCTACGTTCGACTTGATAAGATTTACTATTATTACTATCATCCTTTTTTTCAACAACCGCATAACATGACCACAAACCGCGATCGCTTTTGACTAATGCTGTTATTGGCAACCAATAACCTTCTGTCCCAACGTTTTGAGTAATTTTGAAGCGAGCAATTTCTTTGGGGAAAACTTTCGCGGTTGATGGTAACTGTAAAATTACTGTCCGAGTCCGAGTCGCTGGATCGACTTCTGGTAAGATTGATTTGACTTTGGCTGGATAAGTTTTTCCCCCAATTTCTAATACTTGCTGGCTCTGAGGTGATAATTTTGCAGCAACATCAATCGGAACACCGATTTTTACTTCTGGTTGATTATCTTGGACTAAACGTACTATCGATTTACCAGCTTCAACTACCGTCCCCTCATCAGCAGAACGAAGTCCAATCGTTCCGGTAAAAGGAGCTTTCAAAGTGCTTTTAGCAATAGTAATATCTAAATCGGTAATTTGAGCCGATAATTGGTCAATTGCTGCTTGTTGTCCTGCTTTTTGTTCATAACGAGTTCCGTTGAGCAATTCTTCCAAGTTACTTTGAGCATTATTCAGACGCTCCGATAAAGCTTGAGAGTTAAAAGCAACTTCATCGAATTGTTCCTTAGAAATCGCTCCCTGTTCGTAAAGGTATTTTCGGCGATCGCGTTTCAGTTGTTCTAACTTCAATTGCTTTTCTACGTCTCTAACTCTAGCTTTCGCTGCTGCAATCACCTCTATTCTTGCACCATTTTTAAGTTCTACGAATCTCGCTTCTGCTTGTGCTTTTTGAGCAACCGCATACTGACGTTGTGCTTGTAAATTAGCTGTATCTAATTCCGCTAAAATATCTCCTTTCGTAACGCGATCGCCCTCATCAACCAAAACTTCTACTAATTTACCCCCACGTTCAAAACCAATTTCGCTGGTACGCATAGCTACTACTTCCCCTGTATAGCTTTGCACTGTTTGGTAATTTTCAGCTAATTGAATTTTGGTAGTTTCAACAGAAAGTGGTCTAATTTGCGTTTGTGCTTGAACGCTGGTTTCATTCGGCTCAAACTTCCCATTCAATTTACCAATCCCCACACCAGCCAGTAAGATAATTGAACCAGCTAAAACTAACTGCCATCTTTTAACTGGCGATGATTTTTCATTTTCTAAAATTTCTGGGATAGACTGCTGATTCATGGTTTTATCGCAGAGAAAGACGCTTAGTAAAATAAAACTCGTTCATATACAACAAGTTGTGTATATATTGCATGATATATTCAACAAGTTGAGTATGTCAAGCTGAATTTAATCGCAGTTTATTAAAAAAGATGTCACTAGCGCACACAATTTTGGCAACCCTAGGTTCTGAATCCTACAGCGGTTATGATTTATGGAAGAAATTTTCTCAAACCAGTAGATACTATTGGCAAGCAAGCCAACAACAGATATATAGAGAATTAGGCAAATTAGAAAAAGATGGTGCGATTACCTCAGTTTTGATTGCTCAAGAAGGTCGTCCCAATAAAAAGCTGTATCGAGTTACGGAAGAAGGGATAAAAATGCTCAAAACTTGGCTTGTAGAGCCATCTGAACCAATGGCAATTCGTGAAGAGTTGCTGGTTAAAGTAATTGCATCTCAATTAGTTCCTAAATCGGTTATTCTGCAAGAAATTGAACGACATCATCAAATTCATTCGCAAAAATTATCTGAGTATAAAGAAATTGAACAGCGAGAATTTCCCGATATTTCTCAATTGTCTTACGAAAAAAAATGTCTTTATCTCACCTTACGTTGCGGTATTCGTTACGAAAATTACCGGATTGCTTGGTGTGAAGAGGCGATGGCGCTATTAGATGTACAGAGCTACTGAATAAAAGCCAACTTTTCATCAATCGAAAACATCCGTTCTTAAAATATAAAATTACAATCATCCAATGGGTTTTTGACCAGGATTCACTCCATGAATAAACTCGCTACCGGATGCGGGGAATCCTCGTTTATAACAGGCTTCTTCTGGTTTTCCCCATCCCAACTGCAAAATTATTTCTAAAAAGTTAGACTTTTCCCATTTGCATAAACTAGCCCATTGGGTTCTTTGTTCTATTCTTTTAATATCTTCTAAATTAATTTTTTGATATTGTTTACCGTTACTCACACTTAAATAAAATTCCATTCCCACAGTAACTTTATACCAAAATTCTAAAATAGAATTCTTGGCAG
This sequence comes from Nostocales cyanobacterium 94392, assembly GCA_035285725.1. Classification (GTDB taxonomy): domain Bacteria; phylum Cyanobacteriota; class Cyanobacteriia; order Cyanobacteriales; family Nostocaceae; genus Rivularia. The sequence goes on along the minus strand of JAYKJL010000082.1, from coordinate 1,277 downwards.
ATGCGATTATTTTTAAATCATTTTGTAGCGCAATTAACTGTCCATCAACTTCCGGGTAATGCAAAGTTTCCCCTTTAATACATATTTGTTGCCATACAATACCAGAAACTTGATGTTCTTTTTGATATTCATGAATAGCAGCTTTAAAATCTTGGTAAGCAGTAAACTTTTGCAAGCCTTCAGTTTGAATAAACTGATCAATTACAGGATTACCAGATATCTTTACCTCTAACTTCAAGCGTTTTCCCGTCAGACAAGCTTGGCGCTCATCTGTTAAAATTTGGATTAGTTCTTCGGTAGTGTAAACTTGTAACATTAGAATACACGAAGAGTAATTATTAGATTTATCAATGATTAGTTAGCGGTAATTTTTAAATTATTTACTGCTGACCTTTAAATATTATCGCTTGATTTCAGAGATTGCAGTATTAGATATCACTAAAAAGCAAGTGCCGAAACAGAATTCGGCACTTTCAGTTATTCAGCTAACTCACTACTGAATTCATTAAACGAACGTCGCTTTAATTCGGCTGATTCTGAACGAGGTAATAAATCAAACACTTCTCGGAATTTGTCGTCTATTTCTTCAAAAGGTACTTGTCCTTTTTTGTTTAAAATTACATCTCCTGATTGATTAAATACTACTACTTGAGGAACACCACCGGAATAGTAATAACTGGGTTGGGTAGGAGAATCTTTAGCTTCAAGTTCAATTCTATCTACATCTACAGGAATGATTTCCGCAGCTTTACCATAATATGACTGAATACGGGAAATAACGATCGCGAACTTTTTGCAATCGCGACTGTCATCTACATAAAATGCTAGCATTGCAGGTTTATGATTTGCCAAAGCTTCGGCTAAAGTCGCTTGTGCAGGAACTAGCGAACCATTGCCAGCATAAAGCATAAAGATATTGCCTTCATAATTATCCTCATCGATAGTTGCTAATGCTGGTTGCATACTCGTAAGCAATAAACAACTGATTAGCATTGTTAAAGAGAAAATATGTAGAATATGCGATTTTAATTTACTCATCAAAAGCAACCCTTTAAGCTAGATTGTGTTTTAAGACGGATATATCAATATTCTCGTAAAAAGGTTAAAGGTCAAAGGTTTAAGGTCAAAGGTCAGAGGTCAAAGGTTAGAGGTTAAAGGTCAAAGGTCAAAGGTCAAAGGTCAAAGGTCAAAGGTCAAAGGTCAAAGGTCAAAGGTCAAAGGTCAAAGGTCAAAGGTCAAAGGTCAAAGGTCAAAGGTCAAAGGTCAAAGGTCAAAGG
>JAYKJL010000081.1:0-5013 GCA_035285725.1 Nostocales cyanobacterium 94392 | reverse complement strand
CACTAATTGTAATCCGCCAAACTTCGTTGTGGCGGGGGTCTTAAACCCTTGCTTCCTACGGTCGCGAGAAGTACGAGACAGATTCCATAAAAGCCCTCTGCCTCCGTACTTCTGCCTTCTTATAAATCGGATGATTATCAACACCACTTCTTTCTTCGCGTCTCTACCGTTTAATTATGACTACTCACATATTTGGTATACGTCATCACGGACCTGGTTCAGCACGTAGCCTATGTCAAGCCTTAGAACAACTCCAACCCGATACCATCCTGATTGAAGGACCGCCCGATGCGGAATCCTTGCTACCCTTGGTCACTTCACCTCAAATGCAGCCTCCGGTAGCATTATTAATTTACCTCCCAGATAACCCAAAAGAAAGCGTTTATTATCCCTTTGCCGTATTTTCTCCAGAGTGGCAAGCGATACATTTTGGACTAAGTAATCACATCCCCGTGCGGTTTATGGATTTACCCCTTACCCATCGCATGGGCATGAAAGAAGAAGAACAATCAGAAGAATCTAAAATCCAAAATCCAAAATCCAAAATTGCTCAAGATCCATTGGGTTTACTTGCCGAAGCAGCAGGTTATAGCGATCGCGATCGTTGGTGGGAGAATATGGTAGAAACACGAGGAGATAGCGTAAATATATTTACCACAATCCTAGAAGCAATGACCGCCGTGCGCCAAGAAATGCCACCTTTAGAAAACCCTATTGAAGCTCAGCGCGAAGCATATATGCGGAAAACCATCCGCGCCGCTCAAAAAGAAGGATTTGAACGTATTGCGGTTGTTTGCGGTGCTTGGCACGCTCCCGCACTTTCCATGACATCAAACGTTAAGGAAGATACAGATTTACTAAAAAAATTACCTAAAGCAAAGGTACAAGCAACCTGGATACCTTGGACTTACGGACGTTTGTCATACAACAGCGGTTATGGTGCGGGTATCGAATCGCCGGGTTGGTATCATCATCTTTGGGAATGGGGAATGGGGATGAGGAGTGAGGAGTTAGGAGTTATTTATTTCCCCCCATCCCCCCATCCCTCTATCTCCATCACCTGGATGACGCGGGTAGCGCGTTTGTTGCGAGAACAAGATTTGGAAGCTTCTTCAGCGCACGTTATTGAAGCTGTACGATTAGCAGAGTCTTTAGCAGCTTTGCGAAATCTTTCCTTACCTGGTTTACCAGAATTGAACGAAGCGACTCAAACGGTGATGTGTTTTGGTAGCGATTTACCGATGCAGCTAATTCACGATAAGTTGATTGTTGGGGAAAATTTAGGTAAAGTTCCTGACGAAACCCCGATGGTACCCTTACAGCAGGATTTACAACGACAGCAAAAGCGGTTGCGAATGCCAGCGGAAACAACAGAAAAGATGTACGATTTAGACTTGCGTAAGGAAAACGATTTGACTCGTTCCCATTTGCTGCACCGTCTGAATCTTTTAGATATTCCTTGGGGACAATTTCAACCAACTCGCGGTAAGAAGGGTACTTTTCACGAATTTTGGCTGGTACAATGGCATCCTGAATTTGCTTTAAATTTAATTGAGGCGGGAATTTGGGGTAATACAATTGCTGATGCTGCGAATACCAAAGCTTGTAGTCTTGCGGATACAGCTTCGGAGTTGCCGAAAGTGACAAGCTTGTTGGATAAAGTGATTTTATCTGATTTACCCGATGCGGTAATTTATTTAATGTCGCGGTTGCAAAATGCTGCGGCTTTAACCAGCGATGTGACTCATTTAATGAATGCATTACCAGCGCTGGCTAACGTCATGCGCTACGGTAACGTGCGTCAAACCGACACAGCAATCATATCTCATATTGTTGATGGTTTAGTAGTGCGAATTTGCATTAGTTTACCGGGTGCTTGTGCTTCCTTGGATGACGATGCAGCAACGGCGATGTATGAGAATGTGAACAAGGTTAATAATGCAATTAATCTATTACAAAATCAAGAATATATCACTTCTTGGCGACAAGTTTTAGTCCAGGTTGCAGATAATTCTAAGGTACACGGTTTAATTTCTGGGCGTTGTTGTCGGTTATTACTGGATACAGCAGTGTTGGATACCACCGAAGTAGCACGGAGAATGGGGCTGGCTTTATCTAGTGCTACAGAACCATATATAGCTGCTGCGTGGATAGAAGGATTTTTGAAAGGTAGTGGTTTATTGTTGTTACACGATGATAAACTTTGGCAAGTTTTGGATAATTGGGTAAGTCAATTATCTGAGGATTTATTTATTAATTTGTTACCTTTATTACGACGTACTTTTACAACTTTCACTGTATCGGAACGCCAACAAATCGGTGAAAGAGTTAAAAATGGAGTAGATGGAAATGTGTCAAATGTTGCTGATGATGGTAGCGATATTAACGAAGAGAATGCTGTTTTGATATTGCCGATTGTCAAACAGTTTTTGGGAGTTTGAAGGATTACTTTTTTGATTTATTAGATTGTAGGGTGTGTGACGCTAGGAAATGATTTGAACGTAACAATAAGACTTGTAGCGTCACGCACCATCTTGTCTACCAGATAACATCATCTTGTCCGCCAGATAACATCATCTTGTCTACCAGATAACATCATATTGTCCGCCAGATAACATCATATTGTCTACCAGATAAGTGCTTAGACCTGCATTAATTATATATTGTCATTGTGAGGAACTAAGCATTCACCCGTAGGATGCGGTTCACTGAGGAATTGATCAAAATCTCTACAGTTAAAATTCATACTTGAATTCAGCAACGCCCAAATTAACGACAAAGAAAAACAATGTGTTTATCTATTTCTCGGTATAAATAATCCTAATAAACCAATCAAACAAGCAATAATCATTAAAGAAAATATATTAAACCTAATACCAGAACCATCGGCATTATTTTCCCAACGTAAAACCCAAAAATAACCTTCTCCAATTTCAAATGATGGAACCCTCAACAAAAGAAAAAATCCTGCCATTCCTAGACATATTAAAATTAAAAGCAAAAATGCAGTAATAGTTATACCTAACCAAGTTTTCAATTTTGAGTTGATGTTTCTCATCTTTTTAACTTGAAAGATAAATTATCTGTTTAGATTTACTCTTTGATGGAAACTAATTTTGTATTCTCATAGTTTGGATCTTGAGTCCCTAATAGTTTATCCCAAAATGTAAAATACAATCCGTAATGTAAGGTATATTTACGATGATGTATTAAGTGATGTTTTGAGCCAATAAAACATTTTCCCAACCAGTTGGAATAAAAGGATGATGGAAATAACTCGAATCCTATGTGATTAAATAATGCCCATACTGTCATTACCAATAACGCTGTGAGTAAAGTAATATAATGAAGTGGTAAGACAAAAACTATGCAAACAAAGAACATAGCCTGTATTACTGCTTCACCTGGATCAAATGCAAAGGATGTCCAAGGTGTAGGCTCTCCAGAACGATGATGCCCGTAATGCAACTTTTTAAAAAGTAAGGGATGGTGAAAAACTCTATGCATAAAGTAAAAATATGCATCTTGAAGCACAAGTAATGCTATAAAACTAATGCCTAAATACCACAAACCATATTTATTTACAGAAGTGTATAAACGGGTAAATCCTAAGTCGTATCCTGTAATAATTAACGCAGCACAAAAAGCAAAAATTATCGCGCATAATAACGATAATTCCATATCTTTTTTAATGGTTTTCCATAAAGGAGACTGACGACCTAAACTACGTTTGTCAACAGATTTAATGGGAATAAAGTATAAGAGTAAATGGGTTGCCCCACAAATTAAAAAGTATCGACTAGCAATAATGCCGAATAAAGCCAGCCAATCTAAGCAAAGCTTGTTTATAATCGAAAATAAATTTTGTTGCAAAATAAATTCCTAATTAAATAAGAGTTTCTTTATTATCGATTAATTCTTATTTTACAACAGATTACTCTAATGATGATTTATTTAATTATCAAATCCGGGCTGTCTCCCTAGGATAACCTTTCACGTCAACTAGTGCAGAAGCTGAAGACCTTTTGATTTTCTCGATGACACTAAAACTACCATCTGTTTCTAAAATTACAGCTTCTACATCTTCTATACCCGCGATTCCTTTTGCACGTAAAGCTGCTAATACTTCACCTTCAGTTACTCTTTGATGTCGTAAAGCATTCTGCTGTAATTCACCTTGAAAAAGTAATAAAGTTGGTTCTGATTTAATCCATCCTTGGAATATTTTAGAACGCACAGAAAGCCAGGTCATAATAAATTGGAAAAACACTAAAATTCCAATCCCTAAAGTTCCCTGTGCTAATGAAGTATCGGTTGATAACATTAAGTTTGCTAACATCGAACCTAATGCAATCGTAACAATAAAATCAAAAGAATTCCATTTTGATAAAGTCCGTTTTCCAGAAATACGTAATATAAAAATTACAGCTACATAGCCGAGGGTTCCAACTATCAGAGTGTTTAGCAGAGCATCCCAACTATTAAACATTTTTTCTCCTATTACTAATATTTAAGTAAAAAAAAATAAGTTAGGCAGAATTATTTTAATATTGATACTTTCTGCCTGTTAATCTTTATATTTAGTATTATCTAAATATAAAGATTACCGAAAATGTTTTGAGAAGATAATTAGTTCGCCGGTGGGACAACCTTCACATCTGTATTCACAGATTTTACTCCTAGAATCTCTTTTGCTAGCGGTTCAATTGTTTCATATTCCTTTTGATCAGGAACTGTACCTGCAATTGAAACTATACCGTCTTCAGCTTCAACAACTAATTGTCCACGAGGAATATTTGCTTCCAATTTAGAACGAACTTCGCTTGCTAAATCAGCATCTGTTCTATCAGCTTGATCACCACCAGCCATATCATTACGTTCTTCCCGTGCGCGAATATCGGCATTTAATTGATCTTGACGAACCTGACTTTGAGAATCTTCTTTTGTTGATTCAACGTTCTGAGCATCTTCTACATTACCATTGACAGAAGTCGGAGCATCAGAACTTGTTCT
>JAYKJL010000080.1:0-3704 GCA_035285725.1 Nostocales cyanobacterium 94392 | reverse complement strand
GTGCGCGAATATCGGCATTTAATTGATCTTGACGAACCTGACTTTGAGAATCTTCTTTTGTTGATTCAACGTTCTGAGCATCTTCTACATTACCATTGACAGAAGTCGGAGCATCAGAACTTGTTCTTGCAGTATCACAAGCAGCAGAACCTAAAAGGAGAATACCACCTAATACAAATGTTGCTAATTTTTTCATTTTTTTCTCTTCTAACTCCGCTTATTTATCTAAATCAAATTGTTTTTTAGAATTTGACAAACAGAGATTTTGTTATTCTAAGTGAATACTTTGCTTGCAATTCTATTTGCTTCTACTTAACCTTTATTAGTCTCTACGAATTGTGGGGTTTCCATCAACATCAATGTCTAATTCTTCACGACGAATTGTTTCTTGAGCTTCTACAGTATCACGTTCAACTTCTTTCCGAACTCTGACTTCTTCGCGGACAAAAGCTTCTTTGTCAATATCAGCAGATTCTTCGTAAATATCCATCCGAGCTACTTCTCCACCAGAAAAATCAGCCGCACCCGGAGATACTACTCTTTCATTTGTAGAGTTGGTACGCTCAATTACTACTCTTTCTTTCTCAACAGGAACCGCGACTCTGGCTGTTTCTGTTTCAACGTGCTTACCTACAGAAACCTCACCAGTTTTTTGGCGTTCTTTATCTGCTACCAAACGTTCTTCATAAAGCTTCACATTATCATCATTTGCTACTGGTGCTGTGGGAGCAGGTTCGGGAGTTCTTGCTACAGGTTGTGTGGTTTGTCCAGGTGCGTTATAAATACCGAACTCTTCTACACCACAACGACGCATAATAGATTCTGTACGCTGTACTTCAGCTTCTGTACCAGTTACCATTACCAAGAAGCTACCACCAGAAACTCGATCGCTATAAACTTTTGCTTTCTCTTCAGGAATACCCAATCCGATTAAAGCACCAACTAAGCCACCAGTTGCTGCACCAATTGCACCACCAGCTAAAGCAGTTGCGATCGCAGTTGCTTCTGCACCAGCAAACATAATTGGACCGATACCAGGAATTGCTAATGTTCCTAAACCTACAAGTAAACCAGTAATTCCACCCAAAGCTCCACCAGTTAAAGCTCCAGCAGCAGCACCTTCATCAGCTTTGTTACCAATATCTTGCCTTGTTTCAACACCGTCTATCTGATCAGCATCCCGTGCTATCACGGAGATACTGTCTTCATGGAAACCAGCATCCTTCAATCCACGAACGGCAGCTTCTGCTTCATTGCGACTGTAAAATAATCCAGCAGCTCTTTTATATTCAATATTATTTGTATTTGTATATGCCGTCATTATTGACCTCCTAATTAACAATAAATACTAGTGTTATAGCTGTATCTAAAAATTAAGATTCACACTAGCCTGTACGCAAAAAAATTATTTGCTCACATTCAAATCATCTCAAGCTTTTCCAAATATCGCTTCTATCAAAAGAACAGTGAATAAGTTAATCGAAAGATAGAATAATTTTCAATATCTAACTAAAACCAAGCATTTGGGCATGATTCTGTTGAAATTAACTTTTTTGATCGAGAAATTTATTGAACGCAAATTGCTCTATTCACCAAGTCATATGATTATTTTTTGAATTTTTTCAAAGCATTAGCTATAAAGGGTTTAGTCAATGTAAAGCGACTCAAAAATATATCTATCTTTGATATTTATCTTTTAAAATGCATAACTATCAAGTAGTTTATTTGTTCGCCTTTTTTTAGATATAGTTATTGAAATATAGTCACAATTTCATGGTTGAAAAGAATCAATCTAGCTTCAGGTAGATTCAGAAGTAAAATTGATATAACTTGCGATATAATTTGATTTTTATCAATCTTCACTCCCAGCCTCAGCCTAGGAAGCAAAAAGAAGCAGAAATATATATATATTTTTATTTTCAAAAATCTGCGGAGGATTCCTATCGTAATCTAAAATCTAAAATCCAAAATAGATATGACTCAAAGCTCAGAAAACGAACGCTTACGTCGATGGAGACTCATCTTGGGAAGCCAAGAAACTTCGGGTGCTAGCTGTAAACTAAGTGGTGCAGATGCCAAAATCGATAAATCCTTAAATGCGCTGTATGATTCCGAACGCTCTGGAGGCTTGGGTAGTTCATCACTAAAAGTTGCTCGTTGGCTAGATGATATCCGCAGCTATTTTCCCTCATCTGTAGTAAAAGTTATGCAGAAAGACGCATTCCAACGCCTCAATCTGCATCAAATGTTACTTCAACCAGAAATGCTTTCAGCAGTAGAACCAGACGTACATTTGGTAGCAGATTTGCTGTCTTTGAGCAATATTATGCCAGAAAAAACCAAAGATACTGCTCGTCAAGTGGTGCGGTGCGTCGTCGAAGAATTACTGCGTAAATTAACAAATCCTACCCATCAAGCTGTGATGGGTAGTCTAAACCGTGCTAATCGTAACCATCGTCCCCGTCATCGCGAAATCGATTGGAACCGCACCATCCGCGCTAACCTCAAACATTATCAACCAGAATACCGCACAATTATTCCTGAAGTTCGCATCGGCTACGGACGCAAACGCAGTAACCTATGCAATATCATACTTTGTATCGATCAAAGTGGTTCAATGGCGACTTCTGTAGTTTATGCCGGAATATTCGGAGCCGTTTTAGCATCATTACCCACAATTAAAACACGGATAATTGTCTTTGATACCGCTGTTGTAGATTTAACAGATGAAGCTCAAGACCCAGTAGATTTACTGTTTGGAACCCAACTTGGTGGCGGTACGGATATTAACCGAGCGCTAGCATATTGTCAAAGTTTGATTGAGCAACCCCAAAATACGATTTTAGTATTAATTAGCGACCTGTACGAAGGTGGCGATCGCAAACATTTGTTAAAGCGAATGACGGCAATCGTAAATTCTGGAGTACAGTTAGTAACTTTACTTGCCTTAAACGACGAAGGCGCACCAATGTACGACCATAGCATAGCAGAAGAATTCGCCCTTATGGGCAGTCCCGCTTTTGCCTGTAGTCCAGATAAATTCCCCGATTTAATGGCAACGGCGATTCAAAGGCAGGATATTGCTCAATGGGCGGCGGCTAATGATATTGTGACTACAAGGGGTTGATGGTGGTTAGTTGATGGTTGATAGTTGTTAGTTGATGGTTGATGGTTGATGGTTGATAGTTGACCGTTATTAGTCAATTTATCCCCATCTCCCCATCCCCCCATCTCCCCACGAACCTCATCTCTGATGTCAATTTTCCTTTGTTTCTATGCTTTCATCGCGATCGGTATTGCTGAAGGTGGTTTGGGTGTTCTCATTCCCTCAATCGGCGAAACTTACAATTTAACTTCTGCAAATATTACTTTACTTTTTCTCAGTCAAGTTACGGGTTACATTTTTGCCGCTTTAGCTAGCAGTATTTTAAGTAGTCGGGTTGGACTCGCGAGGATGCTATTGTTAGCATCCACAAGCCTGACATTTGCTTTAATAATCTACGCTTTTAGCCCTTATTGGTGGCTGATGGTTGCTGCTGGGAGTTTGCTGGGTTTGGGAATCGGCTTAATTGATGCGGGGATTAACAGCTACATTGCCAACCGAAATCAAGCCGATTTGATGGGATGGCTGCATGGATTTTATGGAATCGGGGCATTATTGGGACCTGCGATCGCCACTACGTTATTAGCGGTAAACTTACCTT
>JAYKJL010000079.1:0-16689 GCA_035285725.1 Nostocales cyanobacterium 94392 | reverse complement strand
AAGCTGCCGACAATTGTAACTAAATCTCTCGCCCTGGGGAGTTGCATACGCGCTACAGTATAACCCGACTCTTGACTGTAAAAAGTTAGGCGTTCAATTACACCCGTTATCGACTCGTGTTTGGGAGCGGCATCTACTTGTTGCTGATTTAAACTTTGAGGAGCGGGTATCATTTCGTCAATATTATTGGCACGCGGTTATTATAACGGACAGCCGAACTAAGTACAGTAATTGAGTACGGTGATAGTACATTAATACCACATACGAATTTATTTACAACAATAAAAGCATATTCAGAACGCATATCCTTAGAATTAACTTTGGGAGTGGGAGATAATTCGGTCGAGAAAGCCGAACCAGTTAGCAATTAAAAACTTTCGTTCAAGCAATCAACTAACTTTGATGGCAACGTAGCTGCCCAACCGATCGCAATTTCGTCACCTACCTTGTAGAAGGGTGCGGCGGGTAAATGTCCGGGTGGGGCTTCCAAGTTAAATTTGAGTTCTGAATATAGCTGCCACTTATAATTTAGTCGCCAGCCTACAGCATCGCTGAATTTAGTGTAATTTTCCCCTACAGTCTTCCAAATTTGACTTTGTGCTGTAAAGCCAAAATGCCCTTGGCTGTGGTTTGTCCACAATTGGTCAATGGTTTCAAGATCGAAACAGGAAAGCGCTGCAAAATCTTCTTCCCTCAACCAACCTGCATCAATACGATTACTCAATTTAAGCATGATTGAGGAGGTTTCTTTGTCGGCACTGTACCATTTACAATCCTCTAGTAGGTTTTCAAGCTGTGCGTACTCTATATCCACAATTGCACTCTAAATAAATTTAGTGAATTTTACGTTATCTTTACCACCTTTAAACGACGAATGAAGCGACATAGCCCGAATCGCTTCATAAGATTACTATTAATTATTCAACAAGCGGGAATTAAGCAGGATTGGAAAGCATCCGTGAATCAAGCAATTCTAACTGTTCTTCTCTCGTTCTTCGTTGCGGTGACTGGATAATTCTTCGCCGTTGTAATACGTGCGCTCAATTGCCAATTCATCATTAATATATCTCGCCCCTTGGGGTTCGTTCCCACAGTTCCACGGGTTAAATACGGGGTCAGGCGCAAAGTGATAACATTCTCTACCGTCGGGACCATCGGAAATAACGGCGCATACAAGGTAGGGGTTGCCGCAATAAAAACGACAGCGATCGCACTGGGGAATTTTAGGCATAACAGTATTAATATACTTAACTCTAGATTGCCCTAAAATAAGTGCGATCGCTACTTTTGTGATCAAAACTTGGCGGTAACCTCGTTCCAACTAGGTGAGGCAAGGGTCGCCGCAGATAAGTTATTTAACAACAAACCTAGCACTATCGCTGATTTGAGAACTACCATTACTGAAATTAGCTGTCACCCACCATTCTGCGCTAGCTTGTGCAAAACGAACCCGAGGACTAACCCTACAAGTATTACTGCTAGCACAATTAGCTTGTGTTGGAGTAAAGTCACGGTTAATTTTACCAGGAACATTAGGACTGCTGTACTCGTTAACCCAAAGTTTATAACTTGTAGCTCCTGGGACAGCTTGCCAAGAAAAGACAGGTGGATTTGTCGTTATTTCCCCTTTTGGCGATATAGGTACAGGCTTTGTCGTATTCATAAGTTGCTTAAAAGCCTGACCTGAAGGTTTAATTTTACCGTTGACATCAAAAAGACCAAATCGACCTTCTCGGTCATTACGAGCGTATCTATCAACAAGCTGATACCAGCAAGCCACTGGAACATAACTCCAGTTATTAATTAGCTCAACAGCTTTTCGCAAATGTTCAGCTTGACCATTTAAACCAGAACCATTCCATCCAATTTCACGGTCGGAACCACTCGAATTTGGATTCCACCCTTCGGTACTGCTAAAACCAAACTCAGTAAACCAAATAGGTTTATTATCATTTTGTTTTTGCATGGCTTGTCGTATCCTTTCGACACCAACCTTAAAGCACCAAAGCTTTGCTGGCTCTACTCCGGTTGGACATTCATCTGGACCATAACTTCTACTGTGTTTGGGGTCTGTCCGACCCACAGGGTAAGTGCCAGTGTAAGGATGAATAGAGAGTGCATCAAAATAACCTTTGATACCAGCCTTGTACATTTCATTTACATAATCAACATCTCCAGCGGCAATTGCACCTGCTAAAACAAAGGCATTGCGATCAACACTTTTGATCTTGTTGTAAGATGCCTTAACAAGATTTGCATATTGTGATGCGCCCTGAAGATTGATAAATGAATTGTGAAAGTCGTTAATTGCCGAAGGGCGAGAGCCAAGTGGTTGCCAATTTCCTTTCAAGTTTGGCTCATTCCATATTTCCCAAGCATAAACCCGACTACGATAACGTTGCACAAGTTTAGCAATTGCGTTTGCATAATCATTGTAGTTTGTTGGTGGGTATAACAAGTAATCAGTGTAATTAGGGTCGCTGCATCGCTGTTTATCGGGTGCAGATGAAGCCCAACAAGGTGTTTGTCCTAATTCGATAATCACCTTTAACCCTGCTTGTTCAGCTGCCTTAATATCTGCATCTAATTCATCCCAAAACCAATTAGGAGTTACACCTTTTGTACCCTCTAGTAAATGCCAAGATATAGGCAAACGAATAACCTTCGCTCCGACTTGCTGTGTTAGACTAATTCGTTCTGGTAAATTACGTGCCGTCTGCTTAGCAATATTAAATTCATGTACTCCATACAACTTTCCACTATTTTGCTGGGCAACAGTCGGATGGAATAATGTAATTTGCGAGACAAACAGTAAAAATTGTACAAAAATAACTATGATTAATGTCGATACAAACTTTCGCATTGAAATATCTTCATATTTTGGTTGACTAAATAAATACAGGTGATTTATTTTCAATATCAAAATTACTTGACTTTTACTTAAGCAAACATTTAATTCAGTATTTTTTAATTCCTCTAGCGGGACTTAAACAAAAAGGCTCTTCAGAACTTGTTATGCAAAAATACTAGTAGCTTAGTTAAAAATGATGTTAAAAATATATAAAATAACCATACTTTGTTTTTTTACCTATAAAGGTTTCTAGTTCATCAACTTCCGTAACACGCGGGTATTTCAGTACTATCAATATAAAGCGAAATACCAAAACAGGAATAGCCGCAATTGTCACAATGTGCGGCTGGTGCGTGACACTAAAAACCTTGTTACTACGTTCAGAATTAATCAAAGTGTCACAGCACCCTACAATAAAAATGTGCCTGTTGCGTAAGTCCTACAAAATTAAAAAATTGCAATTCCAACTAATCCCTCCACCAGGATTGAAACTTTGTGATAAGTAGGTCGGTGTTAAAAATTGTCCTTATGACAAGGCAGGAGGCAGAGGGCAGAAGGGAAGAGGTTTTTGGGCAACTTTATATTTTGTTACATACTTCAGTTTTTTTGTGCCTTTCTACTTAATGCTGATGATATGAAAGCTTACGAATTATTCCAATTCCAACCAATCCCTCTTCCCTCTTATTGCAATTCCAGCTAATCCCTGTATCGGGATTGAAACTGTTAATCTATTACAGCTAAACCGATTTAATTAAATTGAAATACAAACGCTACCATATCACGTTTACCCAAACCAAGTTTAACTCCCGGTCCTAATTTGTACCAAATACCAGGTAGAAGTGGATATTTGTTAATATAAGTACCGTTGGAGCTTCCCATATCTTGGATATAATAATTTTCTCCATCAAATTTAATTTGAGCGTGATTACGCGAAACAACTTCTGAATAAGGTAAATTAGAAACGTCTATATCAGGTGTACCGCTTTTATGTTGTTTACCGATATAAATTAATGAAGGAATTTCTGGTAAATCAATAATTTTATTTGTGAAAGTGTGAACTAATTGAGCAACCGGAGCTTGTAAATTAGTAGAATATGCAATCGAAGGAATCGCTGTTAATTCTTCGTCTATTTCTGGTAGTAACTGTGGTACTGATTTAGTTTGTTTGGGAGTGATCAGAAAATTAAAGATTACAAATGCAATTACAGCAAAACCAGCAGAACTCCAGAAAACTGCTTTAATACCCCCAATCGCGATCGCAATACTTCCTAATATCGGACCTAATGCTTGTCCCAATGACTGAACACTAGCATTCACAGACATAAAGCCAGCACGGGTATCTTGTGCAGAAAGCCCTGCTAATAATGCTTGAGATGATGGTAAGGCAAATGCTAATGCTACACCAAATAAAATACTCGGAATCAATAGCAGCCAAGGGTTATTTATTATCGGTATGATTAATAATGCGACAGCACTGATAATAAAAGAAACTTTAATTAAAGTAATTTCCGAAAATCTCTGAATCAACCATCCCAATTGAGAAGCACTAATTGCCACCGCTAAGGACATTACACATAAAATAATCCCATTCATTAATCCAGAAGCACCAAGGGAAATCCCCGCAAAAATGGGGACGTAGGTAATGAAAGCTCCAAATTGAATCATAAATATGGAACCTACCGCAAATAATAATCCGATTACGGAACGGTTATTAATACTTTTCCACGTAGTGTTTAGATAAGTTTTTAAACTTGGTTTTTCAATCCCATTCGGTTTTGAGGGTAGCTTTAACACCATTATTACCAACATTAGCAAAGGAAAAGCTAAAACTGACAGTAAAAATGGATATGTCCAGTTAATACTTCCTAATGCTCCCCCTAATAACGGATATATTGCCGAAGATATACCAATTACCGCTGCATTGATTGACATTGCTGCTCCCAGTTTTCTACCGTTGTAGAGCATTGCAATCATCGTCAAAGCTAACGCATCCAACGGAGCCGCACCCAATCCCTGTAAAAATCGTAATCCCAAAACAGAAGTGAAAGTTCCCGCAAAAGAAATAGAAGCTCCGGCGATCGCAAATAATATTAGAGCAGGAATCAACACCTTCCTAATACCGATACGGTCAGCTAATACTCCTAAAATAGGAGTTGCAATCCCAATGGGTAATACAAAAAGTGTCATTACCAGTTCAATTTCTCTGGGAGAGACATTAAATACGGACGTTAGGGAGGGTAATATTGGTGCAACTGTTTGTCCTCCCATAATTGATATCAGCGTCACACCGATAATTATGTAAAGATTTTTGTCTTGAGTAATATTTTGTGTATTTTTCTGCTCCGCTGGTATTGAAAGGTTATTCATGGTAATTTTGCTACTATTAATTGATTACGTCATTAGATAGCTAGGGATAGCAATTTTGAATTTATGCAATTTTTATCACTCAACAGTTAAATTAAAAATTACCGAAAAATTGGGTATAAAGCCGTTAACCTAAGCATGGAGGTCGCCCCCCATGCTCGGCTTCAGAACCGGACTTGAGAGTTTCCGCTCATCCGGCTCCTCTCCAGATTGACCCTTGTTATGGGTTACGTCTGCATATCCCTGGAGTTACCCAAGGCATTAGCTTCTTAACCAATCCTGACAAAATGTGGTATACGGTTTGATACCTACTCAAGGATTCGACCAATCCTAGAGAACACACATTTCGGTTATCTCGTTCCCAATACTCGTTTTTTCGTTAGGGTTAGGATTCCACTGTTCTCCGGGTGGCTGAGATTATTCTCTGGGTGAATGTTGCACATGAACCTTTTGTACAACCAACCACCATTACCTTTTGGTCTACCCGAAGTCGCTTGGGGAGAGTCCCACCTCTGGGCTAGACACTGCAAGGTATCTGGTTTAAGTGGTCTCAGTGAACCAAGAATCCTCGTGCATTTATGCATCGGAGTGTCAAGATATCCTCGACTTTTCAAAAACCCTCTAAATCAAGGCTGATATAACCACGGTCTAATAATGTGGGAATATGGTTTAATTCTTGGTTGGGAGCGATTCGTAAAGTAGGTAGCCTTTGAGATAGTACTTCTAAGGCAATCCGTGCTTCTCGACGAGCTAAATTGAAACCCGTACAGTGATGTTTTCCATGACTGAATGCTAAATGGTTGACGGGACTGTCTTTGAAACGTTCAACTTCAAAGCGATCGCCATTTTCATATTGACTCGAATCGCGGTTTGCAGAACCATAAAGCAACAGCACGCGACTATCTTGGGGTATTGTGACTCCTGATAGAGTGACTTCTTTAGTGGTAACACGAACCATTGATTGGGCTGGTGTATCGTATCTGAGGACTTCTTCAAGAGCTATGGGAATCAAGGCTGGATTTTCGTGTAAACTCTGCCAAATATGAGAATTTTCGACTAAAAGTTTAATTGCTGTTCCAATTAGACTTGCAGTTGTTTTATGTCCCGCAATCACTATTTCACATAGAAGTAAAACTTGTTCGGGTAAAGTAAGGTCACTGCTTTGTAATTCGCTGATTAAGTCATTCCCTGGTGTCGAGCGTCGTTGTTCGATTAAACTAGCAAGATAATGTTGTAAAGCAACATAACTTTTAGCACATTCAATCTGACGCTCCGGTGGTAAGGGTGATGAAAATAAAGCAGAGGTACTATTGCCAGACTGTTTTACCTGTTCCATTTTCTCTAAAGGTACACCGTACATCGTTAGAATCACTTCCAGAGGTAATGGATGAGCAAATTGGGATATGATTTCTACTTTGCCATGATCAATAAAACTATCTACTAATTTATTGGCGATCGCGTAAATAGATTTTTCGACTGTTACCAGTCGTTCTGGTGCAAAAACTTTCACAAAAGGAGTACGTAAGCGTTTATGTTGTTCACCATCACTATTAATCAAGGAAACAAACGGAAAGCCTTGACGCAACACTTCAACCACTTCTGGAGTTAAATCCCCCACAGCTTGAAGACTTTTTGCTGAAGAAAATTCTGTAGGATTTTTGAGTATATTTAAAACATCGTCGTATCGTGTAATTACATAAGCATTTAATAATGGGCTATAGAATATCGGTTCTTCATTTCTTGCACGTTGAAAAAATGGATAAGGATTATCCAATTGTTCTTTAGAAAAAGGTTGATATTCTTTGCCAGCATGAAAAGGACAAGTCGTATTTTGTTTATTCATTATTTTAGATTGGGTAATTGGTAATGGGTAATTGGTAATTGGTAATTGTTAACTGATAACTGTTAACTGTCAACTGATAAATCCCATTCAAGATCAAGATTAGTGCAACCACGACTTCTTAATGTGGGGATATAGTTAAATTGTTGATTGGGCTGAAGTCTGAGATTTGGCAATCTTGAAGACAATACCTCTAAAGCAATCCGAGCTTCGGTAAGCGCTAATTTGGAACCAATACAGCGATGTATTCCATGACCAAATGCTAGATGATTGGAAGTTGTTTGTTGGAAACGCTCAATATCAAACTCTTGAGCATTTTCATATTGAATATCATCACGATTAGCGGAAGCATAGATTAAAAATAATTTGCTGTCTTTGGGTAAAAACATTCCTGCAATTTCAACTGTTCCGGTAGTGGTACGATATACGAATGGTACGGGAGCATCATATCTAAGTGCTTCTTCTACAACCCCAGGAATGATTGATGGATTTTCGCAAACTGCTTGCCATAATTCGGGTTTCTCTAACAGAATTTTTAAAGCATTTCCGATTAAATGACTGGTAGTTTTATGTCCAGCAAATATCAAACCACATAAAACCATTACCATATCCGGCATAGTCAAATCTGAATCTTGGATATTGCTAATTAAATCGTCTTGGGGTGCTTTGCGTCTTTGCTCGATTAAATCTGCAACCATATACTGTAAAGCCACAAAACTACGAGCGCATTCCACTTGTCGTTCCGGTGTTAATGGTGCAGAAAATAATTCCGCCATATCGTTACACCATATTTTGATATCTCCCATTCCTTCTAAAGGAACACCATATAAATTCAGAATTACCTCTAACGGCATCGGAAAAGCAAATTTTTCCAGAATATCGACTTTACCATCATGAATAAAATCATCTACCAATCGGTTAGCAATAGTATAGATAGAACCTTCCATTGCTTTAATACGTCCCGGTGCAAACACTTTCATCAAAGGTTCCTTCAAAAATTTGTGGCGATCGCCATCGCTATTCACCAAATCGGAAACGAAAGGAAACCCTGTACGTAAAACATCGATGGTTTCACGAGTATATTCACCAATTGGCTGTAAATTATCTTTGGAAGAAAACTTAACCGGGTCTTTGAGTATGGCAAGTATATCCTTATAACGAGTCACAACATAACCATTTAACACCGAACTGTAAAATATAGGTTCTTCCTTTCTCGCCAATTCATAAAATGAATAAGGGTCTGCTAATTGAGGATTGACAAAAGGTTGATATTGTGCATCCAATTGATGAAAAGGACAACCTTGTTTCTGAGATTGGGTTTTATCTTGTATATTCATTGGTAATTGGTAATTGGTAATTGGTAACTGTTAACTGATAACTGTTCAAACGTGGTCGTGTCCCCACAAACCTTTCGCATCTCTGGGAGAACTAAAACCAACTTGTAAATGCTTCGGTCCGTGGAACACAATATTATCTGCCCATTCAATTGCATTTTCTTTCAAATTCAAATTAGGCAATCGATTTAGTAAAGTGTTTAAAGCAATAGTGACTTCAGCACGAGCCAGGGTTGAACCTAAGCAGAAATGAATCCCGCTACCGAAACCGCAATGTTTAGATGTTTCTCGTTCAAAATTCAATTCATCGGGATTTACAAACTGTTCCTCATCTCGATTTGCAGAACCCAACATTAAATTAACGCTATCACCACGTTTAATAATTTTACCGTCAATTTCAATGTCTTCGTAAGCCCAACGACTGACCATTTGTACCGGAGAATCATATCTAACCAACTCATCGACAGCTGCGGGAATTAATTCTGGGTGCGATCGCAATAATTTTAAAGATGACGGTTGACGTAATAAAGCCAATATTCCCTTGCTAATCAAATTAACTGTAGTTTCATGACCTGCGGTTAATAAATGAATGCAAGTAGCAAGGATTTCTTCATCATTAAGTTTATTTCCTTCATCCCTGGCTTTTACTAAAGCAGTTATCAAATCCTTACCCGGTTCAAGGTGTCGCTTTGCTATTTCCTTTTTAAAGTATTCGATAAATCCTTGTGTTGCAGCTTCCGCTTGTTCGTAAACCTCTGGGGATGGTGTCAGACGCGAAGCACTAGCGTGTTGTAATGCTAAAGCCCATTGTCGGAATAGGGGGCGGTCTTTGGGGTCAACTCCCAACATATCGGCAATTACCATGATTGGTAAAGGGAAAGCAAAATCTTCCACTAAATCCATCTCACCTTGAAGATGAATTCGATCCAATAAACAATCAGCTATTCCGATAATGGCAGGTCGAATATTCTCCACCATTTTGGGAGAGAAAACCTTGTTTACAATAGTTCTTAATCTGGTATGAGTAGGAGGGTCACGGAACACCATCCAATTACTGACCATCGAACTAAAACCACGATAAGCCTTTGGTACAGGAGAACCTTCACCGTCATTTCTCACCTTACTAGCTTCCCGACCAAATTTCGGACTTTCCATTACCTTCATCACATCCCGGTATCGGAATAGATACCAAGCACCAGGTAAATTAGGATTTGCAGATATTCCCCAATGTACTGGGTCAACTTTTCTGTAATAACTATAGAAACTGTAAGGGTCGCTAATTACTTCTTTAACAAATGGATTTAATCTTTCAATTGTAGAAATAGACATTTTCACCCGCATGGATTTAATCTGTTAATTATTCGTTAGGGGTGAAGGATTCTGAATTATGCAGTTGATACTGGACAGTTGGCAGCCCGAATAACGAAATCTTTCGCTGCTTTCCTATACTCTAATGGCTCCAAGGCAACATCAGGGATAATGGACTTAAAATATAGAAGAACAAATCATTGCTTTTCTCCGACTTATGCTTACAGCAGAACTGCTTCCAATGCTCAAAAGCTTATCTCGTGCAGATAAGTTAAAAATAATGCAATAGGCTGCCCAAGACCCCGTGCAATTTCTTCTTTTGCTTTTTGGGCTGCGGCTACTAGTTTATTTTGGGTTTTTTGAAATGAGTTATCCCATTTTATTTCATCTTGTAAATCTTGGATATACTCGTGAAGATGTTGTGCTATCTGATTTTGTACATCTTCCGGCAGAGATTCCATCATTTTGATGACAGTCGAAATGGCTTCTGATGACATAATCTTATTATATTTAGCTGTGGATGAATGGATTTCAAGATATTAATGTAAGTCTAGCTAAATTGCTGAAGGCTAGCAATTTATAACTTACACTTCGACTGCTGGTACAAATTGTAATTTCTGACACTCAGTTATCAACCATCAACCATCAACCAACAACTATCAACCATCAACCAACAACTATCAACCATCAACCATCAACTATCAACCATCAACTATCAACTGTCCACTGTCAACTATCAACTATCAACCATCAACTCCCTGATAACTGAATATAACCAGCGCGATCGCAATTACAGCAGCACCGATATAACAAACTCCTTGTATACCCCAAATCCCAAAGATGATTCCTGCAAAAACTGGACCCATAGCTCTTCCTATCGATTGCACCGTAACATTGAGAGACATAAAACCACCACGATAATCTGGGGGAGCAAATTTAGCTAAGGATGCTTGAAGAGAAGGAAATGCTAGAGCTTCAACTATTCCGATCAGAACACAGGGAATGACCAACATCAGAATAGAATTAACCGTCGGAATAATGCATAAAGCTATAGAAAAGATAATCAAAGATATTTGGATTAATTTGATTTCCGAAACTCTATTGGCTGCTAATCCGACAAAGAAAGAGAAAACTGTTAAAGATATTGCATTTGTAGTTAAAATAACTCCAATTATCGCACTTGAAGCACCTAATTTATTTTCAGCCATCACCGGAGTGAAGGTATAAAAGGCTCCAAACTCTACCATGAATAAAGTAATTACCGCAAAAAATAAGGCTAAAACATCACGATTTTGAATAATTTTAGTCATATTTTTGACATAATTTACTAATCGGAATTTTTGAGTATTCTTTTGTGGTTTAGGTAATTTAAGTTGTAGTAACACTAATAATGCAACAGGAACTGCTAAAAATGAGAGTAGGAAAGGAAATCGCCAACTAAGACTTGCTAATATACCTCCTAAAGTAGGATAAATTGTTGAACCAACACCAATTGCACCAGCATTCACAGCCATCGCCGCAGTTAGTTTTTTGCCATCATATAAACTACTAATAATTGAAAGTACTAAAGACTCTAAAGAAGCAGCACCAATTCCTTGTAAAATTCTCCATTCAATCAAACTGCGGAAATTTGGAGCAAAGGTACATAAAACACCACCAAGGGTAAATACTAACAGTGAAGGAATGAGAACTTGTTTAAAGCCAAAACGGTCTGCTAACACTCCAAATATTGGAGTTCCAATGGCAACGGGGATTAAAAAAGCTGCCATAATTAATCCTGTCTCTTGAGCAGATATATTTAATCCTTTAGCGATAGTAGGAAGAATTGGACTGACGCTGAACAAAGGCATGATTGCTATCATTGTGATACTGACAACAATTAAAAGATTTTTATCTTGAAAAATGTTATTTTGTGATTTCTTTGCTTTATTTGCTTGAGAATTAATTTGTTTTAATGATGTAGTCATTGTTTTTATCCCCTTGGTAAATATTGAGTAAATCTTGTGTATTTGTTTTACTATTAATTGTTTAGGGGAATTATCAAAAATATTATGCATTTTGTTTTTCATTATCAGCAGAATACCAAGCAATTATCAAAGTTTTATGAAATAAAGGTGAATTCGATAGATAGTATAGAAGTCGGGTTTTTATAAAGATTTTCTGTTACTACAAATACTTGTTCTAAAAACCCGACTTCTAAGAAGATGTTTTGAAAGTCTAATTTAATCTTTACCGGGCGACTAAGTAAGTTGGCAGAAATAAACAGAACTATGTTACAGAATGTAAATTAGCCTTAAACTCTTACTCCGACTGCCGACTGCTTACTGCCTTGTCCCAATTACAATTTTCAACGCCAACCTACTTATAAGTCGCGGCTACACAAACCGGCACCCGCCTGCGCGGGTTTCAAATTAATAGTCCACCGCAAGGTGGACTTTGTTTCTGTAGTAGCGGTTTCAACCGCCGGATACTTTTAAAACATCCTCTAACAGAAACGAAAAATCCAATTTTTATTGATGATGTAGAAAAGATGATTTTTCAGCACAAAAAACCCGATTTTTCTCAAAAAAACCGGGTTTATCAACATCTTATTATTAATGAACAATAATCGAATCTCATCACAGTTAACTGTTAACTGATAACTGTTAACTGATTTCCCCCAACTTCCGACCAGTTTCGGCTCCGACAATTCCATCTACAGTTAAGCTATTATCTTTTTGAAATGCTTTGACTGCATTTTCGGTGGATTCGTCAAAGTTACCATCAACGCTGTCTATTTCATATCCTTTTGCAGATAAGTCCCGTTGTAGACGTTCTACATCAGAACCATTCATTCCAAGACTTAGGGTTTGAGGTGCCATTATTGAATACTCCTTTTTGTTTGATTAACTTTGTGG
Organism: Nostocales cyanobacterium 94392; assembly: GCA_035285725.1. Taxonomy (GTDB): domain Bacteria; phylum Cyanobacteriota; class Cyanobacteriia; order Cyanobacteriales; family Nostocaceae; genus Rivularia. Next base: position 4,095 of record JAYKJL010000079.1, on the reverse strand, counting down.
TCTTATTGAATATGTAGGGAAAGGGTTTTTCGGTTTATGCAATCTTGGGATAAAAAATTTAGTTGAACGTGAATTCGACGAATAGCTTTACTAAGTCGGGTTTTTATGATGATTGTCTGTACAACCCAGATTTCTGTTAAAAACCCGACTTCTAGCCCCACGAATAATCGAGGTTTTACAGTATCATAATCATTTAAACCGAATCTAAGCAATAAACATCGAACTCACGTTAGCTTAATCCGTTATTCGTATGTTAAGTAGGTCGGTACAAAAGAATAGCGTTATATAAAGAAATGTAAATCAATCTTAAACCAAGACAGCCTCTTGCTTCTTGCATGAATGCATGAATGCCTTGTCTCAATGATAATTTTCCGTGCTGACCTACTTAGTGCATAAGTTAATTTGAATAACCCCTATAAGAAAATAACAGGAATGACCGCAAGTGTCACAAAACTCGGATGGTGCGTGACGCTACAAACCTTATAGAACCGTTCAAATTTATTCTAAACTACACACCCTACAAAAAAATATGCCAGTTGCGTAAGTTTTAAATAAATCAAAAATTACTTTTTTATTAGGAGAACAAACAATGACACCTATTATTGCATTTGAAACAGTACTTCAATTTCTCGCAATAACCTATGCAGTTTCAACAATATTTATTTTACTAGTTACTCAAATTTGTTTAGCAATTATAGAAACGCAACTTATAGAAGATTAATAAATCAGACTTAAATTATTGAATTAATTGTATCAGGAATAGCCTGAGTACAATTAAATTTCGTTACATAGTTAGGTTTATTTGAACCAAGCTACTTACAGCTTTACCAGCTTAAAATTACAACGGTTTAGTTTTATCAAATATAAACTCTATTGGCTTAGATGTTGATTCAATTCGATTTTCAGAAATATCTAAAAAGGAACATTTTGGTAATGGATAATCAAATAAATGAAGATTGAACTTATCAGATAAAGCTTCAAATACTTTAATTGCTCTAATACTATTACCCCTGCGGTCAATCAAAGGAGAAAAGACAGCAATCCCAGCACGGTCGGGGATTACACCCATTATTCCCCCAGAGACTCCACTTTTTGCCGGAATTCCCACTCGATAAGCCCATTCCCCGGCATAATTATACATCCCACAAGTATACATTACACTTAAAATATCTCTGATATAACAAGGTTTTATTGCTTGTTCTTTAGTGATTGGATTAACACCTCGATTTGCCAAAGTTGCAGCCATCACTGCCAAATCATGACAGTTAACAACCAAAGAACATTGTTGAAAATACAGGTCGAGAATTTCTTCAATATTGTTTTCAATAATTCCAAAATTCAGCAGTAAATTGGCTAAGGCTCGATTGCGATGTCCGGTAGCTCGTTCCGACATAAATACAGGTGCGTTGATAAATACATCATGACCGATATAGCGACGGAACATATCAAGCATTCGATTCAGCTTTTCGGTAGCATTGGCACCTTTAATTAAACCAGCAGTAGCAATCGCTCCAGCATTAACCATTGGGTTGTCTGGACGTTTAGAATTTTCATCCAAACGGATTACTGAATTGAACGGATCACCAGTTGGTTCCACACCAATTTTTTCCAACAACATTTCGCGATCGCAATCTTCCAATGCCATACCATAGACAAAAACTTTAGATATAGATTGAATGGTAAAATTTTCTTGGCTATCTCCAATTTGAAAAATTTCTCCTTCTTTGGTGACAACGGAAATCCCAAACCAGTTTGGATTGGCTTTAGTTAGTTCGGGAATATAGCTAGCCAACGAACCCGAATTGAGATGACGATATTCTTGATAAAGAAACTTGATAAATTCTGGTAAGTTAGACATTACATATTTTACTTAGTTGATCAACCACGTTCAATATCTTGCCATATTTTCAGGAATTATCGTACAGCATCATAATTATAATCACCTACTAGTCTTTCAAATTAGGCTTCCATACACTTATTTTGACAAGATAGCGGTACCTGTCTCTACTTAATAATATTTACTTGATTATTGCACAAAACCTGTATGTGATAGTTCAATCGCAATTGCTCAAATGTATTTACCGGATTTGGATGAATGATAGGGCGATATCGCTTTTTTAGCCGCATAATACTTATCTGATTTTAATCATTCTATCAGGAAAGACTCAGTGCCAATGCTTACACTTATAGTTGAGTTAACTATCAAACAAGCAACGCTTGGACATGAAGAAACGATATTTTTTTAAAACTGGGGCAGCAATGCTAGGTGCGATATGGTTATCACAATATTTAACAGATAATTCAAAAGAGAACGCAGCAGCCTCCAAGAAGTTTGAAATTACCAAAACTGAAGAACAGTGGCGCAAAATTTTAACACCCTCACAGTTTTATGTGCTGCGTAAACATGGAACTGAAGGCGCTCATACTAGTCCGCTCGATAAACAATATGCTAATGGTACTTATATATGTGCTGGGTGCAACTTACCACTTTTTAAATCTCAAACTAAATTCAATAGTGGTACGGGTTGGCCCTCTTTTTATGCTCCTATAAGTGGGGCAATTGGTATATCTATCGATAAGTCATTTTTTATGAACCGTGTTGAAGTTCATTGCCATCGCTGCGGTGGACACCTAGGTCATGTATTTGACGATGTACCCAAACTTACTGGTAAACGCTACTGCATAAATGGGGTAGCGTTGAAATTTATATTTAAAAAATAAATTTATACTACCATTGCAAACCTCTGTATTCCTTTGCGTTTCAAAATCAACCAAACCTTTTAAACCTTGATGCACTCCATTAATTTAAAAAATGGCTATTTACAGGATATTTTAATGTAGATAACATCTGCATCATCTGTTCGCGTCCTTCATTAAAAACTCTCGCTACAGATGCTTTTCCTTCCAACCGTTTAAAATAAGCTGTCAAATTCTCTAAATGCTCATAATTATAAACAATCCGTAGATAAGAAAGAGTCGGAGCCGCAGCACAATCAGCTAATGTAAAATCTTTACCCACTAACCAGGTAGGATTCACCAGTTTTTCATTTAATAAATTACAAGCTTCTTCCAATAATCCCTTGGCTTTGATAACTTCTTTTTTTCCTCGTTCCTCCAACGGACGTTGACTATCTTTAAATAATGCTTCTCTTCCACCGTTGATATATACATCTACGATACGTTCGAGCATTCGCATTTCCAAAGCCAGTTTCATATCTTGAGGAATCAAGGGAATATTGCCATCATATCCATCAAGATATTCAATAATAATGTTTGCTTCTAAAAGTACTTCCCCATCATCGGTTATGAGAGTGGGAATTTTACCAAAGCGGTTTATCTGTAAATATTGTGTTCTTGATTCTACATCAAACAGATTTACTTCAACAGGTGTGAAATCTATCTGTTTTTCGTACAAAGCAATTAATACCCGTTGGGAATATGACGAAGCCGGTGCGTAATAGAGTTTCATGTTAGTTATTTTTCCTTATCTAGTGACATTGGGATTTCTATCTATAATCGAGTAAAACAGCATTAAATCAAGCAAATAAAAGTATTAATTATAAATATAGACGGTAAATCCGTTAAATAAACTAATTTGAGTTAATAAAATTTTATTTACAAAAATAAAATCATAAATTTTGTCATCGGTATAGTATTATATACTCATAGTGTGATTTGGGGATAAAGGATGATTGGAACTACAAAAGCAGCTAAATTATTGAATATTTCTGCTCGTCGATTAAGATATCTACTGGCTCAAAATAGAGTTGATGGGACTTTCAAATTAGGTCGAAATTGGGCAATTCCCACAGTAAACGGTTATCCCAAAATAAAAACAGCTTCTCACGGTCCGAAAGCAACTTGGAAGAAGGTTAAGACTCCCGCTCAGAACGTTGTCCACATTAATCGTCAGTTGATAGGGAAAAAGATGAATGATGGAAAATTTGCACCAGTAATCAGCGTTAAATTTGACACTCCTCAGCCTAAAGGCGTGAGGATTCTTAGATCAATGACCGGACTTAAATCAAGAACGTTACCGCACTTAACCCTTCTTGTCTAATCTCCCTAAGCGTTTACGTTGTCTAGCAACGAAGT
>JAYKJL010000078.1:0-4009 GCA_035285725.1 Nostocales cyanobacterium 94392 | reverse complement strand
TATTCTGGAGACCCTGCAGAGTAACGCTCTCTGTGATTTTAACAGTTTTGCAGACTGTTTCCTTTACTTAAAAGATAAACAGGGTCAAAAATAGTTTAGGCTCAGGTCGCTCACGTTTTCGTCTCCATGCTCTCGAAATATACTTGGTGATCATTCCAAATGGGTATGAGTTTTTTGGTACATCCCGCAACCATACTGTACCGCGCAATCGTTTCCAAGGTGCCCTCAATGACCTAAACTAACTTCTATAAATTGTTAAAGAACAAATTTGGTACCCGTAGTTGAATTCGAATCAACAAATAACAGATCTTAAATCTGTGGCCTTTACCAATTAGGCTATACGGGCAAAATTCGCGAGCTATTTAGAACCAATCCTTCATCATCCCAGGCAGTTACGCCCCGGTGGGATTCGAACCCATTAAGGACAACCAATATGTCAGCTAATTCCTGGCAGTCTGTACGGGTTCTGCCCCCGCTCTTTTACCTTGACAGGGTAACGTGCATCTATTAACACTTACAGACTAAAAACTCTGGTTTGTTTTTTGATGTCTCTAGTGTCAAACCGATAATATCACTAGATGTTAGTCCAAGACAGTTACTAAAAGTGGACTAGACTTCGTTCACTTTATCTACTTAAATATTAACAAGAGTCCTCTTTTGTTTTCGAAGTATGTTGGATTCGAACCAACGCTTCCCACTCTTCCGTGGGCACTCTCTCCAGCTGAGCTAATACCTCTACTATTAAAAGCAAGCTAATATTCTTTCGATTTAACCTTGGACTATTTAATTGTTAAAGATCTACGTTTAGCACCACGTCTTAGCTAAAAGTCTTGTATTCAACGACCGTCTTGTTCCGGCTTTCACTTCAAGCGCGTGGAACATTTCAGTAACAAGTCTCTGTATTTTGGTGGAGCGACCAGGCCACGATCCTGGAATTGTCGGGTTACAGCCGAGTGTGATGCCCACTTTCACCACCGCTCCATATATCTTATTTAAAACCAATTTCCTTGAGAATCTGTAGTTGCTCAGTGTCCATGTCATTCCCTGTTTCAAAGTATATCTTATAGTAACGTATTTTGAAACGAAAGTCAATTTATTTTTGATTAAAAAACATTTCTTCTTTAGCTTTAAAATTATCTCGATATTTAAAATCTCTTGGTGAAATCGCGTATTCTTTATTTTGAATTTGTATTAAAGTCTTTATTAAAGTATCCTGATCAAATTTAATTAATTCTTCAGGAGCTCCCATTTCATATAAACGATTTATTCTACGTGCTATACATACAACCTTTTCTTGCATTTCTTCTAAAGTAAGTTTAGGTTCTGTTAAAAAATCGGGGCCCATAAATTTATCATACCGACGTTTTGCCCGGAGGATTAAATAATTTTCGATTTTCAAATAACGAGATTCGTTTAAAAGAAAAAAGTCCATATCCTTGGTTACATCTGAATAGAGCATTTTAGTTATTCTCCCTATAACAAAAATCGCTAACTAGTTCTTCTACATCTTCCTGTGAAATTTTACCCTCAGCATACGCCTCATCGATTAGTTTCATTGCGAATTGAATATCTTGTTCTGACATTACTCTCTCCTAGTATTCACGCATAAGATGACGGTTTACTGTAAAAGTCGCTTTCCCGGTTTTTTCAACTTTGTTGTACCCCATGCGACCGAAACCGGGGAGCTTAACTTTAGTTTCCACATCTACTGCAACATACGCATACTCACCAACTTTAAGTGCTTTTGCAACCGCATCGTAGGTTTTGTAAGTTTTGCCAATAATCGGAGAATCAACAGGAGCTACATCCCACTTTGTTTTTCCGGTCATATAAACAACTTCTACAGTTACAGTTACGTTTTTTCCATTGAGTTTCATATATCCTCCGTTTCAAAGTATATCTTATAGTAACGTATTTTGAATCAAAGGTCAATTTAATTTTATGATAATTCGCAAAAATCTTCGACAAATACAATCTTTGATTTGTTTTGACCAGTGGAATCGACCCAATCGAAAATATTCTTAACTTTCATGTTTCGGATAAACGATTTAAACGGCTTAAATTTTAACTTGACACAAGGATCTTGCATCCAGCCCCATAAAAGCTGATACCGAGTATTGTTATCATCAAAAGCATTCATGAATTTTGTTAGATTTTTAACTGAAATGCCTAATTGTGATGCTACAATATTAAATTGCCGGAGTTCATCCTTGGACATTGTATTAACATGATATTTCATTTACATCTCCAAAGAAATTTCAGCTTTAATGTAATAATCAGGAACTTTTTCTAATCCCATATTAGATTCATTTTCTTCAGCATACTTTTCAGCATCTGCTAGATTATCAAAGTATTCTTTATGAAACGGTCTACTTCCCCATCCTCTCTCGTATTCCCAAAGAACGACTTTAATTCTCATTTGCCTCTCCTTTGTTTTAATAACAACTTCAATTAAAGTATAACAAAGTAAGATATAAAGTCAATTTCTTTTTTAAACTGGCACCCCGTGCCCTAATCGAAAAGGCAACTTAGCGTTCGTTGCGCTATGTGATTTCCATTTCACCAACGGGGCTTAACTTTGGAGCCTCATCCCGGTACCTCCCCGAGTTCTGCAGTTTACAAGACTGCTGCATCAATTTAATGCTTAAAAGGCAAATTTTGGCAGGCCATAAACGATTTGAACGCTTACTAACAGGGTTGGAGCCTGTCGTGCTACCGTTACACTAATGACCTATGGTACCCAGTAAACGATTTGAACGCTTATCTCTGCGTTGTAAGCGCAGCGTCTTCCCATTAGAACTAACCGGGCATTAAATGGTACTCGATCCAGGCTTTGCTCCCGGCACTATCGCTAATCAGGCGATTGTGATACTTACTTCACCAATCGAGCATTGTTGGCGGGGCTACCCAGAGTCGAACTGGGAATTGCAGATTCAAAATCTGTTGTGATTCCATTTCACCATAACCCTACAAACTTTCTACTCCTTCTTCTTAAAACATTCACATACAGGATAAAACTCTTCTGTTTGCCAGTTGAACCTGTAATATGCTTTACACTTCGGACACCGTGGTCTTTCAAATCCAGCCATTGTATTTTCCTTTCTTTTTTTGGTCTACCAGACAGGATTCGAACCTGCGTATAGCTCAAAAGCTCCTGATCCCAAGTCAGGTGGGACAACCAACTGCCCTACTGGTAGATAATATTACAACTTGCTCCCCCTCGAGGGTTCGAACCTCGCCTCATTTCTGAGCCTTCTGATTAACAGTCAGAGCGTTTCACCAAGCCACGCCAGAGGGAATGAAAATTAAAAATAAAGGAGAAAATCAGTTAAAGTTTTGTTTATAGATTGAGTAAAAGTCAATTTGAAGTAACTTTAATTTGCACTTCCTTTATTTTGTACTACTGGTGCCGCCCCTCGGGATCGAACCGAGATATCAAGCTCTTCAGGCTCACGCATGGACCACCATTGCTAAAGCGGCAAACCGGTTGTAAGTTAGAGATATAAGGTTCATGACTCCTTAACATCCTAGGGTATTGGACTGTTTAGTAATTGGGTATCCCACCCCAGTATCCAAAATTGCCATCGGATGTATTTCGTCCACTTACAAATTAAACTCTGGTACTCCTACCAGGATTCGAACCTGGATGCACAGGGTCTAAGCCTGCTTGCTTTGCCAGTTAGCACATAGGAGCATAATATATTGGCGGAAGAGTGAGGAGTCGAACCCCCAGGCTGTTAACCCGCCTCTAGTTTTCAAGACTAGCTGGCACCCACGTACCGGACCCTTCCTTTTTACAACTTGGAGCGGACAATCAGATTCGAACTGACGATGGAAGGGTGGAAGCCTTCTGCCTTACCACTTGGCTATGCCCGCTAATATTTTGGTGGGTCCGGAGTGGATTGAACACTCGCCGGTAGTTTAAAAGACTACTGCTCTACCCTTGAGCTACGGACCCGATAATTTTGGTGGAGCAACTAGGACTTGAACCTAGAACTGACGGGTTACA
>JAYKJL010000077.1:0-6202 GCA_035285725.1 Nostocales cyanobacterium 94392 | reverse complement strand
TACATTAAATTACAACAATCCAAGGCGAAAATGCACCCAAATTCGCCCAAAACTAGCATTGCTTACACTTTACGCACCCTTAGAAGAATGAATTAAATCGTGTAATCTGCGTTTATTTATGATTAATAATAGATAGCGCGGTAGATAACAATATTAGATGCACTTTAGAAAAAACACACAAACCATCAAATCTATTAGAAATAAATAGCCAAAAACTTGCCGAGTCAGTCATCATATTAATCAAAAGCAAACTACAATATCAATCTAACCCTGGTTATGTCATTCGTTTGCTTTATATTCTATTCGTCGCTTTTCCGAAAACCTACAGCTTTCTTTGTATTCAAATTACTTCAAATTATTCGTAACTCATCACACAGTTAATAGGGAACACTCTAAACAAATTCATACTATTGATGCTATCTCTAATTAAGACGCAACTCCGGATTCCTTGGTTTCTACAGTAGAAACAAATGCTGCACCGTTGATTTCTCGTATCCATTTGAGCAACCCACCAACAAACTTACTTGCAACTTTACTTCCAACTTGTTTGCCATAAAATTGGAAATCAAGGGTTTTAAGTTGTTCATTAAGCATCTGTAAACCCTTATCGGTTAGCTGAATAGTTTCAACTTTATTTTTACGTTTACTGCTAATAGCACCAGCTTTTTCTAGCTTTCTGAGAACAGAAGTATAATCTCCTGCTTTCTCATTTTTACGTTGTACACTACCAGTTACTTCTGTTGTTTTAACTTCCGTTTTTGTTCCTCCTAAATCCCACAAAGCTAAAAGTAACCGAGTTTCATCTTGATTTCTCTTGGTTGTAACTTTCTTAGTGGTAGTTTTAGTTTTTGCAACTGTAGTAGTAGTAGTAGCTTTAGTTTTGCTAGCAGCTTTCTTGATAGTAGTTTCAGACTTATCGATGCTAGTAGATACAGGTGTTTGTGCTTTTACTTTTTTACCAGTGCTAACGGGTTTTGTTTTACTAGTAACTTTTGTAGTAGATTTAGCTTTTTCTACCGTAGTACTAACAGCAGGTTTTTCTACTTTCTTCGTAGAAAGTTTAGCTTTTTCTACTTTGGTATTAACAGCAGGTTTTTCTACTTTCTTAGTAGAAGGTTTCACTTTCTCCACCTTGGTGCTAGCAACTTTCTTTGTTGTAGCTTTAGCTTTTTCTACGATGGTGCTAGCAGATTTTATTTTACTAACAGCCTTTTTATTTGTATTTTTAACTTCAGTTTCCGGAGCATCATTGGAAACGGAAGTTTCTTCTACAGCTAAAGTTTCAGACTTTGGTTTTTTGATGCTACTTTTTACTTTTGCTTTCCCAGTGCTACTTTGAGCTTTAGCCTTGGAAGCAGAACTTTTAGGCTGAGTTTTTTTACTCTGCAAACGACTTCTTCTTAATACCATTGAGGGTTAAATTGAAAGTTAATAATTTTACTTCACTATCTACAATAATCTAGTCTTAAGTGTTTTCGGGGTATGATAAACAACATCAGGGTATTTTCTATTGATTTCTTTAAACAGTATTTTTATCTACAAAAAAACGACACTTAAGAACTAAGTATCGCGTTTTTTTAATATTTAAATCCTCAGAAGGTATATCTAAAAGCTTTTATAGCAAGCAATATAACTCCGTGGTAAATTACCTTTTGCAGATTAAAAGTTATTTAAACTCTTCTAACTGATCCATACGCAACCACATATTCGGTGTAGGAACTTTTCCGAACTTCACCAAAGCATAATCACCTTTGACATCCACAATCTCCCCTTCAGTTTCAAATAGATAGGAGGGAAAACGAGAATCACTCGCTTGCGCTTCCAAACTATTTTCCAGCTTTTCGCGGATAGCACGAACCATCGCTCCTTTTTTCACAGCCATAAATTTTCCCCTTTAATAAATAGGATTATTTTTACTCAGAATTGTAACTCGCGTAAAAGGTCAAAGGTTAAAGGTTAAAGGTTAAAGGTTAAAGGTTAAAGGTCAACTCTCAACCAACCACTATCAACTAACAACCAACTACTATCAACTCTCAACCAACCATTATCAACTCTCAACTGTCAACTTCTGACACTGCGGACAAAAATGACTGGATCTTCCTGCTAATTTAATTCGTTCGATGGGATGACTGCAAACTCGACAAGGTTGTCCGGTGCGATTGTAAACCCAAGCTACATGAGCGTAGTTACCATTTACGCCTTTTACATTGAGGAAATTACTGAAGGTAGTACCTCCAGCTTCAATACTGGTTTTTAAAACTTGAATAATACTAGAGTGAAGATGCTCTATTTGTTCTATCTGCAAATTTATACACAGTGTTTCCGGTCTTATTGCGCTCAAAAATAATGCTTCATCGGCATAAATATTACCCACCCCTGCCACTACAGATTGATCTAATAATCCAGTCTTGATAGCGCGACGGCGATTTTTGAGTTTGTTGGCAAGATAATCTACAGTGAATTCCTTTGAAAAAGGATCTGCCGCGAGTTTTGCTAACCCGGTAATAATACTTTGTGTTTCTACCTTTGGAGGAACCCACCACATCTGACCAAAAGTACGCTGATCCACGAAGCGCAATTCCCATTCCTTACCAAAGAACAATCTCACTCGCGTATGCTTATGCAAAGGTTCATCTCGATGCAACCACAACAATTGTCCAGTCATTCGTAAATGAACACCGAGGGAGGGGGGGAGAGGGGGAGATGGGGGGAGGGGGAGATGGGGAGAATTTTTTAGCTTGTCCCCTTGTCCCCTTGTGTCCTTGTCCTCTTCTACCATGGAAGTAAGTTCGGCAATCAGATACTTACCACGACGATGCCAAGATACTATTTCTCTTTCTTTAATAGCATTGAGAAACTCCTCAGCAGAAAACGGGTAGGCAATAGTGCGTTCAAGCAACACATCACCTCCCGTAATTTTGTGTTTCAGGGTTAATTGATTTAAACCCCGTCGTACTGTTTCAACTTCTGGTAATTCTGGCACAACCTAACGTGACTCGGTTCCTTGATTTGGAGTACCTTCTTTCTGAACATTAGCTTCAGCAGATTCTGGCTGAGCGCTTGTCTTACCAGTAGGTTGAGTACCTTGTCCGGTTTTACGGATACTTGCATCTATAGGTGTTTGCTTGCCACCAGAAGCTGTAGGAGTGGATTTTTTGTCTTTAGAGGCTGTTCCAATTTCCACTAATTCATCTTCTGCAAAGTTATTGGTGTTAATACCGGAGTAATTAACTTTATCAAAGCGGACAATTACTGGATAGATAATGCCGCTTTTATCAACAGTAGCCACGGTTCCTACATCTTGATACCAGTAGGATTCGCGGCGGAGGACGCGCACTTTAGAACCACGTTGAACCATAATCGAATATCCCTCTTTAATTATTAAGACTGCCTTTTATGCAGTACTGATTGATTTCACTTTACAACTTCAAGGTCTCCGCAAGAGGGTTTGTTAAGTTATTTGTCTAGAAAATATTTAAGTTTGTTGTTGGTTGTTGGTTGTTGATGGTTCCCATCACCAATTACCAATTCCCAATTACCCATCACCAATTACCAATTCCCAATCACCAAATGCAGTGTCTCACCCCCTTGACAAAAGAATATTTATGAAGTAATTTTTCGCGAGTAGTAATGCATAAATATTTCATGATTTGGTTAATACAAAAACACTTCCCTTGTTACCTCTGCCGATACGCAAATCGTGGTCTAGGTAAGTAATGTCTAACCATCCCTGTTGTTCGTTGCTTGTAATCGGAAAATCAATGGGAAAAAATTTCTTTCCCGATTCAATGGCTTCGATAAAACTTCCTGGATATTTGTAGTTTAGTAAACGTTGTAAACCGATTATTGAACGTTCAAACTTTACTTGAACTCGACTCGGTAAAACTGTTTCAAATTTTGCAACGGCGCAAACTAAGCCTTCAAGAAATGGTAAACCATTTATTTCAGCAATGTTATAAATGCTATTTGTTTTTAGTCGAATACACTGATAAATTTTATTTAGATTGGCTAACGGTATGCGGTTAATATTTAATAACTCTGAACTAGAGGTATATAGTAATCGCCAGTTACCGTCTAACAATTCACTAGCTTCTAGGGGGTTGGGTGTAGGGTTTAAATCTTCTAAATAGGCGATCGCCGATAAAATGGCTTGTTTATCTGTATCGCTCGCCTTAATACCAAGATTTTTTCCTGCGATTACTTCTAATAAAGCAGTTTTTCTCATTCGTGCTATAACCTCATTTAGGTTTACAAATTTAAACCAGATTAAAGATGCCTACGATGTGTATAGCTCCATACAAAAACTAAATGTAAGGAATATGTGGCTACAACCTGAAGCAATCTTAAAGAAGGAGTTTTTTAGCCTGGTTTCTCAACAACATAGTTGAATGAATAACTAAAATCTCCTGTATCAAGTGATAGACTCTTAATGTCAAGTTAGTTCTTTACTCTTTTTATTATCGTCTCTATGTTAAATTCTCCTTTATATGAAGTTCCCCGTAGCCGGAGAGCATCTGTAATTCCATTAAAACAAGAACCATCGTTATTGGACTGGTTGCAAGCAAATGGACGTTTAATATCTCGCGATCCAGTAGAACCACAAGTGAAAGAGCAAGAACAAGACATAAATTCCTTGATGGGTATTGAGGAAGGTGTCGGGGATTACGAGTTCGATGACGATGACGATGACGACGATGTAATTCCAGACGAAGAGTAGCTCGTGAGGACGGAAATTAGCACAAATAACGTGCTGAGTGTGTGTGATTTTTAATTAGTGTGGAGTGAAGGGAAATTTCCGTGGACGCTAAATTATCTCCAAACCAAGGTTTGAATCTCAGTGGTATCCGTTTGGCTTCTTTGTTAAGTATAGGACTAGGTGCAACAGCACTAGTTTTAGATGGAGCGGCTTCTCGCTCTCCCTGGCAAGGAACCTCTTTAACCCTACCATTATTAATATCGGCTTTGATTGCTGGTGGATTGGGCTTTTGGGCTGTTCCTTGGCTGCAAAGGCTTAAGGCTGGACAAGTTATTCGTGAGGATGGTCCCCAAACCCATTTAAAGAAAGCCGGTACCCCTACAATGGGAGGAATATTCTTTGTTCCCGTTGCGATCGCAGTTGCTTGTGTGTTGTCTAATTTTGCTCCTAAAACTCTTGCGGTGTCAGCATTGACATTAAGTTATGGGTTTGTAGGTTGGATTGACGATTGGCAAATTCTGCGACGTAAATCGAATAAAGGTATTTCACCTAAAATGAAGCTGGCTTTACAAGTTGGTTTCGCAGTGGCTTTTTGTGCGTGGCTATTTATTAGTCAGCCTTTAACAATTACGAGTATTGCTTTTCCCTTGGGCTTTTCCTTGCCTTTAGGGTGGTTATTATTTTTGCCTTTATCTGGTTTCGTAATGGTGGCTGAAAGTAATGCCACAAACTTAACTGACGGTGTTGATGGTTTAGCGGCTGGTACTGCTGCGATCGCACTGTTAGTATTGGGTGCAATTGTTTCACCTGCTTCACCGGAATTGATGGTTTTTTGTGCATCTTTTAGCGGTGCTTGCGTAGGATTTTTAGCCCACAATCGCAACCCAGCACGAGTATTTATGGGTGATACAGGTTCTCTAGCGTTAGGTGGAGGAATGGCAGCAGTTGCCCTGTTGTCTAATACGTTGGTTGCGCTGTTTATCCTTAGCGGTATATTCTTTATAGAAACGCTTTCAGTAATGGCGCAGGTGAGTTACTACAAAGCTACAAAAGGACCCGATGGTAAAGGTAAACGGTTGTTCAAAATGGCACCTTTGCACCACCATCTAGAACTGTCTGGTTGGTCTGAATTGCAAGTAGTTGCTGTATTTTACATTATCGCTGCAATACTAGCTGTCATAGCTTTTGTAATTACTCAAATGTAGGCTTTTTTGAAAACAATTGAATAAGTTCATTTGAACAATCCTTACTAAGAGTGGGGATTGTTTTTCAATTAAAGAATTTACAAAACCGATACTTTATTTTTCCTAGGGGAAAGAAGTCGGGTTTTGATAGCAATGTTGTGGTGTTAGGGATATTGATTGTAAAAACCTGACTTCTCTAAGAGGGTGTTTATTAATTCGGCAAAAACTGTGATTTGTCATGCTGAATGAAGCGATAGCGTAATGAAGCATCTTTCGACTATGCCGCAAAACCTGGATTCTAGCCTTCGGCAACAGAAAGGTA
>JAYKJL010000076.1:0-2995 GCA_035285725.1 Nostocales cyanobacterium 94392 | reverse complement strand
AATTCTGGATGCTGTGGTGGTTCGAGTTTTTCTAGCTGACGCTTGCGAGTAGCGAAGATGTTATCGGGTAAAACTGGGTTTGTATCGGAAACTGTTAAATAATTAGGTAAACCAATAAATTTTCCTAACTGATTTGATTCTACTTTTAGTGATACTTCATAAGGCTGAGATAACTTATAAACACGTAAATAACTTAGAAAAATATGCTGTTGTTGATGTAGTATTTTATCTAATGCATCTTGCGTCCAGATTGTTAACCGAGATAATCTTTCTAGAGATAGACTTTCATCAAGAATTTGAGTGAGTTCACATTTAGCCCAAGCTTGAATTATAACTTTTTCTTCTATAGCTAATAAATCTACCGGATAAAGCGCAAATTTTTGTCCGGGACGAATAAACATCTTGGGAATAGCAGCAATAATTCGTCCTTGAATTAAAGCTGTAATATCAGGACTGGATAGACACAATGCTGTTGGAATTGAAAGCGGTGAATTCATATTTAATTGTCTATATTTAGGTCGATATTACTGCTATCAACGCTTTGAGGAATGCTGATTGGTAAATCATCATCAATTAAATCGCTTGGTTGTTCTCCCGATGGTTCGCTGAGTATTTCTCTAACTAAAGGATTACTAATTGCTATTTGTTCCTGTTTGATAAAATCAAAAATTTGTTCTTCAGTTAGCTCGTAACTTTTAGAGTTACGCTGTACAAACCAAATAGCCAAAAGAGGTTTAATATCTTGGCTTCGCAACATTACCCATTCACCACCTTGATGATGCAAAAGTTGTTTTAAACATTTGTTGGGTATATATGCACCAGAATTAATCTTTTTGGAGCGAACTAAACAACCGCGAGTAATATCAAATTTTTCATATTCAATTAGTCTTTTTAGTGCTGCTCCTACAGCCTTTCCACCAGATTGCTGAATGACATCAACACCAATTTTGACTTTACTATCATTACCAACAATTTTGAAGTCAATATATCCTTTGTCTGCTGCGTTAGCTTGAATGTCTTCGACTTCTTCAATATTAATTCCTTCTAATTTTTCACCCTTTAAACTTGAGAATGCTAATCTAAGTGCTTTGGAAATTGCTTCTTCATCTTCCATTAATTCATTGATAGAAGCTTCAATCTCGGTTAATGAATTTTGATAATATTCTGTTACTGGATTCGATTTAATTGGTGAATTCCCAAAGTTTTCTGCACACCACTTTAAAAGTGACCTTATTGTTGGCTTACTCTTAGCCAATTCTCTGAGCTTATTTTCATTAAACGGATAAAGTGAATGTGGTGGAACAACTTTGTTGTCTTCATAAAACTCTTGCAGCCATTGACTTACAATCGCAACAATATCGTCAAAATTGATAGTATTCAGCTTCAAGGGGTTTCTATCTGATTGCTCGCTGACTAATCGATCCATGACAGCATCGGCTTGCGCTAAAGCCCTTATTTCTTCGTTCCAAGTTTGAGGATACATTGCTAAAAGAAAAACACCACATTTGAGGCTGTTGTATAAATCTTTTACTAAATTTGCAACTAAATGGGAACAAAGTAAGCCATTATCATTGGCTTCTGTCTTGTCTAACTCATCAAAGCAAATTACAGGAACTTTGTAATCGCTGATAATATCTAAAATCTGGCGAACTGTTTTTAATCCTTCCGCTTCTTTATCATTTTTATCGTAATTTGGTAATCCCATTACTTCAGCTTGATTTTGAGTTAAATCCAATCCAGCCAGCCAATAATTAGCATAGTTAGTGTGGACAGAAGATAGCGTCCATAAAATTGCTTTTATCAAATAAGGATTAGTAATATCTGGTTTATTTGGAAGAATAAGTTCAGTTAATTTATCAACAAATTTAGTTGAGTATTTTTTCAAGTATGTTGGGTAAATATTCTGAATATATTGTTGTGGTGTATAATCCCATCCTGTAGCTTCATTAATTAAAGCCGCTGCGATTTCTTGCCACTGCATTACATTTTTACTACCATGCGCTCTCAAACTAGAAGCCAAAGTTTGCAGAAATTCGTATTTAATCTGATTTAAATTATCATACTTGCCCATGTAGATAAAAAAAGCATTATTTTCTACCTGCAAGCGATGTCTAATTCTGCTGATAATATGGCTTTTACCTGCTCCTTTTTCAGCCATAATTGTAATCCCTACAGTTTCACGCTCTCTTTTACTAACTTTATCCACTGCATCAAAAACAGCATTCGAAGCATGAGCATTTATTGAAGGAACATCCGGAAAACTTTTTCCCCATATTTGTGATGAACGAACGACAATATGTCCTGCAAAAGGATTTTTATTTCTAATTAGCTCGTCAATTGAAGATGTGTTACTAGTCATGTTTATTAAGTTAATTAGGTGAGGAGAAAAAAATTAAGCTTACAATTTGGAAGCGTAGCAACGCAATCCATCTAATTCGGTAGTGATAGAATCTTCTATTTTGTCCGCAGCACTATCCTCTACACTTCCACCTTCGAGTTGAAAAATATCCTCCGCTTGCATCTCTAACAGCCACTCACTAAACTGTTTGCGAGAAACACGATCGCCAATTTCTCTCCTAATCCTGTAAATTGGCACCAAGTTATTGAAGTTGTAATCTCGGTTCAAATTCTCGTAAACCTCAAGGGTAGTTTTCTCAAACTCGTTATAAGACGCGATCGCATTATTTAACGATTTTCCATTTTGCGGTGCAGATGCAGAATTAACGCTACTCTCAATCTCTCCAATCCACCTCAGCAACGCATTTGCAGCCCAAGTTCCCACAATTATCCCTTCAAATCTAAAATCATCACTTTTCAAACCTTCACCGAGGATTTCTAAACCCTTTGGAGACACTAAAGAATATCCTGTTTTGGAAATTGCGATCGCGTTGTCTTTCTCCAATTGCTGGAAAATTTGGTTATAATCTGCTATTTTCTTGCCTTTAGAGACAATTCGCTTCCTAATATCTCCTTTTTTGACTTCCTGCTTCGTTCC
>JAYKJL010000075.1:0-42560 GCA_035285725.1 Nostocales cyanobacterium 94392 | reverse complement strand
CAAGGACATAAATCTTAAATCAATGGTTTAATGGCATAAGGGTAAGTAGTATGTTATCTTATGCGAACATGAAAGCAATTGCCTTCCTCAATTACGGCATAATATCATCAAGTTTGAGTTGTAAATTTGGAAATAAATAAGAACAAATCACATCACCTAAACGATATCGCTGCTGGTGATAGATGTCATCAACTAATTGACATATGGTAAAAGTTGGTTGTTTGGGATTCTTACAACTTCCGCAACTAGCTTTATGGTATCGCCTCTACAAATAATCGGTTCTTTCTGCCATAATGGCTCTTGTTTTAGCTTTTCTTTATCTAAAACAATTACGTCTGGACGTAATGCTGTTGCATAGAGCTGTGGGTGGTTTAATTACATAACTACTTTCAATAGCGGCAAGCGTATTTTATAATTAATATGCAGACTGAGTGTTATCTAAGTGACTTTACACTAGCTAAATACCACACACGAATTTTCAATACAACATTGATAGAGAGAACAGCAATCATATGCCCTTACCAGGAGGAGAAACTGACAAAATCGGCAACCGCTATGAAGGTCGTTGGACTGTGCATTGCATTATTGATGTCATGGATGAGAAAGCTACTTCTATCCGTCTAGAAAAACCTGGTGAGGATGCTTTCGAGTTTTTTATTACCAAAAAAGGGAAGTTGGAGTGCCATCAAGTAAAGCGTCAAAAGAGCGGACGGGGACGCTGGACACTCAGTGCATTGGAGGATAGACAAGTTCAGGTTTTATCGGATTTTTGGAAAAGCCTTAGCAATCCTGAAGTTATCTGTGTATTTGTTTCTACTCAAGATGCGGATGAGTTGGGAGAGTTAGCCCAAAGAGCCAGAGGTGCTGCATCTTGGACAGAATTTGAACGCGATTTTCTTGCGGAAGACGCTATCTGGTAATTTCAATACGTTACGTAAAAAATGGGGAAATTGTTCGGAAATTGCTGCTTTTGAAGCTTTGAAACGAGTGAAGGTGGTAACATTTGGCGAAGATGTTCTAGTTGAAACAGTAGAAAACCGCATAGCCGCTTTAGTAGAAGGCGACCCAAAAAAGATCCGAATTGAACTTGCTGAGTTAGCCTTGGAAAAAATTCATTGCGAACTAACGGCACATGATATTTGGCATTATTTACTACAGGAAAGAGGTTATCGTCGTCGTCAGTGGGGAAAAGACCCTCATGTTTTAGCTACGGTTGAAAGTGCAAATAATATTTATGTTTCTTCTTTAGGCGAGCAAGGGACTATTAGAGGTAATATTATCCCCCGTCATGAAGCACAAACTGCATTTGAGCAACTCACCCAAGAGAAACAAAGCATTTTAGCCGTGGGAGAAGCTGGAGTTGGCAAAAGCGGTGTGATGTTGCAAGTTCTGGAAAAGCTACACAACCAAGGTATTCCGGTACTTGCTTTTCGTATTGATCGCTTGGAACCAACACCCCTACCCGATAAATTAGGGGAACAGTTGGGTTTACCTGGCTCTCCTGCGATAGTTTTAGCTAATATCGCCCAAAGTCGAGATTGTGTGCTTGTTATCGATCAACTTGATGCCGTGAGTTTTGCATCAGGTCGCAATCCTCAATTTTTCGATTGTATCTTCGAGATTATCAAACAAGCCCAGGCACATCCCAACATCCATTTATTATTAGCTTGTCGCAAGTTTGATTTGGATAATGATAATAGATTAAAACGTTTGATTGACGAGAAAAATGGTGTTGCTAAGGCGATCGCTATTAATCGTCTTCCTCACTCCATGATCAGAGATGTTGTTGCCAAATTAGGTTTAGAAACCACGCGACTAACTGAAAAGCAGCTTAACTTATTATCCATACCCTTGCATTTAAGTTTGTTGGCAGAAATAGCCGAAGATTCGACCATAGATGCTGTATTGTTTCAAACAGCAAAGGAACTATACGACCAATTTTGGCGGCATAAGCAATGTAAATTACGGGAGCGTCTCGGTCGTTCGGTTCAATGGACTCAAGTTATTGATCGCTTATGTGACTATATGAGCAGTCAGCAACAACAAAGCTTATCTGCTCGAGAAAGCGTTGTTGATGAATTTGCTGATGATGCCAGGGCAATGGCTTCGGAACATATATTAACTTGGGAAAGTCGGCGTATTTCGTTTTTACATGAAAGTTTTTTTGATTACGCTTTTGCCCGTCGGTTTGCAGCGCGCGGTCAAGAATTATTAACTTTTTTACGCAGTAGCGAACAACATTTGTTTCGTCGCGCTCAAGTTAGGCAAATTCTAATCCATCAGCGAGAGGAAGATTTTGATGATTATCTACAAAACCTTCGAGAACTGCTTAATAGTTTAGATATTAGATTCCATTTAAAAAAAGTAATAATTGCCCTGTTAGCGACATTCAATAATCCTCAACAAGAGGAATGGGAAATAATCAAAGAAATGATGTGTTCTCAAAACCCTCTCACCCAGGAAGTATGGGTTATTTTCAAAACTTCTATTCACTGGTTTCAGTTGTTAGATAGTCTAGGGATAATCGAACAGTGGCTGCAAGACGAAAACGAAAGTCACATTGACAAAACGGTAACGCTACTTTCTTTTATGCAGAAGCAGCTTCCAGATCGAGTTGCTGAGTTGTTGGAACCTTTTGTTGGTAATTCGGAAAGGTGGTCACAAAGATTTACGCACTTAATTAGTGCTTCAGAGCTTGGAGCGGGAAGGCGATTTTTTGATTTATTTTTGTGCTTAATTGATACAGGAATTCTTGACAATCAGGTAGGTGCTAGTAATGATTTTTGGCAGCATATATATAACTTACCAACACAAAAGCCAGAGTGGGCTTGCGAAGCAATAGGTCACTTTTTAAATCAGCGGCTAAATATTAGTTTAGCATCTGAAAATCCTAATCCATTTGAGAAAAATTCTGGAGTGTTTCCTCATAGTAATTACTACAAGAGAACTATAAGCGAAAGTGCTAGTAATGCACCCAAAGTATTTATAGAAAATGTACTTAGTTTTATACTTCAGGTTATAGAATTAACAGCAATAAAACAAGGTAATCCACCTTGGCAAGACTCAGTTTGGTATTTCCGAACTTACGGGGGCGGAGGCTACGATTTTGAGCATGATTTATTAAGTCAGATGAAAGTTGCGTTATGTAAGTTAGCTGCTAACCATCCAGATAATTTTGCGAATGTTGCACAAAAGCCGCTTCAACAATCAAACTTTGAAACTGCTCAATACTTACTAATTTGTGCTTATGCAGCAAATGGAAAATACTTTGTAAATGACGCAATCGAATATCTTTGCGAACAACCGGAACGTTTGAAAACAGGTTACTCATCCGGAGCAGGAAATGTTCATGCGGCTCCATTTTGGGCAACTCGAAAATTATTAGAAGCGATTATTCCATATTCATCTAATGAAAATATAGAAAAATTGGAGCAATTAATACTTAACTATTATCCGGACTGGGAAAAGGAATATAAACTTCTAAAGTTACGAGGATATGCACAATTTGTGCTTTTGGATGCTATTCATACCTCTCAAATATGTAAACTTCAATTTGAATTTGAAAAGTTTTTTAAGCAGATTTTATTATTTGAATTAACTATTTGTGGAGTATGGCTAAAAGTATTATTTGACTTATTCCCCAATTCAATTCAGCCATATTATCCCAGTGAAGCGATCGCACGACGCTTATATGAGTGGCGGCGTAAGTTTGGTCAAACCGATTTAGCACCATTCGGAAAAATTGAACCGCCAAAATCAATCGAAGCTCGAACTGTGGGTTCTCCTATTTCCCAAAAAGCAGTAGAAAAAATGACTGATTGGCAGTGGCTAAATGCTATTGCTGAGTACGAATACAATGATGGTGGTACTCGATTTCAGAAAACGGGAGAACTTATTGGTGGCGCTTCTCAGCTTTCAAGTCTCTTGAAAAGCCAAGTAAAAAATGAACCAGCGCGTTTTGCTAGATTAATTTGGTGTTTCCCAGATCATGCCAACTCATCATACTTTAATTCTATTTTACATGGTATTGCTGAAGTTGGTTTGGATGTTGACGCTGCATATCGTGCATGTTTACGCTGTCATAAATTACCACAACGTCCTTGTGGTTTTTCAATCGCATGGGTTTTTGAAAAGTTAGCCGATTTGCCTTGGTCTATTGGGGCTTTCAATATATTGCTATGCTATGCGCTTTACGATCCTGACCCTGAAGGGGAATTATGGCGAACCGAAACTCCTGGAGGGCAAGTTTACTACGGTGGAGAAGTTCTTAGTGCTGGTATTAATTCGACACGAGGTAGCGCAGTTAGCGCGATCGCAAAACTTATTTTTGCTGATAAAAATCGTGCTTCTTATTTCTATTTCCCCGTACAACAGATAATTAGAGATTCTTCTATTGCTGTTAGGTCTTGTGCAGCAGAAGTACTTGTAGCAATGCTAAATCACGATCGGGATTTAGCTGTAAATTTTTTCTTAAAGTTGTGCGAAACCGAGGATGCGCTTTTGGCAGCAAGTACAATTGAAGATTTTCTATATTATGCACTACCAACTCATTTTAAGAAATTAGTCCCAATCTTGGAAAGAATGCTTACTTCTAATTTACCAGAAGTAGTTAAAGTTGGTGCAAGGCAAGCTTGTCTGTCATCATTAATGCTACAAGAGGCGCGTTATCTTGGAGAAAGTTGCCTTGCAGGAACAGAAACACATCGCATCTCAGCGGCAGAAATATTCGTTGCAAATCTCAAAATTGCACAGTTGCGTCAATTTTGTGAGACGGGTTTAATTCAACTTTTTAATGATTGTAATGAAAAAATTCATTCACAAGCTTCTCGGTGTTTCTTTGAATTTGAGGGGCATGAGAACAATTTCAACAATCCATCGAAATATGTCTATGACCCAACGTGCAAACTCCTCTCCTCGATAGCCCCCGTCCATCCAAATTGTGTGCAGTCGTTTTACCTTGTTCCCCATACCGTGAACTCGTTCTAGAACTTTTTTAGCTCCTTGTCGCTCAGGGATAGAAGCAGACGTAACCAAGACTCTTAAAACTAGCCCAAGTAAATCTACTGTTAGATGCCGTTTTCTCCCATGTGTCTTTTTACCTGCGTCATAACCAACTTCTTGGTATATCATTGTTGCTGTTTCTACTGACTGGCTATCTACAGCAGCTTCCGATGGGCTTGCTTCGCGCCCTGCTGCACCCAATGGTATAATTTGTCGTGTACTTTTAGCCAAGTACCATCTATATGCCATGCTCGGAAATATCCGTAAACTGTTTGCCACGGAGGAAAATCGCCTGGTAAACCTCGCCAAGTACAACCCTCACAAAGCACATAAAGGATGGCATTTACAACTGTGTACATCACCGTATTACGAGGACGGCCACCTGTCTTGGCTTCTGGGAAAAGGTCTGAAATCAGTTCCCACTGTTCCCAGGTTAAGTTGCTAGGATATGCTTTAGTCATTACTCACAAGGTGCTGTTATCTGTAATCTCAGCTTAAACCTTGTGAGCTTTCTTACGATAGTCCCCTACTTTTAAAACATCCTCTAAACAAGTATGAACTGGAATATGTTGTAGCAATAAGAAGTAATCATGCAGTTTAGTTACCCGCTAATCAAAGGGTTAGAGCTAACAAGTGGTGCAAATTTACCAGAACATTTAGCGACCAAAAAACTGAAACCAGATACATCAGAGAGATTATTTAGGGCTTGCTGAAAAAGTAACAAGAAAGTGAGACGGAGATTTATTAGTTATTCAAGGAAGGGCTAAAAATAAGTTTTTGTTTAGAAAAATCCGGTAAATTATAATGTTTGCTAATATTAAACCGTAAAAAAGGTAAATTGCTAAAAAATAGGCATAAAAAAGCTCTCAATAGACGTGAGAGATATGTGGAAAGATTCATTACTAAAAAAGTAATTGCAATTGCAGTCTTGGAAGTCTGAGAAAGTTTAGTCATGACACAATTGAGGCTAAATCTTCTTTTACCTTGTCCAAATTTACCGCTCATACGAATTACGAATCTTCTCATCTTCAGCAGCCTGTTTCTTTTTCTCCTTGCTAATGTTAGCAGGTGGTCTTCCCAAAGGTAGTCCACTGATTCTAATACCTCTTTCTTTGCACCAAGCTCTATTTTTTTGTGTACGATAGATTTTATCAACATGAACGGATTCTGGGTAACAACCAGTATAGTTTTTAAAGGATTCGATTTGCGTTTTCAAGTCAGTTGATTCATTAAAATTATTCCAATTAATACGGTCTAAAAATACATATCCATCAAAGTAGCTGGCAGATAATTTTGCCCCAAACTCTACTGTTTTACCAGCTTTACCACGAACTATTGGACGTATATGTGGTTGATTTAAACTAACAATACGGTCATCTATGCTCTTTTTATTATTTTCGTATAACCATAATTGTTGACGATAAATTTCGCTTATTACTAGCAATATTTTATATTGTCTATTACTCAATTTCGATAGATTTGCTCCCATCTTAACTAGCTGTTTAATATGAGAGATGTTCCTCATAATATATTGAAGTTGTTGTTTTAAAGATTTTCTTCTTTCTTCTTGGAATGGGCGACGTTTTTTAGCAACTTTTAAGTAATTTTTTCGTGCAAGTTTACGATAAGTTCTTGGCTTTCTATCAAGTTGATTTTTAACTTGTTCATATAGTAAATCGATAATTCTTTCTGTATGCAATAAGCTTGATTTAATAATCCCAAGTCTGTGGGATAACTAATATCGCTTGGCGCACAAGTTGCATCTAATATTAATTTACCTTTATTTTTTGGTTGATTTAATTCTTTTTTTTTACTGGTGTTGAAGAATTATCGAACATCTCCTCCACCATTTTTTGATTAATTCTATTAACTAACTCTATGCCTATTCTTTGACGAAAATGAACTAACATAGAGGCATCAAACGGTGTTTCATTGCTATAAGATGATATTCCTATAAAATACTGTAGATAAGGGTTTTCTTTGATTTGCTCTACAGTCTCTCTATCACTTATCCCCAGTTTCTCTTTAATAATTAACGCCCCTAGCGCCATACGAAACGATTTTGCTGGCGCTCCCATATCCTCTGAAAAATCCGGAAAGTGACAGAAGAGGGATATCACCTAAATCAAGAAGTTCTGTTAGAATTTTAATATCTCTTTTACTAGCCATAACTGTAAAATTACATAAAAATACCCTGTTTATATTTACATTTAACAAGAAATAGTCTTTACAAGTCAATCCTTATAGTATTTTTAGTAAATTTTGTATATATATTTTTATGTTTTTTGGGAGTTATTACTAATAATTTGGCATAACAAGTACTGAAGAACCAGAATTTTTAAGACTTATTGTTTTTGCCAAGCCTCAAATAAATGGGAGTTGATGGTTAAAGCATAATCGATTCACCCTCATAAATTAGCGAAGGTATTGTTATAAGGTAGTTATTTGTTATTCTTTTTACGAGAATTGGCTAAAAAAGTCAGACAATGATTGTTTGCCTGTCTTTAACGCACTAAATCATAATATTTTTCAAAATCGCTCCGTTCGCAAACTTTACCTAGTTTCTGATACTCTCGTTTCATTGCCAGCATTAAATGCTCCATTTTGATAGCATTTCCATCATTCGCAGCCCGAAAAGCTGACGCTAATGCAACATTTTTAATATTACCGCCAGCAATTTTAAATTTACGTGCCAAAAACTCAAAATCTAGTTCTCCTGAAAGGGGTACTTTTTCTGGGAAAATTCTACGCCAAATTTGCAAGCGATGATGTTCGTCGGGGAAGGGAAACTCAATACTAAAATGTAGCCGTCGCACAAAGGCATTATCAATATTTTTGCTTAAGTTACTAGATAAAATTATTACTCCTTCGTATTCTTCCACCCGTTGTAATAAATAGTTAACTTCTATATTGGCGTAACGGTCATGGGCATCTTTTACATCAGAACGCTTGCCAAATAAAGCATCTGCTTCATCAAAAAATAAGATAGCATTACTTGCTTGTGCTTCATCAAATACTCTACTAAGATTTTTTTCTGTCTCACCGATGTATTTACTTACAACCAAGGAAATATCTACTTGATAAAGTTCTAATCCTAAATCCTTTGCCAAAATTTCCGCACTCAAGGTTTTACCCGTACCGGAATTTCCTGTAAATAAGGCAATTAAACCTTTACCCAAACTCAGCTTATTGTCAAAACCCCAATCAGTATAAACTTTGCTGCGATGGCGTACCTGCTGACATAATTCTCTTAACTGTGCCAAGGTATCTTTTGGTAATACTAAATCTTGCCAAATTCGCTTAGGAATTATTTTTCGAGCAAAGGTAACGAGATGTTGATTTGATTCTAAACGGCAACCTTTTAGTAAATCTTCGGTTGTTAAGGTGTAATTTTGACTTTGTTGTAAGTAAGCATTGTTTTGTGCATGTTTAATCGCTTTTTGAATTTGTCCTCCACTAAATCGGAAAGCGCTGGCAAGGTAATTAAAGTTTACATCAGGATGAATTTTGTGACTGCGATTGAGGCTATTTTGCCATAAAAGTAAGCGGGAAGATTCGTCTGGTAAAGGTAATTCTATGTGTATAAATTCGTAATTTTGAGCATTACTGGGTTGCCAATTTACATGAGTTGCTAAAAATACTAGACCTCTAAATTGCTCGATTTGATGTTCTACTAATTTTATGGCATTTCTATATTTTGGTTCTTCTTTGAGTAATTCCTGCCAGCCATTGAGATAAACTATATCTTGGTAGAGTTTAGCTTCTCGGAAAGCTATATTTAATAAAGTTGAAAAGGGATGCTCGGCGTGAAGCATTGTGGGTAAATCTAACACCAGTAATGATTGATTTCTACCTTTGGCAACCGCTTCCGCACAGGTTTTTTTCCCCACACCTGCTGCACCGTCGAGTACGCAGAGCCAGGATGAATGATTAATTTCTAAGGAAATGATTTGTTGTAGAGTCGCTTTTACTACTTCTGGTGTGATTAAGTTATGTAAATGATGCTGCGATCGCACTCGCAATACCATCGGGATAGGATAGCAAAGACGCGAATCTAAAGTATCGCTTCCCAAGAGAAATTCTGTGATGCGGTTATCAAGTTTTAAGGAATGATTGAGTAATGGTGTAGGGCGTTCTGTAGGGTCTTCGTGAAGTACTATTAATGGTAGATTCAGTAAAGGCGAACTAGGCGAAAATATTTCCCGTGCTTGAATGCGCTCGGAGAAATCGAAACAAAATAAGCGTAGTGCTAATTCTACAGAAGGACGTTTGCGGTTAACATCATCTTGTAAGTAAGCATAAAGTTTTTGGTAGCGGAGATTGAGTTCTGGAGCTAGAACCAGAAGTAGTATATCTGTTTCAAATAGACTTAAATTGAAAATCTGGGAAAGGTAGGGAAGACGTAGGAATATTCCTGCTGAAAGTGTTTCTTGAATGCGCTGCTGGATTTCTGACTGTAATGTTATCAGTTGGGTTTTTGCTTCAGCCCATGCTTGATTTTGGGTTTCGTTTGTTTGTTGGAGGAAATTGTCAATTTCTGCATCTGAGATGTATAGTCCTGAAAATTCTGCTGGAATATTTTGTTGGTGGGATGCACGAAATTGTTTTATTGCTTGTTCTAAGAGCAAATAGAGACGACGAAGTTCATCGCGGAGGTGTTCGAGGTTAGTGGTGTAGGGAGTCATGATTGAGTGCGATCGCAGTTAAATGGTGCGATTTTTTTGCTTGGTATTCTAGAAGTTTACAAAGTCCGGTTTACAGTTTGTCGTAAAATATCGGGCATGGGAACACGCTGGCGATGTGACTGTGCGATAGGATTATTAGCAAAGGTAATAGGACTTGCTGTGATTTGCGGATGGTCAACAGAACCTGATACTTGAATGGTGTATTCAAAGAATGGATGTACTTCCCCATTAATAACTACTTCCACACGATAAGTCATGTTTCCTAATCTTCTTGTCGGCAATCCTCCGATGTAAATTGGAGAGGTGCTAGTTACCACACGATAGGAAGTTCCTGGTGGTGGTGCTGCTGCCATCTGTCGCAAATAACTTTCAATCCCATTATTTTGCAAGGTTTGGTTAACATATCCGGGAGCATCATAAATTCCGTAGGGACTCTCGAAACCAGTCCCTTGACCTAACGTGTGAGATCGCTCATAACGCGGGCCTGTCGGTCTACCATATTCGGATGCGCTGTAATGCCCGCGCTCTAGATGTTGCCGTCCTGTACCTGCTCGCAAAGTCGATTCATGTCGGATCGGTCCGCCAGGGGTATCTCGCCAAACTCTAGTGCCATCGGGAAATTCTAAAACGATGGGAGGCTGTGGTACTGTCTCGGGTGCGTAGTTTGGTGCATTGAGGTCGTGAAGTTGCACTTTTTGGACTAAATACCCAGCAGGCACAGCAGTTATTTCATCAGTACGTATAATTCGCCGTGTATCCTCTGCTGCAACAAAGCCTCTACCTTGTTCGTAGGAATTAATATCTTGTAGATGGCGGATTAGCTGTTGTTGGATAGACTCAATTTCCGCAGCAATTGCTTGCTGTTCTGCCTGATTTACAGCTAATGAAGTGTCATCGTTTAGCCGTTGCGCTCGTTCTTGAACGCTTTGCTGTCTTGCTTCTAAATCTGCTAAAATAGCATTCAATTTGTTTACTTCTAACCGGGCTTCGTGTCCTCGTGTTCCATAGTCCGGTCCAAGAATACGTAAGTGGTTTCTAACACGAGCAATCAAGTGACGTATAGTGCCAACAAACCCTTCATAACGGCGTAACTGTCGAACTGTTTCTAGGTGAGCATGAATATGACTGGTATTAGCGAGAGGTCCCACTTCTATTTGGACACGCCCTTCGTCATAACGCACTCGTACAGTGTGCCCTGGTAAAGTTGGGTTTTCAATTATAGGAACTTGTCCAGCCAAATTACCCAAAGCATTAGATAGAGCGCTACGTTCTTCAGGTGTACGGGAGCTAAAGAAATCAGTCTCTGCCGTTCTCTCTTGACTACCAGGTAGTGCCATATCAACATCAGAACTCAATTGTGATTGCTGTAATGATGTGCGTTGAAGCAGATGATCGCGAAAATGAATCAGCGCATCGTACTCAGGATCGCTACGAGAAGTACCAACTCCTTGAGCTTCAAGCTCGCCAATTCTAGCTTCTATGCCTTCTAGAAGAACCGCTCTGGATTCTTGATTGTGCATTATCGGTGTGTTGCGGAGAGCATCTGCTAGTTCTCTTGGTGACGTTGGTCTTTGGCTAGTAAGATGCTCAAACCCTTGCGTGAGAGGGGTAGTTACCAAGCTCTCGAAAAGTTCTGATGCATCTTCAACAATATGTTGTACCATGTAAGACCAAGCACGCGCAGCCTGAAAATTGCTGGCTTGGCTAGCATTACGAAGAAAAGCACCAATGCTAATGAGGGCTGCAACTTCACTGACTCCCTGTGACTTTAAATAGCTCTCGTAAGAAGTCGCAGCAATTCGCCCAACAGAACCAAAAAGTGACCTGAGTGAGTAGGTAATAAGAGAAACCTGCAAGGCTTGTTGTAGCATATCAGCAATTGTTTGGGGATTGAGCAGGTTCATCAACTGCTGCCCTACTCCAAACTGCACATTGGCAATTATGAAAATACTGCCCAAGCGATAGGCGGCTTCTTGGTGCTGTTGATAGAAATCATTAAAGTAGCGTTCAAAATCTATAATCAGACGAAATGTTGCTTCCTGTAGTAACTCCTGGGGACGATCGCGAGAGCTAGAAATTCCTGCCCCTTCTCGAGCTTCTGTCAAACTGCCACGAAGAGATTGAGCTTCTCTAGAGGGTTCGGGGTTTATTTCCCCTTCGAGATAACGAGCTACAGCATTAGCCTCGCTGCTTTCCACCTGTTCCCCAATTGCCCGTCTTTCTACCCTAGGATGGTGTCCTTGTTGTAGTGTTGCTACATGTTGTTGATAAGCCATTAAATAATTAGTTATTTCTGATGGCATAACCTTATGTTCCCGCATTACAGGAACATCATCCGTAGACATGGGATCGTAGACATCAACTAGATAGCTCCAGCCTTCTTGGGCTTCAACTTGGCGCAGACCAACAAGGGGTATTAGGCTAGAGGAAATACCTGCTTCAACAGCAGCCATTGGTTGCTCTAGTAATGGGCGTCCTGCTACCGCACTAAAGCGAACAGATGTATCTTGCTCGCTATTTTCTCTTGCGATAGTTCGAGAAGTGATCTCGCCTTGCAAGCTACGTTCTTGTCTAGTTCTACTGAAAAGTTCTGCAAACTCATACCTAGGACTAGAGGCACGCCCGCTTACTTCCTCAGATCGAGTTAATCTTTGTCCTACACTAAATTGGGTGTTAATTCCCCCTCCCAGATGGCTTTGCATCTGTTCAGCAAAAATCTGCATCATCATGGCACGAGCAATCCCCCCACTGATTGCACTAGGTCCTTCCAACAAAGACGACCCCATGAGTTGATAGGATGCTCCCATGAGATCGAGGTACAACCTTAGCGCTGGATCTTGTTGTTCCTGAGCGAGACTAAAGAAAGCAAACCATCGACGGAAAATGGTTGTGAACTCTGGTAATTCATAGCTGGGGGAAATCGGCAGTATTGCTCCTCGCAAACTACTTAGTTCTGTTTGTTGACTCTGAACCCGTCTTTGTAGAGACCGCATAAATTGATTTGCTGCGGTATCTGATGCTTCAGGTAAAGCTTCTTGAGGATTAATGCTTATTCCTATTTCGCTGGAGGGAGAGTGATCGGCAAAAACCGGATCTTCAACATCTATTTGCTGTTGTGCCAGTAAGGTAATATCATCTCCTAGCGCTTCGCGAGTATCACGCTCCTGCTGGGCTATCTGGCGAATATGAGCAATTTGGGCAGCGGCCTGTATAATTTCTTGGTCAAGTGGTGTAGCTTCACCAGTGGCTCTAGTTTGAATGTTTAATAGTGCCTGATTGAGCAACATTGTTCTACGAGCTAACTGACCAATTTGCCGACCAATAGTAGATCGCTTTGGTCTTTCCCCGGTCAATGCAAAAGCTGTTCGCTGGTCAAAAAGTGCGATAATAGTAGCTTCCAATTCCAGACTGAGTAAATTGCTAGGGTTTTCTGTAGCTGCAATAGTTCGTTCTAAATGAATTCTTAAACCTTCTCTTGCATTACTAGCAGCATCGGTAACTTCGATTGGGGCATTATTTAGTGCCCCTAAGAAATAGGTGGCTATATCGGTTGAAATGCCTTGAATTAGGTAAGCAACGCTGTAGGATGAGCGGACTCCCTGTAGATCGACAGGTATCTCCGTTGTTAAAAGGTTCTGCACATTACGTAAGGCCGTCGTCAAACCAATTTCAGTCCCATTGTGAGGAGCAGTCATACTGGCGACAATTTGGGCACGGTTTTCTACTTCTGTAACTGCATCATCGGGAAAAACATCTAAAGCGGCTGAGATTAATTCATTAACAAAGTTAGAGTCATCTTGTAAAGAATCTTTCAAGGCACCCTGAATAGCTCGACGTAACTGAGCTTTGTTAGTAGTTAACTCTGCTAGACAGGCTTCCGAAGTTTCGCAATAGCGCTGTATTTGGTCAGAGACTTGAGTATGAACGTAATTGTTAGATTCTTGTTGCACCACATGGGTCAACTCATGCGCCAACAACCGCTGCCCCTCCCGCGTATCCGGTTGATATCTCCCCGCACCAAAATAAATATCTCGCTGCCGTGTAAACGCCTGCGCCCCCAACTCGCGATTTAATGTACTTGCCTCACTCCCCCGATGCACTCGTACCCCGGCAAAATCTGCCCCAAACCGAGGCTCCATGCGAGACCGCACCCATTGCGGCAATGGCTCACCACTACCCTTGGTTGTATTTAACCGCGATTCTAAAGCAGGTGTTACTGTCGGCGTTGGTCCTCCTCCTTCCTTACGGTGAATTTGCTCTTCCTCTTCGCATTCGGTACACATCCTTTGAATCCGCACTGGCTGAATTTGCTCCGATACGTTTACACCAGAGATAGAATCAGATTCTGGCATCCGCATAATTTGGTCGGCAACTCGGTCGGCTTCTTGCTCGTACACATCTCCCGCTTGCCCCACCGTCAACTTCGCCTGAATCACCTTTCCTACATAATTATTCCCATACCCCCGCTGCAACTGCCGCAACATCCCCACTTGTGCCGCTCCTCCCAATTGCCCCAATGCCCCAGCAAACTGACTCGGTGGCGTTTCCGGACTACCACCAACCGACATCATCAGGCGATCGCTCGTTACCAAATTAGAATTGCTCTCTATTTCCGCAGTCGTGTTAAAATCATGCAGCGGGGATTGAGCGGTTGAAATCGCTTTTGTAGTTTCTGGGGTGGCGGTAGAATGAGATTCAGCCATGATGATTGGGGATTTTGCAAAAAATTAATTAAATTCAAACTTTAACTGCCGATTTTCTAGCCAGGGAACCTCCCAAGTGTTGCTGTCAAAACCAGCCATGCGTAACACCATTTGCAAGGGACAAGTAATAAAACTCACTTTAATCTCATCGCAAGCAATTTCAATTTCTGCTTGGCTTTCAAGAAAGTTACGTCTTAAATATTCTGGACTACTGTCAGCGAAGGCACCTAGTTTATCCATAAATCCTCGGAGAATATTTGAACTAACATTTCCTAAAGCACAATCCCATTGCAAATCGCTGATAAGTGAGTTCATTACTGGTGCTGATGCTAAAGTATGTCGGTATCTAAACAAACTTGGTTGTTTGAGTATTTCCCTTAGATATTCTGCAAAAGCTTTGGTGAAAGCAGCGTGAATTTCTGGTGTCAGAGATGCCGGATAATTCTGTGATATTTCTAACTGTGGAGGTTGAGCAAAACCAGCAAATACAGCTAGCCCTGTATCGGACATTGCTTGTTGGCTATCTAATTTTCCCAGACATTGCAGTCCAATTAACCACAGTAGAAGATTTGCTTTGGGGATTACTTGCGATTGGGGATAGGGACAGTTTTGCAGAAATTCGTAAATTTTGAGGTCAATAATTGCAGCTATTAACAAAAATATACCACCAAAATCGGTAAAAATTCTTCTATTAGCAGGTGTTTTTTTTCTTTGATTAACAGCTAATTCTTTTGTTTCTAATTGTAAAGAAAGTAGTAAATTTATGACTTCTTTACCTGTTGTTTCTCGCATCAAGTTTGTGAGCAATTGTTGTCTACTATTTCTAGCTTTATCTAGAAAACTAAATGCGACATTCCAATTTTCTGATTGCAAATGAGAGATAAATTCGACTTGATTGGTCATTTTGCTGATGTTTTCTCTCAATTGCAGCAAATCATGGATAAACCGCGCTAGATTAACATCGGGACCTAGTTCGGGATGTTGTCGCAGCAAGTTAAGATACAAGCGGATGAGATCCCGTGACTGTTGGCAAGTGAGTGTGAAACCGCTATCTAATAATGCACGCAGTCGTTGAATCCAAATTGGGAAAGTGTTGGATAAAACTACTCTGGGAGTGGGTGGTAAAAGACACTGATTAACGATTGTATCTACCTGTGAGTCGCTAAGTGTTCTCAGCAGCAAGTCTAAACTATCCCATCGGGTTAATTCTAACAGTGCATCTCTTCCCATATCTCCGTCTTCTACAAGCACCGTTGATATGGCTTCACCTAGGGAAAGGGATTGCAAAAAGTTAAATTCTTGATAATACCAATAATCCCACGCTTTACCATGCAGTAAGTCTTGTAAGAAGCTGGCTATAAAATCTCCTCGGTTCGGAAATAAAATTACAGAATTTCCTTGTTGAGTAATAATTTTATTAATCGCTACAACCAAATTTTTTGCCCAAGTTCTAGCTATTTGTCTATCGTCTATTTGGGATAAATCTAATGTTAGGTTCACCTCCATTTGTTCGATAAAAATAATTGCTTCATTATCGTTTAAAGTTTGTAATTGATTTTCTAAAGCAGCAGCAAGATACTCTTGAGCAATATTATCTAAACGACGCTGGAAAGAAGAGGAATTATCCAGCGAACGTGGAATGTTGTATTC
Organism: Nostocales cyanobacterium 94392; assembly: GCA_035285725.1. Taxonomy (GTDB): domain Bacteria; phylum Cyanobacteriota; class Cyanobacteriia; order Cyanobacteriales; family Nostocaceae; genus Rivularia. Next base: position 26,521 of record JAYKJL010000075.1, on the reverse strand, counting down.
AGCATTAAATTGGTTAATACTAAGAGTTTGCATGAGGTATTTTCAAGTTGATTATTGATTCTTACTGCTAAATTTTTAATTCAAAATGTATTCGCAATTAATCAATTATTCTACTGGTGGTTGTTCGCTGCTTTGTCTTTGATGTACACCGACAACATTACCTTGATAAACCAATAAATCAACAGTACTACCTGATGGAATATTCCAAGAAGTTTGACGCAAATTCCGTAGAGAACAAGCTTCTGTTTCATTGACTTGTATGGGTTCAAATTTAATTTTATACTTTGCCATTAATTCCCTAACTTCAGTAATTGGTTTATCATAAACATCCATTACGGTCAAAGTATTAAAATTGCTGAATGTTTGTAAAGAATTATTTGCTAAATCTCGCGGAAGACAATCTAAAAAATTACCTATCATTTTAAAGATAGTTTCTGTACGATTAAAAGCTGTGCTAGCTGCACGAAAAGTTGTGTATCTGTTACGTTCTTGCATTTTTCCAATCTCCTTGAAGATAAGTTTTTTAGTTCTCAATGAAAAAAATTTCTAATCTATCCTTGTTGTCTTGATAAAGCGTCTTCCAATATTTTTATCAGGTCATAATCGCAGCATCCTAATTCTAATAGTTTTTCTACAGCGCTAAACAGTGGTTGCATCCAATAACGTAAAGAAGGACCAGTAATTAATTGTTTGCGGACGGTATTACAGATTTTTTCAATTTTATGTCCCCTAATTGTTAAACAAGCTAGTATAACTCCTTCGTCTTCGTCGCATTCACCACAGGGAACTAGTATGGCATTACAGAAGCAATCTATTAGTAATTGTATTAGTAATGCCAACATTAAAATAGCAGCATTATACTTTTTTTGTGAGGTATCTGCTGTTTTGTACTTGTTTTCAATTTCTGCAATTTTATCTGGTATGTTACACCGGATTTTTGGTTCCCTGTTATAAAATTCTAAGACATAGCTACGCAGTTGATAAAATGCCGTATCTAAAGCATTTGGATTATTTGCAAATTCTTGTTCTGCTTGCGCGGCTGAATTCAGAGTATTACCAACAGATTGTAGTTTTCTAATACATTCAATCACTTGACCTAAAAAACTTTCATCGGGTATTAGTGATTCGCGTCTATCTCTAGGTTTTTTTTCTTGTAATTCAAAACAAAAACTTTCCTGAATGCGAGATGGTTCGCAGCGACTATTTCCACAACCATTATCTCTAATTAAAGCTGTAACGGGTTCGGCTGGTTCTTCATCGTAGGAAATAATCAGATAATATTCTTTGATTTGTTCTACTTGTTGTAATTTACTAGCGCGAATTTTTGTCCCACAATAAGGTTCTTCTTCTTCACGCTGTTTTTCTAAGCAATCTAAAACATTAACTGTTTCTGGTTGACAAAGAACAATATCATTACCACAGCAATCAATTGCGTAACCCGATTCTACAATTACACTGCCATCACAACAAGGGTCACAACGCACGGCTAAACCACAAACTACTCCCGTACCTACCAGATAACGATTGTGGAGTTTGTTTTTTTCAATTACATATCTTTGGGCTGCTTCTAAGTCTTTATCAGTTAACAATTGTCCGCCAAAAAAACGCGGTCTTTCAAAACATTCTATATCATCACAGCTAGAACAATTTTGAGGTTGATTTGTTGGTTGTTTTAGTTTCTTTGTCTTCTGTTTTCTTGAAAATGAACTCGCTGAATATTTCATGGAGTAAAAACCTCATTGTTGATAATTGATACAAATTATTGCACTATCAAAAAGTTTTATTTTTCCCACAAATGAGCGCAAAACTCTGCGCTTCTCCGCGTTTACCTTTGCGTTCCTCTGCGTTCAAAAATACCCTTCTAATTACATCTCTAAGCAACTTTTTAAGTAAACACTTCCTCCTTGTGACTAACTTTCTTCGGGCTTTGGGCGATCACCAATCCAAAACCAACTCTCAAAGGTACCTCCTTGACTGCCATAGTCACTACCGCGAGGGCGATCGCCTGTAGGAAGTTCTCCCCGCACAAATTCAGCGTCTATTGCTTTCTCTTCCTTATCAAGTACGAAATCTCCCCGCAGACGTACCCAGAGTTGATTAATCTCGCGTTCGTTTCTCAATCTCAAAACTCCTTCACCATCAATGAAAAAGAAGCGATTATCGAAGAGAAATGCTGCTGCTTCTGCCATTGGTGCTTCAATTTCTTGTGCAGCAATAATGCGTTTGCCCTGACTAACTGGCTCAACAGGAATGATTATTCCCTTAACAGCACATCGACACACCAAACCGGATTCTTCATTTTCTACTAATACTTGAAAAATATGGTCGGCATCGATACTGGAAACTAGAACAGGTTTACTAAAAGCAATGACTATTCCCTGCTTAGTCCCCAAGGATTGAGAGTGAGATATCTCAGCAAGTGGATTTTTACCTGTATTATGCTGCCAACTTAAGTTGGTAATTTGTGTCAGCCCGGATTCTAAACCTTCTCCTGGAGTACCATCATTACCGGGGTTTCCTTTAATATTGCCAACCCGATTCCAGGAGCTATTATTTTCTCGACGATAAACGTCACCATTAGCTGTATTCAGATAATAATCTCCGGGATTAGCATCTAGTTCGCTGCTGGGTTCGGTATTGCCATCAAACCACTTTGAACCGGGGGTACCGGGTGAACCTTCTGTATCTCCAGTACTTCCTCTGTTTTCCAACGCACATAAAATTAATTTCCGTAAGGTTTCTGCACTGGTTACTAAGGGACGAATCCGGTTATTAATATCGACATCGTTAATTACTTTGTCTTTGGTATATTCTGAGATAACTGCTAAAGGTACGCAAAAATCTTCGGGACATTCCGGACAACCTTCTAAAGCTTGCCAAACTATATCCTGACAAGCTTCTTCTTTGATATCAAGTACCGAAATTCCACCACCGGGTTGAGTCGTTCCTTTTCCAGCTACGTATAATACAGATTTATCGGAGTCTAAAAGTATATCTTCTGGTGCGGATACTACTTCTAGTGGCTCAGATACAGCATTGCTGGGAGAAATAGCAATTTTTTCGCCGTTTACTGCTCTGACTTTACCTTTATCGCTGCTATCTTTGGATACCACATAAGCCCATTTTCCAGAATTAGAAACAGTGATTGCCACAGGTATATCAGTTCCAATCGTTACTCCCGGTGTAGTAGCTGTGGTTGCTTGAATTTCTGGGAAAGGTGGAGATTCTTCTGCGATACGGAAAGCGCGAACTTTTTTATCACCAGTGGTAGGATTTGTAACTGTATAAAGAAGAGAACTATCACCAGCAACTGCCAAAAGGCTGGGACTTTCCCCTAAATTAATTGTGGCAGTTTCTGGGGAAGGAGTTACTAAAGTTTCTATTTTACTGGCTGTAATTTGATTATCTGTGCCATCTGCGATAAATAGCCATATACCATCAGGGCTGAGTGCAATTGCTTGTGGATTTTCGGATATCGTTCCCGGATGAGTGGTATTTGTAATTTCTAGGTCTTTGGCTGTATCTGGTTCGATTTCAGATGTTGTATTGATGTCAGTTTTCCAAATGATTAATTTTTTAGGAGCAGCATTATTCTCAAGGGTGTAAATTCTACCGTCTGCTGGGGAAACAATGATTTGTGGTGGACTTATGCCTGATGTTAATGGCAAATTATTCACAGGAGTATCTGGATTGTCGATATCTATGACTTTTAAGGAGTAGTTATTGGTATCACCACTTTCCTCCTGACAAATAACATAGAGAAATCTTCCAGAAGGTGCGATCGCCATATCTACACCCAATACACCTGTCCCAATGGCAATACTTCCTATAAGTAAATAGTTATTTGTATCGTATATGGCAATTTGACCGGGATTTGCCGCAGTTAGGACATAAATTTTTTCTGCATTTGCATCCAAAGCTAATCGAGATGCTTGAGCCAGGTTAATCGTACTTACCCATTTTAAATTTACCCCAAAGGGTTCGCTACGATCGGCAGATGGCAATTTATCTACCAATTGCACATCTACTTCAAACCCTTCAAAAATGCGGTTTGCTTCATACCCAGTTGTATCGCAACCGCAATCAGAATAAAGTGCGGGGACAAATTCGGTTTTACATTCGGTGTAGCAAAGGGAAATTAGCAGATGTTCAGTAGTAGTTGAATCGTCGATTTGTGGTGCAAGTGCTTTGACAATATCGACATAAACTGGTTCTTTGAGCCAAATTTCTCTACCACAACAATCTAAACCTAATCCTGGTTGAATAATTATAAATCTGTCACGACAATCAGGATTGGGATGTTGTACTACTTTTAAACCACAAACTGTTCCGTAACCATGTAAATAACGATTGTGCTGACGATGTTTACTGATTTGATATTCCTGCTCCGTATGAAAATCTCTTTCTGTCAGGAATTGTCCTGTAAAATAATTTAATCGTTCCTGAGTTGAAATATCGCATTCTACACATTCATTTTGGTGATTTTTATAAGTCTTTTTCATATTTGCCTCAAGTTATTTAAATAATTAGGGAATGGGGAATAGGTAATAGGGCTTTTCTTGTGATTGACTGATTTCTATATTGGCCATTGGGCATGGGAAAATAAAATAAATTGACGACTTAGGTAATTGGTGATGAAAATTATTTTTGATGGCAACTCATTTCAAAATAGGTATTAGGAAAGAGACTTTTCATATTCGATGGTGACAAAACTTTTCTACTTTCTACAACTTGCTTGTAACCCCCACTCGTTTTTGTCCTATTCGTAACCCCGGAGTTTTGGATTCGGAACCGCTATTGAGAACAGCATCGTATCCCAGAGTCGAACAGTGATTGAGTACTAAATGTGGATAAGCTCCTACCATAGTATTAAAGCCAAGAGTAGACTGTACTCCGACACGAAAACGAGGTTCGACTTTTTGTAATGCATATTGTGTATGACTCGGCTTTTCAGCTTCAATCAACGCACGAATTTGAGTTTCTGTTTCGGAACGAGATTGAGCAGCCAAAATAAATACAGTAAAACGATGAGCAAATGCAGAAAACATATCAGCAATAGGTTCTGGAGAACCTTGCACAGTTAAATTTCCCAGATGAGAATTTTCTCCCAAATTGGGATAATTAAGAATTTGATTACCCCATAACACAGCACCTACTGTTAAAGAAGATTGACTATTTAAAAATAACCACCGTCGCAAGCGAAAGTGTTCTAAAATTTCCACCTCCACCCCAAACGCTAACGAAATTATTAGCTTTAATCCGGCTACGGTTCCCCGTTGACGATATAATTCGGGTGCATGACGTAACAATCGACGACAAGTTTCTAAAGACCAGCCTTGGTAAAATTTCATATCTACCCAAGAGGCTAACCATTCCAAAAACTCTCTATCTGGTACTCCATCTGGGTCAAAATACTCAGCAATACGGTCAATTTTGTTTTCTACACTGCTCAGTACAGTTTCAAAAATTGATAGAAAACGTTCTAGAAAGTCTTTGCTAATTGGGTCTGACTGATAAACTGCTGGTAAGTATTTCAAGTAACTTAAGCGCGGAAAATAAACTTTCAGTTGTTTGATAGTTGAGGTATCCGTACCATTACCTGCTAATTCAATTTTTAACCACAAAAAGCGACCCGGAGGACTTAATATCAACAAATCTTTAACATTCAACTGTCCTGTATGCCAATCTTCGGGTTGCAGTGCTTGAATATCTGTTGATGTTAATTCATTCTCTGAGGTATAAGTCCAAATTTTGATACTTGTACCTATGGGAATAGAATCTGTTTTGACAAGAATTTTATGCCATTGACAACGATAAATATTACTATCTAGAGGTTGAGACAAATATTTACCCTGACTTTCAAATTTGCTAGGTGGAGGGATAAGATTAACTTCCCCTGAATCATTATCAATAACAATAATGTCACCATTAATATCCGTCGTTAAACCGCTACAGAAACCTTTTTTAGTGCTGCAACAACCTTGATAACCTTTGCTTAAGTCAAAACGATATAATCCTTTACTATTAGCTAAAACTAAATTCCCATCACCATCCAGCGTCACGGCTGTAATCGGAAATTCACCAACAAATTCACTAACAAAGGAAATTTGCTTGATTACTCGTCCTTCTTTATCTAATACTTTTACATAATTTTTACTGCTATCAACTACGTATATATTTCCTTGAGTATCAATAGCTAAATGGGTGGGACACTCAAACTCAACATCTGATTCTAAAGGATAATCACTCGACCACTCCACTAAAATATCCGTAGCACCTTTAGCGTTGAGAATTTCCAAAATCAATTGACGAGCCGCTTCTAGTGTATGAATTTGATTGCTAACAGCAGTAACTTCACTGAGACTAGTCGGGTTGTGTCCCAAACTGCGCGACCATTTTTCCAAGCGCTGACGTGCGGGGATAAACACAAAGCGTTCTCCCTGTAAATTCCCATACAATACCTGAAAAAAATCAGCCCTGAGATTTGTACCGTCAAAAACAATAAAAGAGTGCCGATTATAATCGTATTTTTGCAGATGATGGTTGCCTTTATCGGCAATATAAACATTTTCTTCTGAATCGACTACCACATCCCAAGGTTCGTTAAATTCTCCGGGATTGCTACCAGCATTACCTCTACCCCAAATTGCTTTTAAAACCAAACTGGGTAAACTAAAAACCTGGATGCGATGATTTTGGGAATCAGCAACGTAAAAATTACCTTTTGGGGAAATTGCTAAACCACGGGGTTCGTTAAATTTTCGGGGTGCATTACCAAAACCACCAACACAAGGTAAATAATCTATAGATGATTTACAAATTTCTCCAGCGGGTAAATGTTCTGGATAAGGTGCTTCCCAAGCTTCCGCTATGGTTTCTTTGTCTAACTCTCGTTCCTCCGTTACCGGATTACATAAATTTGTTGTTATTTCTGGCTCTTGAGTTTGGATATAGCAGAGAATAATTTTACGAGCTTGAATTTCATCAAATACTCTTTCTTTAATTACCTCTACTTCGTTAAAACTTGCGGGAACTTGTCCAGAACCCTGCCAACGTTCTAATCTCTTAGCAGTAGGAATATAAACAAAATGGTCACTTTGAAATGGTCCTTGGTTGATGCGAAAAAACTTAGCCCAAATTTGCAATTTATCCCTGCGAGTTAGTCGAAAAATTTGATGTTTTGCTGCATCAGCAATGTAAATTACTCCTTGAGCATCCACCGCTACCCCTGTAGGATTAGTCAAGCCACCAAAAGTACCTTCAGCATCCTTTAAAGGAATGGGTGGACTTGGTAATAGTAATAGTTGTAATCCTTCAGACGAAACTTTTGACCGTTCTAAACTTTGAACGCGCCAACCATCCTCAAAATTATATGCTTGTTTGCTATCTAAAATGTAATAAGTTGGGGAGGTAATTTCAGACATGGCTGACTCCGGAATAATTTAAAATTGTTTTTCTTTAAGTGAAAAGTAGGGAATAGGGAATAGAAAAAAGATGTTTTAAGATTCTGGAGTGAGGGTAACATTAATATCATGACCATCGGAAAATATCAGGAAACCCTTGGGTATTTGGGCATCAGTACAAGGGAATAGGCGAACGCCATCGACAATAATTCGTAATTCGTTTATTCTTTGCACTCCTTCCACCATTAATACCCGACGAAAAACTTCTGAATGTATCACTTCACCACCCAATTCCCAACCTAAACCATCTTCTCCCCCAGTTAAGGGATTGAGATAAGTATTCAAAATGGTTTCAATATTAGTTTTAACTGCGGCTGGATTTGCTGTTGGACGTGCTAATACAGTGGCTTCGATTTTTACTTGTACGTATTTCGGTGGGGCAATAAACACTTCCGTTGTTAACAAGCGATGGCGGTTAAGATAAGCACATACGGCTTGCATGATGGCTTCACTAGGAATTGGTTTGGGGTCTTTGCTATCGGGAATCACTATTACCGTAATTGCACCCGGTACTGGTGTATCGGGAAATTGGGGATGGTAAAGAGGTAAAGTATAAGCGCGACGGATGCGGACTCCTGGGGTTTGTTGCGCTAAAAATGCAAAATCTTGGTTAGTGACAGCGCGGCTGCGAGCTTTGATTTCTTTAGGAGCGCGAGCTTTGGTATCTTGAATTAATTCCTCATCCGCTCCCCCTTCAGCAGCCCAATAGTTAATTACTTTATCTACTCCTGGTGCAGAACTTTGTAAATTGGTAATCATCCCCGCACCAACATTTCCCCTAGCACCCCCACCATAACGGTAGTAGCGCACCACAATGTTGATACCTGCTAAAGCAATTCGCCCTTCTTCGCCGTCACCAAAAGTAATTTCACCAGTTGTGCGGTTAAGAGTATAGTGGCGATCGCTAGCGCTAGAATTGAAAAAATCTTCTACTTCTTCCCATGCTTGACTACCTTGTCCTTCATCTACTTCTAGTAAAAAGCCTTTGATTAATTCTCGCTCTCGTAAGGCTTGATTTAAGGCTTGTCTTTCAACTTCGTTGGGATTAGCAGGTTGGGCATCTTTTTCTCTAAGTCTTTCTTCCACAGCACGCAGTGGAACAGCAAAAATCGGAGCATTACGCAGAAGAAAACTTTGGTTTGGTTGACCGTTACTAGAACCTAACACTTCATCTTTGACTGTAATAACTGCCGTTGCACCTACTGTATTAGTTAACACTGCATCTAACTCTGGTGGATTGTCATACTGAGAATTCTCCAAGCGACAGCGAATCCAGTAGAGTTGTTCGGAAACTGAACCTAAAATACCCTTTTGCAATCCATTGGGCGGCTTTGGCGTGCGGAAATATACATGACCAGTTTGAGTTAAGGCTCTGGTTTCATCTTTGAGCAGACTTAACTTACTCCAGTCGGCACCATTCCAATATTCCCAAACAACTATAGCGCTATAATTGTTTTCCTTTTCTGGAATATCGCAGCGATGTACTGGAGCTGTAACAGCATCGATAAAAACTCGTATAAACAAATTCACTTCTGCTTCTGGAAAGGGATTATCTGAAGCAAAACCCAGTAATAAGGCACTACCAGCTACTGGATTATTACTAAAAGCAGGATAATGCTGTTGAGGAATTTGATTCGCTTGGGTGTAATCTATATAATTTGCGCCATCAAATCCTAATATTGTTTGCAGAGTTGCTCCCAGGGTAATTAACGGTTCATCAGTTTCAAAAATTACTGGTTCTTCTGGTGGGAGAGGTAAGCTAGGAGAGGCTAAAGCGCTCGGTGGTGGCGGTTGTACTTCGGCGCTGACCTTAGTACCTTTAGGTATAAAAATAGTTGATGGACTTGGGACAACCAAAGTAAAAGTTAATTTTGCCTTCGCTGGTGTCGCTGGCTTTTGTTCGATACCAATTAGTTGCAAAAACTTAATATAATTGCGTTCTGGAACCCGGTTGAGGCGAAACAAAATAATTTCACCCAACCAAGAGAATAATTGCATCATTGTGATGCCTGGATCGGATAGATTATGATCGGTCCATTCCGGGGCATACTGGGGAATTAAAGAACGCAATTCCTCAAATAGTTCGTTATACCTGCGATCGTCTAAATTGGGTGGTTGTAAGGGCATAATAATTAATTCGTAATTCGTAATTTAAGGTTCTGTTAAATAAAAGGGATAAACTAAATTGCGTTTAGCGTTGTTAGTGCGGACTCGGTAATCTACATAAATTAATAAGCGGTTGTCGCTGTCGGGATAAGATTCTACTCGTACAGTTTCTAAATTGATTCGAGGTTCAAATTCTGCTAAGGCTGCTTGGACTTCATAAGTTATAGAACCCCTAGTTCCAGGATTATTGGGAGCAAAAACATAATCGTGAATACCACAACCAAAATTGGGTTCCATCACCCGCTCTCCTTTTGCCGTACTGAGAATAATCCAAATTGATTCTTCAATATCTTGTTCGTTGCTAGAGTAGGAAAGCCCTCCACGGGTATTTACCCGAATCGGAAACTTCCAACCAACTCCCAAAAAATCGCGCGGCATTTTTACCTCCAAAACAATTAATTCATAATCCAAAAGAATTAAAAATATAATTACCAAATAAAGCAAAAGTTAACTTTTGACTTTTAACTTATTAACCCAACCATTGTTTATTACCTACAGGTATACCCGTTACCGGATTGGCTGGTTGATAAAAAATCCGACTAACATCTAAGTCACCCTGCATTAAAACCCTTCTATTAGGAACGGGTATGATTTCTATATCTCCTGAAGATAAAAGTCGAATTACTCCCCGTTGATTGCTACTAGTACCATCTCTGTTACTAATCTCAATTCTGGCAGAATCAACCTCGCTAAAAATTGCTACCGAACCAATAATCCGACCTGATTCATTACGCAGAAATAACTCTATTTCTGTGGCATCTTCTGGCTTTTGGTTTTCCCCCAGTTTTATACCAGCCCGCATTGCATCCAGGATACCAGTAAAATTTATCGCCACACTAGGGGCACTTAAACCAGAAATAAATCCTGTTTGTTCGTTACTGACAAAGTAAGTACGGAAAAAATATTTAAATGTCGTATCTTGTTTCTCAAAGACTGGATTTTTTTCTCCAGCAGGTACAAATAAACCTTGCCAAGGTTCCGATTCATCTGGTTTAAAAGCCAAGGGTTTTGGTTCTAAAGCCTCTAATATTTCTCCTGGATCTGGTTTCCATTGTTTAGGTGTTTCATCCCAAATCTCTACAAAGCCTGCTTTTTGACGGTAAATAAAATATCCTGCTACTTTTTGCTGATTTTGCTCAAATGGTTCACCATTGGAGAACGTAACATTACCGCAGTAAATTTCCACCGGCTTTTCTAAAACTGCCAAATTCAGTTTGCTGGGCATAGCATCTGTAAATTTAACAGTGGGAAGTGGAATTGATAGAGATGGCATTTAATCTTCCTCCCTTATAATCCAAAAGTGTTTCCTGGTGCTGGTGTGTAAGCACCCCCAGAAAATGATGTTGCTTGTACAACTCCGCTAAATTGGGCAACGGGAGTATTAATACTTAACTGAGCAGAAGCCGTAATATTGCCTTGTAAGCAATTAATATTCAATCTACCTGTGGGTGCAGAAATTTTGATTTCTTTTGTGGTTTCATTTATAGTGATTTCATTACCACTTTTGGTTTTGAGGGTAATTTTTTCTTGTCCGGGACGGTCGTCAAATTCTAGGATATGACCGCTAGTAGTTTGCAAACGTCGTACATTTGTATCAATTCCTTGATTGGGTGGCTTGCTGTCTACATTCCATAAAAAGCCGATGATATAGGGATTTTGCATATCTCCATTATCAAAAGCTACTAGCACCTCGTCATTTACTTCCGGCATAAACCAACTACCCCGGCGATCGCCAGACATCATGGTGGCAATCCTTGCCCAGTAACTTCTGTCACCTGGCTCTTGGAAGTGATAGCGTATTTCTAGTCTGCCCAAATTATCTGGGTCATCGCGATTGACGACAACTGCTGCAACTACACCATTCATTGGTTTTCTTCCTCCAAACGCGCTGCAAATTCTGTAATATAGCCGCTAGCATTGATAGTATGAGTAGTTGATTTCACCACATATCTACCGTCAAAAATACTACCTAACTTTTGGATTTGAATAATACTTCCGGCTCGTAAATCTGGCGTACCAATAGTTGAACCATTACCAGTGACTAAATCTCTCGCATTTTCTTCTAATCTAGCTAAGGCGTATTGCCTAGCTTCCCCTTGATTGCGAAATGGACGGTCTACAATTACTTCGCTACGTTCCCGAAATCCCTCTTCAATCCGGTCTAATTCACGGCGATCGCGCAGCCCTCGTGTTGGTAATTGAGTTCTATCTACAGTGACGGTGATGCGTCTTCCTCTGGAAGCATCCCAAGCGTTGACAGTGACTGAATAAACTTGACGGCTAGTGGTAAGGGTGGGTTGAAATTGAATTAAGGATTTTCCCCATTCCAAAATGTAAGATATTCTTCTTTCTTGACCAATAGGACCAAAGAAAAGATATTGTCGGGGTAATCTGACACCATTTCCTTGTCTCAGCAACAAGTTATAACCGTTACGATGAGCGCGTTGTAATAAAAATACAATATCGAATTGATTGTTTTGAAAGACGTGTTCGTTAACTGGTTCTTGACTCCGGGCATTGTTGTCAACACGAATCGGAATCTCTAAATTACCAATTCTAAAATTTCCCCGTCTTCCTACTTCTTCAGCAATTTCACTATCTCGCTTGTTTGTATAAATACGCGAATTCTGACGAACCATTAATTCACGTAAGGCATTTTGACCGCTAACTTTGAGAGTTGATTGACCGCTTGCAGGAAAAATAGGTGTAATTTTCGTAATTAATCCCACTAACATTAATTGTAATCCCATATCTTCCCCCCTTGCTGGATTAAAATAACCCATCCAAATCTCAATTTTTTGTCCGGGGTCAAATAGCCTATTCCGTTCTGTAGTAGTATCTTTAGTAGAACCTGTATATTTAAAATCCTGTCGCCCTGCATCCCAATTATTAACAGTAATTTCAAATGAGTCTATTTGGTCAGTATTGTCGCTGTAACGTACATCAATCACATCCTTTCCCGCATAATCAGGTAAACTTTCGCCATTGATTTTGATATCAAAAGTGGGGACATAAAGGTCGCGATTTCTGTAAATTTCTCGTGATTGAAATTCTGTTGATACTGTCATGGTATATCACCCTTGAATCACAGATTCAGTGAGAATTGGCGGAATCACTAATGTGGTACCGGGACGAATGCGTCGGGGGTCATCAATATCGTTTGCTTCAGCGATACGTCGCCATTCGGCAGGTGTTTGATATTCCCTCGCTGCAATTCCATCTAACCGTTCCCGGCGTTTAATTATGTGTGCTTTGGTATGATCTGCGGAATTTAGCCTAGATGCCATTTGTTCAATAGTTTGATATTCTCGCAATCTCACCGTCAAACGAGCGCGTAATGGTATACCTTCAGAGCTAAATAAGAGAAATTTCCGATCAATACTTTCGATAATACAGGTGAACCAAAAAGGGGCGTTAGAAACAACAGAAAATGAAATAGAATTAAGAAATTCCGCAATTTCTTGATATTGGGGTGGTCCCCATACGAATAAACATTTTGGTGGTGCATGGGTTTCGCGGTCTTGTTTTACCAAGTCATAAAATTTATCGGTTAAATCGGTGACGCTTTTAGCATTTAAGCCCATGCCATCATCAGTAGTATCAAAAAATAGTTCCAAATTTAATGTTTCTTTATTACCGTGAATAAACTGCTGTACTGGTGCGTCTAATCCAGGAATTGCGATTTCGGCAAACTGAGAATTTTTACTGAAATTCAAATCTGTGGGATTAAACTGTACTTCCAGTTTCCATTGGGATTCGTCATTATAGGAACTTTCTCGTTCTTTTTTATCTAAGTTAATAAAATAGGCTTTTTGTAAGGACATAATACTTTTTCTCTGGTTTAAAAGGGTTCGGGAGTGGTCGAACGATTTGTAATTTCCCTTTCTTGTCTGGCTTGTGCTTCGCTTTCCATTTGCGATCGCACTCGCGTTACTACCTCCCGCACAATTTGTTCCATTACTGGTTCGGATAGCGTATTATTACCGTCAACAAGATTAACTCTGCTATTTAAATTACTAATAGTTACTGCCATACTTATAATTCTCCTTGTTTAAAATGCTGAGCCGATGGCATCTCCTACCTGGGCTAATGCAGTTCCTGCTGAGAGTAATTCCAAACCTTGATGAGCAATTTCTAATGTTTCAATGGCAACATTACTCTGGGAAGCATTAAAACTTGGTCCTGTCCACCTCATGGGTAAACCACTTTTAAATATCCAAGTTTTTACAGGTATTTTGAGTTCATTTTGCATAATAATCACCCCATCCCGGCGCTTACCTTTACCTTGAACGTAAGCTGCGTGCCAGTTCCATAAATCTTCTGATAAAGTTACACCTCGTTTTAAAACGATATTGGCATAGGTCATGCGGGTAAAAAATTTATGGACAAAGCGGTTTTCACCTCCTTCGGAATATTCCTCCATTTGCATTGTGGCTTCTAATCCACTACATTCGCTAAACCCTCCCCCTAAGACAAAATTGGCTACAGATGATAAAGCTGCTAGGGTACTAGAACTATCAAGCAATGAGACATAAAAATTAAATGCGGGAAATGGATCGGAACGGACACCAGGAATTGCCATATGCTAATTTTCCAAAATATAACTTTTTTAATTAACTTTACCCTTTAACATTTATTACCTCTCGACAATTTCCAATTCTTCAACTGTCCTCCCAATGCGAAAGACAATAAACTCTGCGGGATGGGTAGGAGCTACACCAACCTCGACAATTAATTTCCCTTCGTTAACTATTTCTGGGGGATTATTGCTTTCGTCGCACTTCACATAATAAGCTTGTGCGGGAGTTTCACCCACTAAAGCCCCTTGTCTCCAGCAAGTTTCTAAGAAACTGGAAACACCCAAAATAATTAATTGTCGTAAATTAAAATTGTGGGGTTCAAATACTGCCCACTGAGTTGAAAAATTTATTCCCTCCTCAATTTGCAACATCAAACGACGCACGTTAATATAACGCCAATCTGCATCGCTGCTAACGGTACGGGCACCATAAACGCGAATTCCTCGACCGGGAAAAGCCCGCAAGCAATTTACACCCTCTGGATTTAAAATAGCTTGCTCGTCATCGTTAATTATTACTGTCACATCCTCAGCCCAAAATAGTTCCCCATTTGCAGGAGCTTTATACACTCCTACATTCAAGTCAAAACGAGCGTAGAGTCCAGCAATGTGACCGCAGGGAGGTACAAATCTAGTGGGATTATTTCCCAGTTTCAAAGGGTCAAGTATCCTTACCCAAGGATAATAAAAAGCAGCAAAACCACGCTGGGAATCAAAACGCGATCGCCATTCTAATATCTCACCAATAGTCAGTGAAGATTCGCTCCCCGGAGCCAATACTGCATCGAGAATTGCCACTCGGTCTTTTTGGCGTTCGCAATGTTCTATCATTGCTTGCTGAACTGTAAAAATATCGTCTAAGGAAAATAATGGCGGTGTTTCTGGGCTATCGGTTATGTCGGTAGTCGCTTCTGGTGGCGACTCTGGAAAATGTAAACAGGGGTCGCGGGGTGGTTGCCAAACAGGAGGTGGTTCGGGTATTAAAACAGGTCGAATGTGAATATCGGGAATACAAACAATTCCCACTGCATCGACTGTTTCTAATAACCTTAAACCTTTGCGCTCTAGGGAAATTGGATCGGATTTACCGAGAAAATCGTTAATAGTTAAAGATGCTACTCCATCTTTACCACCAGCTAAAAAGCCAATTTGATTTTTAAAACCGGAATTAATTGAATTTGGTAATAGTTCCTGATTCCGTTCAACTCCAGGAGCAATTAAATCTTCTACGTAAACCCACTGAGAAGGTGCATTTTTTTCATCACCCTGATTTATCATACGAACAAAATACCTGGAATCATCAGGATTTAAAGATAGATTAGCAAACACCTCACGTTGTTGTTGTTGACGAATTATTACTAAGGAAAAGCTCAGATTGCTGGGACGGACTTGAGTAAGAGCAATTGCAATTTTGTCACCCCAACTCCCCTCATTCATTGCCGTAACTCGCAATACATCAGTATTATTATTGCTTTTAATAATTAAAGATGCCTTCGCTGCATTGTTGCCAGCAATACGAATAATAAAACAAGTACGTCCACCATTTTCAAAAAAGCCTTTGACAGCATATGCAAGGAAGCCATAGGGCAGGAAATTACCAAAAATTGCCTGAAACTGTCGCCAAGAATCTATTTGCACCGGCTGGTTAACCGATCCGCGTTCTGCTAAACCTATAAATCCAGCAATATCCATCCGCACTTGTCGAATTATCGGCGGTGCAGCATCTTGAAATTCAAAATAAACACCAGGGGTAAGATACTCAGCCATAGTATTTTCAGATGCTAAACAATTTCCATACCTTCGTGGACTATTTCTACGGTTTCGACTAAAACATCATTAGTTTTGGCATTGAAGGGACCACCCTCCCACTTGGTAATCCAAGCTTCTCGCAGTCGCCAGCGCATTACTTCGTCACGACTTTCGTCTAATAAAATAATATCTGCGCTTTTGCGCTCTACTTGACCGTTAATAATTTGTTTGCGCCAATTCCAAAGGCTTGTATCTTGTAGCATACCTCCTTTAAGCGTGATGGCTGCATATTTATCTAAACCCTTAATTTTTCGCATAGTAGAAATATCAGCACCTTCACGGTATTCAATCACGTCAGTTTCCGTAGACAAGCTGGTGCATTCCATAAAACCTGCGCGGTTAATGCCGTCTATTTCTACCAAAAAATTAAACTGTTGGAAAGGGTCGTTGCGTTGACCTGTTTCTGGCATGGTTACTGTCCTCTTGATAGGATTTAGGATTTACGAGTTGATAAGTTATATCTTTTTAACTTTCTTCTAGAGATGAACCACCTACCCATTGACCAATACGGAAGATGACGAATTCTGCTGGTTTAACAGGAGCAATTCCCACTTGGACAATTAAACGACCATTATCGATATCATTTTGGGTCATAGTGGTGCGATCGCATTTGACGAAAAACGCTTGTTCTGGAGTTCGTCCCATCAATGCACCATCCCGCCATACATTAGTTAAAAAGGCAGTGACTACCCGTCTCACTCTTTGCCACAATGGTTCATCGTTGGGTTCAAAAACCACCCATTGAGTACCCCGCTCAATTGATTTTTCAACAAAGATAAATAACCTGCGGACGTTTATATATTTCCAATCTGTATCGCTAGAAAGAGTACGCGCACCCCATACCCGCAGCCCTCGATTATCTTCTCTAAAGTTCCGCAATACATTGATATTACGAGGATTAAGAATATCCTGTTCTTCTTTATTTAACTTAAATTCCAGATCGGAAATCCCTCGAATGACTTCGTTTGCTGGTGCTTTATGTACACCCCGCTCAATATCACTACGAGCATAAATCCCCATCATGTGACCGCACGGAGCTAAAAGTACGCTTCCTCGGGATTGTGGGTTTTCTGGGAAAGGGTCGGGAATTCTGATCCAGGGATAGTAAATGGCTGCGTATTTTGTGTCATAAAGTCCCCGTTGTTCTTGCACTTCTGCGAGGCGATCGCCAACTTGTGAGTCTAGCACTGCAAAACGGTAACGCATCAGTTCACAATGGTTAATTAGTTGGTTTTGCACTGTTTGACTGGTGCGTCCGGGAATTGCCACAATACTAATTTCTTGAATATTTTTCAGCGCAAATAATCCGGTGCGGTCTTGGGGATTCACATTATCCTCACCTCTATAAATGTTATCACTGATATTACCTTCATCATCGTTACCACCATTCAAGGTGAAAGAATTTGGTTCTGGTTCCGTTCGGATAGCAGCTTGTGCTTGTACTAAAGATAATCCATCTGCGACGCGAATTAAATTAGATTCTCCGGGGGTGCGTCCATCAGTATCTATTAAAGTATCTGGTGTAGCAATCGCACCAATCACCTTGACAAAATAACGACTGTGACGGGGGTCGGTTGCTAAATTGCGGTGAAATTCGCTAACTATTGTTCGCTGACGGTTAGTAATTGGATTGGTTTGTATCAGTTCGACCCGAATTGTAAATTCTCGCGATCGCACTGTTGCGTTAAGCACTACTACTGTAGAAATTGCTGGGCTAATAGTTACAGTGCGGCTGCTAGAATCAATATCGGTAACTTTGTAAAATTGACCTGCGATTAAGTCTGTGTAATTGACTTCTATTACACTTCCTACTTCTAAACCGACAACAGAACGCAAAGTTAAAGATGTATCGCCAACTGCGGCTGCTGCATCTGCACGATTGCTAACTATATTATCTGCTTGTGTCGTCACTCGCACTCCATTTCCCCATGTCCCTGGATCGAGGGTTTCGACAATAAAACTACTAACTTCTGCGACTGCTATTCCTGCTGCATAATCAGAACGCAATAGTTTATTCAGAGTAATAATATCTGTTGTTGTATCAACTTCCGTTATATAAATAGACTCAACTGGAGTACCAGCGATTTGCAACCATCTACCAGAAGAAAGATTTGTTGTATTATTTAGAGTTAAACTGGTGTCACCTACACTTACATTAGCTGCAATTGTCCAAGAATTAAGGGTTACAGATGCTGGATTAAGAATTGTAATATCAACATTTCCTACAGCAGAAGTTGCGCTATCGGGTAAAACTCTGACAATATAAACCCGCTTACCACCATTTTGAAAAAAGCCCTCGACTGCATGAGGTAAATACCAACTATTCTGATACTGACGATAATTAAGATAACCGCCAAATTGCCGTTGAAAGTCAGCGAAACTGGTGACAAGAGTTGGTTTGTTTAACATACCCCACTCCGTTACTCCTACCATTCCGGAAGTGGTGGTACTGACACCTTCTATTGGTTTGGCACCTGTATCTACTTCCTCAACATACACACCAGGGGCTAAATATTCTGGCATAATTAATCTCCTTTAGTTATATAAGACTATCTAAGGTGATGGAACTAAATAAAAATTCTCTTGATTTAGTGACTTGCCAAAATCGATTAATAAGTTACGGGTTTGAGTTTGAAAATCAGTCGCAACACAGCGAATTTGTGCTGCTGCTAAAACAATGATGTTATTGAAACGATACTTACCTTGTTCGCTGGGGTCACTACTAGTAAGAGTAGAATAAATAACCATTCCCTCTTGCAGTATTTCGATTGTGGCATTGGCAATTCTATCGCTTGGATTAACTGCATCAAATACGTAACCTCCAATATTGACAGCATCGGCATCCAGAAAAACGGTTTCTGCTTGAGAAACTGGTTGCTCAAATGTCCAACCGCTAGGGATAGTCACAGTTAAATCTTTTTCGATAAAACCCTGACGAAATTGTAGTGAGTCAGCCCGAATCCTAAGATTAAGTTGATAGGATTGGGAATCTAATTGAGGAAATAGTAAATCTGGTCTTCCAGAAATGACAAATGCACCGTCTTTCAATAACTTGTCCACCACCATTCCAAATTCGGTGGTAATGCCAACCTGACCAAATACAGGTTTTCCCGTTCCTTGATGCAGGATTTTACCTGTGACTATTGCTACTTGCTCTAATATTTCCCAAGTCATATTTTTGACCTCAAACCCTAATTTATTTTTTGATATTGGATTTGTTTGCGACGTACCAATTCCGTTTCTCTTTCCCGCTTCGAGTCAATATAAATTACTTTGACTTCATAGGAAACTGAAAGATGATAGGGGCGCATAAAACCACTCCAAATATTTGTGATATCCTCCATTGAAATAGGATTAAAAATTATTCTTAATTCTTCTGGTTTCTCATCTCCTTCTCCTTGTAATGCATCTCCTTTAATAATAGAGTTATCGTAAAAAATTTGCATGGTTTTACTAAGTAATTTATGACCATTTTCAGTACCGTTCAGGCTCGTGTTCAAAGGAGTTATTAAATAAAAAAGATTTAAACAAAGAGGTGGATATGCCAGCGAACTTCCATTTACTAATTCTTGAGGTCGGTTTTTCATATCGGCATTTTCGACGATACGATAAAGAAACAATGAAAGATAATCATTATCTGGCTCCGTATCTTGGATTAATTTGAAAGGCGGTTCAAAAGAAATTCTTGTATCGTCAGTTGAACCCAAAATACTAGAAATAGAAGGGTCGATTCTCATCTCTTGCCATAAGAGATTTCTAAGAGTTTCATCCACAGCATTGATAACTTTATAATCACTCATTTTACATTTATTAAACCTTGTCCTTAATATTAAACTTTTTAGCTCTCGACCTCTATTAATTTAAATTGCTTTTGAAGCAATATGTAGCATCTTTATTCATTAATTGAGAATGAATAAAAAGTTTATTGCTAAGTAAGTCATCAAAAAAAATTATCGCTATTTCACCGTGAGTAAAATGCGGTATTAAATAGGCGTACGTAATAGCTTCGATATGTTTACATTTCTGTAAAACAAACTTTAATTACGCCTACTTGTTAAACTGTAAAAAATGAAACTTCACACTTAAGTGTTACTAAATATTCAATATACATCATCAATGTTATTGAATATTTAGCGTGAGCCATTGGCTTTAATCAAAACTTTATATTTGCTTAATATATCGAATGAATTAGCTAATTTTTTTTATTTAAGTTTAGAAATGTTTATAAAAAATAGGTATCCCCTCAAAATTTCGGGGCAGGAAGTTGTTGTGGCACCCACGACCAACCATAGGGATTAGAAAAAGATTTTTCCCGAATAATAGTCCCTAAAAGTGGGATATTTTCAATTTGAAAAATGCGGTCACGCATATACTCAAAAAAACTGAGACCTAATTTGCGAGTAGTGTCAGCATAAATTCTACCAGTAATATTCCCTGAAACCTCTTCATGAAGACCAGTTGGTGACCTATCAAATTCTCCGTCAATCAGTTCGTAACGGGCGTTATCGACCTACTCAGCAATAAATTGCTCGAAAGTCAAGTCAGAAGTTTGGGTGGAGTTTAGGACATAACTAATACAGGACTTACGCAACTGGCACAATGTGATCGCCAGTTTGTAGTACAAAAATATTGTTATATTGGAGTGTTTTTTATTGGCTTTACTTGAATTAGTAACAATAATTAATGATGTATATTGCTTCAAAATTTTATGAGAAAATTGATAAAAGGTGCATCATAAAGTTAAAAAAGCGATGAGATTTACTAAACTCAATTATTGTCAATACTTACTTAGTAGTCAAATTAACTATACAATGACTAATTTGGCAGAACACTTGGAAAATATTAGTCATGATAAAATTAATTATTATCTAAAAAATTAAAAGTTAACTCCTCGTTTACTTTGGGACAATGTGAAAGATATAATAGTAGTTGACGATGATGCTTATATCATATTTGATGATACAGTTATAGATAAGAAATTTTCTGAAGAAATAGAGATAGTACGAAGACAATATAGTGGTAATGAGCATGGTGTTGTTAAAGGGATAGTAATAGTAAGTTGTATATATGTTAATCCTAAAACGTTAAAATTTTGGGTAATAGATTAATGTCCCTTCGGGACACGCTTCGCTAACGTATTTTTAACCCTGAAAATGATGGTTTAACTAAAGTTGACCACGTAAAAAATATGTTGCAAAGTCTTGTATATTAAAGGAATCTGCCTTTTGAAACAGTTTTAATGGATACATGGTATGCAGTTAACAAGTTAATGCTTTATATCGATAGTTTAGATAAAATTTATTATTGTCCATTAAAGACTAATCGTCTAGTTGATGATAGTTTTGGAAAAGAAAAATATAAGAATATTAAATCTCTAGAATGGAGTAATGAAGAATTAAAAGATGGTAAAATAATAAAAATTAAAGGGTTTCCTGCGAATAAAAAAGTGAAATTGTTCCGTGTTATTGTCTCCACCGACAGAACGGATTATGTCGCGACTAATGACTTATCTCAAAGTTCTATGGATGTTGCACAACAGGTGTGTAAAATTCGTTGGAAAATAGAGGAATTTCACAGAGAACTAAAGCAGTTAACTGGTATTGAATCTTGTCAATGTCGCAAGGCTCGTCTTCAAAGAAATCATATCGCCCCTCGTGTTGTTAGTCTGGCTTAAACTTAAAAATTTAGCTTATAAAACAGGTGAAACTGTTTATAAAATTAAGCATAATTTGCTTTCTAATTACCTAATAGAGCAACTAAAACGCCCAGACGTTGCTATGTCTATAGTTTAGTTTTGTAGGCGGAGGGAAGCTTCGCGCACCATTGCTTGTGCCAGTTGCGTAAGTCCTGACAAATTATCAATAACTCCTGGATGCAGCACCACCAATCCCGCAGCTACCGCAACAATTGCTGCAATAATTTCCGATTCTTCAATGGTTTGTGGTAATATTCCTTTAATTCGGGCAGCTAAAACCGTTCCTAAGTTGATATCTTCAAGTTCCGAGATCAAAATAATAGTTGCAGCATTTGACTGTTGAATTAACGTTAGAGATTCGCGATCGCTCCAATCGAGTAACAGTACGTCGGGTGGTAGCTGCATTTCATCTTCGATAAGGGAATCAAATAAAGACGCACTTGTCACAGTCAATTTTGGGTTATCGTTTAGCGTAGTAGGGTCACGCCCTATAAGCAAAACTGTTTCTTTAGTACCATTCGCCAGAGTCACGGTAATGTCTTCGTAACGTTTGAGGGATTCATCAGAAGTAACGATGATACCATTGCGCCAGTGAATACCGCTGGGAGTAAAGCGTCTGTTAGCATTGACTGAAACAATCGCTTTACCTGCTTGTGCAACAATTTTGGCGATGTTGTTTGATAAAGCTTGTAGCGCTTCGGTGGACATAAAAATAAAGAATAGTAACGATGTTTGTATTGTGCCTTTTTGTTCTCACATACAACATCGGATATTTGGGGAGAATTCAACCTAGAAGAATGGGGAGGTATTGCGAAATCCGTTTCTCAAATAAACTTTCAGGTAGGAAAACATTTGCCAAACGCCTGAAGTAATTTAAGAGAACCACTGATGCGAATTTTACGCCGCAATATTGCCCAAATTAAATTTTGTTCCTTAGTTAGAAAGTCTAACCAAATTTTACTATCTGCTGTCACCGAAAGATTGGCTTGCCCAATATGACCATCTTGCACTTGTAGCGTTTTGTTTTGAATTTTCACCGTTGCACACTGGGATTGAGAACCTGTAAATGTAAAGTGGTAGATTGCATTCAATCCTTCTGATTGATTTCGTTGAAATAGCAATGGCAATCCAAACAGAAATCCTTGAATCGATTGGGGACGAATTCCACTACTAACTCGTTTCACTATTTTGTGGGGAAAACGTCGCCGGACGTAGGTTTCTGCATCCGATCCTGGCACTACATAGATTGTTTCGGATTTGTCCTGCAAGGGTCTAACCACCTCTTGAACAAAAGCTTTGCGATCGCTCAAAAATGGTGCAATCACATCTTCTCCAGCGGGACACGCCGCCATACAATAAGCCGCTTTATATTGGGCGTTAAAGGACAAACTTTGCCACATAGAGGCTGATTCTGAATCGTTGACTTTTTGGCGATAATCAAAGGCACTCTTGCTGTCAGCGATTGTTTCTGCCCAATCGGTAAACCCACTCATAAACTCACGATAATTGTGGGTGTAACAGGCGGAAAAACTGAAGTGACCATCGGCACCGATCGCTCCGACTGGGCAAGCCGCGACACACAGCTTGCACTCAACACAGGGATTGTAGTCAATGGGATGAGTGTATTCTGTCACTGCTGCGTCAACTAGAATCGTTCCCAGAGCAATGAAATTGCCAAACTTCGGATGAATCACCAGCCGATGAATGCCCATATGCCCTAACCCGGCTGCTACTGCGACGGGCTTATGAGAAATAACCCAGACTTTACCAGGAAATTGATCCATTTCCATGGGGAAACTTGCCCCTGGCACCATGCCGCGTACCCCAGCCTGTTCCAAGCTTCTCACAATCTGGCGGGCGACATGATTGGCGTGGTCATAATTGGCATGAAATTCAATGTTTGCAGCAGAACGAACGGGCGTGCGAATATTTTCCCGATTCATTCTGGTGACAAAACTAATCAGCGTTTTGGTGGGCGGAAATGCTCGCAGAATATCTGGGTGCTGATCGGCGATCGCAGGTCGGTCAACTTCTACAAACCCCACATCATCAGCCCCTGCTTCTAAGCAAAGTGTTCGGAGTGAGTCAGCGTTTAAGGTGGCTGTGCTTGTGGAAGGGTTGTCTGTAGATTGCTCATGCCACCATCTCACGGTGGGATGATTCTCAAATTTAGCCATTAAAACCTCTAGGATTGACGACAGTTAACGATAAATGAGTTTGAGCGGGTTAAGGGTGGAAACGATGTTCAGTCAGGTTGGGACAAAACTGGACGGATAGGTTCACAATTCCAGTGTTCGTCATCTGAGCGCATTCGATGGTCAGCTTTCCATTGTTCACTGTTCATACAAAGCTGCGGCTTAGGAGGCATCGGGAATTCATGTTCGCGTTCGTATCGAGTCAGGTTATAACCCGGATAGAATGGTGCGATCGTGAAGTTGAGTAATGCGCGTAGGCGATTGCTTAACGTTTTACGTGCGAATGGTAGAGCAGCATAGCGTCGAGTGGTTGTTTCAAAATTCTCAGACGGGCTGCCAGTCAATTGTTGAAGTACATCACTGACACCGCCTTCAAACTCGAATGTTCCTTGTTTATGATCTTCCATATAGTCACGAAGGCTATACACTTGGAATGGATCGACACCTTGCATCCGCGCCACTTTCAGAAACATCCAAAAGGGCAGTTTAATCGGACGCACGCGGTTGCCAATTACCTTCTGCAAGATTGCTGCCATATCCTGGGCGGAAAGTAACTTCGGTCCTGTAGGGCGATAGCTTTTTCCGGCATGGTTTGCGGGGTCGTCTGTTAGGATTGCCGCAATGACTCTCGCCATATCTTCATTGGAAACTGGTGCGCTCTTGCTGGTGCCGAACAAGACTGGAAATATCCCTAAGAGCGCCGCGAAGTCGATGAGACGAAGGTAGTTATCGGCAAACATTCCTGGATTAACAATCGTATGCGCTATACCTGGAGTCATCGAGAATATCCGATCAACAAGCCAAGTTTGCCGTGTTAGCACCGACGGATGAGCTGCGCTGGATGTCCATTGGCTCATTTGCACGATAGATTCTAGCTTTGCCCCTTGTGCGGCGACGGCAAATGCTGCGGCGCTTTGGATCATATAGGGGCGCATCATCGGCAGGTAATAAGCACGCGCCGTGCCGCGCATCGCTTGAAGCAATTGCTCAGGATCATACATATCGGCGACGACGGTTTCTACACCGAGGCGATCAAGTCGTTTGCTCCTCGCGTCACGCGATCGCACAATCGCTCGAACGGGAAAGCCTTTCTCAAGCAGTTGGGCGACAACAGCACCTCCGGTTTTCCCGGTTGCACCTGTGACGAGAATTTTAGGATTAGTCATGGCTTACCCCACTTTCAATGCTTGAGTTGATGGAGCCGGAGACGCAAACGTTTGAATTGTGCAATTGCGCTTCGAGATCGGCAATGCGCCGTTTAATGCGATCGCCCAAGATATCTATATCCATCGTAGCCTGGAATACAATGACAAGAGCGTTGAGCTTCTGCCACCATGTTTGAGGCGCTACGTCCGCAATCGTTTTCATCTTGCTAACTTCTTTTTTTGAATGAGTATCATCATCTGTCAATTTAGGATAACTAAGTGTATGTACACGCTTTATGGAATTTTTTTTTGGATTTAACGGATGAGTGCAGTTGTTTCTACCAAGTAGGTAAGCAGAAGGCTCCATCTTTGCTGACCAAGGGTTTCCTCAACTGTGCTTTGAGCTTGTTTCCACAATGGCAAAGCTTTTGCTAAGACAGTTTCTCCGTTAGTTGTCAAGGTAATCATACGGGTTCGCTGGTCTCGCCCAGGTTCAGATTTTATCCATCCTTTGCGTTCAAGGGGTTTGAGGTTCCGGGTTAAGGTGGTACGATCCATCACTAGCTTCTGTGCTAACTCATTGATCGTTGCTGATTTTGCGATCGTGACAGCCGCCAGAATGGTGAACTGAGTCACGAGCAACCCACTTGGCTTGAGGACTTCATCAAAATGTTGTGTAATCACACGAGAAGCCTTTCTGAGATTGAAACAAGCGCAGGTTGAACCTGCTTGACCTAATAGCACGGAGTTGATTGGGTTGATGTGCTTATCCATAGATTAAGTGTATATGCACTTAATTTTGATGTCAAGAGGTTGTTTGACACAAAGCTGCTCACCCTCGGCGTAATAATACTAGGATATTTGATAATACTAGCAACATAAAACTCGTCTAATTTCATGTTCCCATCAGTATTTATCTGCTCAATTTTGATGATGACGACTGTTTAGTTTATCGTTTGAACCGAGCAGATTGGGAAAATGTAAAGGTTGGATAATATTTAATTAAAACTAGCCCAGTTCAGAGCGTGGTTTCTTCCCAGTAAGGTGTATTGCCAAATCGTTTAATTAAAAAATCGATAAACGTTGTCACTCGTGAAGAATGTCTACGGTTTGGCAAACAAAGCGCATAAATGTCTATATCCATACTGGCTTGGGGGGAGCAACAAAATTAGTTACGCGGTGGCAATTAAAAACACTGGAAGTTTACTATGCCCTCTTAAAAGTTATAGCCAACTCCTAACTGTACTCCCACTTCGGCTTTCTCAAACAAACCAACATTAACCCTAGTTGTGCCTGTCAGTCTGCGTGATAGCGGTACGTCAACTCCTCCCATCACCAATCCTCGCAAAGTAATATCCTCAAAAATAGACTTTGATCTGACTAACACACCACCTCCAATAAAGGGAACAAGCTTGATTTGACCTGATGATGTTTTAACTGGAAAGTTAACAGTCAAGGCGAAGGTTGAG
>JAYKJL010000074.1:0-6623 GCA_035285725.1 Nostocales cyanobacterium 94392 | reverse complement strand
CATTTTCTCCAATTTGCTGGTTCTACACTCAGCGCAATTACACTGAGCCAATCAAATTTTACCCAGCAAGCTCACCGTTATGCTCAAGTAATTGCTCAAAATACCCCACGAAAGTTAGCTTTACTAGTTGGTATAAATTCTTATCCATCAGGCATCGGATCGCTAAAAGGGTGCCTCAGTGATGTAGAAATGCAATATGAATTACTGGTACATCGCTTTGGCTTTAATCCCAAAGATATCGTTGTCATCACAGATGAAGCGGATTTAAAGCCAACACGGCAAAATATTTTAGATCAATTTCAAACCCATTTAATTGACCAAGCAGAACCAGGAGATGTCGTTGTTTTTCATTTTTCCGGACATGGCTCGCGAATTATCGATCCCTATCCGATTCCGGAACTAATTATTAATGGCGAAGTAGTTCCTAATACTGACAAGCTTAACGGTACACTTGTGCCTCGTGATAGAAATACGAAGCGTAGCGATATAGTTCAAGATATTATGGGGAGGAGTTTATTTTTATTAATGTATGCCCTAAAAACTAACAACGTCACAGCAATTTTAGATAGCTGTCACTCAGGGGGAGGTACACGGGGTGATTTGGTGTTTCGTGCTGTTTCGTCTCGACTTGATAGTGGGGAATCAGCAAAACCAAGCGAAACGGAATTAGAATTTCAGCGACGGTGGATGAAAGACTTGCAACTATCGGAAGCAAAGCTTTATGATATGCGTCGTAAGGGCATTGCTAAAGGTGTGGCAATTGGTTCAGCTCAATTTGACCAGCTTGCTGCCGAAGCGAAGTTTGATAATGATACATTTCACTGTGGAGCCTTTACTTATATCCTTACTCGTTATTTGTGGCAAGCAAGTTCTGTAGAAGGTATAGGTAATACTTTTGTGAATTTAGAGCGTAGTACCAATGATCTTGCTATTAAGTCATCAATGTATCAAACTCCTATAATTGCTGCTAATCCAGAAACAAACAGCCAAAAACCAACATTTTTCCTGAATCCCGTCAAACCGTGGGCTGAAGCAATTGTGAGAAAGGTAAAACCTGGTGGAGAAATAGAATATTGGTTAGGTGGTATTTCTGCTTTGAGCCTAGAAGCAAAACCAAAAGGAATTATTTGGGCGTTAATTAATACAAAGGGACAAGAAATTGGCGAAATTGAGCAACAGGACAGAAAGGGTTTGGTAGGTTATGGCAAACTGACTAAAGGGGAAAGTAAAAATGTTCAACCTGGTGTCCTGCTCAGAGAAAAGATACGAGGTATTCCCGAAAATCTTAAGTTGCGGGTTGGGTTAGATGTTTCCTTGGGTGAGCAGTTAGAAATAGCAAGAGCTTCTTTAGCTTCTATAGATCGGATCGAAGTGGTTTCAACCGGGGCAGAATATATTCTGGGAAGGATGACTAGTAGCTATCTGCAACAGGTAAAACCAAAAAAAATTCGAGATTTACCAGCAGTAGATAGTTTTGGGCTGTTTTTACCAGGACTCACCCCTTTAGCCAACACTTTCCAAAAATCAGGAGAATCAGCTTCATCTGCTGTTGAGCGCTTACAAGGACGTTTAATATCATTATTAGCTGGCAAACTATTGAAACTGATTACAGGTAGTGATGCAGCTTTTGGTGGCAATAGCACAAAATTGAATGTTACGACTGCGATCATTCCTAAAGGTAGTAGTACAAAAACGACACCTTCTCAGTTTTTATCTGGTACAGATGTACAAGTAAAAGTACGTAACAATGAAAAGAATAACTTATATATAGCCGTTATTAGTATTGGCAGTAGTGGTAAAATAACACCGCTTTTCCCCTACTGGAATTCGGCAGAAATAGAAGCCATTCTCGCACCACAACAGGAGATTATTACTCCTCAAGAAAGTGATGGCTATAGTTTCAAGCTTAAAGGAGTGGGAAGTCAAGAAATTTTGGTCTTAGCAAGTTTTTTGCCAATTCGTGATGCTTTGAAAGGATTAAAAAGCATTGCAGATATAACAAACCCTGGTGGAAGAACTCCTGTAAACATCGAGGGTGAGCAAGCATTAGGGTGGGTACAAGAGCTATTAGGTGACTTAGAACGAAATACCCGGAGTATTAGAGTAGAAAGTTCAGGCGATCGCATTGTCGCTAAAAGCCAACTTGCAGCAATTTCAACCATTATTAATGTGGTTGAATCTTAGGTAGTCTGCATTGCGCTTTTTAGATAAAAACCAAGAGTAAACAAAATTATTTCGCATCAATATCATCATACTTAGGAGTTGTTCATGTATCCTCAAAAATATTGTTTTCATCTGTTGCTGTTGCTTTGTGGTTTAGTCCCCTTTGCTGCTGTACCTATTTTTTCTCCGCAAATAGGAGTTGTAATAGCTCAGACAAAAACCCAGCCAAAATCAGAACTTATCTTACAAGCTGAAAAAGGCTTGTCACTTGTTCAGGAAGAAAAACTAGAGGAAGCACGGCAAATATTTGAGCGCACCATACAAGCAGCAAAACAGCAAGGCGATCGCGATGCAGAAGCGCTTAGTATGACTGGATTTGGGTTAATTCACAGTCAACAAAAACAACCCAAAAAAGCGCTGGAAGTCTATCAACAGGCTTTGAAAATGGCAGAACAAGGTAAATTTCCCACAACGAAAATGACAATTTTGATGCTGATTGGGAGAGAATACTATGAATTACAAGAGACTGAGAAAGCACTTGATTTATTTCAGCAAATATTATTAGTTTATCAAGCTCAAATTGAACCTTGGGAGAAAATTTGGCTACTAGAGTCAATAGGTAATATTCATAATGAGTCTAAACAATATAAACAAGCAATTGAATCCTATCAAAGAATAGTGGCAATTTATCGGGAGATAGGCGAAAACTTGGAAGCAGCAAATTTCATGAATAAGATTGGAACTATTTGGAGAGATTTGGAAGATTTTCCCAAAGCAATTCAATCTCATGAACAATCATTATTATTATTGAAACTTGTTGATAAAAAACAAGTTACTTCTAAGGACATACAAACCAAAGAAAGTAAATTTTTAATAAATCTTGCTAATGCTTATGAATTATTTGCTGATTCAACTCAAGACAGTACCAAAAACCAAAAATATGATAAAGCCATTGAGTATTATAAAAAAGCAGTGCCAATTTATCAGAAATTAGCACCTGCTCATGACCAAGCTTATTTATATGGAAGAATTGCAGAAATATATAGTAAGCAATTAAAGCATAAAGAAAGCATTGATTTTTATCAAAAATCTTTGGCAATTTTCCAATCTTTAAAAGACAACTTACAAGTGGCTGACACACTCAACTATATAGGATTATCTTGGTCTAATTTAGGTGAGTACACCAAAGCCAGTAGCTATTATCAGCAATCATTAATGGCACTTAAGCTTGTTGATAGCAAAAAAGTGTCGATACAAGATATCAAGCGAAAAGAAAGTTTATTTTTATTTAACCTTGCTCAAGCTTATAGTCAGCTATCAAAGCATAAAGAAGCACTTCAAACTTACCAGAAATTATTAGCCATTTTTCAAGATTTAAAAGACAACTTACAAGTTGCCGACACACTCAATTTTATAGGTGTTGCTTGGACTAATTTAGGTGAATACCCTAAAGCTATTGAGTTTTATCAACAATCATTATCTGTGTTAAAAACTGTTGATGATAAACAAATTACTTTAAAAGATAGGCAAAGTAATGAAGCTTTATATTTAGCTAATCTTGCCTATACTTATGAGCTATTGGGTGACTCTCCTAAAAAAACCCTCAATGCAAAATATGAACACTATGAACAAGCTGTTGGAGTTTATGAAAAAGTATTAAAAATCAACCAAGACTTAAATGATTCTCCAGGAGAAGCTTCTTCACTGGAGAGAATAGCAATACTTTATCGCAAGCTATCAAAGCATAATGAATCTATTAAGTTTTATCAAAAAGCTTTAGCCATTTTTAAGAATTTAAAAGATGCAATCAAAGTGGCTAATACACTAAACTCTATAGGAGTTTCTTGGTATTATTTAAATGAATATTCTCAAGCAATTGAGTTTTATCAACAAGCATTATTAGTTTTAAAAACAGTTGACAATAAAGCAATTAGTTTGAAAGAGATACGTAGACAAGAAAGTCAATTTTTAATCAATATTGCATATGCTTATCAGCAATGGGGTAAGTCAACAAGAAATGCAACTAGAGATGCAAAATATAACAATTCACTCCAATTTTATCAGCAATCAATAACTATTTACCAAGAAATTGATGACCAACCAGGAGAAGCTTCTGTACTTTTAAACATTGCTAAATTTTATACTGAGGAAGGTAAGCATCAGGAAGCGATTGAGTTTTACCAAAAGGCTTTGACTATTTTTAGAAATTTAAAAAATAATACCGAACTTGCGAATACTCTCTACGAGATTGGAGTTGCTTGGGATAAATTAGGCAAATTCGACAAAACGGTTGAATATTTTGAAGAAATCGTCACCTTGAGGAAAAGCTTAAAAGATGATAAGGGTACAGCAGAAAGTCTGATTAAGATAGGGAAATTCTATTCCCTTACTCATAATTATGTAATTTCCCCTAAATCTTATATTTCACGAAATTTAAAGGCTTATCAGGAAGCATTTAAAATATACTATAAGCTTAATGATATGACTGGACAAATGAATGCTCTTTATTTTATAAAGGCAGCATATATAAGCCAGAAACAATATTTTAATGCTTTAGAAATTCATCGGTATTTGTCAATGAATAAAATGGGTAGAAAGTTAAACATTACAGAAGTAATAAACCCATCAATAAACAACAATTATGACAGTTTAATTGAGCTAAAAAACTCCAGTCAAAATACTAGATTGATAGAGAATGACAATTTAATAAAATCTCTTCCAAATAGTTCGATAAGTTTAATCGCAAGTTTACTTGTAGCTGTGGATTACGGAGATGCACAAATATCTGCACTATCAGTAAATTATTTAGATTTATCTCGTACTTACCTTACAAAGCAAAGGAAAATCAACAAAACCGTAAATATCGATTTTAATAAACAAGTTTTTTTAAGATGGCAGCAAATAATACTAGCAAACGTATTAGAATACATATATTACAATATTAGGTCTTCTTTAAGTGAGCATGATGACAAATACATTTTAGGAATTAGAGCGTCGCAACCATTATTATCTGTTGGGCTAATTTAC
Source organism: Nostocales cyanobacterium 94392 (assembly GCA_035285725.1). GTDB lineage: Bacteria > Cyanobacteriota > Cyanobacteriia > Cyanobacteriales > Nostocaceae > Rivularia. The sequence goes on along the minus strand of JAYKJL010000074.1, from coordinate 1,433 downwards.
TTGCAACAAGGAGAAACAAATGCTGCAATCGATTATTATCAAAGAGCATTAACAATTTCTCAAGAATTAGGCGACCGAGCATTACAAGGTAACATTCTGACTTATCAAGGGCTAATGTATGAGCTTTTAGAACAGCCAAACAAAGCATTAAATTTCCATGAAAAAGCTCTGCTTTTATTAAAAGAAACTGGCGATTCCTATGCAGTAGAAAAAACCCTAGAACAACAAGGAAGAATTTTACTCAAAACCGGAAGATATGCCGCATCGGAAAAAGCTTTTTTGGATGCGATTAAGCTATGGGAAGGAAGTAGAGCTTATAGAAAAGAGCATTTAATAAATGCTAATTTAGGTATTGACGTTGCATTTCTATATTACACCAGAGAAAATATTTATCATTATCTGCAACGTGCATTGATTGAGCAAGGGAAAAACAAAGAAGCGCTCGAAATTTCTCAACGCAGTCGTAGTCAAACATTAGGTGAAATATTAATTAATCGAAAAATAATTTCAAATAACCAAGAACCAAAACAAAAAATAAGCTTTGAATCTCCTAACCTCACACAGATTCAAGAAATTGCAAAAGCACAAAATGCAACAATAGTTCAATATTCATTAATTCCAGATATTGATAAACCTCAAGACTCTTTACTCTATATTTGGGTAATTCAGCCCAATGGGAAAATAGATTTTCGTAGTATCGACTTAGCAAAACTTAAACTACCCCTGAGTGATTTGATTACCATCAGCCGAAATGTGATTGGTGCTAGAGGTCGTAGTGATGTCGAAATTGTCGCCAAAATTAATCCACAGGAACAGAAAACACGCCTACAGGAACTACATAAACTACTGATTGAGCCAATTGAAAACTTTCTACCACAAAATCCTCAAGCGCGAGTTATCTTTATTCCTCAAGGAGATTTATTTTTGACCCCCTTTGCCGCACTTCAAGATGCAAAAGGAAAATACTTGATAGAAAAACATACTATTTTTACCTCATCGTCCATACAAGTATTAGATTTCGCCAGCAAGTCACGGCAAAAAACTAGAAGTAAATCATGGAATGCTAACGATGCATTGATTGTTGGCAATCCAACAATGCCAAACCTCAGCAAAATCAATCCAACATTTAAAAGTATACGCATCGATCCATTGCCCGTATCTGAAACAGAAGCCATTGCGATCGCCAAACAACTTAAAACCCAAGCTTTAATTGGTTCACAAGCAACAGAATCAGAGGTAGTGCGACGAATGAAGACAGCGCGATTGATTCATTTAGCAACTCACGGTTTAATCACCAATATGCGTGGCACTACCCCCCAACTAGGCTCAATTCCTGGTGCGATCGTACTGGCATCTTCTGGAGATGAGGAGTCGAATGATGGCTTACTGACTGCGGAAGAAATTTACAAAATAGACCTTAATGCCGATTTGGT
>JAYKJL010000073.1:0-25689 GCA_035285725.1 Nostocales cyanobacterium 94392 | reverse complement strand
GGTTCTTGCGTACTTAGCGTGCTAAATTAATATTATAGTGCCAAGAAAGTAAAGCTCTAATTTCAAAATTACGAAAATTTCTAAAGCCAAATCCACTTCGTTTTATTAGTTTCAGTTTATTATTAATTCCTTCTACTACGACCTTAGTAGTTCTTCTCTCGAAATATCCGATTATCTCTCCAAACCATCGTGTAATTGTTTTAACACTTTTTTGATAATAAAGTTTAGCTTTTTTTAACCAATCTAGTAACCCTAAAATTCCTTCTCCTAAATCTTCGCTTTTATCAAAAATATCACGGAATTCCTCTTTCAATGAATGCATAATATCCAATAAAGGTGACGCTTCTCTGATTTTATCTAATTTCACTTTTTGTTTATCCGTAAGTTCGCTTTCAGCTTTTAAGAGCGTAAACTTGTTACCTTTTAAACTATCAAATACTTTCTCTCTTGACTCAACATTTAATTCTAAAGCTGTTTTCTTTTCGTCTATCCTAGCTTGATTTAACTCTTGATGTATAACTTTGGTAACGTGGAACCTATCTACCGTAACGACTGCGTTTGAGCAAACCTTATCTACTAAACTTTTATAATTTCCGGTCATATCAATACTAACTTCTTCTATTTTTTCTAAAACTTCTTCTCCCCAGGTTTTCATGTAATTTTCTATTACAATTTGTTTTCTTTCTTTTACTAACCCTATTAATTTACCCGTATCTATATCTACAAGTACAACAATAAACTTTCCTTGACCTTTAACTAAACTAATTTCATCGATTCCCAACCTTCTTAAATTGCTTAAATCTATTGGCAACAATTTTTGAGCTACGTCTTCAATCATCGAATTAACCTCTTCATCAGTTAATCCATTATTTTCCGCTACATTACTTACACTACTACTAATAACTTGTTTAACAATATTTTCTGCGTATCGATGCGTAAACCCCTTTTTCGTTCCAACAAAATCAAGCTGCTCACTAAACGTTTTTCGGCATGTTTTACACTTAAATCTTCGTCTATTTAAATTTAGTATTACTTCTTTATCTCCCATCGGTAAATCTTTTACTAAGTATTTTTGATTTTGATGGAGATGTTCTGATTTTTTACCGCAATGCGGACATACTGCACTTTTCACCTTTTTACTTACTGATAAGATTAGGACTGAACCCTCTTGTAGACTGGACTCCACTACTACATCAGGCAAGTTTAATAGTTCTGTCAAAACTCTTTTCATAAGAAATATTAGTGAAATACGGGATAGTTATCTTAACATTTTAGCACGCTAAGTACGCAAGAACCAGTTGTAGTATATGCTTGTATATATTCTGGGTCAGATGGATAATTGACTTGTATTTCTTCATCTCCACAAGGTACTTTTGTAATACTTACTTCAGCTTGCCCAATTCGACAAGTCTGTCCAATTTTGCACGCTCCCGAACCTATAATGTCATCGTAAACCAAATCTTCATCAGTTATTTTAATACGAACAGTTTCGTCATTAACTCGAACTCCCGTAAAAACACAGGCAAGCGTATTCATTATCCTTGTATTCAAATAAACTCCGCTTTTACATGAATAACGAGAGCCAGTGTCCATAACACGACTGTTCATAACAGTAATGGCAAGATCGGGATTGGCAGATCCTGCATAAAGGTAATTAGCATCCCATAAATAAGGAGTTTTCCAGCGGAAACTTGGCACCCAAATATTTCCTTCGGGGTTCCCGTCAATCACTTTTACATTAATCTGAACTATTTCCTCTTTTAGAGCGAGTGCTTTACTTTTTATAAAGATATGCGATAAACCTATGAACAGAAGAATCGACAGGCAAAAAACTAAGAAAGTGTATCTAAATTTCATTTATAAATTCCTTAAGATACATACCAGCTTGAGAAATTAGTTCCCACTGCTGTGATTCATAACTCACCGTTCGCCCATTTGAAATCGAGTTAGAAGAAAGCTGAACGATTTAATCATGGTTCCAGGCTATGATTCAAATGTACTTTCTTCCTGACTTTGGGCGATCGCATATAAAGTAGGGTTTTTTGAGCAGGGTGTTAGTTCAAGATAAATTTAGGTAAATCGCGAAAACTATTGCGGTGTATAGATTTTTCGATTTTATGCAATATCTCTGAACTCGAAAAAAAATGAGCGAACCGGGAGTCATAATTGATGTCCAAATATTTATACTTAGATATTTTACAATTTGCAAGTGGCGTTGATACAAAAATGTATTTAAAGATAAACACGTGTTTTTAGCAATAGCACGGACGGTCGATTCTTGAATTTGCTCGATGCAGTCTAGGCGGTCGTCACTTTGAATCATTTTAACTATTGCCAACCAAATCCGTATAATACTATATAACTTTCGCGTCCATAGCTTTTCACCTTTAATTACCAAAAAATGAACTAGCGACAAGTGCAGCTTGAGTGCGATCGCGTAAATCTAACCGATTGAAAATGCGAGTCATATAATTTTTGACGGTTTTTTCGGTAATATACAAAGCCTCAGCAATTTCTCGATTAGTTGAACCTTTAGCGACTAACTTTAAAATTTCGATTTCTCTTGGTGTAAGTTCATCCCAACCCGGTGGTGGAGATTTAGAAACTGGAAGTTTTTCAGCCATGACTTTACCTAGTCCTGGTCCTAGTTGGGTATAACCTTTATGTACAGAACGAATTGCATGAGCTAACTCTTCAGAAGGTGTATCTTTAAGTAAATATGCCGCAGCACCATAATGTAATGCTTGGGTGACATAATCTTCATCCGCAAAAGTAGTAAGTACTAAAATTTTAATTTGTGGGAAGGCTTTGGTAATTTCTTTTGTTGCTGCAACACCATCCATTATCGGCATCCGAATATCCATTAAAATCACATCGGGCTTTAAAGTGGGAATGGAATCAATTGCAGTTTGTCCGTTATCTGCTTCTCCGACTATTTCTAAATCTTTTTCTAATTTTAGTAAGGCTTTGAGTCCGCGACGGATTAAATTTTCATCATCAACTAATAATAAACGAATCATCTTAATTTTGGATTTATATTTTATATTGGGAAGGTTGCAGTAATCTTACATCCTGAATTTGGGGCTGTTGCCATATTGAAAGTACCACCAATAGCAAGAGTGCGATCGCGCATACTTTCCAAGCCAAAACCGGTTGTATTTTGGTTGGGCTTAAATCCTTTACCATTATCATAAATAATTAACTGTAAAGTATTAGACTTAGAATTTACGGACTCGTTACTAATTGGCAATATCTGGAGATTATTTCCTTGCATTCCAATGACATTCATTGTGCTGTCTGTGGGTAAATCCTGAGATGTTTGATTTTGAGTTTTCAGCGTAATTTTAACTTCTGTAGCTTCTGCGTGTTTAAAAATATTAGTGAATGCTTCTTGAGTAATCCGATGAATAGCAATTTTAACTTCAGGTTTAATAGGTAATTTTAAGTCTATTAAGCAGGTTGGTGAAATATTGCTAGAGCGTTTAAATTCTTCAACCAAAGAAAAGATTGCATCATCCAAAGATAATTCAGCGAATGGATCTGCACGTAAAGTTGAAATTGATTGACGAACTTCTTTGAGAGCATTTGAACCTAATTGTTTGGCTTCAATTAAAAATTCTGTAGCTTCAGTAGGGTCAGTTTGCCATATTTTTACTGCTGCTTCTAAATGTAAATTTAAAACTGTTAAAGCATGACCAACAGAATCATGAATATCCCGAGCAATACAGTTACGCTCTTGTACAGTTGCTAATTCTTCAATTTTTAAAGCGTATTGACTTAATTGAGCATTCGCAATTGCGAGTTGTTCGTTAGCAAGACTTAATTTTTGCCGACTTTGAAATTCATTTACTAATGCAGTAATTGCCATTTGCATGAAAATTGTGCCAATTCCTAATGTTAAGACAGAAGCAAATATGGCAATAGCATATTGTTGTTCAATTGCTAAAGGTTGAATATCTTGGACTGTTTTAATTCGTTGAAGTTGTGTAACTAAAGATAAAGCTATAGCCAATCCATTAAGTATATAACGGCTTATACTCCGGAACATTAAACAATTACGAGCTATCAAAATAATATATAATAGCCCAACTAGAAGAATTCCTCCAGCGAATGAAGCAATGATTATTAATCCAAATTCCAAGACTGTATAAAGGATTTTGTTAAATTGATTATATGACGGTATCTTTAAACCAATAATTCCAAATATAAATAAAAATAATATATTTAAAAATATATTTCTTGGCAAGATAGAAGAAATATTAAATGAAAAAGCTATAACTTCACTAAAAATTAAAATTCCTAATAAAATCCATTCTAAATAAAGTAGAAATCTTAGAGGATATTTCCTATCCTGAATAAAATAAATCATGGGATTCATATTGTTTTTTATGGTTCATCCGTACTTATTCACGAAGGAAGAAGGAAGAAGAACTCACATTTAAAAAAGGCTAAGACAGAAATAAGTGTCCGGAGGACATAGATTTTTGCTTATTAAACCAATTCTAAATTCTTCATTTTGACTGCCTTCTGAAACAATTACTAAATATAGCTTATCTACCCGCTTTAAATACTAGCAACATTAGTCATGATTAAATTAGGGACTTTAGTCCTTATTCAATTGAGGACTCTTGACTCATGTTTTAAAGGTGCTATCCGGCTTATGTTGTATACATCGAGGTTGAGAGAAGAAAGCAAAAAACATTTTGATTGCTTCAAAAAACCTCAAATCATCCCCACTACTAACATAAGGAAAAATCATGAAATCTCTGCTAAGTATCTCTTTAATTGGATTAACCTTAACTGCATTTTCACCATCAGTTTTAGCTGGACAAACTACAACTCGCACCGGTCATAACGGTAGAACTCAAACCACCAGTCGCACTTACGGGAACGGAGCGCAAACCACAACTCGTACTGGCCATAACGGTAGAACTCAAACCACTAATCGCACTTACGGGAACGGAGCGCAAACTACAACTCGCACTGGTCCTAATAGTAGAACTCAAACCACTAATCGCACAGCAGGAAACGGAGTGCAAACCACAACTCGTACTGGTGCTAATGGTAGAACCCAAACCACTAATCGCACTTTCGGAAATTAAATTCTAACTCCAATACTTATGTATAAACCTGCAATGATAAACACCCAAATCTGTAATCAAGGGTTTGAGTAATTAGTATTGCAGGTTAGTACATCTATAGAGAACTTTGTCATCCAAATCATTGAATCTAAATAATCAGAATTACATCTGGCAAAAAAATGAATTACACGGATATAACTCTAAAATTTATTCCTTTTTTCTTAATTTCCATTGTGATTGAAGTCTTGTTGATAGCGCTTTGGAAGAAAGAAAAGTATTCACAACGAGAAAGTTTGATTTCACTGGCTATTTTGATTGGAAATCGCATATCTAAACTAATTCCCATTATTCCAACTGCGGCTCTAATTGAATTTGCATGGAAGCATCGGATATCAACTATTTCTCTCGATAATTGGTGGAATTTACTACTACTATTTATAACATTAGAATTTGTATACTATTGGTACCATCGAGCATCTCATCGCATTCGTTGGTTTTGGGCTACTCACGTTGTTCACCACTCACCAGAATATTTTAATTTTTCAGCAGCTTATCGCTTAGGGTGGACGGGTGCTATCTCTGGTGCGGGTATATTTTTTGCACCGCTTGTTTGGCTTGGTTTTCAACCTTCTTCAGTTATCACCGCTCTAGCTTTAAACTTGGTTTACCAATTTTGGATTCATACTGAACTAATTCCGAAGCTGGGTATTTTAGAATGGTTTTTGAATACTCCATCACACCACAGGGTACATCATGCTTCTAACGGAACATATATAGATCGCAATTATGGTGGAGTTTTAATTATCTTTGACCGTTTATTTGGTACTTTTGCTGCCGAGGAAGCATCAAATCCTCCTGTTTACGGTTTAACTCATCCAATTAAATCGAATAATCCTTTCAAAGTCGTTTTTAATGAATGGATAGAAATATACAAAGATTTAACTTCTACTAATTCTTTTAAGGAACGCTTTTGTTATCTATTTGCTCCTCCAGAGTGGAAGTTTACCAAAAAAGGCAGTCCCAATGAACAATTGGTATGCCCTCCGGGCACGCTGCGCTAAAAACACCAATAATCTAAGTCTTCCTCGTCAACTGCAAATACACCCTGTATCCCCTCAATAAAAGCATTGGGGACTACTTTCTTTTTTCATCGGTGACTTCAATCCTGGTATGCGGATTCAAGTCCTCTCGTGGATCTGTGACGAGTCCGGCAGGAAAATCCACGTGCAGAGGCAATCCAGCACGGTCAAGGCAAAGCTCATGGTTGTTGTCTCCGTCGCCAAGATCCCCAATAGCAAAGGGCACCAATTCCGTTTCGCCTTCGTCACTGAACGACATCGTCACCCGGTACGCTACACGCTCGATGTCATCAATCTCCTGCCCCCCCGGTTTGGTGACACCGCCAGACCAGGTAACCCGAACTACCTGAAGAGTACCTAACGGGCATCCGTCGCCGCCACCTGGAAGCGAAGAAGCAGATTTGCCGAGTTCCCACTCTGGTTCTGGGACGACCTCTGCCCATACCATTGTCGGTCCCTCTTCCAAGGGAATTACTGTTGTCCGGGCACCGAGAAAATTTAGTTGCCCGTCCTTTGACAGAAGATTGCCGACGATTTCCACACTAGCTGGCTCATCTTCAGCGCTGCCGTATTGACCGACTATGAGAATGGTTCGAGCCTCACCGATATCGTCGGCTGGCGCTGGCGTGACACAGGTAATCTCGCCAACAGTGCCGGATGCAGCGACGACTCGAAAATCTGCTGCCTGCATCGTCTCGACATCAATTTCATGGGAGAATACCACTGGCATACCATCTTTTCCGGCAGCCCAGCGACAGAAGAATCTGTTGCTATTACTCGGCAGCGCGTCATCAAGCCCAAAGAACGCCGATAATAAAGCTGTTTGCCTGCCGTTCACATCCTGGGTAGCAATTACATCTGTAGTCGTCGTATCCTTCTGAGTAGAGTCAGCCATGTCGCGCAGCCTATTGGATTGATTCATGTTCTCGATCCTCGCGGACGCGGAACCAGAAAGAATAAAGCCAATCAGGAGCAAAGCTAATATAGAAACGTATTTGAATCTCATTTCAATCAAACCCTAATTAATTATTGATACTTCCTACCATTCAGACTGAGTACTAGAAAGTATTAACGTTCAGCAGGAGGAGCCTCCGACGGAAGTCCTGTGGTATTCTCTAGCTGAGACCTCACGCTGCTACCTGCTTTCCGTTTGGTAACTAGGGTTAAAATAGCTGGAGCTGGTTGTGGTCGCTTTTGGGTGGTGTTTTTTATTATTGGAAATACGACTGAAATAATAGAAACTTTCTTTGGTTTCCTCAAGGCTCGACCTGCAATACGGACAGATCGATTTTTCATTGTGTCTTCTTCATAGAATAACTTAGCAATTTTGTTAGTTGAGACACTAACAGGACGTGTGGGCTTTTCACCTTCCAAAGACTCCAATTCTGAACCTTCTTCGATGTAAGCTACAAGATTTTTGGATTCAATCGAATATTTACAAGGACCTTTGATTTCAGTCTCTTCAACCTTAAATTGGCAGCCTAAAACTTCCTCCCCAGGTCTATCTTTCAAGGCAACTGGATTGACATGATAGCGTTGACAAACAGAGTTCAAAGGGGATTTTGCACACAATACATAGGGATTGACTGTTGTTTTTTGACTTGAATTATCCTCTGTTTGAGCAAATACAGTCATAGAATAACCCACTGCTAAACTTGTAAAAATTCCGCATGTAAGTTTTTTAAGCATTATCTAAGTATCCTTTTATTTATATAGCTGAAAAATGTAAGTGAGTTAAGAGTCTAACTCATGGAGCAGCACCTGGTAGGGCACTGCTAAGATTATCTATCCGAGATTTTTGAGTGTGATTCTACCAAGCTAAATCTAGACCAGGTAGGCGATTCTTTAAGCTGTAGGGTTCATCAATTACTGGGTCAGTAATGTTCAAGTCCTCGCGCCATTGACGCACTGTTTTATCCCAACCATCTTCCCATCGCTGAGCAATTAGCGGCTTCTTCATTTGGATTGCCATCCCCATGCCTCTCGCTATTTGCTGCGTTATATCTGGAAGTTTTTCTGGTTCTTTCTTCAGCGCCATACCGATGCTGGCAACCTGAAGCATTACACCCATTGGATAACCAATTTGCACTGCTTGAGTAGAGAGCACACCTAACTCTCCGCCTGTGGGGCCAAACCCCGTCACTAGATGGACAAGATCGTGGGTTTTGCGAAGGCGCATGGTCAACCAGTCTTCATCCGTTTCGATCTCGCGCTGGCGGAAGAAATTCGGGTCATAGCCCAGTGCCTTCATCACCGTGGCATATGTATGGCCCAGGGTGCCGCGAGACAATTGAGATAGGGCTTCGAGATTGATCGCTGGACCAAGATAACGACTTTCCATCATTGCGCGCGCTTCAGGGATTGCCTTGACCCGATCAACACAGACTTTCATCTGATGGCTGCCCCGAAAGTTATCTTCAATGTCAAATACGCTGTCAGTATTCTCCCCCATTGATTTGAGCAAATCTGTAACAGAATGTAGATTGCGGACGGTACGGCTCAACTCTTCAAATCGTTTCAGCATTAGTTTCTCCTAAGTTGTAAATAGATAAAAAATGTTTAGCTGTGATTATTATGAAGTCAATTCATTGGTTTTGATATGTCTTGCTTATCCTGCCCGAATATTATTTGACATAGCTTGAGAATTTTTTGAATGATAATTAGTAAGGGATAAGTGATTTAATTCAGCTACCCTTAGAGCTTTGATTAATTCGACTGATAGCGATTGCAAAGACTAAATTCATCGGAGTAGAAATTGCATTGAATCCGATGATGACCACCTCGGCTTTGGAACCTAATACACCCATACTTGAGAGCGCAGAACATATCGCAATATTTCTCATACTCGTGCCAATCGCTAGAACTTTACGGCTTCCGATATCTGCCCCGCTCAGCCACCAACTTATGCTCCAGGCAGCCAAAATAAATGCGATAATTGCTGCTATACCATTCCAATCCAGAATTTCAGCATCCAAATCCCTCAGTGTCGAAGTCAAAATTGTAAAGGTAATGAATAAAGCAATTGAGAAAAAAGAAGCTATCTTTTGCAGTATGGGTGTAATCCCTCTCAGATAATATCGAACCATTTGTCCTAAAAGAAGAGGAGGAAGAATTAATAGAGAAAGAAGACCTATTAAAGAGAAAATAGGTAAATTTATTACAACAATGCCAGGGAAAATCAAGTGAATCAACAAGGGAGTAATAATAATCGAAAGAATTGACAACAAAAAAACCAATCCAATCGCATACCTCAAATTTCCCTTAGCAACCCGTGCAAAATGCAATGATAATAAACCTCCAGGGGCAGATGCAACGGTCAGAAAACCGCTAGATATTTCTGCCGACAACTGAAATATCCAAGTCAGAATTATGCCTGTGAGCGGTAGCAAAATAAAGTTAATCAATAGGGATTTTGCCATCAAGCCTGATTTGAGGCTAGTAATAAGTTCGGCTTTGGATTCTTCTAAGGCTACTGAAAACAGAAACGTAAAAAGAAATAGAAAGACGACTATTTTTGTTGATATTGGTAAGGCATTAAGCATGATTATTAATTACCTCCCATCCCCTGCTCTAAAATTTGAATACAGTCATCTAGAATTTTTCTGATGGCATCTAGAGGTGGATTGGGACTGTCTTTCACTAGCCGTTCAACATTAATTCCTAGATAGAAGGGAATAAAGTATCTGAGTTGACTGCTCAAAGTTACAATCATAAAGGCAGCAAAATCGGGATTAAGATCCGCTTTAAGTTGCCCCTGAGCAATCGCCTCTTGTATATTTTTTTTAATAAGTATAATTATGTCAGCCTTCGTCCGTTTAAAAACTTCTTTTCTAAACGGAACATCACCATAATGAGGTCCTCGAAATAGAATTTGACTCCAATCTGGATTTGCTAATTGAAACTCTAAAATTGTTTGAAATAATGCTCGCAAAAAAACAAAAAAGCCAGATTGGACACTTGGTAAATTTGCCTCAGCAATGAATGCGTTCCTGGCTTCTAATGCCCTATCGACTAGATAAAGGTAGAGGTCTTGCTTATCTTTAAAATATTGATAGAAACTACCTTTGGCAATTTTTGCCCGATTCACAATAGCAGAAATCGAGGCTGATTCATAACTATGGTTGGTGAACTCAGCGATTGCTGCATTCGTGATGTTCTGTCGTTTCATTTTAGGCAAATTAAAGAAGGTTTCGGACGGCATTATTTTAGTCGCGAATAATATGACTACTCAGTCACATCAATAAGCGAAAATATACAACAAAACTTCGAGTTTGTCTATAGACCTCTTGCAAAAATATTTTGTGGTATCATAATAGATTATTCAGATTTTAATTTTTGGGTTTTAAAATAAAATAATAAGAAGCAGGTTTGGTTTTTAAAATGGGTGCGGCTCTTTTAGGAAGACGATAAACTACATTCATACTACATAGTTCTAATCTGCTCTATATCTAGTGTTCTACCTAGGCTAAATACGTAAAATTAGGTGATCGCAGATGAAACACATGAAGAATGGTATCTCAGAATTGACCCCGTGATCTCACGCACTCCGGGAGAGGAGTATAGGGCATGGAGAGCAACTTTATCATCGGTTGATAATCAAGCCTATAATGCTTTTGTCCAAAAAGAAAATGAGTTCAGAAGGCAACAGATGAAAGAGGTAGGTGGAGCGTTATCGGATATGATTAGGCGCGATTTATCTTGTAGATGGGTGTCAGATGCTGAAGGCGAGCAGTATGTTAGGGTCTGTGATGATTAAGCGTAGCTCACGCTAAGTTTTCAATTAACTCTTCTGCTTGCATTAATTCGCTTGTGGATTGAAGAAGGAACAATTAGTAGGGGTTTAGACCCTTGCTCTCTACGGTCGCGAGAGAGTAGGTCGTCAGATTTCTTTCTGCTTTATACCGACCTACTCTCTTCTCTGCCTTCTTGATAAAAACTTTTTGGTTTACTGAAGAGTGCTTAATTTTTTTTGCATAGCTTTAATTCTAGGATTTGCTCAATCATGTCTAGGCGGTTGCTGCTATAAGTCATTTTTTTATATTAGAAATAAATTAATATTCTGTTTCTGCTGACTGAAAAATTTGGTTCGCAGTTAGCTTTAATTCTGGGAAGGATATTAATTCAATTGTTTCATCGTCTTGGTACAAAACAGTTGTATACTCACCCTCTTTTAATTGACATACTGTAATTGTAGGTCTTTTTGGACTACCTATAAATCGTTTTCCACCAAGTCCAAGATAGTCAACAATTACATATTCTGGAATACCAATGTTTTCATATTCTTCAAATTTAACTGCATAGTCATCTCCCCAATTAGTACTTACGATTTCTATTACTAACGGTATTGATTCGGGCTGTGAAACTGTGGATTCTTTTTCATATAAAGACTCATTTTTTAGGTTTCTCTTGTCTAAAACTAAAATATCTGGGTAGTAAGCGGAATTTTTGTCTTCTGGCTTTACTAGTACCTTTGAGGGAATACCATACGGTAAATTAAAACGGTCTATTTCTACGTTTATTTTTCGGGATAAAAATATAAAAACATTTTCATGCTTTCCTATAGGTTGAGCCACTTCAACAACTACTCCGTCGTGCAATTCGTAAAGTTTATCTTCAGGCTTCCAGTCAACAAATTCTTGAAATGTTAGTTTTTTGGTTAATATTTGAATCATGGGTAACTTAGTCAAAATTTTGAGTTAGGTTCGCAGCTATAGGGGTTGGCAATAGTTAGCCAACCTAATTTGTATAATACTAGATAATAAGATGCCTGACACTCACGCACACGCTACTTGTTGACCGCATTATATAATTTAGCTGCACATCAGCTTAAAAGACATCATAAAAATTAGCTCATGCGTCTACTTGAGTAATACACCTGGAATCAGCTTTAGGGTCACAACCTACGATCATAATTCTTTTTCCCATCTCAGCCATAGCAGCAAGAGTATTCTGAGATGTGGTGGATTTACCGATACCACCTTTTCCGTAGAACGCAATCTGTCTGATGTTTTCGTCAGTCATTATTTTCTCCTGCAATTAATTGGTTTATCGAGTGGGTGCAGTCTCTGTTGTTAATTGTCACTCCTCGGAGGGTGACTTGCTTATAGAACGTCGCAGGTGGCGCACGCTCTACAGCAAATACTGGTAGAATTGGGTTCATTGTTTTTGTTTGTTGTTAGTTGATGGTTGATAGTTGTTGGTTGATAGTTGTTGGTTGGTTGATATTTTGGCACTATCCACTATCCACTATCCACTAACTACTAATTATTAACTGCTTCAACTGAAATATTGTGAGAAATGCGTTCTTTTAATTTAGCTTCGATGGCATTATTGAGAGTTGCCAAACTACTAGAGCAAGAACCGCAAGCACCTTGAAGGATGACTTTAATGCGATCGCCATCTACATCGTAAAGTTCAACATCTCCCCCATCGGCGATTAAAATGGGTCTGATTTCTTCGTCTAATATTTTTTGTATCAGTGCTATTTTTTGCACTGGTGTCAGGGGTTTATCGCTAACAAATCCGTTTTTCTCGTGATTGGGTGTTGCTTTAGAGCTAAAAGTAGAATTTCTTTGATTTTCGATAATGATATCATCAATTGTTGCTAAACAAGTACCGCATCCGCCACCAGCTTTAATAAAATTTGTCACTTCTTCTGCGGTAGTCAGCTTGTTATCCTTAATAATCCGGCGGATTTTAGGTTCGGTAATGCCAAAGCAGGTACAAATTATGCCTCCTTCGTCATCGTCATCGTGAGCTGCAAGGGGAATACCTCGATAATTGGATATTGCTGCTTCTAAGGCTTCTTGACCCATTACAGAGCAGTGCATCTTTTCTTGGGGTAATCCACCAAGGTACTCGGCAATTTCTTTGTTAGAAATTTTCAGGGCTTCTTCTATTGTTTTGCCCTTTACTAATTCTACCAGAGCTTCGGAAGATGCGATCGCACTTGTACAACCAAAAGTCTGAAAACGAGCATCAAGGATTTTATTTGTATCTTCTTGTACCTTGATATGCAGCCGCAAAGCGTCACCGCAAGCAATACTACCGACTTCTCCAACAGCAACTTTAACTCCTGTTTCGCCTTTATCCTCTAAAACACCCTGGTTTTTTGGATTGTAAAAGAATTCTAATACTTTATCGGTGTAGTCCCACATGGTTCCTTGATAATTGTGATGAGTAGTAAATTATGAATAATAAATAGTTATGACAGGGATTAGGGGGATGGGGGGATGGGGAGAAGGGGGGATGGGGGATGGGGGGATGGGGGGATGGGGTGAAATAAATAACCACCATCAACTAACCACCATCAACTAACCACTATCAACTATCAACCATCAACTATCAACCATCAACTAACTCTTAATGTTGAGCCAATGCTTGTTCTTGGTTTTTGAGCCAAGCCGCATCATCGTTTTTGAAAGGTGAAAGCTCGCGTAAACGGCTGACAATTCCTGGTAGTACCGCTAAAACTGCATCAATATCGGCATCTGTATTGTAACGAGAAAGACTAAAGCGAATAGAACCGTGTAAAATTGTGTAAGGTATTCCCATTGATCGTAAAATGTGGGAAGGTTCCAAGGAACCGGAACTACAAGCGGAACCGCTGGATGCACAAATTCCGTGTTGATTGAGTAATAGTAAAATTGCTTCGCCTTCGATATATTTGAAACCAATATTTGTGGTGTTGGGTAATCTCTGCGTTCCGCCACCATTGATTTCACATTCCCCTATTACTTCTATTATAGCTTTTTCTAGGCGATCGCGCAAAGTTTTTTGTTTTTCACCTGCCGATTTTAAATGTAGGAGTTCTAATTCGGCAGCTTTACCTAGAGCTACAATTCCGGGTACATTTTCAGTTCCGGCACGTCTTCCACGTTCTTGTCCTCCACCTATTACCAAAGGACGGAATCTAACTCCACGTCGCACGTATAATGCACCAATTCCTTTGGGGGCATGAATTTTATGACCGGAGAGAGCTAACATATCAACAGTGCTGTTTTTCATGTTAAGGGGTATTTTCCCTACAGCTTGGACTCCATCGACATGAAAGAGTGCATCATATTTTTTCGCTAGCTTACCAACTTCCTCGATGGGAAATATGACCCCGGTTTCGTTATTCGCGTACATTACACTTACCAAAGCGGTTTCGTGAGTTAGTGCGGCTTCTAATTCCTCTAAATCCAACTGTCCCTGACGATTCACCGAAAGATAAGTGACTCTGTAACCCTGCTTTTGTAGTTGTTTGCAAAGATTGAGTACCGCTGGATGTTCTACCTGGGTAGTAATAATGTGTTTTTTGTCCGGTTGTGCTTGAAGTGCAGCCCGAATAGCAGCGTTATCTCCTTCCGTTCCACCACTATTAAACACAATTTCTGAAGGTTCGGCACCAAGAAGGGTTGCAACACTTTCTCTAGCTTGTTTTACCGCTTTACCGACTTGTCCTCCAAAAGTATGCATACTAGAAGGATTGCCATAATGGTCGCTTAGGTAAGGCAACATTGCCTCTATAACTTCCGGGTCAACCTTGGTAGTAGCATTATTATCTAAGTAAATACAATCTTTTTGCATTGCTTTTAATTTCTCTGTTGAATACTTCAGAATTAATGGTGTTTCTTTTACGATGTTTTTAATAGGGAATAGGGAATAGGGAATAGATAATTCTTATTAACTTCTAACTCCGGTGGTACTAACTCCCGTACAGACGTAGCACTGCTACGTCTCTACAACAACTCCGGTGATACTAACTTTTAACTCCTAACTCCTCACTACTTCTTATGCTGCCTGACGTGAATTTTGTTGTAATTGCTGGGCATATTTTTGGGAATAAGTGTTAAACCAGTTTTCCCAGTAGTCTGTTTTATTCGTTTTATTAGTGACTTGCGTTTTGAGATTTTTGTAAGTATTAAACCAGTTTTCCCAATAATCAGATGTTACTTTGATACAGCCGTCGAATGTCGGACAACCTGCTTTACATTGAGGTACTGAGTAAATACTATCAACGCAATTTTTACAAAGTTCGGGGTCAATCCACGGACGGTCATCAACTATTTTAATCGCGTTGGTAGGACATACGTTTTTACACAAATCGCAGGATATACAGTTGTTAGTAATTTTGTAAGCCATTTTTTCTACCTTATATTTATGTTCTTTGTTTGAGGTAATGGCACTAGGTAATAAATAATTTTGGATGAAGGAATGTTAGATTTTAGATTTTAGATTTTAGATTTTAGATTTATTTATATTCTTTCTATTTGATTTGTACGGTGGAAGTATCTTGCTCCCACTACTAACGATTTGTTTTCTCCAAGAATCAATATAAATCTTTTCATCTAAAATCTAAAATCTCTATTGACTAATTGCTTGCTTGTAAAATTCTAAAGCAACTTTATCAATTACGTCGTAAGCTTCAACAGTTTGTATTCCTGCTTTGTGCAGTTCTTCTTTAGGACAATCCCCAATTTTAGAAACCAATACTGCTTTGCAATCAGAAAGTGCTTTGATAATATTTTCTAAAGTTGCTTCTTCACCGTATCCGCCTTGGCAGAAATGGTCTACTTTACGATGACCGATAAATTCGACTTTTCTACCATCTACTTCATAAATTTGAAATTCTTTAGCGTGTCCAAAGTGTTGGTTAACTAACCCACCACCTTTTGTCGCTACTGCTAAAAGCATTTTTTCGCCGGTTAGTTCTAAATCGAAGACTTCAAGTTGTTGTTTAGCCGCTTCGAGTTCTTCTTGAGCTTTTTCAATACCTTTGTGAACTTCTTGACGCTGTTCTAAATTGTATTCGGGAGCCATTTCCATGAATTTATCTTTAGTAAATTCTTGAGAACGGTCTTCTCCTAATAATCCTACTGCGTCTGCACGACATTGACGACAATGACGCATCATTTTCATGTTACCAGAACATTTGTCTTGTACTTCTTTCAATTCTTTGGAAGTGGGACCGCGTTGTCCGTTTAATCCAAAATGAGTACCGTGTTCTGGAGCGCTAATCAAGGGCATAATATTGTGAATAAATGCACCTCGTTCGCGGATAGCTTTATTTACCTCTGGAAGGTGATGGTCATTAATTCCGGGAATCAATACAGAGTTGACTTTGCACAGAATATCTGCTTCTCGCAGCATTTCTAAACCTTCCATCTGTCTTTCATGAAGAATTCTGGCTGCTTCAATTCCTCTGTAACGCTTGCGCTTATAGTGAACCCAAGGATAAATTTTGGCTCCGATTTCCGGGTCAACCATGTTAATTGTAATAGTTACATGGTCAACATTTAATTCTTTAATCCGGTCTACGTAGTCCGGTAGCATCAAACCGTTGGTTGACAGACAAAGTTTAATGTCTGGTGCTTGGGAATTAATCAACTCAAAGGTGCGGAAGGTTTTTTCTGGGTTAGCTAGGGGGTCACCAGGACCTGCAATTCCTAAGACTGTCATCTGAGGAATTTTGCCTGCAACTATGAGAACTTTTTGTGCTGCTTCCTCTGGTGTGAGTAATTCGCTAACTACTCCGGGACGACTTTCGTTCGCACAATCGTATTTGCGGTTACAGTAGTTGCATTGAATGTTGCAAGCTGGAGCAACGGCAACGTGCATCCTTGCATAGTGGTGATGAGCATCTTCGCTATAACAAGGATGTTTAGCAATCCGCTCTTTGGTTCTTTCATCTATTTCGATTTTAGTGCTGCTATTATCGTCGCAGCCACTTCCACAACCACCTTTTTTCGCTTTCGCTGGTATCGCTGTAGATTCGCTTTCGGAAGGGGTGAAGATTCCTGTTGAAGTAGTCGGTGATGTCATTGTTTGCGTTCTGTCACTGGACATTTATGCCAAGTGGGAGATGCCATCGCGGCTGCTTTTACCCAAGAATCGAAGTCGCTGCGGTTTTATGCTTGCTCGAAGATCGAGAGGCTAAATCCCGGTTTCTCGGCTGGTGTGTGTCAACGCTTAAGATGACCGAGAGCCTACCTTTTTCCAGCTTTGACCGCCGCGACTTCTATTTTACAGGGCATGGTGCTATCTATCCCTCCACTCACCAACCGTGTCGAAGGTTTATTTGACCCGCGAAGGTGTTTGGCGATGTTTAAGTTATATCAGTCGCTTTTTCGTTCCGTTTTAAATGCTCCGAGCTAAGATTTATTAAGTTTATTAAATCTGCACTCAAAATTTAGAACCTTGACTGTGAAAGGGTTATAAAGTTTTGAAAATTTTTTTCCAGGTGGGGGTACTAGTATTATCCCACTAGGGCGCTAGTATTTATGTAACGAGGTACTTGCATTGCTGCACTCGACTAAACATAAGTCTTGCAAGGAGTTGCGGCGTTTTTTTGGGGCGCATACAAAACACTATATTGCACTCGAAACCCTCACCTTACTGCTTGATCTGTTTTTATATAAGGACTGAAAAATCAACCATGGCGATCACTTTAATCCAATTGTGTAACTAACATATCACTTTTTTTTGCACACAAAACCCAAATAAGCTTTTCTTAATTTTTGCTTTACAAAGTTATCAATTTTAGCTGTAATCCAGTAATTAAAAGGCATTCAAGCTGATTTATCTCAAATAGTTAATGAAAATAATTAGCTATAAGTTGGATATGTCTCTTATATTCTCACAGTCTGGTTGCGATCGCAATTGTTCGGCAAAAAAATATTCAGAACAGGTTAGAGGTTAAAGATCAAAGGTTAAAGGTTTGTAATCAATAACCATCAACTGTCCACTGTCCACTGTCAACAATTAAACTAATGAATATAGATCAATTATTGGGGTGCGAGGATAAACATCATGAAAGCAATGGTGATTCGGGAGTACGGTAGTGCTGATGTGTTGCGATATGAAGAGGTGGAAGCACCAAAAATCAAACCTTCGGAACTATTAGTGAAGGTTCATGCTGCGGGAGTGAATCCGGTTGATTGGAAGATTCGTAAAGGTATGCTTCAAATCATCACGGGAAATAAATTTCCGATGATTCTGGGATTTGATTTAGCGGGAGTTGCTTTAGAAGTCGGTTCTCAAGTATCTAATTTCCGAGTGGGAGATGAAATTTATGGCTCCCTTGGTGTACCCGGTGGTGCTTATGCTCAATTAGCAGCAGTACCGCAAAATGTTGCGGCTGCAAAACCCAAAAATATCAGTTTTGAGGAAGCAGCTGCTTTACCTGTCGCAGCCCTCACAGCTTTACAATCATTGCGAGACAAAGCAAATATTCAGTCAGGACAAAGTGTACTAATTAATGGAGCTTCCGGTGGAGTAGGCATTTTTGCGGTGCAAATTGCTAAAGCTTTAGGAGCAGAAGTTACGGGAGTTTGCAGTAGTAAAAATATCGATTTTGTCAAGTCTCTTGGGGCGGATTTTCTGATTGACTATACACAACAAGATTTTACTCAAAATCAAAGGCAATACGATATTATTCTCGATGCAGTTGGTAAGCAGACATTTGATAATTGCAAAAAAGTTCTCAAATCTAACGGAGTTTATGTTACAACTCTACCGAATTTACAAAATATAATGGCGATCGCATTCACAAGTTTATTTGGAAATCAAAAAGCTAAATTCATTCTTGCTCAACCCAATACGGCTGATTTGCTTTATCTCAACGAGTTGATTGAAACGGGTAAACTACGAGTGGTTATTGACTGCACCTATCCTTTACAAGAATTAGCAGCAGCTCATACTTATAGTGAAAGCGAACGAGCTAAAGGTAAAATTGTGATTAATTGTTCATGATTTTAGTTCGTAATTTTAAACATTGATTACATCCTCGTAAATTTCTTTCATACTTAGAGTTAAACCAATAGAATCTAATTCTAACTGATTATCTTTATCTAAGATGATTAGTGACCAACCTTGAGGACTTTTGCGATACACTTCTACTTTAATTTCGTCTGGGGAAACTAGTACATATTCTTGTAAACTTTCCAAAGTTCGGTAATTAACAAGTTTTTCTCGTCGATCAATTGTTTCGGTGCTAGGTGAAAGTACTTCTATAATCAAGCAAGGATAATCCAAAGAGAAGCGGTCTCCCTCGTCTGGATCGCAAGTTACAATCACATCGGGATAGTATACTAAAAACGGTTTAAAACTGTCCCGAATGAGCTAAGCGAAGAATCTCCGAGATACTTCGCTGCACTACGTTACGCTCAGTATGATATAAGTTCATATTTTACCCGTTTGCAGTATAATATATACTTTTAGTATTTTGAATATTTTGGCTAGCTAGTTTGATATTTACTTTCATATCAGCCATGAAGACGCTACAGGAACCACCCCGTAGATTATTAGTTATCAGATACTTCTTTTCTTTATTATGCTACATTTCTTAACATACGGGAGCATAAATACTTATTTAATTAGACTTGTTTAATTATATTAAATCGCACTAATTTTGTTAAACAAAAACATCATCTTAAAAAAATATAAATAAGTAGCTTGTTTGAATAGTATTAACAATAAAATAATTAGTAACTACATATACAAAAACGTATGAGATTAACTTGATTATCAAATTTATTGGGTACAACCTGAGTACAATTTTATATTGTTTTTAAATTCACGTTTTTCTGACTAAAATCGCTGTAAGTTCTTGCTGCATAAAGTTTGAACAGTGAGTACATTAATAATTGAACCTTGACCTGTAAAATACTAGAACTATTTCCCATAAATACTAGTCCCCATACCCCAAACAAAAAATGAAACCGGGTGATAATAAATATTAAAGATTAGTGAGTACAAATTTAATAAAATTCAATAAATCCAATTGATACTCAGAAAACAAATATTGATAATATCATCTGATATAAGCAGAAAAAGCAGATTGCAATTAACAATTCACCATAGGTGGGTGAGGTTAATTGCTAATTGGTTTAATGTATCCCAAAAGGAACTTCTGACTAAGAAACGTTAATAATGTTACTACCACCAAGTTCTCATGCTCTGCATCAAATTGTGCAGATTCCACGCTACCAACGCTGGCAAATCTACCACCGTTTGCAAGAATTGGACATACCTTGTTCTTGTTTGTCAGACGGTAGTTTACAGGTACAAGTAAATAACACGATTACGGCGATTTTGCTGCGTTCTATTGTAATTCAATTTACTGCATCTCGACCGTCATTAATTAATTGGCTGGAAAGATGTTGGCAATTATGAGAACTTTGTACATACTTAGTTTCTACGTTTTTAATCATATAGAAACAATCTAGTAAAATATAAAGTTTATCCATTAAGGTTTCTTGAGATATAAAAGGTAGGTAACAAGGCTTCCATTTACTACAAAAAATGTCAGTTAAACTAAGCCCTGTTTCTTATCTTTATAAAAGAGGTTTCTGTTTAAATGATGCTAACATCTCACAGCAATAGAGAATTTATCAATTTTTTAAAAAAGGAGATTTTACTTACTAGTTGTGATATCTCAGTAGCAGTGCGAAAAAGTAGGTTAGATAAAGGACCATTGCCAATGCTACTTTGGCAGTACGGTTTAGTTGATATAGAGCAATTAGAACGAATTTTTGATTGGTTAGAATCCCAATCTTGAAACAGTTGACAATTACCAGTTACCAATTACCAATTCTCAGAAATGTTTTATACCTTAATTAGTGGAATTAGTGTATTATTTTTTTTGACATTAGCTAAAACTTACATAAGCTATATGATACTTAAAGAAATGCCGGATATTCCTGATGAAGAGAAATATTAATTAATACCAAAATCTAGTTCTTTCTCATACAGAAATGTTTGATTTGTTGAGTAAGAATAATCAGGGATGAATAGGTGATTAAGAAAAAGATAATTATGTTTTTTCATAATTAATAATTTATCAAACAAGATTCATTCCTTGGCATTACCGTTTACTAAAATTTACTCGACGTTAAAACCACAATCCCCATCATGGGTGTTAATAACAATCCCATAGAGGTATTTTTGGAGATGAATCAACCACCTGTCTTAATTAATGACACAACACTGCGCGATGGTGAACAAGCTGCGGGTGTTGCTTTCAATTTACAAGAAAAAGTTGCGATCGCGAAGTTTCTTGATGATGTTGGAGTACATGAAATCGAAGTTGGTATTCCAGCAATGGGTGAAGAAGAAATTCGTGCTATCCAAGCAATTGCTAACTTGGATTTACGAGCGAAACTCTTGGGTTGGAATCGGGCTGTAATCTCGGATATACAAGCTTCTATGGCTTGTGGATTAAAGCGGGTACATATTTGCATTCCTGTTTCAGGTGTGCAAATTAGCACCAAATTTCAGGGACAATGGCGTATAACTTTACAACAACTTAGAGACAGTATCAACTTTGCTCTAGATAATGGATTGTGGGTTGCTGTTGGTGGAGAAGATGCTTCAAGGGCCGATCATAATTTCTTGCTAGATGTGGCTCTATACGCTCAAGAATTAGGTGCTTCTCGGTTCCGGTTTTGCGATACGGTAGGAGTACTCGATCCTTTCGCGACTTATCATCGAGTCAGGAAAATAGTCGAAGCCTTGGCAATTCCCGTAGAAATCCACACCCATAATGATTTTGGTTTAGCGACAGCTAACGCTCTTGCTGGTATCGAAGCAGGGTGTTTAACTGCGAATACAACAGTAAATGGTTTGGGTGAAAGGGCAGGAAATGCAGCTTTAGAAGAAGTCGTCATGGCATTGAAACGCATTTACAACTTGGATATAGGTATCGATACTCCAAAATTGCTGGATTTATCTCGATTGGTAGCAGCAGCATCTCGTTGTAATGTACCACCTTGGAAAGCAATTGTTGGCGAAAATACCTTTGCTCATGAATCTGGTATCCATGCTCATAGTGTGCTACAAAACCCGACGACTTATGAACCATTCAGCCCTGAAGAAGTCGGTTGGGAAAGACGCTTAGTAGTAGGAAAACATTCTGGTAGACACTTATTATCTCAAGTATTAGAAGAAAACGGTATCAATCTTAATTCAGAGGAAACTAAATCTGTGTTAGAAGCAGTACGAAAAGCGTCGGTGGAGAAAAAACGCAGTCTCACCACTCAAGAAGTATTGGATTTAGTACAACAGGGTAGATATTCCCATGCAATCAGATGAAGAATTAGAACTTGATTTACCACCTGTTTTTGAACTTAGTGATAAAGTCAAAATTCTTAACCCAATTAAAAACGACGGTACTTATCCAGGTAAAAAATTAGGAGAAGTTTTAATTCATCCCGGAGAAGTTGGTTATGTCATAAGTATAGGCACATATTTACAAAGAGCTTATATTTATGCCATCCGTTTTATGGACAAAGATATTGTAGTTGGTTGTCGAAAAGAAGAATTAGAACTTATAGAAAGAGTTGAACAATAATGAAAGTAATGTTACGTAAAAATGGTGCCGGTACTTTAGTAGTATATGTTCCCAAAAAAGACTTAGAAGAAGAAGTTGTTAAACAAACTTCGGGAGAAGATGGACAAATTTTAACTTTAGCAAACGGTTGGGAATTAGAATTTCCTGATTTCCCAGAAGTACAAGATTTACCTAAAACTGTAGAAGCAAAAAGACTTGCATAAATTGGTAATTGGTAATTGATAATTGGTAATAGGGAATATTATATTCCCAACTTTTTCAACTAGTAATTTTTAAATTTTAACTCCTAACTCCTAATTCCTAACTCTTAACTCCTAACTCCTAACTATATGTAAATATACAGATAGCAAGCTTTTCGGCTCGCACTACTAATTATTTATAATCCAAAATCCAAAATCTAAAATCTAAAATCCAAAATTGAAATGGGTGATAATTATCGGACTTTATCAGAATTTAATCTTCAAGGTGAATTTATTGGTTTTGTGGGAGATAAACCAGAAAAATTCAAATATTTACAATTAATAACTCCTAATGGTGAAATTAAACTTAAGCTTCCGAAACTTTTGCGAAAATCTGCGGCTTTATTTTTAGCACCTGGAAAGCAAATCAATGTTTTTGGAGTTACTAAGTTAAATTTAACTAGTGGTAAAACTAAATTAAAAGTCTATGGGATAAAACCAATAGAAAGCTGCCCCAAAGAAAGTATTTCTCCTAAAAGTAAACCAAAAATTTTAGTATGTCAAAAGCCAGGTTGTCGTAAAAGAGGCAGTCATAATATATTACCAGAATTAGAAAAGATTTTGCGCGAAAGAGGTCTTTATGACAAAGTTGCTATCGAACATACTGGCTGTTTAAAATGTTGTAGTTCGCCCAATTGTATATTGAAATTGGGTAAAAAAGAATATCGCAAAATTCATCCAGAAGTGATTGCTACAATGTTGGAAAAACATTTGAGTTAAATTAGATTAGTTTTAATGATACTTTGCAGTAAAAATAAATCACTACTATAGGAATCCTACTTGAAAATTGAAAAAACTCAGTACACCTTAATCTTCTAGAATCATAAAAGCCTTTTGCATAAATGCCTTTTGCAAGAAAGGCTCCCTACACAAATAATTATGGCTACGCCACGCTGCGCGTTCGCGTAGCGTGCCCGAAGGACATACAAAAATCAAGCCGGATTCCTATATATTTCCTATGTGCTAAGAGCGTATAGGAAGTTTTTTTTAATCAGTGATTTATTAGTGTTCAAGAAAAAGATATTCTTTTATTTTGATAAAAGTTTTGTCAAAATAAATCAATTTTGCTCAACACAGATGATGCTGGTTAACTTGTAATTCAGCTAACAATATCAGTTATCCAATACTTGTTTGACAGCTAGTCATTTGACACAGGTAAATAATCAGTAAATAATATGACCTTGACTTGGCGATCGCAATTTTTTTGTATTGCAAGTTTCATGTGTGAATTTACTTATTATCCGGTGTGAGAGGACTTAAAGTTGAAAGTTTTATACGCAGGTATTGTAGGTTTATTTTGTTTAGTGGTATCCCAACCAGCTTTTGGGGAAAATCAACAAGAAACAAGATCAAAAACCAGTGCTGCTTACTTATTAACACAGGATACAACTCCGGTAATTGTACAAATAACTGGTGTACGATTGCAGAAAACTGCTGCTGGTTTAAAACTTATTTTAGAAACCCCCAATAGTACACTACAAGTTGCCGATAGTCTCAATGAAGGCAATATATACATAGCAGATATTGCCAATGCAATCTTAAAGTTACCTGAAGGAAAAGAATGGAGCGCTGACAATCCAACAGAGGGAATTACTTCAATTAGAGTTACTCAACTCGAATCTAATAATCATTGATTCCAGTCTTTTTATATCAAGAAACAATTCAACATAAACCGCAACAATCAAACTTTTCCAAATCTTATTTTCGACCTTTTATTAACTTTCTTTCTCGTCCCAAAATGTTACCGTGGCTTTTCGTTCTTTTGTTATATATGGGAGGTGAAATGATGTCTGGTACAATGCTACGTCCGCTGTTTGTCGATCGCGGTTTGTCATTGTCTGAGATTGGCTTGATGTTGGGAATTGTCAGTTACAGCATCCGTATTATCAGCGCTTTGATTGCGGGGGTTTTGGTGACTCGATGGGGAAGGATGCGTTCTTTAATTTTATTTGGTTTAGCAACAGCGATCGCGACACTTTTGTATATTATTCCAGCAATTGGTGTCAGTAATTTATCGGTATTGTATACTGTTACCATTACAGTAAATGCATGGCAAAGTATGGCATATACCGCTCTACTTAGTGCCATGATGGATAAAAGTCAACCAGAATCAGCAGCGACAGATTATACTTTACAAGTATCAGTAGTATATATTGGTGGTGTTATTTCTTCAGTTCTCAGCGGTGCGATCGCCAATTCTACGGGATACACATTTATGTTTATAATCAGTGCTGCGGTGAGTTTATTGAGTGTATTGATAATTATCAAGTTTTTTGGACGAGATGTTCGGATTTAATTTCCTTATTTAATTAATATTTCCTGCTGCTAACACTTGTTCTACAGTTAAATCTAATTCTGGAAAAGTAGGATAAACTATTTTTTGAGTACCACTAAATTCGGTATCTTCGTATAAACCTTCTTCGAGCAATAAAACCGTGACTTTTGATTCAATTGCGTCTACAATCCAATATTCAGGTATTTCCAAAGCCGCATATTCAGAACGTTTATAACGATAATCCCGCTTTACTGATTCAGGACTAACAACTTCTACAACTAGTAAAGGTGGAGACTGACATACAGCAGATTCATCCAAAAATTCCATTACTTGCTCGGATGTCACAACG
Source organism: Nostocales cyanobacterium 94392 (assembly GCA_035285725.1). Classification (GTDB taxonomy): domain Bacteria; phylum Cyanobacteriota; class Cyanobacteriia; order Cyanobacteriales; family Nostocaceae; genus Rivularia. Next base: position 333 of record JAYKJL010000073.1, on the reverse strand, counting down.
TAAACATCAGATAATCGTGATTTTATTACAGGATTTACAAGGTAAATTTAATTATCGTCGCAAAATTATTTATCTCCCCAATGAATCTGTGAACCTACCTTATTTTCCAGAATTAACATTAGATTTATCAAACGTGTTTCCTGGGTAAATTACTCCCTCCGCGCACCTTTGCGCTGAACTCCGCGTACCTTTGCGTTTAATCCTTATCAGGAATAGCCGCGATTGTCACAATACTCGGATGGTGCGTGACACCAAAAACCTGATTATTCCGTTAAAAATCAATCAAAGTGTCACAGCACCCTACGGGCAAAATGTGCCAGTTGCGGCTATTCC
>JAYKJL010000072.1:0-2947 GCA_035285725.1 Nostocales cyanobacterium 94392 | reverse complement strand
CAATAGAAATACCATCTGCACCATAAATGGGCACCTCGTTGACCAAAACATTGTATCTGCGTAAGGGGTATTTAGGGTCATTGGCCTTCACGTGAATGATGACTTTACCGTCTTTATTTTCATATTTCATTTCATTTGCATTTGTAATTTCAGCATTGGGTACGGCTATTTCACCTTTGGCTAAAAGTTCCCTTTTCAACCCCAGTTTATCCACACGCTTCTCCCAAGCCATTCGATAGCTCGCCACTAACTCCTGATCTGCTCCGCCAAAATACTTTCCAATGCTATCCAACACAATATCAGGGCGATTGTACACCGGATCGAGCTGGTCGAAACCAATAACTTTTAAACTTGGTGTAACATAATGCAACATCTTACTAGCGTCTTTGGAGCACATGTAGTAGGGGGAATTGGATATGCGATAAAGGAAATTTCCTTTTTTCAACTCATATCGTTCGTAAATTAATCTACCCGAGTAAGTTTCCCAAAGTAAAGTCTTATTATCGTCACCGGCAGTCAAAATATATTTTCCATCCGGAGAAAACGTTAGAGAATTCAACAATAAGCTGTGACCATTAAGCAAGTTTAACTGTTTACCACTATAAACATCCCAAATTCGTGCAGTTCTATCCCAACTGGAGGTAATTGCTTTTGAACCATCAGGACTAAAAATTGCTGAAGTAACATAACTTAAATGTCCCTTTAATTGAAAAAGTTCCATTCCTGTATCAACACTCCAAATTCGAGCCGTTGAATCAAAACTCGCGGTAATTACTAACTTTCCGTCCGGACTAAAATTCGCTGCTTTCACCTCGCGAGTATGTCCTTCAAAAATTCTTTGTTCCCTTCCCGTTCTAATATCCAAAATTCGTGAAGTAAAGTCATCACTTGCAGTTAATATCGATTTATTATCCGGACTGAAAACAACCGAGTTTACACGGTCAATTTGTTCCTTAATATTCACTTCTTTTCCAGAAGACAGATGTAAAATCGAGATAGAATTATCATACAAAATCTTAACTACATAATCTCCGTTTGGACTAAAAGCTAAAGTTCTTAGAGTTTTATCCCCTGGATGAATTTGCTTATGTTTATTATCAATTATATTCCAAATGTGACCGGAATTATCATCCGACATGAATAGTAAACTATCACCATTTGCATTTAAACTGGCATTCTTTATTCCATTTTTAAAAATTACTGTTTTTATCTTTTCCCCGGTATGGGCATCCCAAATGAATGCAGTTGAATCACTGGTGAGAAAAATACCTGCTGTTGTTACTATTTTACTTCCGTTCAATGAATACTCAGCGGCATTCGTGCAACATTTATGGCCCTTCAACATATAAATTTCTTTACCGCTTGCAACTTCCCAAATTCGAGGATGCATATTACTTGAAATATGCTTGCCTGGACATGATAAGACGTGAAGGCCATCAGGACTGAATTTTGCCGAACTGATTGAGTTGGATTGACCAATAAATTTTTGGATTTCATTGCCTTGAGCAATATCCCAAAGCCTAGCGCTAAAATCACTAGAAAAAAAAGGATTTGCTGCTGTCAGTAGTTTGGATCCCATAGAATCAAAAACTACTGAAGATACATTATCATTGTGTCCATACAATGTCTTAGTTTTCTGTTTTGTATTTATATCCCATATCGAGACTCCACCGTCGACATTTCCGCATACGATACTGTTGCAATTTGGGCTAAAAGTCACACAATTTACTCCTGCCTTACCACCGTCAAAAACAGCAATTTCTTTGCATGTAGCGATATCCCAAATGCGAATTGATGAATCTTCAGATAAAAATCCCCCCGCTATTGAAACAACTCTATTTCCATCATTCGAAATATCAATGTCATTAATGGATTCTGTATGACCTAATAGAATACACTTCTGTACACCAGATTTCACTTCCCATATTCTAATTGATTCATCATTACCTGCAGTTATTATTAACTCACCATCTGGACTAAAAAGGACTTTATTCACTCTACCAGTGTGCCCTAAAAGAATTCTTAATTCTTTCCCAGTTTCTACATCGTATATTCGAGCTGTCTTGTCTGTTCGCGCCGTTAATGCAAGTTTACAATCTGGGCTAAAAATTGCCATTTCTACTGGGCTAACCTTTACATCAAACATCTCTTTCATCACATTACTCAATAAATTATTATCCTCTGCTCGCTCTTCAATCATTGAACCATTGAGAACAAACAACTCCTTACCAGTAAATGCATCCCAAATTCTCGCAGTCCCATCGTCACTCGCTGATAAAATTAATTTGCCATCTGAACTAAAAACAGCTGAATTAACCTCTTTGGTATGATTTCGAAGTTCAAGAAATTTCTTAGCCGTTAAAACGTCCCAAACGCAAACAGTTCCATCCGAACTGGCGGTCAGAACTCTGTCTCCGTTTGGACTCAAATATGCTGAATTCACTTTACCCGTGTGCCCCGAAAAAACCTGTAATTCTCTTCCACTAGAGGCGTCCCAAATTCGCGCTGTATTATCATTACAAGAAGTAATTACTAAATCTTCATTCATGCTAAATACCGCCGAATTAATACCATCAGTATGCCCAATGGGCAGCACCAACCTCAAACTATCCAACGAGGACTGTGCGCTCAAAAACTGAGAGAGAAAAATTGCAATACATATTAAAAGCGATTTTTTCATATTTATATATTTTACCTCACCACCCAATCCACCTCCATCGTTTCTTGCCTCGAAGTTGGTTTTTGTTTTCCGTTTGTAATCTCCTCTACCCTTCTTTCAACGTAATTCTTCATTCCATTCACGGTGCATCTTTCCTGGTCATAAAATTCTTTCGAGAGATATTCCAAAACACTATATGTAAAAGCACCGTTCTTAATTTCTTTTCCATCAACTTCAATGGCCTCCAAGGCACTTTGTAGGCCGCCGGCAGCAGAGATTATTACAGAA
>JAYKJL010000071.1:0-54831 GCA_035285725.1 Nostocales cyanobacterium 94392 | reverse complement strand
TTTAAGATTTCTTCAACATCTTCTTTAGTAAACAGGACTTACGCAACGAAGATTTGTCATTGCGACCGAAACGAAGTGTAGGGAAGCATTCACCCGAAGGGTGATTACTTCGCTGTCGTAAGCGCTTGCGCGCACGCTTGCGCGAACCTAATGACGCAGTAACGTTACTTTTGCGTAAGTCCTAGTAAAAATGTGATGACTTTTAAATTGTAGGTTGGCTTCACAATGTTCAACCCTAACTAATCCTAAGCATTGATAAACTTTTCCGCAGCATTCGCTAATACTTCATCCATCCAAGCATTAATACTTAACCCTGATTTTTTCGCTGCAATAAAAATCTTGCGGTGATTTTCTGGAGTTGTACGGAAAGGAAGTTTTCCAGAAAAAGGTTTATCGGGTTCTTCACCTAAATCTTCACAATAAGCAAGATAATCATCAACTGAATTATGAAACTCTTGACGCGCTTCTTCAATAGTTTTCGCTTTAAAAGTTATGACATCATTAATATCGATAACTCTGCCAAATAGTATTTCTGCTTCTGTGTCTACTTCGATAATAGCTGAGTAACCTTTGTAAGTCATCATAGTTCGATTCCTGCTTTTTTTCGATGATATGATGAGATGATATCAATAGAAGTGTGAGAAGCCGCTCACGTATTGGTGTGGTTTCTTAAATATTGCATTTCTCGTAACCAACAAAAACGCCCTCACTCTCGAAGGGTTGGGCTACAGGTACAAAGCCCGTCTTCACGGGCTAAGATTATTATGATATAGGGTGTGTTACAGATTAAGCGATCGCGCACCGCTAATAGTGAATATATAATAAGTAGATGGATGGGAAAATTTATAACTATGTCATTGCGAACGAGCGGAGCGAAGTGAAGCATTCACCCGTAGGGTGCGGTTCATCGCAGGAGTTTCAATTATTTAACATTTCGTTACATAGTTATGTTTGTTTGAGCCAACCTACTTAATTGCAACTCTCATGACAATTAATAAGTCACCCAAAGAAAATAACAAAAAAACTCAGATTCCCGGACATACTTTAGCAAAACTTGCTGGCAAGTTTAAAGGGGAATTTTGGGAAAGCACTTTAAAGAATATTCAAGATTTTAGAGAGGCAGAAAAGCAAGAAATTAACGATTTTTTAGATAATGAAAATCAAAGCAGTAATCTGGCAAGAAGAGGATGTATGGTGCGGTTCTGTACCAGCCTTACCTGGGTGTCACACTTGGGGTAATAGTTACGAACATTTGTTAGAAATGCTAGAAGATGCTATCCAAGGTTGGTTGGAAGTTGCGAGTTTAACTGAATAAATGTATTTATTATAATTTATTAAAAATCGTATCAAGCCGACATTAAACCCCGCTTCGGTTCAGGAATATTACGTCCTAAATCTTGAGCAGTTTCAATCCACTCTTGCATAATAACTTCTACATTTTTCAAAGCTTCTTGGTAAGTTTCACCGTCAGCAGCACAACCGGGTAATTCTGGTACTTCTGCGATAAATGCTTCGTCTTCTTGACTCCAGTAGAGGATTATTTCATAGCGAAGCGTCATTTTATTCTCCTTCTCCTAACTGATACTTAATAACCACTTCACGAACTTGTTTTACTTGATATACCTTCGCTTTTCCTTTCTTTGGTTGTAGATTTAAGATTTCTTCAACATCTTCTTTAGTAAAAATGTGATGACTTCCACGGATGCGTTCGTCAAAGCCTAAGTTAATTAATAATTGGCAGAGTTTTTCAAATGGAATATTGGCATCAGATGCACCTGATAGGATTTTAGCTAATAACTTATCTTGTTGAGTCACAAGTTCTGATATTCCTTGTTTGAAGTTATTTTATCCGGCGATCGCCATTTTATTTTTAGCGATTATTTGCACATTTTGATGCCATTTTTAGCTTTACCGTATTTAGGGTCGAATTGCAAAGCAATTTCAAAATTATGTATCGCTTCTTCATATTTTCCCAAATTTTTCAGCTCATTACCTAGCTCACAGTAGAAATCAATAAGCCTTTTACCGAAACCTTTTCTTGCAAATTCCATGGAATGTTTTTCCCATTCTCTAAATAGAGCTTCTGCAATATCCGGCTTTAATTTGCAACCTGAGCGTCGAAAATCTAGAAAAACGTCGGTAAATTCCGGTAATTCTTTGAGTTTCTTCTTCTCTAGCGGATAGTTATAATCAACAACGGAATGTATCTCTACCCAAATAACAAAACCATTACGATAACAATCTTTTAGATAAGCTTCACTAAAATCTTGATATCTTACATCTTTAGTTTCTCGTAACTGACGTTTTTTATCAGCAGCAACAGCAACACCATAAGCAAAATAACCACCTGGTTTACCTGCCCTTTGAATAAAAATTTTATCTCCTACTTTAATTCCCTTTGTGGTTGCACAACTCCAGTCCCACTTTATTCTATTACCTTTAGAGATGTCTTTTTTAGCCCTACCTAAGTATCCTCTAATGTCGTTATCAAGTTCGTTGTGGAGCAGAACAAATGTTTCCATACTTAGCCAGTTCAAAATCGCATTGATATTATTTATACAGGCAGATCATCTAGAATATCTGTATTAATTGCATTTTTCATTGACTACAAATTATTGCCGATACATTGTAGGGTGCTGTGACGGTTACGATAATTTATGAATTCTAACGAAAGAATGTGAATATACCGTCACGCACCATTCTCAAACAATTGGTGCGTGACGGCATCCGTAAATTATTTAGTTATGCTTGACAGATTGTTTTAGCCGTCACAGCACCCTACAATAGATTATGTTGTTTTTAAGTGCGATCACCATTTTTCTGTTTGCTGAAAACTACGGTCATAGAAGTTTCCAGCAAAAGCAATCAAAGAAGCTGAAGCTTATCTAACCCAATACTATACATAGTCTTGATAATTATTTTTTCTGATAATACTCTTCTACATATTCTTTAGGAATAGAATTTATATCAAGTTTGTGCTGAAGTAGCCATTGATGCATTGTTGAATCGTTAATATCTTTAATATCGTAATCTTTAAACTCTTTAAAGAAAGACTTAACATTGTCTCTTAAATTTTTTAGTTTTCCTTTTTTCATGATTTTAACATCATGAGTAAAGTTTGCTTGATTTGAAACATCCTTAGTTGGAATAATTAATATTCTTGTTACTTCTGCTGTTTTGTACTCCTGTTCAAACCAACCACAATGATTATTCATTTGACCAGTCTCACTTTTTGTTATCTCATTTCGGGAATCTTCAACCTCACTTTTACATTCAAATATTAAATATTTACCGTTTGCAATACACCATAAGTTATCTGGTCCTTTCTTAAATTCTTTGTCAGGTCTTTGACTAAGAAAGCCAATCGCATTACCTAAATCTTGAAGCGCTTTCTCAAATTTGTCTGAAGGCTGACCAAATGTTAATTTCTCAAGAATATCGTTTATCTCCATTAATAGTTCTTCATAGCTTTCAAATGAAGATATCCAATCTTTTATTCTTTTAAGTCTATTTTCATTTATGTATTGTAGCCTCTTATAGTTTATTCCATCTTTAGGTTTTAGCAGATGTGTATTGCATTTATGAGCGCTTTTTTGAGTTCTGTTAGATTCTACCTTGCTAATCTTATACTTATATCTAGCTAAACATTGTAAATACCACCCTTTCTCGCTTTCATTATTATTACAATAGCTATCAACTATTTTTTGAATATATTTAACTGCATTTTCTGGCTCATTTTTATAAAAACTATCCTCTGCTTTTCTTTCAAGTTCTAATATTTCTATAAAATTATTATAATTATTTGATTCGTTAGAAATATCTTCATCCATCTTTTCTTTATAAAATTCTTTCCAACCTTCATCTCTCTTTAAGCATTGATTAATTAAATTAATAACAACATTTAATGGAGCTTTTCCTTCTTCCAAATCTTCTTTTGCATAATCAGCAACATCTTTACCTATATTTATTTGCTTTCTAGTTTGTTCAGAGAAAAATTTACTAGAATTTACGCTGTTTAGAAATTTAACTAAATCATGTCCAATTATAAGAATGACACTATAATCTTTCTCACCTCTGACACTTCTACCAATTCCCTGTTCTATTTTTTGAGCTACTCTAATTTTCGATAATTCACCATCTTCTCTACAATATTCTTCATATTGTTCTGTTAATGATTCTGCATATGGCATTGAATCAATGATAAGAATACGACAACAATTATCTGGAAGGTCTATTCCATCGTATTTATTTACAAGAACAATTGTATTGCTAAAAATATTTGATTTTAATTTATTAATTTCTTCAATAATATTTTTACTTCCAGCAATTATAGAACCTAATTGTTCATACATATAACTCTTTTTATAGCTGGGTGTAATTGCAACTACTCCTACAGTATGGCTAGGCTGTGGTTTTGCAAATCTATTTATTATAGCTACTCTTTCTAAATGTTCATTAATTAAAGAAGGTATTAGAATCATTTTTTCCCCAGACCACTTTTCATTATTAGAAAATAAAGGATTTTTAACTGCGTTAATATTTAACCCAAGCCCTTTAATGAAAAAAGAGTCATTCTGTGTAGTTGCTGACATTAAAATTCTATGTTCAGCCTTACTAAAAGTACCAAATTTATGTATAAGGCTTACAAAAGGTGAAATTTCTAGTCTTTGTCCGCTTACAAAACATTGACAATTTTCAACATTGTCTTTAATTAAATTCCATGCAAATTTTATATTATTGTCACTAACATACTCTAGTAAAGCTTGTGTTACTTCTGTTTTGTTTTCTTGCCAACTCCAGTATGGTACAGGCAAGAAAGTATTGTATTCACCATCCTTTATTTCAAGAAAACTTCCTCCTCCCTGCTCTCTCAAATCTTCTTCAAATAAATTAAGTAGCTTCTTATAAAGTTCATGCTTATTGTTGAGCTTAATCTTAAAACATTCACTTATATCTTCTATACATGCGTGTGAATCATCTAAGATTATTGTGCTTACTTTCTCATACTTACCTCCAATCCCAAAAATAGACTTCCCATTAAAAACTTTTTGTACATAAGTAATTAGAATCTTTTCAGAATTTATAAATTCATCTGGAAGATAATTATCTTTTCCAAAGGTTACATACCCAATTCCAAACTTATCTGCTTCTTGGCAAGTTTGTTCTACTAGATAATCGTTCGGACATACATATAAACATGGTCCTTTATTCTCATTTAACTTGGATTGTAACATCAATAATCCAATCAAAGTTTTTCCTTGTCCAGTATGTAATTTTAAAACTAAATCTTTGTCATCTCTTCGGTTTTGCCACCATTCTGTTAATATTTCTTTCTGAACTGGACGTAAGGGACCTGTTTCGCTTTTTCTATCGAGTTCATCATAGATTTCAATTGGGTTTACTTTCTTCGCAATAGACTTTGAACCCAATCTCTTTTTAAAATCAACCATTTTTTCTCCTTAATACCGTAATAGTTTATGTATTTTATGTCACAAAAGTTATACATTTGAGCTTATTGTATTTTATCTAACCTAGCTACTAAAGTACGTAGTTAGTTTAAATCAATAATATAAATTCCGGATATATTTTTTAATGGTCAAATTTTGAATATAAAAAATTCTCTAAACCTATCGTTTAAGGTTTAAAGAAGGAAAAATCGAAAATTAAAGACGTAGCATTGCTACGTCTCTACATTGTTTATATCTAAACGTTTATGACCGATTCAATCAGCAATAAACTACTCAATCCCCTCAATCTTATCCTCAACCTGCTGATACAATTCCCGCAACTTATCCAGATTACTTTCATCAGTATCCCAATAACCCCTACCATTAGCTTCCAACAAAGAAGTTACCATCTTACGGAAAGAATGGGGATTCAAATTCATTAACCTTTCCTGCATCTCCTTATCTTTCATGAAGGTTTCATTCGTATCCTCATAAACCCAGTTATCCACAGCATCTGCTGTCGCACTCCAACCCACGGTATTAACCAAGCGTTTGGATAATTCCCTCACACCTTCGTAACCGTGAGATAACATTCCTTCATACCACTTCGGATTCAACAACTTAGTTCGAGAATCCAAACGCACGGTTTCCGACAAAGTACGTACCTGAGCATTGGCTGTAGTCGTATCTGCCATATACGCAACTGGCTTTTTACCATCTTTCCGTAAACTAGCTACTACTTTTGTCGGGTCGGAGTCATAATAATGGGAAACGTCGGTTAAACTAATTTCGGAGGAATCTAAATTTTGGAAGGTGACATCGGCTGTCTGCAACGCACTTTCAAAGATTTCTCGTGAATTCTCCATCATTCCGGGATTATCTGCGGTGAATGCAAAGGATTTACGCTTCAAGTACATTTCCTGTAATTCCGATTCGTTTTCCCAGGTACTGTTTTCTACCGCTAAATTAATATTAGAAGAATAAGAACCACTAGCATTAGAAAAGACGCGGGTTGCTGCTTGACGCAAATTAATCCCCATCTCTTCTGCTTGTTTGAGAGCGTGTTTTCTCACAAAGTTCATTTCTAAGGGTTCATCGGCTTCCGCAGCCATTTTTACCCCTTGATCTAACAGGTTCATTTGATTAACAAACAAGTCGCGGAATACACCGGAACAGTTGATGACAACATCTATTCTCGGTCTACCCAACTCTTCTAAGGGTACTAATTCTAACTTATTCACTCTTCCCAAAGCATCGGGAACTGGTCTTACACCGACCATCCACATTATCTGTGCTAGTGATTCCCCGTAGGTTTTAATATTGTCGGTTCCCCATAATACACAAGCAATGGTTTCGGGATAATTCCCACCATTTTCCCGCATTTGTCTATCTAACAATCTATCTACAACCACTTTCGCAGATTTTACCGCTGCCATGGTGGGGATTGATTGGGGATCGAGGGCGTGGATATTTTTCCCTGTGGGGAGTACATCGGGGTTACGAATTGGGTCTCCTCCTGGACCAGGTAGGACGTATTCACCTTCTAATCCTTTGAGTAATGCACCTAATTCATTATCCGCGCATACTTGTTGTAAACAGAATTCCAAGTATTCAAATAGCGGTTTGAGGGCTTCTTTATCAACTTTGGGATAACCTGCTTGATGTAAAGCTTCTACCCAAGGTTCTTTTTTCCCCATATTGAAGAAGTTCAATTTGGAAACCAGGGATACTCTACCTTCTGCGTCGATTTGTGCTTTAACTAATGCTCCAACTGCTTCACGGGTAGTAATGGTGATGTGTTGCAGTAATTCCACATCTTGTAAAATACCTTTATCGCTATTGCGATAAATTTCTTCGATGTCGCGTCCAATACTATTTGCTATTATCCGTTGTAAGCTGATAATCCCTTCTTCTTCTCTATCTAACCCAGCTATATTAACCAAAGTAGCCACAGCTTCCTCTGCGGTAGGTGGTTTTCCAACTACGTGTAATCCACAGGGTAAAAGTCGCGATTCTATCTCCATCAACCGACGGTACACACTACCAACGATATTATCCCGTTCTTCAGGGGACATATCTTTACAAGTATCTGGTAAGTCGATATCTTTATCCAGATTCACCATCCGGGCTTTATCCATGATGGTATCAACAATCGCTACTCCCCGTCCGGTATCTTTCAAGGTTTGGTAAGAACCAATTAATTCGCTTAATTCTTTCAAACCTTTATATAAACCAGCATTTTCTGCGGGGGGTGTGAGATAAGAAATCGTTTCCGCGTAGCTGCGACGTTTAGCAATTGTGGCTTCGCTAGGATTATTGGCAGCGTAATAATACAAATTGGGAATTGTACCAATTAAACTATCGGGATAACAATCACCAGACATTCCCATTTGCTTTCCTGGCATAAATTCCAAGGAACCATGAGTACCAAAGTGCAGTACCGCATCAGCACCCCAAATTTTTTCCAGGTAAGTGTAGTATGCAGCAAAACCATGATGAGGACTTGCAGAACGGGAAAATAACAACCGCATTGGATCACCTTCATAACCAAAGGTCGGTTGTACTCCAATAAATAAATTACCAAAATGCTTCCCGTAAACCAACAAATTTTGTCCGTCACTATTAAGATTTCCCGGAGGTGGACCCCAATTTTCTTCCAAACGGTGAGAATATGGTGTTAATTCCTCATATTCGGGAACCGACATCCGATAAGCAACGTTTAATTCGGGACTTGTATACTGTGCTTGTGCATCGTGGATGACTTCTTCCATCAATTCTTTGGCACTTCCAGGTAATTCTGGTAAATCGTAACCGTTGTTTTTCAACGCTTTCATTACCTCATATATCGAACCGAACACATCCAAATAAGCGGCGGTTCCGACATTCCCTTTATCCGGTGGGAAGCTAAATACAGTAATCGCTACCTTCTTATTTAACTTCGGCTTGCGGCGCAAATTCGCCCACTTCATCACCCGTTTTGCTACCGTTTCAACTCGATCTTGCAGCGCGATCGCCTTTCCGGTTGCACCATCTTTTCCTGATAAAATTATCGGTTCAATGGCTCCATCTAATTCGGGTATGGCAATTTGTAAAGCTACCTGAATCGGATGCAATCCCAAATCACTTTCCATCCACTCTTCGGTAGTTTGGAATACCAAAGGCAAGGCTACCATATACGGACGATTTAACCGCTTCAATGACTCAATAGCCTTCGGGTGGTCTTGTCTAGCTGGTCCACCAACTAAAGCAAATCCTGTCAAAGATACTACAGCATCTATTAGGGTAGTTCCTTCCTTATTACTTCCTTTTAAAGAAGAATTTGTTTCATAAAAATAAGCATCCACCGGCTTAGAAAAGTCCAAACCGCCAGCAAAAACCGGAATTACCCGCGCCCCCATGGCTTCCAATTCCTGGACAATTGCCACATAATGTGCATCATCACCTGTTACCAAGTGCGTCCGTTGCAATACTAAACCCACACAAGGTGCTAAAGGATCTTTTAAATCTGACGAAATATCCGGACGACTATTATACCAGTTGAGATACTCCTTCACATCCTCAAACATCATTGTTGCTAAAGGATGCCAAATTCCCATATCCGGATACACAACCGGCAGTTGATACTCTTCTACAGATTTAAAATTGCTTTTATCTACATCTTTTAAAACATATTTATCAGCCAGCATTAATAGGAAGTTTTCCAAATTCTCGGAAGAGCCTCCCAACCAATACTGAAAACTCAACATGAAATTTCGAGCATCTTGAGCCTTTTCCACCGGCAAATATTTTAATACAGAAGGCAAAGTCCGCAGCAGCTTCAACATTCCATCTTGAAAAGACGCACCGGATTTCTCCTTGCGCTTCTTCATAAACTGCGCGATCGCACTTTTGGATTGTCCCAAATTCGCCAAGGAAAAACTACCCATCTTATTCAGACGCATAACTTCCGGCATCGAAGGGAACACCACAGCCACATCAAACTTATCGCGATGGGGCTGCACTGCTGCAACTACTTTAGTCGCTAAATCTTCAATAAAAATAAGTGAAGCGATAAAAACATTAGCTGTTTCTACATCTTTTTGGAACTGTTCGTAATTCTCTTGCGATCGCAGTTCCTCAATTAAATAACCGCTGATTTCAATAGCAATATTCGGGTGATTATCGTTTATAGTCCGTACCGCTTGTGATAATGCACTCTGATACTGGGACTCTAACACGACATAGACCACCTTAATTAAATGTCTCCCCTGAAGATTTTCTGGCTTGATATGTCTAATGGTGGACTTGACGTGAGTAAACATACGTTCCCTCGCTCCTTTGATGCGTGTTCTCTGGTTCGGCATTAACTGTTTTTTATCAGAATTTGCCTTCTTATGGGCGTTTTGTCGTCCATCTGACACAATTCGATAAATTTAAACAATTTTTGCTTTACATTACTTTACGTTTTTTTGGTGTGCTTACTCACATTTAGTAAATTATTTGTAATATTGATGCTTGGTTATTTAGTTATTAAAAGATAAAGATTTATAAAAGCGCAAAGAGCGCAAAGAGCGCGGAGGGAAGAGGTTGAAGAGAGATGTAGAGTACCTGGCGATTTAAATCGCGGCTACACAAGGGAAACCCGCCTGCGCGGGTTTAAAATTTATTAGTCCACCCAGGTGGACTTTGCCTGTGTAGCAGTTTCAACCGCCGGATATAATAGTTATTTACAATCAAACTGTATCCGGATCTACACCCAATTCTGACAATTTTGTTCTCAACCTTTCGGCTTTTTCTTCACTTTCCTTAAGTGCTTGCGCTAACTCGCTTGGTGCTAATAGTTTTTCTCCGTTATCTTCTCGATAAAAAGCAATTAATTCCGATTCAATTTCTAATCTAAGTTGTAAAGCTTCGCTTCTACTATCAGTAATTTCTTCCTATACTTTTAATTAATATATATCTTGTATCTTAAGGATAAATATTGATAATTGATAAATGTTTGATATTCTAATTCTTTCTAATGGTCCTGGTGAAATCACAACTTGGGTACGTCCTGTTGTAAAATCATTACGAGAAAACCTAGGTAATGACCGCGATAAAGTACGGATTTCCGTTGTTTTATCTCCTTGTGCTAATGCTAGCGGTAAAGAAGCTGATATTGCTTTAAGTTATCCAGAAGTAGATAGAGTACAATCTGCGAAGAACTTCTTTCCATTTCTACTAACCGGGAAAACCCTTGATAATTGGGATTGGCGAGAAAAAGGTGTTGTAGTATTTTTAGGTGGAGACCAATTTTTTACCGTGGTAATTGGTAAAAGGTTAGGATATCGTACCGTCGTTTACGCTGAATGGGAAGCACGATGGCACTCTTTAATTAACCGCTTTGCAGTCATGAAACCCCAAGTTATTACCAAAGTCAATCCTAAGTATATTGACAAATTTACCGTTGTCGGCGACTTAATGGCTGAAGCTTCTATGAAAGAGGCGGTAGCAATTAGCAATTACCAATTACCCATTACCAATTACCAATTAATCGGCATTTTACCCGGTTCTAAAGCTGCTAAATTAGCTCAGGGTGTACCCTTAAGTTTAGCGATCGCCGAACACGTTCATCAAAAACTACCACAAACTAAATTTATAATTCCCGTCGCACCAACTTTAGATTTACAAACTTTAGCTAGTTTCGCCTCGGCGGAAAAAAATCCGATGTTTGAGTATTTTGGAGGTATATCGGCAAAGTTAATTGACTCCGAACAACCTTATTTAGAAACTGCAACGGGTTTACAAGTAGAACTGTTTTTAGAACATCCCGCCTATGATATATTATCTAAATGTAGTATCTGCTTAACTACTGTTGGTGCAAACACCGCTGAACTCGGTTCTTTAGCTGTACCTATGATTGTTTTACTACCTACCCAACAATTAGATGCAATGCGTTCTTGGGATGGTATTCCTGGATTATTAGTTAATTTACCTTTAATTGGCTCTGGTGTAGCTAAGTTGATCAATTGGTCTTTTCTTCGACGTAAAGGTTTGTTAGCATGGCCTAATATCTGGGCAAAAAAAGAAATTGTACCGGAGTTAGTCGGGAAGTTACAACCATCGAAAGTTGGAGATATTGTGATAGATTATTTACAAAATCCCGCAAAATTATCAGATATACGTGAAAATTTAAGAAGTGTTAGAGGTGAAACTGGTGCTGCTACTAAATTAACTCAGTTAGTATCGGAAGAATTAGAAAAGCAAGTTTAATTATTTGTCTGTTCAATTTACCCAAAGCTGTCTGAAACAACTTTTAATCAAATATATTTCGGTATTACCGAACAATCGAAATCTAGATTATTTAATCGGTAGTATATATAAACCTGTTTTAAATAACTTTGAATCAAACAAATATATTTCGATATTGCCGAACAATCGAATTTTATTTAGTTATATATAAAAAAATATAATTTTAAAAATATTGATGCAAGTAATTACATGAAGTGATTAATATTGAAAATATAATTTTTACGATTGATTTGAATAATAAAAGTTTAAAGTGTAAGTTTGGTCAAGGTTCTCTGACATTTAAGGATTTTGATTACGATTTGACAATGGTTTCAGGTCACGGTAAATTGATAATCTATGGCGACGTATAGTTAAAAATTTAGAGCCGCTTGAAAGGCTTATAAATAGGTTGTGTTAATCAGACAAAATACAAACACTTGCGGTTAACTTAATATAAACAGATGAAAGGCTTTTTGTTACGGTTGACATATAATTAAAATTATGTTTCACCTCTAAAATAGAGATAAATGTATATCGAGCTTTTGAGCTACTAGTACAGCACGGCGTAAATAAAACAACCATTTCATTTTTATAAAAAGCTTATAAAATAAGCCTTTGCGCCTTCTGCCATCAGCCCTCTTACTTCTGCCTTCATGTACTAGTACAATATGGCGTAAATATCTATACTATTTAAAACACAAATTTTAGTCCTCCTAAGAGGACTTTCACTATTAGACAGGGACTTATAGTCTAAGAGCGGGTTAAGTATTTACAATAGTATATTTATTTGCGCCGAGCGGTACTAGTTAAATTTCAATTTAGATAATTAGTCCGAACAGCTTTGAGTAAATCTTGATGTACTATATGGGAAGTTGCGATGATTAAGCCTGGTAATTTATAATCATCGCAGCTATTGAGGGGAGGTAAAGAGGAACCGTCAAAAGTTGTAACCACACAACCAGCTTCTTTTGCGAGAAAAGCTAAAGCTCCACCATCAATAAACTGACCAAATCTTTTGACAGCACCAGTTAATTCACCGTTTAAAATAGCATTTAAATTAGGCATTTGAACGGATTTAGAGTAATCATCGACTGCATTAATAACTTGATATTTATCTTTTAATGCAGTAGTTAAAGAACTCATTGAGGTACCTAATAATATAGTAGGTTTTGCAGAAGAGTTAACTTTTAGTGGAGTACATTCATCTAAATTCATGTTTAAGGTACCTTGGAAAGCACCTTGATCTCTAAAAGCGTAGAAATAAACTTGTTCGCTAGGAGAAATAGCGATTACAGCTTCATAATCGTCGGTATTTAGAATACTGAGAATAATTTGATAATTAGAATGTCCATCCATATAGAATTTTGTCCCATCAATGGGGTCAAGAGTGACTAAATAATCATCTTTTTGTCCTAAATCGATAGCACGAAAATATTTTGTATTAGGAGAACTTTTATATTCTTCTCCATAAAAACGAATTGAGGGAAAATGACCTAATAATGCAACTTCGACAAAATTCTGAATTGCTAAATCAGCATCAGTCAAAGCAGCGGAAAAAAAACTATCTCCTCCATCTTTATCAGGGAGAGCAGAAATTTTTGGTTGTAGAAAACGAGCATAATTTGCTGTTACTTTTAAATGTGGAAGTAAAGTTTCTAAAATAATCCGGGAAGATAACATAACAGGTTAGAGGTTAAAGGTTAAAGGTTAGAGGTTAAAAAATGATAGTTACTAATGATTGATTATTAAGAACTAACTTTCAATTGAAAATTGATTCTTTCACTGTTAGCTGTTTTCCCCATCTCTTCTTCCTAATTCATAAACTCCACAACTCATACAAGCAAGAATTCCGGTACTGATACCCCAACTTTCTCCCAAACTGACTTGTATACCCCAATTGCATAAAGTACCAATGATTAAAAAGGGTATGATACTAAAAACAGATGCATAGAAAGCGTTTTGTGATTCTCTTGCTGAACGGGTTTTTTCAAATTCAGATTTACTAGTATACATAAATTGCTCAGCAAAATTGAACCAGCGGTTTAGTTGTTCGGTTATCCATTCACTGACGGGGGAAAAACCCAGATACAATCCTAATGACCATAAGGTTGCTCCAGCAATGGCTGTTGTATCTAAATTGAACTTGAAAGGCAGAATATCAATCAACATAGTTAGTGGAAATACGGTTTGATTATTAAATCACGAAGGAAGAAGGAAGAAGGATATGTTGGATTTTAAATGGGGATTTGACCCCACCTAAAATCTAGCAACGGAAACGGTGTTGGGGACTTAAACCGGCTCCGCAGATAGAAGTACTTAAGTGATATTTTATTCCTTCTTCCTCCAACATCTTCATTCTTCCTTAAGGGCGAAGCCCTGTTAAATTAACCTTCAAGCTTATATTATTTGAACTATGAATTAATTTGAAGATAATTATTTTACAGCATTTTGGGTGATGGGAACAATCTACCTTCAAGTACTTGCGAAAATATATTATTGTTGGGTTTTCCCAATATGGGGAACATTGCTACTTGTATTTCATACTTATTTGTATGGAAGTCTGGATAATCTTTATGGATATTCAGTATTGTGATTTACCTATGCATCTTTGTATGTAAAAACACATAATTTATAATTTTACTTATAAAAATAAAATTACTAACTAACAAATCTTTCAGTATTATTCCCAGATAATATGATTTTTACCAATGATTTTTAATTGAAATATGAGAACTTTTACTGAGACTAATATTATTAAAAAAATATCCTTGACCAAATAATTACTAATATTTCTTTCCGGGAATATAATTCATAATTAAAGAGGGTACAAGCCCCACCAAATATGGCGATTTGGTGGTACAACAATTTAGTAGTGGGTTTAATTCCCCTACTGATTTTAATGACGAATTACGTTACTAAATCCGAGTCGTGCCGCGCTGAACGCGCGTAGCGTCTCCCGGAGGGAGATACTATCAATTACGAATTATCTTGACAAAGTACGACAATACAAATTAGCTGTTATATATCAAGATTATATAAGTCAAAATTATCATTTACAATTAACTTGTTGTAGCTTTAAACTTGACAAAACATAACTTCAATCTAAGTAATTTATAAGTATAGGAAAATGACTAAACGACAAAAAAAATTATTTATATTAGGATTGATTCTCGTAAATTTAATAGCTATATTACCTCACTCAAATACAGTTAAAGCTATAGAAAATAACTCCACATTATTAGCTGTAAATAATGCTTGGTATAATGCTTCTTTTCCCGTTGAACGTTTTCAAGCTTATACATCACCTTTTGGATATCGTCGTTCCTCTAATGGTAGCAATTGGGAATTTCATAATGGTCTAGATATTGCTGCACCTCAAGGAAGCTACATTCGCAATTGGTGGGGAGGAACAGTCATTCAAGTTGGCGATCGCGGTGCTTGTGGTACTCATATAATTGTTCAATCTGGTAACTGGAAACACAGTTATTGTCATATGCAAGGAAGGGTGGAAAAATCAAACGGTCGTCTGTATATGATTGACCGTGGGGGTGGTATCCAAATCACCCAAGGTCAGCAAATACCCGCAGGAGCAAGAATTGGACGTATCGGAATGACTGGAAGAACTACGGGACCTCATTTACATTGGGTACTCAGATATGGTGATAATTATGTAGACCCCGCACAAGTTCTTAAAGCAATGTTTTCTCAACAGTCACTCAACAACAGCAACATACCAACTCGTTGGGGTTCTTCACAATCTCAAATCAAAATTGAAGAATCAAAACTTCTTAATCGGTAAGGTTGTGGAAATAGTTACAATATTGAGAATTATTTCATTTTCTCAAAGTTTATACTGTCAATTTGACTTTAAAGCCGAATTAATTATTATAAGCGTAAATATTATCTAAAAACAACCTCCATAAGTAATAGATTCCGTTAATTGCAACGAATGAGTACGGGTACATCCGTAGAGCAAAATTGCATTAATAAATATGAGTAATCGTCAACTAAGAATAACTTTTCCAGCAGCTTTTTTTCTGATTGGATTGCTTGTTGTCTGCTTGATTGCTTTATTTCCCGGAATCGAAATCGTTAAGGCTCAAAAAATTAATTCAAATGTAGTCGCAACAGTCAGTAATAATACTTGGGCTGAAGCTTCTTTTCCCGTAGAGAATTTTCAAGCTTACACATCACCTTTTGGTTATCGTCGTTCTCCTACCAATCCTCGAAAAGTTCAATTTCACAACGGTTTAGATATAGCTGCTCCTAAAGGTAGTTACATCCGTAACTGGTTTACAGGTACAGTTATTCAACTTGGCGATCGCGGTGCTTGCGGAACTTATATGATTATTGAATCTGGTGATTGGCAACACAGTTATTGTCATATGCAAGGAAATGTTGTTAAAATAGAAAATTATCTTTATATGATTGACCGTGGGGGTGGAATCAAAATTGCTCAAGGTCAACAAATACCATCTGGAATGAGAATCGGTAGAATCGGAATGACCGGAAGAACTACAGGTCCTCATTTACATTGGGTGCTGCGATACAAGGGAGAATATGTAGACCCAGGTGCAGTATTACGTCAAATGTATGCAGTACAAAGTAATGATATTCCTAAAAGTTAATTATTAAAAGAAAGTACGGAACTCTTAACAGTTAGCTGTTAAGAGGTACCGTTTATTGCCATACAATCACAAACAATTACATACTAGGTAGATATCACCAATTGATTTTTGGGTAACTCCGTATATTCAGCAACAATTTTACGGAATTGTTCCCCTTCGATTGTTTCTTGTTCAATTAATAAATCTACAAGTCGGTCTAATAACGCTCGATTTTCCCTCATGATTTGACGTGCTTCTTGATAGCACGAAACAGCAATTTCTCGCACCTTCTTGTCAATCGCGATCGCCATTTCTTCGGAATACTCGTTGCGATTTCCCCAATCTCTTCCCAAAAATACGTCTTGATTCTGAGTTTCTAAGGCAACCAATCCCAAATCGGACATTCCGTACATCGTTACCATCTTCCGAGCTAGATTCGTAACCATCTTCAAATCATTACTAGCACCACCCGTAATTTCTTTTTCTCCAAAGACTTCGGCTTCTGATGCCCTTCCTCCCAAAGTCATGGTAATATTATCTTTCATCCAAGCTTTACTATAAAGACCGCTATCAATCATCTCTTCATTAGGTGTTTGCTGGGAAAAACCACCAATTCCACCGGAACGAGGAATAATAGTGACTTTATTCAAAGGATCAGCGTGTTCTAAAAGTGTCGCTAGTAAAGCGTGTCCGACTTCGTGATAAGCAATCAATCGCTTCTTCTTACTATCCAAGAGCGGATTCAAAGTTAACCCAATAGTTAACCTGTCAATCGCATCATCAATTTCAATCTGAGTAATCGCTTCTTTACGTCTTCTAGCAGTCAAAATCGCCGCTTCGTTGAGTAAATTCGCTAAATCTGCTCCTGTAAAACCGGGAGTCCGACGAGCTACAACTTCCAAAGAAACCGACGGGTCTATTTTCTTATTACGAGCGTGGACTGTTAAAATAGCTAAACGACCTTTACGGTCAGGTGCATCAACAATCACCTGTCTATCAAAACGTCCCGGACGTAAAAGCGCTGCATCCAGTACATCTGGGCGGTTTGTCGCTGCAATAATAATGATGCCATTGTTACCTTCAAAACCATCCATTTCCGTAAGTAGCTGGTTCAAAGTTTGCTCTCGTTCATCATTACCACCACCGATACCCGCACCCCGTTGTCTTCCTACAGCATCAATTTCATCGATAAATATCAAACAAGGAGCGTTTTCTTTGGCTTTTTTAAATAAATCACGAACACGGGAAGCACCGACACCGACAAACATTTCCACAAACTCGGAACCGGAAATACTAAAGAAAGGAACTCCCGCTTCTCCAGCAATTGCTTTTGCAAGTAAAGTTTTACCCGTTCCCGGTGGTCCTACCAATAATACACCTTTGGGAATACGTGCGCCAATAGCAGTAAATTTTTCTGGTAACTTGAGGAAAGTTACAACTTCACCAAGTTCCTCTTTTGCTTCCTCTATCCCCGCCACATCATCAAACTTGACCCCAGTTTTTGCTTCTACCTGAAAACGAGCTTTAGACTTACCAAAATTCATCGCTTGGGAAGAAGCATTAGTTGTCCGACGCAAAAACAGCAGCATCAAAGCAACTAAGGGTAAAATCCACATCAAGTTGATTAACAGTCCAAAAGCTACCCTACTGTTTTGAGAAGAAACCTCTGCAAAATCAACTTTATTATCTCTGAGTTTTTTAATTAACTCTGGATTTTGATCTAACAGCTTGACTTCTATCGGCTTCTCCGAACCTTTGTCCGCTAAATATACCTTAGCTACCTGCTCGGTTTGATCTAACTCTACTCGCTCAACTTGTCCCTGCTCTATTTTCTCAATCAACCTACCATAAGTCAATGGCTCATTTTTTTCTCGTTGCTGAGCTAATACAGGTGTTCCTGCAAAAACCCCTGACAACATCAAACTAACTGCTAGCAACCCACCAAAGGCTTTAGACTTGATGGCTGAGTCTTTTGTTAACGCTTTTTTCCCAAAATTAATCATAGATTTTTACCCTTTGTCTGTTGTCGCATAAGGTGGGGCTAATTTCAATAGTTATAGCTTTCCAGAATGCAAATAATTTTATTCTCAATAATAAAAGTGTAGCTTCTACAAAAAAGACATTCCCCCTAATTTCATCTCATCACTCGCTTTTTCCGGACTCATACTCCATTTTTTGACAATTCACACCCTTAGTAGTAACTATTTTTACATATTTTTTTCATATAGACATTGCCTCACATCATACTTTAGGCACTATTTGACACTATTAATCATTAATCGCTATACTAGTCATAGTCATAACGACTTCGATTAGATTAGAAGAAAAAACCTCCAGAAGTCGAGTTTTTGAATATAGCTCTTGTAAGAATTCGACTTCTCAAACTCAAATTTATTAAATGAAGAAGAGAATTAATTATGGTCAAGATAGTTGGAATTGCTGGTAGTTTAAGAACAGAGTCTTATACTCATCAAGCTTTGGATTTAGCAGTACAGCGAGTAGAAGCCTTGGGTGCAGAAGTAGAAATTCTGGATTTAAGAAAGATGAACTTACCATTTTGCGATGGGGGGGACGAATATCCCGAATATCCAGACGTAAAGCGATTGCAAGAAAGCGTCAAACAAGCCGACGGGTTAATATTAGCAACACCAGAATACCACGGTGGTATAAGTGGAGTGCTGAAAAACGCATTAGACTTGATGAGTTTTGAAGAGTTATCCCATAAAGTGGTGGGAGCCATCAGTATTTTAGGAGGACAGTCCAATAGTAACTCCCTTAATCAACTGCGCGTAGTTATGCGTTGGGTACACGCTTGGGTGATACCCGAACAAGTTGCCATAGGTGAAGCTTGGAAAGCGTTTGATAAAGAAGGTAAACTTTTAGACAAAAAGCTATCTGAACGCTTAGATAAATTCGCGCAAAGTTTAGTTGAAAATACTCATAAATTGCGACCAAATGGGAAGAGGTGATGGGGGGATGGGGAGATGGGGGGATGGGGGGAAATGAATAATCACCATCAACCATCAACTATCAACTATCAACCATCAACCATCAACTATCAACTATCAACTATCAACTATCAACCATCAACTATCAACTATCAACTAACTCCTAACTCCGGTAATTCTGTCTAAAATAACTAATATCACCGTTATCTCTTCCTTGATAATATGAATACAGCCTTTGAATTAGACCTCGATTGCATAAATTTAACTGACGAACAATTTTTCCAACTTTGTCAGAACAACCCAGATGTAAGATTTGAGCGTACTGCTTCGGGAGAATTAATTATTATGGCACCAACAGGGAGTATCACTGGTAACAGAAATTCCGATTTAAATTATCAGCTAACAGCTTGGAATCGGAAAAATAAATTAGGGAAAACCTTCGACTCTTCTACCGGGTTTAAACTTCCGAATGGTGCAGAACGTTCTCCGGATGCATCTTGGGTGAAAATGGAACGATGGGATGCTTTAACAGAAGAAGAAAAAGAAAGATTTGCTCCTTTATGTCCCGATTTTGTGGTTGAGTTAATGTCTCCCAGTGACAGCTTGGAAAAAACCAGAGCCAAAATGAGGGAATATATCGAAAATGGTGCTGCTTTAGGGTGGTTAATTAATCGTAAGCATAAACAAGTGGAAATTTATCGTCCTGATCAAGAAGTTTCGATTTTAGAATCTCCACAAACCGTTTCGGGAGAAGATGTGTTACTAGGATTTGTTTTAGATTTAGCAGAAATTTGGTAAGTGGAATAGGTAGTTGATAGTTCACAGTTTTTATCCATTTCCTAAGCTGACGTGCAGCGTTCATTGTATAATGCAAAAATTTATTGAAGATTTTCCCCATTTAAAAACACCAGCATTGCAAGTTTTGAAAACTTACTCGTAATGCGTCCACATCCTAATTACCTTAACTATTTTTTATGATTCAATAATCTCATAAACCAATCGATGTTTGTCCGAGCATCGCAGTCGTAGTGTTGGATCAGCGCTTCTCGACGAGGCAATATCCCATGCCCAACGACTTAGTAGCCTACGGCAGATCGTTCTCACCGTCACGGCAAGCAATGTGGCAGCCTGCTCTCTTTACAAGTCACGCGGTTTTGAGCTTTTCGGCTTAGAGCGTGATGCTTTGTTCATTGATGGGATGTATCTCGATCAGAAGCATCTCGTCTTAACACTTGCACCATGAGACTTAAACAATGCGCTGAGACTGACACAGAGCAATTTCTCTGAGCATCAGCTAAAATTGATAAACGATGTGCGATTGTGGTTTTTTCCACAACAAAATCATGACTGAACTTCTTCAACAGGTGATCGCCCAAATCCAAAAACTCCCACCTGATCAGCAAGATGCGATCGCGTCTCGATTTTTGGCTGAATTGCAAGACGAGCAAAAATGGGAAACCCGTTTCGCCGATACGACAGATGATCAATGGGATCAGATGGCTGCAATGGTACGACAGGAGATAGCGAAAGGTGAAACCGTTCCACTTGATAAAGTTTTCCCAAGACAAAAATGAAGTCAAGTGTCACCAGGTCATTTCGCAAGCGGTTGGACGATCTTCCTGCATCTGTTCAGGAGCAAGCCGATAAAGCTTATGCCCTTTGGCAGGAAGATCCTTATCATCCGAGTCTTCAGTTCAAACGTGTTAGTCAGAAGCAACCGATTTATTCTGCTCGTGTCAGCCTCAACTACCGTGTCTTGGGGTTGTTAGAATCCGATCACATCTACTGGTATTGGATTGGCGCACATGATGAGTACGATGAATTACTGAAACGGATGTAGTTTGAGGTAACCTGTGAACACACAACATAACAATCCTGTTGCACACCGACCTTTGAAAGATTTTCGGTTGGAGTTCGAGGTTACTAGCGGCGGGTGATGGGCAACGTTAGGCAGAACAACCCTTCAACATCGCAAAAGTCCAGGGCAAAACCGTACTACATATATCACCCTCCCAACAATTAAGCCAACTAAAAATACACACAAATTCCATTCGCTTTGCGAACTTACCAGTCAGCGCGGGTTATCGCGTAGCGACTCCTACGGAGTATCGCACCCCTAACCCCTACCAACTATCACCCTCCCCAACCCCTAAAACTCCGGCAAGAAAAGCTCCCGACTTTGCCCCGCATTCCGGACGGTAAATAATCTCCGGCGAATTACCCACCATCGTCGCCACATCCTTAACATTCACCCCATTCTTCAAAGCCATAGTAATAAAAGTATGCCGAGTTTGGTAAAGCTTTAACAGACCATAAAATTTACGGGCGTGAAGGAATTAAGATTTAAAGCAGCAGGTGGAGTGTGGCGGGTAGCTTTTGTTAGTTGATGGTTGTTGAAGAATGGGTAATTGTCCACTGTCAACTGTCCCAATTATCTTTCCATATCCTGAAGTTCCTTATCAACTCCAGCAGTTAACACTTCACAACCCGTAGCTGTGACTAAAACATCATCTTCAATACGAATCCCAATTCCCATCCATTTATCATCAACTTGGGGTTGTTCTTCAGCTGGTTTGGCTCCGGGTACAATATAAATTCCTGGTTCCACCGTCAAAACTTGTCCCGGTTGCAGAATTAACGGGTTATCTTCACCATGTTGATAAACACCCACATCGTGGACATCCAAACCCAACCAATGTCCGGTGCGATGCATATAATAAGGTTTATATTTCTCTTCTTCAATCAACTTATCAACTTCACCTTTGAGAATACCCAATTCTACCATTCCTTCTACAAGTACCCGTAAAGCAGTATCGTGAATTAAATTGTAAGCATTACCAGGTTTAACTTGAGCAATTGCTTGTTTTTGGGCTGATAAAACTAATTCATACAATATTTTTTGTTCTTCAGTAAATTTACCACCCACAGGAAAAGTGCGAGTAATGTCGGAATTGTAATAATCATAAGAACAACCCGCATCAATTAAAAGCAAATCCCCATCTTGCATTTGACGGTTATTTTCAATGTAGTGTAGTATGCAAGAATTAGCACCGGATGCCACAATTGAAGGATATGCAGGTCCCAAAGCACCGTGTTTTCTAAAAATGCGCTCCATCTCGGCTTGAATTTCGTATTCGTAAACACCCGGTTTAGCGATTTCAAAAGCTAAATTATGAGCTTCCACAGCAATATCGGCAGCTTTTCGCATTAATGCCAATTCTGATTCGCTTTTCACCATCCGCATACCGTGTAAAATAGTGCAAGTATCTTGAATTGCCGTGGGACCTTTACCACGTTTGGGATAAACTCGCAATAACCTTTGGTAATGATTGAGGACAGTTTGATTAAAAGATTTATCTCGTCCGAAGCGGTAATAAATTCGATCTGCGTTTGATAAATATTGGGGTAATTTTTCGTTAAGTTCGTTGATGGGGTAAGCTTCATCAGCCCCGTAAATTGATTTTGCTGCATCTACCCCAGTCACATAACCGCTCCAAACTTCCTTGGTGATATCTTTGGGTTGTACGAACAATATAAATTTATGTTCTTCGTGATGAGGAGCTAATACCGCTACAGCTTCGGCTTCGTTGAGTCCAGTTAGGTAGAAAAAATCACTATCTTGACGGTAAGCGTATTCTACATCATTGTGCATCACAGCCATGGGCGCACTGCGAAAAATTGCCGTACCGCTACCAATCTTTGACATTAATGCTTCCCGACGCTGCCGATATTCTGCTTGCATAGTTATCTGATATGGTGTTTTATTTGTACCGAGGTTAATACTATTTTAGATTTTATCAACGGATACGTTCAATAACGGATACGTTTGGTTTAGATTTTGCTTGTTTTTTCTGAAATCTTTTGGAGACGTAGCAGTGCTACGTCTCTATATTATTTATCTGTATATGATTATAATTTTTACTTTTTTTGCCAAGATGGCAACCTTTTTGTTAAAAAACTAACTTAAATATCTTAGAAACCAGAACTAATCGCAATTTGCATTTATCGTTTTCAACTTCCATTTAATCATCATTCTCAAATATAAATGCAGCCAAATCAAAAAAAATATAATCGTTTAGATGCACTGCTGACTTTACGGGGTTTTGCCTGTTTAATGGTAGTAATTATTCATTGCGCTCCACCGAGAAAATCAATTATTTACAAAGGTTTTGATGTCAGTTGGTTGATGTTTAGTCATGGCGCGATCGCAGTTTGGATTTTGTTTGTTTTATCTGGTTATTTAATGGGAAAAGCTTTTTATACTCAACGCTACACTACCGACATCGCAGGAGTTATCAAGTTTTGGCGTAATCGGGCTTTGAGAATTTTTCCGCTATATTATTTTGCCGTACTAATTTTATCTCTATTCGTTTATCCAGAAGTTCTCAAATTTTCTAATTGGGGTTATCTATTAAGAGTATGTACGTTTACTTATCATCCCTATATTAGTTTTGAAGCTGTAAAATTCAACGATGTTTTTTGGTCTTTATCAACGGAAGTCCAATTTTATTTAATTGTACCTTTTCTTTATAGTTTGATTCAAAATCGATTAAATCAACGCAAAAAGCTGTTTATTGCTAGTTTAGTAATTGTTTTCGCAACTTTTATTTTTAGAGGTTTTATCTGGATAAGTTTTCAAACCCAAATTACTCAGGATATGGGTTATGCATTTAAGTATTGGTATACTCCCTTGATTACCAATCTAGATTTGTTTTTATGCGGATTTTTAATCAATGGGTTTCTCAAGTATCATAAATCAAATTTTGATCGGATAAAATCATTCACCATCAAATATTTTGCTGTAATCGCGATCACTTTACTGTATCTATTTTCAGCGCATCATTTATATCACCAAGAATTGTGGAATTTACCGAATCGTAGCGGTGGTTGGAGAACTTTAACAACAATATTGATATTGCAACCATTAACAGCAATTGTGACATCATTTTTTATCTTTGCTTTTGAAAAAGATATTTATTACGATTTTACTAAACATGAAAAGTTATCATTCAACGCTATTTTAAAAAATCCTTTTCGGATATTGGAAATAATTGGTAATTTATCCTACGGAATTTATATTTGGCATATGCCAATCATTGTCAGAACTTATGATGTTTTTAACTCACAAATTCCTTTAGAAGCGTTTTATATCAGATTAACAGCAACCTTGATTTTATCAACTGTATTAGCAACGGTTACTTATTACTTAGTTGAATTACCCTTCTCGAAATGGAAGATTTATGATACACGTCAGAAATAACTACTTTCTTCTCGCTCTAAAATGACCGATCTCTATGAAACTTCTTTCCTCTGTGTTCTCCGCGTCTCTGCGGTTTTTTTATCAGTAATCTTCTGCCGAGAAAGGAATAGTTGATGATAACTTAATTATATTACAAGAATCATATTTAATAGGACTTACGCAAGCCCCCCAATAATACGGGGGGTTGGGGGGATCTAAAATGTCTAGGACACTATATTTTCCGTGAATGTTGCGTAAGTCCTATTTAATTTAAATTTAATTTTAAAAACATTAGGTACGGCCTTGCCACCCTTTGTATGGTTGGCAGAGCCTCTTCAAAAGCGTTATGAGTCAGAGTCTTGTGACGAGTACCTATATATAAGTAAATTTTGTATATTGTTTACGACAAACTAATTATCATTATATGACTAATAACACTTGTAATTTCACAAAAAATAATTAGAAGTTGCCACGATTAAAAAATATAATTTTTCAACATTAAAAAAAAATAGTAGATGTTCTAAATTAACAGAATCTTTGCAAAAACAGAGATAAAAGAGAGATGAAAGCTGGTAATAAATAAAAACAATGCTGGAATCTACAAATCCCTTACAAGATAAAAGTACATTACAATCTGCGACAATCCAAAATAATAGTTTTGCTCCAGAGACTGATTTAAATACCTTAAATTTAACTGGTTCTTCACAATCATTATTGACTTCATCAATAGATTCTCAACAGAACCCTAATCCTAGTCCTTATATTAGCAGTCCGGCAGTTTTTGCCGATTTTAATGGGGATGGTAAACAAGATAAATTTTGGCGTAACACCCAAACGGGTGAAAATGCTATTTGGTTGATGGATGGTTCTAATCCTACTGGTGCTGCTCTTAATACTTTGGGTACAGAATGGGATTACAGTATTGGTGATTTCAACGGTGATGGTAAAACGGATTTAATGTGGCGCAATCAAAATTCCGGAGAAAACCTACTCTGGTTAATGGATGGTAGTCAGATTGTATCTGAAACTTCTTTAGACACCCTCGGTACCGAATGGAATTATAGTATTGCAGATTTTAATGGCGATGGTAAAACCGATTTATTATGGCGGAATCAAAATACGGGTGAAAATGCCGGTTGGTTGATGGATGGTGGTAATGTTACTAGTGCAGATTTTCTGCCGCAGTTAGATTCATCTTGGACTTATACCGTTGGTGAATTCAATCCCAATTTCAGTACTGATGTGTTCTGGCATAACGAACAAACGGGTGAAAATGCCGTTTGGTTTATGAATGGCTTGAGTGCTGAACAAGCCGCATTACCGACTTTTGGCGCAGGTTGGGAGTATAATGAAGGCGATTTTGATGGTAACTTTACTACCGATATTCTCTGGCAAAATAAGAGTACTGGCGAAACCAAGCTTTGGTTGATCAATGGCTCTAATGCGGTAGAATCTGATTTACCGACTTTGGGTTCCGGTTGGGAATCGAATATCGGCGATTTTAATGGTGATGGTAGAATGGATATCCTCTGGCGGAATCAGTCAACTGGACAAAACGCTGCTTGGATTATGAATGGTGCTGAGGCTACTGGCATTGAATTACCATCACTCGGTACTGAATGGGATTTAAGTATCGGTGATTTCGACGGTGATGGCGATACAGACGTTTTTGGACGCAATACCCAAACTGGCGAAAACATTATTTTACGAGTAGACGGTACAGATGTCATCCAAGAAAG
Source organism: Nostocales cyanobacterium 94392 (assembly GCA_035285725.1). Classification (GTDB taxonomy): domain Bacteria; phylum Cyanobacteriota; class Cyanobacteriia; order Cyanobacteriales; family Nostocaceae; genus Rivularia. The sequence continues at coordinate 28,602 of JAYKJL010000071.1, read as the reverse complement.
TGTACCTTCACTACCTGGTGAATGGGTTGTTAGTTAAGAGTTGAAATTTTAAGTTTGTATTGGGAGTCGTTAGGCTCCCTTTTTTTTGAATATTTAATTACCTTTTTACCAATGGATAATTGGCAATTATTTATTATTGAATAGTTTGTTTTGTTTTTACCTTTGTCTAAATAAATATGGATAAAATAAATATAGATTCATAGACAATTAACTTGATATTCAATAACCATTTATAAAGAATATTAAAAATGTTCATCATAAGCAACAATTAACAAAAAATTATATGTTAGTGCTTAACAAAAAAAACTATAAAAATCAGTTACAACAGATAAATATTATTGATAAATAAACACTATGTTTTCAAACGAAAATCTAGACGGTGTATCCACAAGGGTTCTTACGACAGAATATACTCAACTTTCAAACAATACTTTTGATGACGGTATTTATCCCGACCAAAATTTGAATTCTGGGCGTTCTTCGCAATCCTTGCAAAATGATTCGGACAGTATAACTGCTGCGAGAAATCCTAATCCTAATCCTATTTTTAGCGATGCAGCAGTTATTGTTGATTTGAACGGTGATGGTAAAACCGATAAATTTTGGCGTAATGCGGAAACTGGTGAAACAGCAGTTTGGTTAATGGATGGCATTAATCAAAATACAGCTCTGCTCAAAAATGTTGATGCATCTTGGGATTTTGCTTTCGCCGATTTTAATAACGATAACAGAACTGATATTTTCTGGCGGAATAAAAATACCGGAGAAAATGTGATTTGGCAAATGGATGGTACTAATATATCTTCCGAAGAAACTGTACAAAGAATCGATGCTAATTGGGCTTTTAATATTGCTGATTTCAACGGTGATGGTAAAAGTGATATATTTTGGCGGAATACTTCAACTGGTGAAAATGCAACTTGGATAATGGATGGTAAAAATGTCACTAGTGCTGCTTTTTTACCTACAACTGATTTAAATTGGGACTACAGTGTGAATGATTTCAATAATGATGGTAAAAACGATTTATTTTGGCGAAATCGGATTACAGGTGAAAATGCTATTTGGTTGATGGATGGTACTAACGCTAATGGTTATGCTGTAAAAGGATTAGAAATTTCTTGGACTCCTACTTTTGGTGATTTCGATGGAGATTCTCGAACCGATATTCTTTGGAGTAATCAAGATAGTGGTGAGAATTCTGTTTGGGTAATGACTGGTACTCTGTTTAACGATATCATTTTTGGTGAGTCAACTTTACCGCAATTAAGTTCTGCTTGGAAAGCAAATATTGGTGATTTCAACGGTGATGGTAGAACTGATATTTTCTGGCATAATAATCAAACTGGTGAAAATACAGCTTGGTTAATGAATGGAGGAGAAGTATCAACTAAAGCCTTTTTACCTTCCAATGATTTAACTTGGGAACCTACCGTTGGAGATTATAATGGTGATGGTAAAACTGATATTTTCTGGCGCAATAATACAACTGGAGAAAATGCGATTTGGACAATGAATGGTACTATTGCTGAAGGTAGTTATTTATCAAACTTTGAACCTGGTTGGTATGCTTTTTAATCGTTCAAGTTGATGGTGCGTGACGCTACAAGTCTTATAGAACCGTTCAAATTTTTCCGAAGCGTCACAGCACCCTACAAGAAAATTGTGCCAGTTGCGTAAGTCCTAGCAATAAAGAAAGTTCTTTTTGCAGAGTGCGATCGCCATCTGTAATTTATCCATCATTGCTTCTACTTCCTTTTCGGAATGGCGGATGGGAATGTGTTGAGGACAGATCCATCTGTCTTTCAACGGGTAATTCAGCGATTACCAGAAGACCTTTGTCAAGCCGAGTAAGTGATTTGATGACGAGTATGAGGCAGGTCAAAATCAATTATTGGTCCTTTGGGGACAATACCGTTAGGATTAAGCTCTGGTAAACCTGCATAATAAAGCTGTTTAATATGCTCAACATCACACATTTCTTTAGCCTCGCCATATTGATATAATTCTCGGCAGTAGTTATACAAATTGGGGTAATCAACTAATCGCTTGAGATTGCATTTAAACAACCCATAATAAGCTAAATCAAAGCGAAATAACGTCGTAAACAAACACCAATCCGCCAATGTAATTTGCTCACTACAAAGATAACGCTGTTTACCCAAAACCTCCTCCCAATAATTCAATGCAGTAAATAATTCTGTCACAGCTTCTGAGTAAGCTGTTTGAGATGCGGCAAATCCACTCCGGTAAACTCCGTTATTAATTGGTTGATAAATATCATCCATTGTTTGATTAATTAGTTCTTGCAAATGCTGGGGATAAAAATCTAATTCCGCATTAACAAAAGCATTAAATTCAGTGTTAAACATCTGAATAATTTGCCGCGATTCATTATTCACAATTGTGTTAGTCTTTTTATCCCACAACACAGGTACAGTCACTCTTCCCGTATAGTTAGAATCAGCTTTCACGTATATTTGCCAGAGATAATCTGCATTATTGACATCATCACGAATAGAACCAGGTCGGTCGGAAAACTGCCAACCATATTTGCTAATCACTGGGTCAACAATTGATAAGCCAATAATTCCTTCTAATCCCTTCAATTTCCATAACAATGCTGTGCGATGCGCCCAAGGACAGCCGAGGGAAATATAAAGATGGTAGCGTCCCGGTTCTGCCACAAATCCACTGGAACCATCCGCAGATATCCAGTTTTTGAATTGTGTGGGCATTCTTTGAAACTGCCCTTTTTCATCACGTTCTGTCCATTCTGTTGTCCATTGACCATTAACTAGTCTACCAAGCGCCATGATTTTATCTCCTGTTTTGTAATTAATTGTTGATGTAATTAAGAGTTAAGCAAAAGCATAAGCAGCCATACTAAAAACACCGTAGGTATAACTGCTGTGTACTGAGTTCCTGTAGCGTTTGCACCTCCAGCACCAAGGGCTACAAATAACGGTAATATATGTTCTTCTGTGGGATGGTTTTCGGCAGCGTAGGGTGCTAATTGACGATAATTGAGTAAGGCATTGATATCATTACGGGCAATTGTATCAGCCAGCCAATTGTCAAACTCTACTACCCAATCAGGTCGTGTTACATCGTAAGCTGTACCAAAAGCATAAAGGTTGTGGGTTGCTCCGCCACTAGCTAAGATCAGAACATTTTTATGGCGTAGCGATCGCAGTGCTTGTCCTATCTGATATTGTTCCGGTTTTTAGTCTTTTTGCAAACTGTTTTAACTAGAACTATACTTTAAAAGTATCATGGTTTTTTGATGGTGGCAATAGGGGTAGCGATTTTTTTTGACCGATATTTGTAGATGTAGCCAGAAGGGGTCACTAATCTCTACTTACATCTGGGGTTGCTTGGAGAAAAGCGTGAACTTCTTGAGCAAATTCATCTGGAGCATCCTGGGGAATCCAATGAGAAGCACGTTCCACCCGTACTAATTTGGCATGAGGAATTTCTTGGGCTAGTCGCTCACCATCCTCAATTCGCTGCCATGGATCATCTACACCCCACAGTAGTAAAGTCGGAGCTGCAATCATCGAGTGACGATCAACTAGTGCCATCGTATGGTTGGTGTTCAATGCTGAAGCGTTGCGAATCAGGCTAATTTTGCCTTCCTCATTGCTATAAGGAGCGACAATACCTTCTTTAAACTTTGGAGTCAGCCGTTCTGGCCTGGAGATTCCATCTGAAAGTCCCTCAACTAAATAATCCACAATCTCAGAAACCGATTTATGTTTCCATAACGGGTGTCCCAACATCAACATATCGTCGATAGGCCAAGAATCATAAGCAACTATGTTGGCAAGAACTAAACGATCTATTCGTTCTAGAGCTTTGATCGCCAGAATTAAACTGACTCCACCACCTGTATCGTGACCGACTAAGTTGACCCGATCAAGGTTGAGAGCATCTAGAAACCGCAAAACCATCTTAGCTTGTGTCACCAGAGAACGATCAAAGCGATCGCGCCGATCAGACCAGCCATGACCCAAAAAATCAGGTGCAATGACTCGATAGTGTTCTGCCAGTTGCGGAATCACATCGTTATACAAATAAGACCAAGTGGGAATACCATGTAAAAGAACAATGGGTTCTCCATTGCCAATATCAGTATATGCAACCTGCACCGGAAAATCGACAATTCCTTCTAATTCAAGCGTTTTCTGGCGTAACCGAAATTCCTCGTGATCTAGAGATATCCTAAAAATCATCACCTAAGTCCTTTTGTGAATATTGGTAGAATTTCTGGGTTCGGATTCGATTGCTGGCTTAAAAATACTCATCTTTAAACCAACAATTTAGACATGGCGAATATCCCAGAACCATCAACTTAATTCTGAACTAGAAAAGTTATAACTAGAACAATGATTTGAGATTATCATGGTTTTTTTGCATTGGCAATAGGAGTTGCCTGAAGAAAATTTCTGTTAAAATACTTGCCTTAAGCGTTTGAGTAAAACTTCTAAAAGCTGTAGTTCCGAGGGCTCAAGCTGCGTGAAGCGTTCTTCAAGGTAAGCAATATGCTCAGGGAAAACTTGTGCAAATAAAGCTTCTCCTTTGGGTGTGAGCCGGGCAATCACGCTACGACGGTTATCAGAGGGTACTTCTCGTTCCACTAATTGCTTTTGTTGTAATCGGTCGATGATTCCTGTGAGCGTGCCTTTTGTGATTAGTGTTTTTTCTCCGATTTCTCCCATACTCATTCCCAGGGTATTACCAAGGGTAGCAATCACATCAAATTGAGCCGGAGTTAAATTCATCTGACGGACGTGAGCTTCTGAGTAGGCAGAAAATGCTTGATATGTTCGGACTAGTTCACGCATTATGGGTATAAAGTCCTGTTCTGCTGTACTGTTAGGCGGAGATGAGGAAGGATTGAGCATTTCTAGTTTACCTAAATAGACTGTTCTTATCAAAACTATTCTAAAAGTAAATCTAATATAGCTTGTTTTGCTCAATAGCTTTTGTTAATGATGAAGTGGTTGTTTCGCAGGTGCTAGCTTTACCAGAAATATTTTTACCGAAAACGCCCAAAGTCCGGGTTTTCTAAACAAGCGGGATGTAGAACGATCGCTCTGGTGGGTTGTGTGATTCCTTTATTGCTCATACCCAAATTGCTACAATACAGATACTTTTTATCATCCGCGACTTGTCATTTGGATATCGCCCTATTTTTAAGGAATCGACCAATCTACGATTTGCAAATCTGGAACTTTTTCAAAATCTTTACGGTTGCGTGTTACTAGTGTTGCACCAACGGATAGTGTAATTGCAGCAATCCTCAAATCTTGCGTACCGATACGAATTTTAGCTGCAACTAATTGGCTATAAATATCAAATGCTGTTTCATCGAAATCAAGGATATTTCCTTGGCATAAACGGTTAAATGTTTGTTTCAATAATGCGTAAGCAGTGACTAACTCTTGTTTTGATTTTGCTTTTTTGACAACATCTAAACGACCATACATTTGTTCAATAATTGTGATGATTGTTACTGCTATTTCATCAGGATTAACGTCAGCAACTTTACTAATCACGACTGGATTACCTCTTTGAAGTAGAGAAATGTGGTCGGTATCAAGCACCCATAAAGTCATTCTATTTTATACCTGAGCCTATTATCCTACATCTTGCGAAGAATCATTTTCTGTATTTTTTTCTAAATTTTTATCTAGTTCTTCTCTGTAGCTTTCAATTGCTGCGAGCATTTGTTCAAATTGTGGGTCATCTTTAAAAATACCTGCCATTTCTAACCAAGGGTTTTTCCGTTCGCCAGATGGTAATTTTATTGGTAAAGGAACTATTTCGGCTTCGGCTAAATGAGCTTCTATGCGTTGCTGAAGTAGGGCTAATGCCGTGATTTTATCACTTGCTTCTACTTGTAATTCGGGTAAACCTGGAACTGTTGCAATTATTTTTCCATCGCTGTTTTGTTTGACGATCGCGTTAATTATTATGTTGCGCTCATGTTGATTTTGCGGTTGTGATGTTAGGGATGAAAATGAATTCATAAAAACCCTTGGTTTATGGTGGTTTCTTTGATTGTAAATGAAACTGCTGTCTATTTACTGTTGTCGTCGCGAATCGCACTCTCTCCCATGAATCCAACAAAAGCGATACGCGTTCGCGTAGCGTGTCCCTTTGGGACTCAGCGTAAAGCAAGAAGGCTTATCGCTGTAAGACTTTAGATATACACTTCCCGATGAGCAAGTATTAGCTTTAACGCACAAATGTATTATTGTCCTAGTAATCTGTCCCATTGCCAAAACCATGAAAAAAATAAAAAATATTTATTTCGCTTGATTATTATCAATATTTATTTCATTTTTCATCGATTCTGAAGCTAATTTAGTTGGAATTCGTAGGTTAATTAAAAATACTATTTGATTTTTTTCAATATTGATATTTGTAATATTAACTACACTATTTTCTGGTAAAAAATCCATTCCCTGCGCCTTTACAGAAGACAAACTTTTATAACCAGCCTCCTCCAACCACTCAGAAATATTTCGCCAATTTTCCACCTTCCCATTACCCTTATCCACCAAATTCTTAACGTATTTATACACAGTTGCACAAAGGTCAGTTTCCACTCCCTTCACATTTTTACCCAGCTTTTCCGCGATTTCCCCAGGGCTATGACCACAAAGCAAACCGCGTAAATGTAGCTTTTCCACTGGTGTTAAGCGCTTTCCCTTGGCAGACGCTAAGTCAGTATATAAAGTCTCTAAATCCCAGTGGTTCCCTGCTTGGGTGAAATACTCTTCAGTAGCTCCCATATGTATTATCCTTAGTAGTCACTGATGTAATTCTAATTTAAATCCTGATATTTATCAGCATTAAGTTAGCTTTTTCCTGGTATATACTGAGATTGTTTAGATAAATGCTTTATCACGCTACCAAGTAGATTTTATGCAATATACTGCCCAAGAGTTAGCTGAGGAACTGATGAATCTTGATTAATCGTGTGATTATTAATTCTTCACCTTTAATTGTTAGGAATGGCCGCAATTGTCACAGGTTGGTGCGTGACGCTACAAATCTTATCGCTACGTTCAAATTTATTCATAGCGTCACACACCCTACAAGAAAATTCTGCCAGTTGCGTAAGAGCGTGTTTATAAATAAAAAATAAAATTCTTGTAGGGTGTGTTAGATGCACGACTATGTTTTGCTAAAACATATAATTTTAATACATCTAACGCACCAACAACTTTTGGTGCGTTACGGCAAATTTTCACCTACTCTTTTTCCTATCGAATCCCAGAAAGCCGTAACACACCCGGCTCTTTAAATTTATTTTATAAACACCCTCTAAGCTCGACGCGATCGCCAAACTCAAAAATTGAATTACTCCTATCCATCTCTATAAACCTCTTTCCTCTGCGAACCTCCGCGTAACCTCTGCGCCCCTTTGCGTAAAAAAAAACTACTTTCCCTGATTATGATCATCGACTGATGTGAAGTGCTTGAAACTACATTATAAATTTGTATAATGCTTAAATTATATGGTTTGTATTCAAGCAGCCAAAAGTATTATTTCAATTCTCAAGGTAGTAATATAATGCGTAACTTTCGGCTATGGTTTCTCGGTTTAATTTTAATTATCCTGACTTTACTCTCTTATATTTTTACTTCTATCATTACCCAACAACCAAATTTTACCTTACATATCCTACACACAAACGACCACCATGCCCATTTAGAAGCGATCGATTTTAACAAAGATGAATTAGGTGGTATTCTCAGACGTAAAACACTGATTGACAAAATTCGTTCTCAAAATGCAGCCACAAAAGAACCGCTTTTGCTGTTAGATGCTGGTGATATTTTTCAAGGAACTTTGTATTTCAATCGGTATCTAGGTCAAGCGGATTTGTACTTCTATAATGAGTTGGGTTACAATCTTGCCACTCTCGGTAATCATGAATTTGACCGTGGACAAAAAGTATTAGCTGATTTTATTACCAAAGCCAAGTTTCCTTTAATTTCAGCGAATATCCAGGTAGATAAAACCTCACCACTTGCTAACAAGATAAAACCTTGGACTGTTTTACAAATCAATAGGGAAAAAGTCGGTGTGTTTGGACTGACTACCGAAAAAACAGCGGTTCTCTCCAATCCTGGTAATGGGGTAACTTTCACAAACCCGATAAAAGCAGCACAAAAAGCAGTTGCAGCTTTAAATGCTCAAAATGTCAACAAAATTATTGCTCTGACTCATATTGGTATTAACGCTGACCGGGAATTAGCTCAGCAAGTTAATGGTATAGATATAATTGTCGGTGGTCATTCCCATACACCACTTGGTAATATGCCTGATGCAACAGTTCCCTATCCGATAATTGAGAAATCATCTGATGGCAAAGAAGTACTGATTGTGACTGATTGGGAATGGGGAAAATACTTAGGAGATATTAGCCTTACCTTTGATAATAACGGTGAAGTTATTTCTTGGCAACCTTCCCCGACACCTGTGAGTAAAGATATTCCACCAGATTCAGCTTTTGAAAAAAAATTAGCGCAGTTTGCAGCTCCGATTGAAGCGCTACGTCGAAAAGTAATTGGTAAAACAACTGTAACACTGGATGGAGACCGAGCTAAAATACGTACTCAAGAAACTAACTTGGGTAATTTGATTGCTGATGCCATACTCGATAAAACCCGTCCTGATAAAGCTCAAGTAGCAATTGTGAATAGTGGCGGCATTCGTAGTAGTATTCCTATTGGTAGCATAACCGTTGGAAATGTCCTGGAAGTATTACCATTTGGTAACACAATTGCTCGACTTGATTTAACCGGCTCACAACTCAAAGAAGCCTTGGAGAAGAGTGTAAGCAAAATTGAAAATGGAGAGGGACGTTTTCCCCAGGTTGCAGGATTACGCTTTGAATTGAATCCCAAAGCACCCGCAGGAAAACGCATTTTATCTATTCAAGTACGAAACTCTGATGGAAACTATCAACCACTCGCAGCTAGCTCTACGTATCGTGTAATTACTAACACCTTTCTCCTCAATGGTGGTGATGGTTATGAGGTTTTTAAAAGTGGAAAAAATCAAATTGATACAGGTTTTCTTTTAGCTGATGTCGTCATGGATTATATTACTTCTCGCTCTCCGATCAATCAACAGGTTGAACAGCGAATTGTGCAGAAAATCCAAACTTTGCAATAGTATAGCTGTATATAATAAAAAGTGAGAAAGAAGCTGAAAAACCTGAATTTTTCGTGGGGTAAGAAGTCGGGTTTTTATGGCCGTTTTCTGATATTATCGATATTTCTTGTAAAAACCCGACTTCTGTGGATGAAAGCTGATGAATAGAAACTTAATTGTGATTAAAATTATATCTACAGTTCTAATGATAGGAGCTATGGGACTAGAATTAGGTCATATTTATGCTTTAAGAAATCAGCTACAAATTCCTGATATTATTAGACCAATTTTGGTGATTGAACGTGTTGCTGTTGGAGTTCATTTAATTGAAGCGATAATCGCATCTTTTAAAGCTGGTTCTAAATATGGTATTTATACTTTTTTTGTTGGTACAATTGGTTTAGTGGAACTCTTTAGTGAAGAAAATAAATCAATAAATCAATAAATCAATAAATAAAAAGACGTAGCAGTGCTACGTCTCTACATTATTATTATGATTAATTAAATTCTGGAACGACGGGCAAAACGGGGAAATAAACTTCGGAATCCAGCTTGTCGTAATTCGGTATTTTCTTGAGCATAATTCCATAGAGTTTCATAATAGAAGAAAGTTACACCCAAATTGTTTTGTTGTGCTGCTCGTACCTGAGATTTAATTTGTTGCATTGAAACCGGACGATTTCGCAAACCAGTCATAATTCCTACACCAGTAGGTATATATTGTTTGGTTTCGAGCATTTCTGGAAGGTTAATTTTCTCAACAAAACTTGCTAAATCGTTACGATAAACTTGCATAATCAATTCATCTACAACACTCAAACGTACCCAATTGAGCCAATCTTGCAACTGTAATTTATAAGCGTGGTTGTAATAATTGGGAGATACAGAAAAAATTGTATAGGGTTTTCTAGCTTTTACCGCTTGGTTAAGTTGTACCATAAACGCGGTAATTTTATCCGCACGCCATTTTACCCATGCTTCATCTGCGACGTTGCTTGGGGGTGGATTTTGGGTTTCTTGGGTATACAAAGCAGTGGTGTATGGGTCATAACCGAATTCCCGTGGTAAACTCATATGGTCATCGAACTGGATGCCATCAACATCATATTGACCAACCACTTCTAAAACCAAATTTTGAATAAACTGTTGTACCTGGGGATGAAAAGGGTTTAACCATGCAACTTCACCCGCAGCACTATTAGAAGTTAAGGTTCCGTTGCGTTTTTGCGTTAACCATTGAGGGTTATTTAAAGCTAATTCCGAGGTTTCAGGAACCATAAAACCAAACTCAAACCAGGGAATTACCAACAAACCTTGACGATGGGCTTGACTAATCAAGTCTGCTAATATATCCTGTCCATTTGAACCCTTGAAGAAAAAGGGAATACCAGCCCGTCTTGCTGTAGCACTAGGAAACTTGGTATAGCCAGAATTCCAGACAACAGGATAAACTGTATTAAAATTCAAGCGTCGGAGTTGAGTAACAGCATCTCTGACAGCAGACTGATTTCTCAAAACATTAAAATCATTGGTACTCATCCATACACCCCGAATTTCTTGACGGGGTAGCTGTCGTGGTTGTAATATTTCTGGTTGGATGATGTCGGGTTGAATTATGTCCGGTGTAATTATAGTGGCTGCCGGAGAAAATTGTGCGATCGCCGACTGTAAATTATCAAGGAGCAACACCGTAGAAAATGATATTACAAATACAAGTGGAAGACAACGCTTGAGTAGTTGGGAAATTCCGAACTTGGGCAAACTTAGTTTTCTAAATAAGTTGACTAGTCTTACGCGGACTTGTAAACTTTGAGCTTTAAACTGATTGGTCATTAGTCTACAGGTATGTCTGCTTACTCTACAAAAGTTGATTTTGTGGGCGTTAATTGTGCTGTATTACTTTAGAATCAAGCACAATTATCGTAGCTTTTCTGATTGACGTATTTAATCGTTGATAGTGCCGTGTTTAGTATACGTGTTTATGTATCAAAAGGGACTTTTTTTTAATTGATTATTCAAAATTTCGTTTAGTTAGGGAGTATTTTAGACTTAGAAGTCGGGTTTTTCTGAGAAACCTGACTTCTTTTTAATGCAGCTTCATATAAAAATATGATTAGGACATCTCAAGCGTATTGTCATATGTATAATCAAACATTGTTTCTTCCTCAGATGGGCTGCGGAACTTGGGCATGGGGTAATAAGGTGCTTTGGGGCTACAATCAAAGCATGGATGACGATTTACAACAGGTATTTAACCTTTGTGTTGAGAATGGTGTAACTTTATTTGATACGGGAGATTCTTATGGTACGGGAAAATTAAACGGACAAAGTGAGAAGTTGTTAGGAATTTTCACTAAAGAATATGAAGGTATACATCAGGAAGATATCTGCATTGCCACTAAACTTGCTGCTTATCCTTGGAGATTAACCAGAGGTGCAATGGTGTCTGCTGGTAAAGCTTCTGCAAAACGTTTGGGTAGAAATATCGATTTGGTACAAATGCATTGGTCTACAGCAAATTATTTTCCTTTACAAGAATGGGCTTTATTGGATGGGTTAGGAGATTTATACAAGCAAGGTTTGGTTAAGGGTGTAGGTTTATCGAATTATGGTTCAAAAAGATTGAGAAAGGTACATCAGAAGTTTGCCCAAAGAGGAATATCTATTACAAGTTTACAGGTACAGTATTCTTTATTATCAACTTATCCTGTAACGGAGTTGGGAGTAAAGGAAATTTGCGACGAGTTGGGAATCAAATTAATTGCTTATAGCCCTTTATGTTTAGGAATTTTAACAGGGAAATATACAGATAAAAGCCAATATCCTAAAGGTATTAGAAATTTTCTATTTAAGCAATTAATTCCCAGTGCAAAATCTTTGTTGGAATGTTTACGAGAAGTTGCAGAATTTAGGAATAAAACTATGTCGCAAGTGGCTATAAATTGGTGTATTTCTAAAGGTACGATTCCCATCCCTGGAGCGAAAAATCCCCAACAAGCACAGGAGAATATTGGTGCTTTGGGTTGGAATTTAGATGCTGGAGAAATTGCCGAATTGGATAAAGCAGCAGCAGGTACAGATAAAAAGATGGTGCAAAATATTTTTCAGACGAAGTGAATTTTTGTATGGGTTGTATAATTATTCTAAAACCTGCTTCCGGCAGGTTTTGTTTGTGTAGACAAGCCACTGCGTTTATATAGGTGATAATATGGACATTTTCAATCAATTTATGGGTAATGCATCCGAAGTGAATGTGGAGAAATTACAAAAGGAACTTAGTGCTTTAATGATTGAAGGAGAAAATATACATAAGGCATTTAAATTAATCCGAGATTTGATAGTTTTTACCAATAAAAGAATTATTTTGATTGATAAACAAGGAATGACGGGTAAAAAAACTGAATTTTTATCAATTCCCTATAAGTCAATTAAATATTTTAGTAAGGAAACTGCTGGTACTTTAGATTTGGATGCTGAAATTAAAATTTGGATTTCTGGTGATGATTTACCAAGAGAATTTCAATTTAAAAGAGATAATGCGGTAGACGAGGTTTATCAAATTTTGAGTTATTATATTTTATCAACTTGATTCACAGTGGACAGTTGACAGTTGACAGTTGACAGCTATTAATAATTATTACACCTTTAACCTTTAACCTTTAACCTTTAACCTTTTAACCATTTTTACATGAGGGATTCCTGCTTCTTGAAAAACTTCTCCAACTTGTTCAAAACCCAATTGCTGATGTAACCCTTTAATATATTCTTGAGCATGAATCATAACTTCGGGTATGTTCTCACTTGCTATAATTTCCAAAGCTTTTTGCATAATCTTTTTACCAATACCCTTACCTCTCGCTTGCGATAAAACCGCTAATCTTTCAATTTTCGCGGTTTTTTCATCCAAATATCGAATTCTTGCAGTACCAACCGCTTGTTTATTTAAATAAGCAATCAACTGAGAACAACTTTCATCTTTACCATCAAAATCTAATTCTACTTTTACTTTTTGCTCATCTTGAAATACCTTTTTCCTAACTTCCTCAATTACCGGAAACTCTTCCCAATCAAGAACTTTTACTATTATTTCAGTGATTGAGTTATCTACTGTTAACTTCCCAGAATTATAGTTAGGAGTTAGGAGTTAGGAGTTAGAAGTTATTACAACTTTAACCTTTAACCTCTAACCTCTAACCTTTAACCTTATTCCGCTCCTTCAATGGGAGCGAAACCTTGACGCTGAATATTTTCAGTTATAGTACGTGGTTCTAAAAATTGTAAGAGATAATCGGGACCTCCGGCTTTTGAACCAACACCGGAAAGTTTGAAACCGCCGAAAGGTTGTCGGGAAACAATTGCGCCAGTGATGGTACGATTGATATACAAATTCCCAACTTGAAATTCTTCCTGTGCTTGTTGAATGTGGGAAGGTGTGCGAGAATAAAGTCCCCCAGTTAAAGCGTAATTGGTATTGTTAGCAACTTGTAAAGCTTCCTGAAAATCTTTGACTTTAATTACTGCTACCACAGGACCAAAAATTTCCTGTTGAGCAATTATCCCATTTGCTGGGACATTAGTAAATATTACCGGACCGATAAAATATCCGTTAACAGGTGCAGACATTTCTAATGCAATTTCTGCTTCTGTTTTACCTTTTTCGATATATTCGCGGATTCTGGATTGAGATTTCTGATCAATTACAGGTCCTACTTGAGTTTGTGGTAATTCTGTTTCTCCGATATTCAGGGATTTTGTTGCTTCTACAAACCGTTTGATAAAACTATCATAAACGCTTTCTACAACTATTACTCGTGAACAAGCCGAACATTTTTGTCCACTGTAACCAAATGCTGACTGTACTACACCGACAACGGCTTGGTCTAAATCTGCACTTTCATCAATTATGATTCCATTCTTACCTCCCATTTCGGCAATTACCCGTTTCATATGCTTTTGACCGGGTTTTAAAACTGCTGCATCTGCGTAAATTTTACATCCTACTTCCTGGGAGCCAGTAAAAGCAATTACATGAGTGTCAATGTGGTCAACTAAATAGGAACCAACAACGGAACCCTTACCGGGGACATATTGAAACACACCCTTGGGTATTCCTGCTTCCACCAAAACTTCCGTAATTTTAGCTGCAATTACCGCAGAAGTTTCCGCAGGTTTGAGTAAAGTGCAGTTACCCGTGACTAAAGCAGCGACAGTCATCCCAGTTGCGATCGCAAAGGGGAAGTTCCAAGGAGAAATCACCACCGCAATTCCTCGTGGTTGGTAAATATAACGATTATTTTCGCCAGCTACGTCGTAATTGTAACCTTTCTCTAACCGTTCCATTTCCGCTGCATAGTAGTTACAGAAATCGATGGCTTCACTCACTTCTGCATCAGCTTCCCGCAAGGGTTTACCAACTTCTAACACAATCCAAGCGGATAATTCGGCGCGGCGATTCTCTATGATATCTCCAGCTTTGCGGATTATCTCAGCGCGTTGTTTTGCTGCGGTTTTGCCCCAAGTTTTAAATGCTTCTTTCGCTGATTGCATGGCGGTTTGGGCTTGTTCAATATTAATTAAACCAACTTTACCTACAACTTGAGAATAATTAGAAGGGTTAACCGAATCAATTTTTTCCGCTGTTTCTACGTATTCCCCATTAATTAAAGGTAAATAAGTTTTCCCAAGTTGTGTTTTGACATCTTGTAAAGCAGCTTGAGATTTTCTTCTGATTTCTTCCTGAGCATAATCGGTGTCAGATGATGGGGAGAAAGAAGATGGGGGGGAGGAAGTTTCGATTTTATCTTTGATTACGGGAGGTGAAATTAATTCTTCTATAGGACGATTTTCCATATTTTGTCGAATAAACGAAGAATTAGCGGTATTTTCTAATAAACGACGAATTAAATAAGCCATTCCCGGTAATAACTCACCGTAGGGACAATAAACCCTTACTCTGTAACCTTGTTCAACCAAAGCGTTGGCAATTTTATCCCCCATTCCGTAAAGTACTTGCATTTCAAAATTGCGCTGAGGTACATTTAAACTTTGAGCAATGGCGATCGCTCTTGCTTGCGACCTGATATTATGACTTCCGATGGCAGCATATATATATTGATGATTTTCTAACAATAATTGGGTTATTTTCTCAAAATTAATATCTGTGGCGGCTTTATCGTTGTAAACTGGTTGTTGCCAGTGTTTTTGTTCTGCTGTAATAGTTTCTTGGTCCCAATAAGCACCCTTTACTAACCGAATTGTAATCGGATTCCCGCGCTGTTTAGCCCATTCAATCAAGCTTTTGGCATCTGCTTCACTATCTCGTAGATAAGCTTGAATTGTCATGCCGATATCTGTACGCTGTTTAAACTCCTCTTCCATCAAGAGTTTTTTCAAAATATTAAAGGTAAGATTTTTATAGATATATTGCTCCATATCAAAATGGATCGCAACACCCAATTCGTGAGCGCGACGTAATAAAGTACGAATATGGTTAGTTACCTTTTGTTCACTACCTTTATCATCTAAAGGGTCAAACTGGGAATAAAACGCTGTTAACTTTACCGAAACTTGAACCTTGGGTAAATCTTCCCCATCAGCTTGATCAATTAAAGTCACAGTCTTCCAACTTTTAGCAGCAGCTGCTAACTGTGACATCAATTCCATATATCGTTGTAAATAAGATTCTGCTTCCACTTCCGTGATTACCGCTTCACCTAATAAATCCACAGTGAAAGCCATCTTTTCTTTACGCAGCCTTTCAATACTTTTTAAAGCTTGCTTGATATTTTCGCCAGCAATATATCGATGAGCTAAAGTTTCCACAGCTTTAGAAACAGTTGTAGCAGCAACTTGTCCCGGCATAGAATCCGGATTTGCAAAATTTAACATTCCCTTGAGTGCGGAAGGTAATTCTACCGAGTCATCACCGAGGTATTCCTGTAAATGCGCGGCAATTTCCGAATTACTTCTTAAAGCCGGAAGAGTATCAATAAACCGAAACAACTGCACCCGTAAACCAGGATTGCTCATCGCCCATGCCAATAGCTTATCATCAGGACGCATCTGGTCGCGCAAAGCGGAGAATAGAGAACGATTTTCCCCACTTGTGCTTAATAATTGCTTAGCAATTTCCTGAGTTTTCCCTTCGTAGATGTCCTTTTCAGTCTGTAATACCACCGATAGCACGCTCCATATATAAGATGTCAGGGTTATAGCCCCCATATTCTATTTTGGCTTTTTAATTCTGCTACCACCACATATCAGAGAAAAAATTAAAGATTCTCCAATAAACATACAAAAATATGATTTTCCTGATTTTTTTTAGTTTACCCAGGCTTAAAAATATGTATTAATACTTTTATATACAGTTAGTTAAGCAAAGATTTTATTTAAATTTAGTCATAATTAATTTGGCATTTGTTTTTGATTAATGTGATTATAATTAGCCAAAAAAGATTATATTCATCAATTATAATCGCCAAAAATATACAAAATAAAATTATATAATATCGACAACATTTGGATATTTTTATGTTGACAAATGAAATGCAGTTTCCTTTATTTAACTGAATGGCTTAATTTAAGATGACAAAGTTGTATATACCGCTTTGGTCATCTATCATGAATAATATTATGCTTGAACGCTACCGAATAATTGAGGTACTTAATGGTAGTTTGGGAGGAAGAACTTACCTAGGTGAAGATACCTGCGAATCTAATTGCGAACAATATGTAGTCAAGCAATTTATGCCACCAACTAAAGACCCCAAGCTATTAAAAATAGCTCATAACGTATTAGAAACCGAAGTAAAACCTATAGATAACCTATCAGAACAAGATGATAGAATTCAGAACTTAATAAGTTTTTTTGAAGAAAATCGAAACTTTTATCTAATTAGAAAATATATTACAGGTAATCCTTTAGATAAAGTAATATTTTCAGGACAAACCTTAAATTCAGAACAAGTAATTAATCTAATATTAGAAATCTTAGAAATCTTAGTATTAATACATAGTCGTGGTATCATTCATCGTAATCTCAAGCCAGCAAATATTATTCGTCGAGAATCTGATAATAAACTAATTTTAACCGACTTTGGTGCGCCTCAAGAAGCAGTATCTAACATCGTTGGTTCTACAGAATATATGCCTATAGAACAAGTACATAGTAATCCTCAATTTAACAGCGATATCTATACTTTAGGCATAATTGCTATTGAAGCACTAACAGGTTTAACAGCTAGTCAAATAACTGCACAAAAAAACCAGAAAAATACTTCCGCAGAAAAAATAATTTGGCATCCTCGTCGCTATCGAGTAAATCCAAGGCTTGCCAACGTCATTAATAAAATGGTGGATTTGAATTATCAAAATCGCTATCAATCTGCAAAAGAAGTATTACAAGATTTAAACTTAATTAATCAACAACAGTCAAATTTTGTATATGAAAAAATCAAAAGTCAAATTTTAAAACGTCCTAAATTAACTGTTGGAATAGGTAGCTTAATATTACTTGGTGGAGTAGGATGGTATTTCTTTGCACCAAGGAATTTAAATTATGCCAAACAATTATATAAACAAGGAATCACATTCTACGAAAAAACTGAATACCAACAAGCAATTAAATTATTTTCTCAAGCTATTAAAATAAATCCCGAATATGCAAACGCTTATAATTCGCGAGGAGATGCTTATTATCGTTTAGGGAAATACGAAAAATCTCAACAAGATTCTAGTGCCGCGATTCGTAATAATCCTAATGATGCTAACGCTTATTATGATAGAGGATTTAGTCTTTATTCTGTGGGAGAATACAACGGAGCAATTATAGATTACAATCAAGCAATTAAACTCAATCCCGAATATGCAAACGCTTATTATGGTAGAGGACTTGCTCGTTTTAAAATCAAAGAAACTCGTAAAGCAATCGCCGATTTAAATCAAGCAATTCAAATGAATCCTAAGTTGGCTCCAGCTTACTTAAATAGGGGAATAATTCGCCGTAAAATAGGAGAAAGCCTCGAAGCAATCAAGGATTTTGATAAAGCAATTACAATTAATTCTAAATATACAGAAGCTTATTACGAACGCGGAAAAACTCACTACGCATTCAACGACAAAACTGCTGCACAAAAAGATTTCACTAAAGCAATCGAATTAGATTCTAAATATATTGAAGCTTATATCGCTCGTGCTGATGTTTACAATGATTTAGGATATCCCAAACAAGCTTATGAAGACTACGAAAAAGCTATAGAAATGAATCCGGAAAATCCAATTGCTTATATTCAACGGGGTTTATATCGCTTCAAAATCAAAGATATAGAAGGAGCAATTGAAAATTATAATCAAGCAATCAAACTAGATGCTACCCAACCAACAGCATACAATAATCGCGGTAACGCTCATTTAGAATTAGGGAAATGGAAAGAAGCAATGGCAGATTATTCCAAAGCAATTGAACTTAATCCTGAATACGCTCAAGCTTATTATAATCGCGGTTTACTTCGCACAGATTTAGCAAAAGTACCCGAAGCAATTGAAGATTTTCAAGCAGCAGCCGATATTTTTATTAATACAGGTGAAGACAATAATTATAATGATGCTTTATCGAGAATTAAAGAACTAACGCCGTAAATTGGTAATTGGTAATTGGTAATTGGTAATTGGTAATTGGTAATTGGGGATTGGTAATTGGTAATTGGGGATTGGTAATTGGGGATTGGTAATTGGTAATTAAACTATTTTCTATTGCCTATTGAATTCAGGTAAGCGTTGAGCTTGGGCGATAGTTCGTCAATTATTGGCTTAAATTTAGATGCTTGCTCTTTAGTTAAAAGCTTTCTAACATAAGCTAATCTTAATAAACAGATAGTTTCATACAAAGAACCTCTAGCGATTCTGATAAAGCGGCGATTGTCTTGGTAATTAAAGCGTCCTCTTCCTTCTGCAATATTGGCACAAATACTATCAGCAGAACGAACTATTTGTTTCCCAACTGTGTCTTTCTCAAATGACTTCCACTTTTGAACAATATCCCAAATTTCATTCGCTAATTTTTCAGCTAACTGATAAACTCGTAAATCCTCAAAATCAGGTCTTGTCACACTATTTTCTTACAATTAAAATCACACTTATATATATATAATTCCCAAAACTAAATTAAAAATTACATTATTACAAGAAATAATTCCCAATGCCCCATTACCAATCCCCCATCCCCAATTACCCATTACCCATCCCCAATTACCCATTACCAATCCCCCATCTCCCCATCTCCCATTTTTAGCTGATAATATAAATAACGCTTCAAATATCTTTACGATTTATATATACAATGGCGAGAGATTTACGGGGATTTATCAAAATTCTGGAAGAAAAGGGACAATTACAGCGAATTACCGCTAAAGTTGACCCAGATATGGAAATTGCGGAAATTTCTAACCGGATGCTACAAAAAGGTGGTCCTGGTTTGATTTTTGAGAATGTTAAAGGTGCTGATTTTCCTGTAGCGGTGAACTTGATGGGAACCGTGGAAAGGATATGTTGGGCGATGAATATGTCACATCCCCAAGAATTAGAAGAATTGGGGAAAAAATTAGCGCTATTACAACAACCAAAACCACCGAAAAAGATTTCTCAAGCCATCGATTTTGGTAAGGTTTTATTTGATGTTCTCAAAGCGAAACCGGGAAGAGATTTTTTCCCTGCTTGTCAACAAGTTGTAATACAAGGTGATAATTTAGATTTAAATAAATTACCCTTGATACGTCCTTATCCCGGTGATGCGGGTAAGATTATCACTTTGGGATTGGTAATTACTAAAGATTGCGAAACGGGAACACCAAATGTTGGTGTGTATCGTTTACAACTACAATCTAAAAATACCATGACCGTACATTGGCTTTCTGTGCGGGGTGGAGCCAGACATTTACGTAAAGCTGCGGAGAATGGCAAAAAGTTAGAAGTAGCAATTGCTTTGGGTGTAGACCCGTTAATTATCATGGCAGCTGCAACACCAATTCCTGTAGATTTATCAGAATGGTTATTCGCGGGTTTATACGGAGGTTCTGGAGTAAGTTTAGCAAAATGTAAAACTGTTGATTTAGAAGTACCCGCAGATTCCGAATTTGTTTTAGAAGGAACAATAACTCCAGGAGAAGTACTGCCAGATGGACCATTTGGCGACCATATGGGATATTACGGTGGTGTGGAAGATTCACCCTTAGTGCGCTTTCAATGCATGACACACCGCAAAAGTCCGGTGTATTTAACTACATTTAGCGGTCGTCCACCCAAAGAAGAAGCCATGATGGCGATCGCACTAAACCGGATTTACACACCGATTTTACGACAGCAGGTTTCGGAAATCGTGGATTTTTTCCTACCAATGGAAGCTTTAAGTTACAAAGCGGCGATAATATCTATAGATAAAGCATATCCGGGACAAGCGCGAAGAGCAGCTTTAGCGTTTTGGAGTGCCTTACCACAGTTTACCTACACAAAATTTGTCATCGTTGTAGATAAAGATATAAACATTCGCGACCCGCGTCAAGTAGTATGGGCAATAAGCTCCAAAGTAGATCCGACACGAGATGTGTTTATTTTACCGAATACACCCTTTGACACCCTAGATTTTGCCAGCGAGAAGTTGGGTTTGGGAGGAAGAATGGGAATTGACGCAACAACCAAGATTCCCCCAGAAACCGAACACGAATGGGGGGACGCTTTGGAATCGGATGCACAAGTAGCAGCAATGGTTGATAGAAGATGGGCTGAATATGGTTTGGATAAATTGGAATTGGGAGAAGTTAACGTTAATTTATTTGGTTACGATATGAAGTAGAACCAAATATTAATGTAGAGACGTTGCAATGCAACGTCTTATTTACTATTTTCAGAAAGAAAATCAACCACAGAGTCAGAAGTTGTTTAAAGAGGTAGAGAAATGTCTTATCCATTTCCGGGAATGAATCCTTATTTAGAACATCCTGCATTATGGCAGAAAATTCATAAACGTTTGATAGTCGCAATTGCAGATTCTTTATCTCCTCAACTACGTCCTAAATATATAGTAGATATTGAAGAACGAGTTTATCAAAATATAGATGATGATTCGGTTTTAGTTGGTATTCCTGATGTTGCAGTCAAAACTTCTCAAACTGCAATAAAATCTAATACAGGAATTGCCGTAGCTGCTCCAGTAGTTACACCACTAACAGTTAATCTTCCCATGCCGGAAACAGTCAGGGAAAGTTATTTAGAAGTACGAGATGTAGCAACAAAAGAAGTTGTGACAGTTATTGAAGTTCTTTCTCCTAAAAATAAACGTTCTGGAGAAGGACGTAAAACCTACGATAAAAAACGGTTACAAGTATTAGGAAGTTCGAGCCATTTAGTAGAAATTGATTTGCTACGGGATGGTAAACCAATGACGATTTTAGATAATCATATTCAAAGCGATTATAGTATTTTAGTTAGTCGTTTCGAGAAACGTCCCAAAGCCGATTTATATGCTTTTAATTTAACACAAAATATCCCGACATTTTATTTACCTTTACTTGAAGGAGATAAAGAACCTCTTGTTAATTTACAAGATTTAATTAATGGTATTTATCATAGAGCTAGTTACGATTTGGTTATAGATTATAGTCAGGAACCCGTACCGGAATTGAGTGAAGAGAATAAAGTTTGGGTGGATGATATTTTGAAAGAACAGAGATTAAGGTAAATTTTTCGTGGGGTAAGAAGTCGGGTTTTTATCATAATTTTCTGATGGTACCGATATTTTTTGTAAAAACCCGACTTCTATGACTAATTTTAATTATGAGTATTTCTTTATAACCTATAACCTATAACCTATGACTTATAACCTGTTCCCTGTCCCCTTTTAGTAATCAAAAGCCAAAGTTTCGTTACCGCTGTATTAAGATATATACCGCAACAGCAATTACAAAATAACCAAAACTTTTTTCTAATAACTTAGGCTTGATAAACTTGGTTAAATACGCGCCAAAGATAGTACCTAAGCTAGCAGCTATGGTAAAAATTATCATGATATTGATATCTAATGGTACTTGACCAAAATAACCCGCGAATCCAGCCAGAGATTTAAACGTAATAATTAATAATGATGTACCGACAGCTTCTTTCATTGGTGTTTTTCCCAATAAAACTAATGCAGGAATAATCATAAATCCACCTCCAACACCAACAAAACCAGTCACTATTCCTACTACTAATCCTTCCGCTGGTATCAGAAAAAAGCGATATTTATCATCATGTTTTTGCTCTGTATAATGCTGTTCTTTACTTTCAGATGTCCGGTTACTTTTACGAATCATAAAAAAAGCAGCTACTAACATCATTACAGCAAAACAAATTAGCTGAATTGTCGGATTAATTATGGGTAGTGAAGCAATTCTCGCACCCAAATATGCTCCTAACATTGCAGCAGGAGAAAAAAGCAAAGCGGTTTTGAAATTGACATTACCTTGTAGCCAGTGAGGAATAATACCAATCAGACTAACTACACCAACAATAACTAATGTCATTGCTACCGCAGATTTTGTTTCTACTCCCATGACGTACTTGAGAATTGGTAAAGCTAAAATAGAACCACCTCCACCAATTAATCCCAAAGTAATACCAATAAAAACGGCCAAAATTGTGCCAATTATCAATTTAATCATATTTTTAATTGATTGTATTTGCTGGAATTAAACTGGCGGTTAAAACCGCAGCTACACAAACAAAACCCGTCTCCACGGGTTTAAATAAGTCCACCTTACGGTAGACTTTGCGGCATTTAGTAGCGATAATAAAACGCCGATTACTGACTTCTTATTTATTCGATGAAAACTACTTTTTATTCCAGGGCATCTGTGCTAATAACATACCCAAAGCACAGGTATTACTAACACCAGCAAATACTAATCCTGAGCCAACAAATCCACTCAAAATTAAAAACCAAGGGGAGATAAACGCACCAAGTAAAGTACCTATTACCACCAAGGAACCCGCAACTATTTGTACCTGACGCATGATACTAATCGGCGAATTTTTACTCATTTCAACCGGATATCCTGCTTGTTTCCAAGCATTTAATCCACCTTCTAAATGAGTGACTTTCTCAAAACCTGCTGCAAATAATTTTTGTGCTGCTTGTGCTGAACGTCTACCACTTTGACAATGTAATACTAATTTTTTCCCTTGCTCTAATGCTATTTTTTCTGGGTCAAAACTAGAAAGTGATACCCTTTTAGAACCCGGAATTCTTTCTCCCGCATATTCAGCAGCCTCTCTAACATCAATTAACATAATTGTCCCTTCTTCTAAGCATTCTTTAAGGGTGTTAGCATCAATAACTTGTAGTTGAGCGTCAACTTTTTCCTGATTAATTCCTGTCATTTTTTGATTCCTTTAATTATCTTTTTATACAGATGTGTCTAAGTTGCCGCAGCGCTCGTTAGCGGGGAGAGCTTCCATAATTTTTTGTGGCATGGGAAGCTTTAAATTACTCATAAATTCAATAAATTCATCCCGATTCTTACCAGTAAATCGCGGATTGAGTCTTCTTTCTTCTTCAATAGTTGATACCGTATGTCCTCGATAATCATGGGCTGGATAAACTAAGGTTTCCGGGGGTAAATTAAACAGTTTCCCGACTACAGAATCGTATAAAGTCCCAGAATCTCCACTTTGAAAATCTGTCCGTCCACAACCACGAATCAATAAAGCATCTCCAGTCAACAAATGAGTACCATTAACCAGATAAGCCATGTGACTATCTGTATGACCTGGTGTTGCGATCGCTCTTATTTCTATTTCTCCTAAAATCAATATTTCTTCATCTTTAATGTACTTATCCGCACATTCAGCATCCGCATTTTCCGGCACAATACCCCAACAACCAGTATCTTCTCGAAGTTTACTTGTAGCAGTAACATGGTCAGCGTGGATATGAGTCTCCAAGCTGTAACGTAGATTTAACCCCAAGTCTTTAAGTAGTGCTAAGTCACGACGATGTTGCTCTAATACTGGATCTACTAAAACCGCTTCTTGGCTAGTTGTATCGGCAATTAGATAAGTATATGTACTTGATTCTTTATCAAACAGTTGACGAAATAGCATAACAATAGAGAAATGATTTATCTTACAATCATATTATCACATAGTAATATAATTGCAGCAAGTATACTATTCGACATTTTGACCTTGCCGAACGCCACACGACTATATGGTAATATAGTAAATAGTTAAAAAATCCAAAAAAAATTCCAAATGAGTATGCTAAAAAATACCTTAAATCAAAGCTATAAATCAGAAGAACAATTGGCAGAAGTTAGAGAGTGCGGGGTAAAAAAATTGTCCCCCACAGCTATCATTCTCATGGCTGAATTCTTTAAAGTTTTGTCAGAACCCAGCAGACTTCAAATTCTGTGCAGCTTAAAATCAGGATCTAAAAATGTATCTCAAATTATCAACGATACTGCTTTAGGGCAGGCTAATGTATCCAAGCATCTCAAAGTTTTGACACAAGCAAGTATAATTGCTCGCACTCAACAAGGAATAAATGTTTTTTATGAAATTACTAATCCTTTTATTTTTGAATTATGTGACTTAGTATGCGATTCTATTTCCTTACAAATTGAACAGCAAAATAAAAATTTAGAGCATTTAAAAGATATCAAGAGTTCTTTTTAAAGATAGGACTTAGCAACGCCGGCATATTTTATTGTAGGGTGCTGTAGTTTAGAATAAATTTGAGAGTTTCCGGCGGTTGAAACCGCAGCTACACAGACAAAACCCGTCTGCACGGGTTTCAAATACGTAAAATATTACACATTTAAACTTTTGCAAAACAAAAATCAACGACTGTAAAAATCTGCTACCTTCATTTATTTTCCAATAAAAAAACATTAGTAACCCCTTCCTAAATTAATAGAAAGGGGTTTACTCATAAAGATTCTAATTTATTCAAAACCTCTATTAACTCATGTCTACTGACTAACTACACCCATTTTCTGTTGAATACGAGTCTTAGCGGCTTTAAACTCAGTAGCCAATTGTTCACTTTGTTGGCTGTTGAGATTATTGCGAATTGCAGCAAACATGGTGCTTTCTTCTTGACGAATATGGTCACCTACTACATCCATTAACTGCTTGATTTTGTCTTTGAATTGAGGTGAAGAGGGATTAGTAGACTTGATTTCGTCTAACTTGACTTTCATTTCAGCTTGTTCGTCATATAACTCTTGAGTATCTCCTTCACCATAGAAAGGACGTACTTTGGGATATACAACTTCCTCTTCAGCTTCTGCGTGAGCGGTTAAATCTTTATAAATTTGACCGAAGTATTCTTGAATCTTCTGGGGATTGTTGCTTTGTAACAATTCGGTGAATAGAGTATTTACCTTGCTGTGATCTGCACGGATAACGTCTTGGACATTCATATCCTGCTTGTCAGAAGTTTGAGTTACCACACTACCAACAACACCGCTCAAAGCTGCAATACCATCTTGTACTCGTCCCCAAATACCTTGGTCGGCTTCTTGTCCAGTTAGTTCACGGACACCTAAGTATTCTAAAACACCTTTAAGTTGTTCTTGATGAGCGCGGTTTTCAAAGTTGACAGTATTCAGAGGTCCGATTGCTAACATCACATCAGCACCTACTTTCTCAGCAGCTTTATGAATTGTGATACCACTCATGACTTGTTGATGCTTGAGCAATTCATGCTGAAATACTTTTTCGTAGAGGCTTAAATCAGAGCTTTGCATTAATTGTCTGATTTGCTCAACCATTTGTGATACAACGTTTTCTGGCTTGGCTTGAATGCCATACTGAGTTATCGCAGTCTCGATAATGCCTAAATTTTTTTGGTCATCATCAAGCATTTTTTGCAAGCGATCGCGAATATCGTTATCAGAAAGTTGTCCAATAAACCGTTGTTCATTGTCGATAATTAATTGCTGTAACACTTTCATATCTGCCAACTTCATGGCGATCGCAGAGCGCTTAGTATCATCTAAAGTAGCTACCACAGTGTTTGTTCCTCTCTCAAAATTTTTTATTAGTGTTAATTTAAGGTTGCCACAGCTATTGATAGCTTCCATCCTTCTTTTGAGATATTGCACACATTACCCTGGGTAGATAAAACAGACTTACACAAAATTTATTAGCTAAAAAAGATTGGTTCTTCAGTGCATAGTATGCTAAAAATCAAAATTAAAAACTTGAAACTCTGACTGTGATGAACCGAAATTAGCTTTATTAATCGGTTTTAAGAATAAATACTATTTTTATTCCCTCTTCCCTCTTCCCTCTTTTGACTATTTTTTTAGCATCCTAACTACTGATGAGCCAAAAGATTTCAGATATTGATTCAAGAAATACTTTTAATTAGATCATTCATTGTTATAAAATCATATTTATCCTTAGATAGATAAATATCAAGTTTTGCTTATTCCATTAGGGAGAGAACTTTTTTCGGTAAAAAGAATAGATTTACTAAAAGAACACTAAATGGAAATTTATCAAAAATGCCAGAAAATTCTGGATTAGGGGAGCAAGCCCTGAATAAAGTTGCAGAAATAGGGCTGTCTAGTCAGTTAGATAAAGTCGAAGATTTAAATGTAGATATTAAGACTAACCCTCTTCAAGCGATTCAGGGAGAGGTGGAATCCGTTGATATTGATGGTGATGGTTTGGTAATGGAAAAAGACCTCCGTATGGAGGAATTAGATATGCATATTGAGAATGTCGCAATTAATCCCGTGAGTGCGGCTTTTGGAAAAATTGAACTTACCAAGCCTACTTTAGGTAGTGCAAGAGTTGTTTTACTTGAAGAAGATATCAACCGTGCTTTTAATTCCGAATACGTACAGCAACAGTTACAAAGTCAAAAAATTAATATTAACGGAAGACCGACTAATATTGTCCCCCAAAAGGTAGATTTTCGCTTACCGGGCGATGATAAAATCCAATTAAATGCTACTGTTTTATTAAAAGAGACAGGTGAAACAAATCAAGTTGCATTTTCCGCAATACCCCGTGTTAGTGCGGGAGGAAAAACTGTTACTTTAGACAATGTTGAATATGATAAAAATCAAGAAAATTCCTCTGAATTGACAGAAGCATTAATAAATCAAACCAGCGAATTATTAAATTTAAGTAATTTTGATTTAGAGGGAATGGATTTGACAATAAAAACTTTAAAAGTAGAAACAGGAAAACTTGTATTATTAGCTGAAGCCTACGTTGAGAAAATTCCTACTAGTTAATCAGTTAACATTGACCCATTTTTTTACCTATAACCTTTGACCTCTAACCTTTAACCTTTGATTATGGAAACTAAAGACAGAAGAACATCTCCATACCCCAATATTCCCAATGTTTTAGAAACAGACGATAGAGAATTTCGAGATGCTGGTGTACCTAGTACCGTATCTGTTGTAGGACATCCAATTCATCCAATTCTAGTACAATTTCCTATTGCTTTTTTAGTTGGTGCATTGTTAGCAGATATTATTTTTTGGTTTACTAGTGATATATTTTGGGCAAGAGGGTCATTTTATTTAATTGCAGGTGGTTTTTTTGCGGGTATTCTCGCAGCTATAACCGGAATGCTTGACTTTTTGAGAATAGGAAGAACACGTATACGTACCGCTGGTTGGGCGCATATGGTTTTGAATATTTCAGCTTTATTGCTAACCTTAATTAACTTAGTATTACGTTGGAATTCTCCAGTAGCAGTAGTATTACCTTGGGGATTAGGAATTTCTCTGGTTGTCGCTACACTTCTCGGTGTTTCCGGTTGGTATGGAGGAGAATTAGTATATCGACATAAAATTTCTGTTATTGGTAATGGTAATCCAGAACAACTTTAATCACGGATTAAAAAGGATTACACTGATTGTACGGATTTAATTACCAATTCCCAATTATTATGCAACAAAGAGTTAAAGTTAAACCTAATTGTAAACAACAAAAAATTGTTGAAGAAGAAGACGCAAGTCTGACGATACATTTAAAATCGCCCCCAGTGGATGGTAAGGCTAATGAAGAGTTAATTCAGGTGTTTTGACATACTCACCGACCTAAAGGCACAGTGATTCTTGACATTTCAACGGATTACGCTACCAAAGTAGTCTTACTATTCCTCGATGTCCGTTTATAGTCGTGGCAATGCCCTATCCCGACTTTATTTATATTTTTTGCAGCATTTTCATCTCGGTCGTGTTCAGTTCCACAATTCAAGCACTGAACCGTCCGAAGCTTTAAATCGAGTTTTCCCCATTTATAACCGCATTCGGAACACACCTGACTTGTTGGTTCCCATCGGCTTATAACGTGAAAATCTCTACCAAACTTTGTTGATTTACCTTCACACAAAGTTCTAAGCTCTCTCCAACCTTGCAAGC
>JAYKJL010000070.1:0-10313 GCA_035285725.1 Nostocales cyanobacterium 94392 | reverse complement strand
GAACAGACTGACTTTTCTGGAGGGGGCTTGGGGGACGCAGCCGTCCCCCAATCGGGGGTTTGGGGGAGAATCCCCCAATTCTTGGTTTTCCCACAAAATGAAATATAGATCGATTGATCAATCAAATGGCAACCTTAACTGAACCGTATTGGACTATAACTAATAGACCTCTCCGAAAATTCAAATTAAATATATGCGAACCGAAACCCTTGCGGAGCAAAGACGCGATGTATTGCGTCTCTACATTTTTTCTGGAGATGTCTATTGAGAATATGGTTGGGAGGAAGAATTTTTAACTCATAACTCATAACTCATAACTCCGGTGGTCCTTAACCTTGTCCCGACCAAGGTTTGATAAAATCAGCATAAAGTGTTAATCCACCGTCAATATATAAAGTTTGTCCGGTAATATAAGCAGCTTCATCAGAACATAAAAAAGCAGTTGCAGCAGCCATTTCTTCAGAAGTCCCTACTCTACCCATAGGTATATGACTTTCAACATTAGCTTTTTTGTCTGGATCATCAGTCCAAGCATCATTGATGGGAGTGACTGTTGCACCAGGGGCGATCGCATTTACGCGAATCCCTCTTCTAGCGTATTCCAAAGCCAGGGTAGTTGTGAGATTTCGCATCCCACCTTTACTAATTGAATAACTGATATATTCAGGTCTGGGTATAATTTGGTGAACACTGGAAACGTTAATAATATTTCCACCATTACCTTGATTAAGAAACAATTTAATTGCTTCACGAGCGCATAAATAAGCACCCTTTAAATTAACATCGATTACTTTTTCAAATTCTTTAAATTCAATTTCGTGGGCTGCACCAGGTATTTGAATTCCCGCATTATTAATTAAAATATCTAAACCGCCGAATTCTTTTTTTACTTCGGCAAACATTTCGACAATATCATCTTCTTTTGAGACATCAGCTTGTACCAACATTTCTCTACCCCCACAACCACAACGGGCTTGAGTACAAGCTTCATAAATCAATTTTTCGGTGTGTTCAGCATCTTCAGGGCTTTTTCGGTAGTTAATTGCCACATTCGCACCTTCAGCCGCAAATCTGACCGCGATTGATTGACCTATTCCCGAAGTCGCACCCGTGACTAGAACATTTTTTCCGCTTATTCCTTTCATAAATAATCCTCTTGATTACAACCCAAAATTAATCACATAGTACTTCTGGGTTGAGTTTAGTATAGTTAGGCAGCATTCCCTTCCCTCTACGGTTGTAAAACGAGTAGTAATAAGTAATAAACCTGATATCTAAGTATTTGTGCCAACATTAAAGATAGTTCTAAGGGGTGAGTATCTAATCCGCCAGGGACTGCAAGTCCCTGTCTAACAGCAAAAGTCCTATAAATAGGACTGAAGTAATACCCTTGACAAAGGGGACAAATACTAACAAAGCCGAGAATTAATTAATTCAGCTACTAAGTGTATAAGTACATTTTAGTTGGATCTATATAAAAGTAGACCAACTTAAACAAGCTTAGTTCTGCTCCTAAGCTTCAGTTCCTTCTTCCCCTCAACGCCGGAATTATTTATCAGTTGAGGGCGGATTCATGTTGTCTATTTGCTGTCTGAAATTAGTAACACAGGAAACAAAAATATGGCTATGTTCTCAATTAAAACAGGCTTACTAGCCGCCGCTATTCTTCTCGTTAATGTTAACGTTGCACAACAAGCTCAAGCTTCTGTATCAAACGAAGTAATTCAATTAGTTAATCGAGCTAGGTCTCAAGGACGGGTGTGTGGGAACCGGAGATTTGGTGCTGCAAGACTACTGTCTGCAAATGGTAGTTTGAATCGTGCTGCACAGGTACATAGTTCAGACATGGCTGCAAGAAGACAAATAAGTCATACAGGTTCTAATGGTAGTACTCTGGGACAGCGTGCAAGACAAGCAGGGTATCAATGGCGAGCTATTGCTGAGAATGTGGCTTCTGGTCAAAGAACTAGCACTGAAGTCGTGGAAGCATGGCTAAAAAGTCCAGGTCATTGCGCTAACATTATGAACCCAAATTATAACGAGGGTGGTGTTAGCGCTGTTCGCGGTCGTGATGGCCAAATCTACTGGACAATGGTTTACGGTAGACGTTAAGTGAATATGTCGATTGAAGCTGAAACTATCTAACAGTAGAAGCAGGAAAAATAAGTTATCTAAATTTATTTCTTCTCCTCA
This sequence comes from Nostocales cyanobacterium 94392, assembly GCA_035285725.1. Classification (GTDB taxonomy): domain Bacteria; phylum Cyanobacteriota; class Cyanobacteriia; order Cyanobacteriales; family Nostocaceae; genus Rivularia. The sequence continues at coordinate 8,120 of JAYKJL010000070.1, read as the reverse complement.
AAAAATAATTATTCATACAGCATATTGCAGGTATGAAAGTACATCCAAATCATAACTTCAGGAATTAATCATGAAAAACCAAAATACTATTACAGCTAACCAATCATCTGTTAAGAAAGCAATGGTCAAAAAATTATCACTAGTTATAACTAGCGCAACATTATTGTTAACTAGTTCTGCTATATTTTCTCGACCTGCTTTGGCGGATCGGTCAACTTGTGTGGGCAATGTAGCGAGAGAAGCTTACCGTCAAGCAAAAGGACGGCGTAATGTGATGGTTTTCAACTTGAACCAACGATATAGCCATCGCCTAGTAGGTGATGACTTTAGAAGAGCTACTTGTGGCGGTGTTCCATTTGGTGTTTGGACTTTCCGCAGTGGTACATTCACTAATCGTGGTGACGGTGGATATATTAACTGGACTTTTATGGGTAACTTTAGAAGAACTGGTCATCAGGGTGGAACAGTGGTATTTAGTCCAATCAAATAATCAGTTAATCGAGTGCGTCATTACAAATAACTTCTTGGTATTTCCAAGTTTATCTCAGCAACGTATCTGACACAGGGGATATTTTTTTAAGGTATTACTCCTATCCCGTTCTAAGATTACCGATCTCTTTTTATCTCTTTCCTCAGCGCTCTTTGGGCATAGAAGGGTTTTTTAATCAGTAATCATAAGAGCGGGAAGGGAGTAATCAAAAATTTTGGTTAATACCTTTAATGAAAACTAAGGTTATGTTTACTAAGGAAAATTTTATGAGTTGGCAAGAATTTGTTGAAGTTGTAGCACAAACAGATATTGAATTTCCACAACTGGCAACAGTCTGTCTCGCGTAAGCAATTCTAGAAAGTGGACGAGGAAGCACTAATTTAGCAAAACTACATCATAATTACCACGGCGTGAAATGGCGTGAAGAGATGAATTAGTAATGGGCTATGTCCAACGAAATGGCTATAACCAAAATCACACACTCAAAAGTAATATCGTTATGAATATCAAATCTGACTCACAACAAACCTCCATGACTCTATTTCTTTCTAAAATTAGCAAAATTAGTGCGATCGCACTAATTTTATCTTCCTCTTTAACTGGCTCACTGTTATTACCTCAACTCAGTGATGCTGTTTTGCAAAAAACTGATAATGTCGCCCAAGCACAACAGGGAAATGGAACTCGACACACAGTACAACCTGGTGAGTTTTTATCAAATATTGCCCAAAGATATTATGGTGATGGTGGCGAAGCTTCTTGGAGAAGAATTTATGAGGCTAATCGGGGTGTAATTGGGTCTGATCCGACACAACTCAGGGCGGGAATGGTACTGGTTATACCTGGAGTCAATCACCCTCAGCCTAATCCTGTTGCTAATAGAGGCAGTTTTCAAGATATGCTACTAGCACTTGGACGCAGAGAAACAGGGCAACAAAATCCCCCCTATAATATTGAGAATTCCTTGGGTTTTATGGGTAAGTATCAATTTGGTGAAGCTCTATTAATTGACCTGGGATATTATAGAGCTAATACTTACTACGGACAACCGGGTGTTAACAAGAATTATTGGCGCGGTACATGGACGGGAAAAAATGGTGCTAATAGCAAGCAAGATTTTTTAAATAATAAAAATAACGTCCAAGAAACAGCAATTAGCGAGGCTATGAGTTTGAAATGGAGTCGTCTCATCGGTGAACTCCAACAGAGAGGACGTTCCACAAAAGATTTTATTGGACAGAGACAAAGAGGAATAGTCATCACTAGTTCTGGACTGCTGGCGGCTGCTCATCTACGTGGTCCAAAAGCAACTGCGGAAATGCTACTGTTTGATAGGGATAACCCCGATGAAAATGGCACGTCTATTTTCGCTTATTTGAATGAATTTGGGGGGTTTAGAACGCCTTTTGACTAGAAAATCATGGGATACAAGGCACTAAGCAATTAATAATTAACACAAGTAGGTCAGTACAAAAAAATAGCGTTATATAAAGAAATGTAAATCAATCTTAAACCCTCTTACCTCTTGCAAGACAGCATGAAAGCATGAATGCCTTGTCTCAACGATAATTTTCCATGCTGGCCTACCCTACTTACATATCTTCAACCTTTAACCTTTAACCTTCAACCTTTGACCTTTACGATGCTGTATTATTGATGAAAAAATGAACGAATAGGCACTTAACCATTATGTTCTCAACAGATGATTTTGCACGGTATACTCAATGGTCAGGTATTGCCACGTTAATATTTGCTTTCATTACACTCGTGGGTTTTATCTTTAAATGGGGTATCCGGTTCCGATTAGCAGGTGCAACGGGATTTTTATTAGTATTAACCGGAGGCTTTTTTCCTCTTTCCCTCACACCTTTGACTCGAACGGTGATTCCGGGTGCAATTCGCTATAAATTAGTTTTTGATAACGGTTCATCGCAAGCTGTAATTGCTACCCCACCCCAAATTACTCCCTTACAATTAGATGCAACTTTACGTCAAGCTGCCAGCGATTTATTTTCTTATGGTAGGTTAGGTACCAGAGAAGACAATCAATTAACAGTCCGCGCTCGCACCATAATACATCCGGAACCAGGAATTTCCGTACCCCTGTATTTAGGACAAATCAAGCGCTCCCTTTCGACTCGTGAAGATGACGAAATGCAAATTGATATTTACCAAGATAATTTTGGTCAGTTACCAACCTCCGACGGATAATTTTGGATTTTAGATTTTAGATTTTGGATTGAGAGTTAGGAATTATAAGTTAGTACCACCGGAGTTTGTTGTAGAGACGTAGTACCGCTACGTCTCTTATTGAGTTCGGAGTTAATTGATAGTTCTTGGTTGTTGGTGATTAGCAACTGTCAACTGTTCCCTAATGAACTTGATTTAAAGCATTCCAAGTATCATTATCAATGATTCCAGTGATTGGTACTTTACTGCGACGCTGGAAACTTTGTACAGCGGCTTCCATAAAAGGACCAAAATCACCGTCTACGTATCCAACATAGTCAGAACTTCTTTTCAGGATACGCTGCGCTTTCATTACGATTTCACCACGGCTACCTTTTCTTAACTCTGGCATCGGTACTGATTCCTTTGGATCGATTTTTTGGGCGCGATCGCCATTTTCACCTTGGTGTTCTCTGGCAACATTTATCTGCTCTTCTGCTTTAACTTCACCATGTTTTTCTGGTTGTTGAAATTTATGATCTAATGGTTCCATGTTAATTCCCTTAGTTATTCAAGAGTTCTCAATTATGAGTTATTAGTTAACCGTGATCATTGTTCACTGTTCACTGATAACTGATTCAAGAGGTTTGCTACAGATTTATAGTTTTATCGTTGAAAATCAGCCGAATTATTCTTTTCTTTAGAAGTGTTTACACGACTAGCATGGTGTAGATGCTATTGACTTGTTGAATTGATATCTCTATGGTAATAGATTAATTGTTGATATTTGATATATACAGAGGTTCTTGGCGTTTGAGATGTAATTAGTAACACATAGTAATCAGAATCATAGTACCTAAAATTGTAATTTGTACTTGGCGCTACAATTGTGATTATTTTGGGTAGAATATTAATTCAGTGAGTTATTAGTTAAGTCGAAATCAGGAGTAGGGTATTTGCAATAATTGCGGGAGATGGGTCTGCAAGCTCTAGTTCCCAGGCTGATTCTAGTAACCAGAAACTAGGTTTTAGGATGTGTAAGTACTGCTTTAATAATTAATTAGTTATATGTTTAATCAATCAAAAAAAACTTTGTCATTAACTCTCGCAGTAGCCCCAACCAAGGTAATTCGCGGTAGCCAAATCCTCGATCAAGCAGTAGATGATATATCTCGTTTGGGAAATCGTCCTTTAGTAATAGGTGGCGATCGCACTTTGAGTATCTTCCAAAATTATCTGCAATTGTGGGAATCTCAGGAATTAAATTTTGAGAAAGCTTGTTATAGTCCCGATTGCAGTGAAAGCAGTTTGGCGGTTTTAAGAGCTAAAGCTCAAGAGCATCAAGCTGATATGATTATTGGTGTAGGTGGTGGTAAAGCCTTGGATACCGCGAAATTAGTAGCGCATCAGTTGCAAATTCCGGTGGTGACAATCCCGACTTCAGCGGCTACTTGTGCGGCTTGGACTGCACTTTCTAATGTATATTCCGATCAAGGAGCGTTTTTATATGACGTGGCTTTGGATAAATGTCCCGATTTATTAATTCTAGATTACAATTTGATTCAAACCGCACCGCAAAATACCTTGATAGCAGGAATTGGTGACGCGATCGCCAAATGGTATGAAGCGTCAGTGAGCAGTGGAAATTCGGAACAAACTCTGATTATTGCAGCGGTTCAACAAGCTAGAGTTTTACGTGATATTTTACTACAAAAATCTGTGGCAGCCTTGCAATCTCCCGGAAGCGAAACTTGGCGAGAAGTTGTAGACGCGACAGTTTTACTAGCTGGAGTCATCGGTGGCATCGGGGGCGCACAATGTCGTACTGTTGCGGCTCATGCAGTACATAATGGTTTAACTCATGTTTGCGGAAGGGGTAGTATTCATGGGGAAAAAGTTGCTTACGGTATTTTGGTGCAGTTACGTTTGGAAGAAATGCTTCAAGGAAATCAATTAGCTGCGGCTGCAAGAGGGCAATTATTGAAATTTTATGGGGAAATTGGATTACCCCAAAAGCTCGATGATTTGGGCTTGGGTAACATCACTCTCAAACAGTTACAAAATGCAGCAGAATTTGCTTTACAACCGGATTCCGATATTCATAGATTGCCGTTTAAAGTTGCTCTCGAACAATTAATGGCAGCAATGGTTTCCACTACAGCACCAGGAGAAACAAGTGGTTTGTCATCGAGCTTAAGCAACGGGATGAATCAAGGTAAAAAGTTTTCTGGTTCAAAAAGTGATAAGAAAGCGTAAAATAATTATCTGGTGAACGATAAAATCGACTCGTATCAATGCTGCCAATTTTAAACCCGCGACAGTGGGTTTTGATTGTGTAGTCGCGGTTTAAACCGCCAGATAAATGTGGTGACTTCAATAAATCTAACTATTAATAGTGAAATCGGAAAATGAATTTAGACTGGATAATCCCAGCCCAACGTATACAAAAGCTACCCGCTTATCCATTTGCTCGCTTGGATGAATTGAAAACCAAAGCCCGCGAGCAAGGTTTGGATTTGATCGATTTGGGCATGGGAAACCCCGATGGAGCAACACCGCAAGCTGTAATTGATGCTGCGATTGAAGCTTTAAAAAATCCCCACAATCACGGTTATCCTCCTTTTGAAGGAACAGCTAATTTCCGCAACGCTATTACTAGTTGGTATCATCGTCGCTATGGAGTAAATCTAGATCCCGATAGCGAAGCTTTACCATTGCTTGGCTCCAAGGAAGGGTTGGGACATTTAGCATTAGCTTATGTTAATCCCGGTGATGTGGTTTTGGTTCCTTCTCCATCTTATCCGGTTCATTTTCGCGGTCCTTTAATTGCTGGTGGTGAAATCCACAATTTGATCTTAAAACCAGAAAATAACTGGTTAATTGACTTAAGTGCAATACCAGATACTGTTGCAGAACGAGCAAAGATACTTTATTTTAATTATCCTAATAATCCTACTGCCGCTACTGCACCCCGCGAATTTTTTGAAGAAATAGTTGCTTTTGCTCAAAAATACCAAATTCTGCTGGTACACGATTTGTGTTACGCGGAGTTAGCATTTGATGGCTATCAACCCACAAGTTTGTTAGAAATTCCCGGCGCAAAAGATATTGGTGTAGAATTTCATACCATGTCTAAAACTTATAATATGGCAGGTTGGCGCGTGGGTTTTGTAGTCGGTAACCGTCATGTCATCCAAGGTTTACGAACGCTGAAAACAAACTTAGATTATGGCATCTTTTCCGCATTACAAGTAGCGGCTCAAACTGCTTTACAATTGCCAGATAGTTATTTGCAGCAAGTCCAACAACGCTATTCTAGCCGTCGCGACTTCCTCATCCAAGGTTTAACGGATTTAGGTTGGAATATTCCTAAAACCAAAGCTACAATGTATTTATGGGTTCCATCTCCTGAAGGTATGAATTCCACCGATTTTGCTTTACAGTTATTACAGCAAACAGGTGTAGTGGTCACTCCCGGTAATGCCTTTGGTATTGGTGGTGAAAATTACGTTCGTATCAGTTTAATTGCGGATACTCAACGATTAAGCGAAGCTTTACATAGATTTGAGCAAGCAGGTATTAATTATTACTCTCAGCCTGTAGTTTATAGTTAAAAATAGATATGACTGATTCTAAATTCACTTATAAGTTAAGTTGATGCAATCTCCTGCTACTATTCCAGATACGATTATTTTCGGTTTTCAAGCTTTATCCGAACCATTGCGGATAAAAGTATTGCAATTACTGCGAAATCGTGAAATTTGTGTTTGTGATTTATGCAATATTTTAAACGTCAGTCAATCAAAACTGTCTTTTCATCTCAAAACCCTTAAAGACGCGAATTTAGTTTGCGCTCGTCAAGAAGGACGTTGGATTTACTACAGCCTTAATCAACCTCAATTTGCATTGCTACAGCAATATTTAGCAGAATACAGCGAATGTGGTGTAATAATCTCTGCGCGTTCTTGTGAAGACCCAAAATAGTTGACAGTTGACCGAAAAAATGGGACACAAGCCCCGTCCTTCTAGGACGGCTTTTCTTGATTCTTAATATATTCTCTCAAAATTTCTAGTGGCGCTCCTCCCACAGATATAGCAAAATAACTAGGACTCCACAAAGATTCTTTATGCGGTTTTCTATATCCCGCTTGTCCATATCTTCTACTTGATACACCCTTCAATGTATTAACTATCTGAGATATTGATAATTTGGGAGGATATTCTACTAAAGCATGAACATGATTATCTTCCCCATTAAACTCCAATATTTCAAAGTTCATCTTTTCCGCCACTTCTTTAAAAGATTTTTCTACCAAATTTAAACTTTCTAAAGTGAATACAGGTTTACGGTATTTAGTCACACAGACTAAGTGTATTTTTAAATCTGTAACACTGTGTCTTTCTTTTCTAAGTTTAGTTGTTGTCATTCTTGTATGAATCAGTGTACAATACCATAACAGACCAAGTATAACATAACTATGAAAGCTAGATACCAGTATCGTTTCTACCCTACAGACCAACAAGAACAGAGCTTAGCTCAGTTGTTTGGTTGTGTTCGCGTAGTCTGGAATGATGCTCTAGCAATCTGTAAACAGTCTGAGAAGTTGCCAAACAATAATGATTTGCAAAAGTTGGTAATTACTCAAGCCAAAAAAACTACAGAGCGTGTTTGGTTATCCGAAGTTTCTAACATCCCATTACAACAGTCCGTTGCTGATTTAGGTGTTGGCTATAAAAATTATTTTGATTCTCTAAAAGGGAAACGCAAAGGTAAAAAAGTATCTAGACCACGATTTAAAAAGAAAACAAATCAGCAGTCAGCACGTTTTAGAATTGGTGGTTTCACAATAAAAGATAAAAAAGTTTATCTTGCAAAGATTGGTAATGTTAAACCAATTTGGTCTAGAGAGTTACCATCACCACCAACCTCAGTTACAGTTATTAAAGATTGTGCTAATCGTTATTTTCTCAGCTTTGTTGTTGAAGTTGAACCTATAAATATTGATGCTAAAAGCCAAAGCATTGGTATTGATTTAGGAATAAAAACATTTGCTGTGATGAGTAATGGTGAGAAAGCTTATAGCCCTAATTACTCTAAATTAGACAGACAAATTAGAAAACTTCAGAAAAAATTAGCACGTCAAAATAAAGACTCAAAGCGCAGAAATGTAATTCGTATTAAAATTGCTAAACTACACAATCAAATTGCTGATACTCGTAAAGACTTTTTGCATAAATTATCAACCAAAATAGTAAGTGAAAATCAAGCTATTGTTTTGGAAGATTTGAATGTATCAGGTATGGTTAAAAACCGTAAACTTTCTAGAGCTATTAGCTTGCAAGGTTGGAGAGAGCTTAGAACTTTGTGTGAAGGTAAATCAACAAAGTTTGGTAGAGATTTTCACGTTATAAGCCGATGGGAACCAACAAGTCAGGTGTGTTCCGAATGCGGTTATAAATG
>JAYKJL010000069.1:0-4125 GCA_035285725.1 Nostocales cyanobacterium 94392 | reverse complement strand
GCTTGCAAGGTTGGAGAGAGCTTAGAACTTTGTGTGAAGGTAAATCAACAAAGTTTGGTAGAGATTTTCACGTTATAAGCCGATGGGAACCAACAAGTCAGGTGTGTTCCGAATGCGGTTATAAATGTGGAAAACTCGATTTAAAGGTTCGGACGGTTCAGTGCTTGAATTGTGGAACTGAACACGACCGAGATGAAAATGCTGCAAAGAATATAAACAAAGTCGGGATAGGGCATTGCCACGACTATAAACGGACATCGAGGAATAGTAAGACTACTTTGGTAGCGTAATCCGTTGAAATGTCAAGAATCACTGTGCCTTTAGGTCGGTGAGTATGTCAAAGTTCCCAACAACTATTAATTAACAATTAACTCCTAACACTTAACAGTTTTCTATTCCCTATTCTTCCTTCCACCTCTATAATGATATGTCTGTGAGTAAAATTGAAAAGGAATTAGATTAAGGAAGCGATAATGTCCCGATACAGAGGACCTCGATTAAGAATTACACGTCGTCTTGGTGAATTACCAGGATTAACTCGTAAAAGTGCTAGACGTGCTTATCCCCCTGGACAGCACGGTCAAAACCGTAAAAAGCGTTCTGAGTATGCTATTCGATTAGAAGAAAAGCAAAAACTTAAGTTCAATTACGGTTTAACTGAAAAACAATTGGTACGTTACGTCCGTAAAGCAAGACGAGTCACTGGTTCTACCGGACAAGTTTTGTTACAATTGCTTGAAATGCGCTTGGATAACACTATTTTCCGTTTGGGAATGGCTCCTACTATTCCCGCAGCGCGTCAATTAGTCAATCACGGACACGTTACCGTCAACGGTCGTGAAGTAAACATTGCTAGTTATCAGTGTCGTCCTGGAGAAGTAATTAGCGTTAGAAATAAAGACAATTCTCGTCAATTGGTGGAAACCAATTTGCAATATCCTGGTTTAGCAAACCTTCCCAGCCATTTAGAGTTTGATAAAAACACAATGGTTGGAAAAGTCAACGGTGTTTGTGAACGAGAATGGGTTGCTTTAAGTGTTAATGAACTGTTAGTAGTTGAATACTACTCACGAAAAGCTTAACAATTTTAGATTTTGGATTTTAGATTTTAACAACGGATGCATTTGTTTTGGATTTTGCACCTTAAAATCTAATCCAAAATCTGAAAGTTTAAAAGTTAGAAGTTAGTAATTTGATTTTTATGATTGTCTGTTTAAATAATTCTAGTGACAATTTTTGATACTAACCTACTTACTAGTTTTGTCAGATTATTGCTTCGGGGTAATTCATGAATTACCCCTACTAAACCGTTGTCAATTAACCAATCAGTTCAATATTTTTGAATTGTCCAACTGCTGTTGGATTTGCGACATCATGGTCGTTAGCGATAGTTAAGAAGTCAAATTGACCAGTAAAGAAATCCCCTACAGCAATGGAATATTGTGTGAATCCGTTATCGGAACCAACAATATAATCATTTAAATTGTCGATACCCCAGTTTTGGCTACCATCAACTTGGAAGAAATTTCCACTATCTGCTTTGGTGCTGATAATATTATCATTATCGAAGCCAATACCCTGAATTTCAGCTTTGCCATTACCTGCAAATTCAAATTTGAGTAAAGTATTCTCTGTAATTTCATACCCAGTAATATCCAAGCGTCTCCAACCGTTTTTTTCCAACTGCAATTCATTCTTGTTGCTAATAGTTGCAATTAAGTTTGGGTTTTGACTCGCACCACCGTAAGATAGAATCTCTTGACTTTTAGTTACTCCATTGATGGAAATATCAAGGGAATCGGCAGTATTTTCAAAGTCAGAGGGTATCTCAACTGTTCCATTATTAGTATCATTATTAGATACAGGTAAAGGACTAGTTTGTGGTGTAAGTGATGTTGCTCCCGGAGGTGTATCATTTCCACCCATTACCAACAGATAACCGTCATATTTCCCACCAGCTTTATCTTGGATAGCGTTGTGAGTAATTTGACCTCCTTGAAAGTCAGTGGTTGTCACAATTGCTGTTTTACCCTTGCGAACTGCGGCTACAGCGTTATCACTATCTGTAATTGGTGTCCATGAAAGTCTTTTTTGCAAATCTGGACTAATGATAGCAATATATCCCTCAAAACCAGCATAATCACTTACAGATTTACCTTCGATAGTCTGTTGGTCTCGATTGGCAATCCTAGCTCCTGCACCTCCAGCTAGAATTACAGTACCGTCTTCTGTGGCTGTAATTGAATTGACATCGACTGAGTTACCTTTACCATTGTTCAGACGAGCTAATAAAGATTGACCTTTAATTAAATCACCAGTTTTCAGGTCGTAACGACCGTACCAAGTCATCTTTACTGAACCGACGTTGGTAGGAGTATTATATTTGTCTGTTTCGATTTTTCTATTTTTAGTCAGTTTCTCTGACAAATCAAAAGGGTCACGATCAAAAATCGAAAAACCAGTACCACCATTGACGTAGTATGAAGAATATAGCTGTCCATCACGTCCGATAGCTACACGCTGTCCCCGTGTATCAGCCATCAATTTTTGGTTGTAAATGTCTTTATTATCAAAGTCATAATTTTTCCAAAGATTTTCTCCTTGGTATGACCATGCTTGAGTAAACGCAACTTGTAAAATCTTGGTTTTTTGCTCGAATCCTGTAGCAATTACCATACCTCCATTTTGGTCGGTAATAGCTATATCTTCAAATTGACGTTTGCTGCTGTTGGTACTCCATTCTTTGAGTTGCTCTCCTTTACCGTCAAATAGATAAGCTCTGTCTGCACCTTGGATATCTCTAACAACACCGACTTTACCACCATCGGAAATCGCAATTCGAGAAACGTTATTTAGAGATTTACTCCATTTTACCTTTGTCGCATCAGCATTTAGTACAGCGATTCCACCCTGATAACCGACAGCAATATCCCCATTTTTAGAGACTTCTAAATCTACTATTTTTCCTGGTAAACGAGTTGTAGCAACGGCTTGATTAGTTCGAGAGTCATAACGGATAATTGTTCCGTCTCCACCACCAAGGAGTTTAGTCTCTTTCCCTCCCAGGTTGAAATTTTTCAAGGAACCTCCCACCATTACAAAATTACCATCCACGGAAATATCCACCGCATTGGTAAAATCATCTTCTTTTCCACCCAAATAGGTAGCAGCGGAAATATCTAAATTATTATTTGTAAGAGACTGAGGTAGAGGCTTGTTCGGTACCGACGAGATGGAATTTTGGCTTTGAAGATTACTATTATCGGACTGGTTGATTTTAGTAGCCATTTTTCACTCCATTTAAATGAACTTTTATCAGTAGATAACTCTGAATAACTAACTCCTTATTTTTGACTTTTTTACTTCGTGACTAAGGGTATATACGATTACCGTACAATCAATCAACACCAATTTGTCTGTGCTTAGTACAGTTTAAAAAGTTGCCACATTGCCCTAAAAAGACGGACTTTTTACCTTGCTATTTGGCACTATTTTTGATATTTTAATAGGTCTTTTTTGCCGGCTTTCAGTTAATCTAGTAATATTTATTTAATATTTTACAAGTAATTAAAAATACAAATAAATATCTGTTTTTTATGAAAAACACCCAGGACTTACGCAACGAAGATTTGTCATTGCGACCGAAACGTTAGCGAAGCGTGTCCCGAAAGGGACATAGTGTAGGGAAGCATTCACCTCAAGGGTGCGGTTCATCACAAGATTTTTGCGTTTGCAAAGCGTGTCCTATAGGACATATACTTCGCTGTCGCTCGTAATGACGCAGTGACGTTACTTTTGCGTAAGTCCTAACACCATTTATTTTGTAAAAATTATATTTAATACAAGTAATATTAATCAGTGAAAAATCAAATGCAGTTATTTGCTTGATATGCATTTTTTAACTTCTAAAATCATGTGAAGAAGTTGGTTGACAGCTGTTAGTTGATTGTTGTTAGTTGATGGTTGACAATAATTAAGCACTAACCACTAACCACTATCCACTATCCACTATCTACTATCCACTAACCACTAACTCCTCCCTTTCCACTCAAGTTGAGATTTTTTCGTCACAATATAAATTAACGTGTCGAAAACCCCTAAAAATTTATGATGACATCGAGTTAC
>JAYKJL010000068.1:0-83445 GCA_035285725.1 Nostocales cyanobacterium 94392 | reverse complement strand
ATCCTTATTTAGAAGAAGCTGCATTAGATTTAGGAGCGACACCTTTACAAGCTTTTATTAAAGTATTATTACCTCAATTAATGCCAGGAATTATCGCTGGTTGTTTATTAGCATTTGTTCTGAGTTTGGATGATTTTTTAATTGCTAGTTTTACTGCTGGTAGCGGTTCTAATACTTTACCGATGGAGATTTTTAGCCGCATCAGAACGGGTGTAAAACCAGATATTAATGCTTTGAGTGTAATTTTAATAGTTGTATCCGCAATTGTCGCTTTCGTGGCCGAATCAATTCGTAATAAAGCAAATTCTCAGAATCAAAATTAAACAGTTATCAGTTATCAGTTATCAGTCATCAGTCAACAATTACCAATTACCAATTTACGACCTTAATATCTGATAATATCCCCATAAATTCTTCCTTTCTTTTGTTGATATTAAAGGAAGGAATAATAAGAATACTGAAAAATAACGTAATGGACTTGCAAAAGTACCGATAAGTAGAACAATTACCGAAAGAGAAAACCAGATAAAAGCAGTAATATAATTTGGTTTGCCAACTTCTTGAGAAACGTATAAATGTAGAACAATATAACTGACTAAAGTACATACCTCAGCCCATCCATACCCTATCATTCCCATACGGGGTACTAAGAATAATGCAGTGACTCCAAATATTGCCACATGAATTAAATTAAACCAGGTGACTGCCATATTTTTACCTAGTAAATAAAGAACTGAAGTATGTAAATTAAAGATTGAATAAGCGATATAGCTAATAGCAATAAATGGATAAACTTCTAATACAGGGTCCCAATCTTTACCAAAAACAATACTCAAAACTATCGGTCCGACTAAAGAAAAACCTGCCATTGGTAAACCAACCGTCAAAGCTAATAAATGCATTCCTTCTTCAACACTATGAAGCAAACGAGCTTTATTATCTTTAAATTTCGCTAAAGCTGCCATTGCTAATCGCCAAGTAATAAATCTGACAAAAGAAAGCATTTCTACCAAGCGTATGGCTAAAGCAACAAAAGCAACAGCTTCCGCACCCGCAAAGCGTCCAACTATGACCGGATTTATCAATGTTCGTAATTCCCAAGCCCAATTAGAAGCGGAATAGGTAAAGCCGTAACTCACCATTTGTCTAACTAATGTGGGGTTCCAGCACAAACCTAATTTGAGATTTGCACCTAATTGAGTAAGTATAAATAAGACATATTGCTGAACTAGTAAACCGACAACGGGAGACCAAGCACCAAAACCTTGAAAAGCCATCGGTATGGCAATTATGTAGTAGCTAATTTGACTAATTAACTCGTTGAAAGCAACACGTTTAAAATTAAGGTCTCGTTCCAGTTTGACTGTAGAAGGTACTTTTAAAAGAGTGGGAGGAATTGTAAAAGCTAAAGCTAATGAAAGTGATGACACTTGCTTAATTCTCAGAAAATCAGCAATAATATCTCGTCCCAAAGCCATACCTAATGTTAAAAATAAACTCACACCAAGTAAAATTGTGAAAGCCTGATTGTACTCTTGTTGCTCTGGATTCTCAGTTTTACGTACTAGATAAACATCCAAACCCCAAGGTCCTAAACGGTAAAGAAACACTGCAATCCCCGAAGCAGCACCAAAAAAACCGTATTGTTCCGGACCGATTACTCTGGTAATAAATATTACGCTTGCCAAGCTGAGTAAAATACCCAAACCTTGACGAATAACCATAATAAATCCGCCTTTTACGGCTTGATTACGTAATCCCATATGTTTAAGGTTAAAGGTGAAAGGTTAGAGGTTAAAGGTTAAAGTTTCAAGAGATATCATCAAACGGTACTAATCTTATTCTCAACCTGATTCTTGCCTAGACTCTTTTTGAATTTTCGGATTTTATCGTAGCTTGGAAAACCGAATAAAGCTAACATTGCGATCGCGATAGTTAAACGTAGATACATTGATGTAATATGTAGTTGGGGGTAATGTTTTACAGCTTGTTGACGGTAATAGATTGCTTGTTTATAGTCTTTTTCTTCTTCAATAGCAGACCAAGCTGCAAAAATGTTCATCCATCCATAGCTGCGATTTTTTAGATATAGTAAGTTTTCTGGAGTATTTTGAAAAGTCTTTTCTATGACTCTGGATAGTTGAGGGATTATTTTTTGATTGCTTTTAGTTGTATTCTGAGAATGTCTTCGATAGAGAGTCAATGGTTCTTTAATTACCGCAAAAGGGTATACTGCTGCAATACGAGTCCACATATCCCTATCTTCACCGACGGATAAATCTGAATCGAACAAACCTACTTTATTAAAGCATTCAGCACGAATCATTGTAGAACTACCAGTGGATATCATATCTCGAACCACAATTTCTTCCCATACATTTCCCTCAGCGTGAGAAACTATTGATACCCCTGTAGGTTGGCTAAATTGGTCTATAAAAGTTGTCCAAGTGTAAGTTAAACCTACTGTGGGATTAGCTTCGAGACAATTTACTTGTTTTTCCAACTTCGTCGATTGCCACAAATCATCAGCATCAAGAAAAGCAATATATTCCCCTTGAGCGTTGTTAATTCCTGTATTTCGTGCTGTGGATACACCCTGATTTTCTTGAGAAATTAATTTAACTCGCTCGTCTGTAATTCGTGAAACCCATTCCACAACATTATCCGAACTACCATCATTAATAATCAATATTTCAAAGTCGGTGAAAGTCTGTTTAAAAGCACTCTCCAGAGTTTCTGGTAGATAAGTCATTGCATTATACGCTGGAATAATTATAGATACTTTTGGCATAATTCAATTTTGGATTTTAGATTTTAGATTTATACCACCGGGATTAAGAGTTAGGAGTTAGGAGTTAGGAGTTAATAATTAATTATCTTCTCCCCACCCCCTTGTCTCCCCATCCCCTTGTCTCCCCATCACATTTTCACGGTGGAGAAACGACGACGTATTGTGTAAATCAAAGACTGGATGCGGTTGAAACCGTTGTTTCCGAAGATTTGCGAAATTGCGATCGCGAAGTTTAAACGAATCATTTTGGGGAAAAAAAAGGTTGGAGAATAATGTTTAATTGCTTGGTTACGAAAATAGGCTGCTTGTTTGCAATAACCTGTTTGTAAAGCTTTCCAAGCCAAGTAAATATTTGCATAAGCATAAGTACGGTTTTTTAAATAGGATAATTCTTGGGGAACTGATTGAAAAACTTGCTCGATTGAATGTAAATCTTGTTCGAGCATTTGCCAATTTTTAGTTGTATTGTTGGCATGGTGACGATAAAAAACTAAGGGTTCTTTGATTAGCATTATCGGATAACGTAAAGCTATACGTACCCAAAGTTCCCAATCCTCAGAAGAATGTAAGTTATGATCAAAGTTTCCTACATCTAAACAACTACGACGAATTATTACAGAAGAAGTGACTATTGTATTTTGTTCTAATAATGGTTTAAGAGCATCACCTTCAACATTCGAGATAAAGGTTCTTCCTAGAGATTTTCCTTGTTCATCAATTATCTTCATTGCGGTATGAACCAAACCAACTGAAGGATTATTTTGAAAACATTCCAATTGTTTTTTTAACTTTGTCGGTTCCCACAAATCATCAGCATCAATAAATGCAATATACTCACCTGTTGAATTTTTAATACCGATATTTCTTGCTGCTGAAACACCTTGATTTTCTTGAGAAATCAATTTAACTCGTGGGTCTACAATATTGCAAAACCATTCTACAATATTGTCGGAACTTCCATCATTAATAATCAAAACTTCAAAATCTGTAAAAGTCTGCTTTAAAACGCTTTCTAGAGTTTGTGGCAGATAATTCATTGCATTGTAAGCAGGAATAATTATAGAACAATATGGCATTTTAATAAAACCTTTTTGTGAAATAAATATCTTAAAACTCTTAACAGGGAACTCTTAACAGGGAACAAGGGTAAATAATTAGAGACTACCATTATGTATCATATTTTTAGTGAAACCGTATAACCTTTAACCTTTAACCTTTAACCTTTAACCTTTAACCTTTAACCTTTAACCTGTTTTCAATTACTTCTAAAATCACATCACGATACTTCAAAGCAATCGTATCCCAACTGAATCTTAAAGCATTATTTATCACTTTTTGCTGCCAATTTTCTTTTAATACTTTTAAAACTTGAGATAATGCATCTGCGTATATATCTGGGTTTGTGACATCGCATAAAATACCGCTATCACCGACAATATAACGACGCATTTCATCATCTGTTGCAACTACTGGCAAACCAGTTGCCATTGCCTCAATATAAGCAAAACCAAAGGGTTCATTGAGAGAAGGAAGTGTAAATATATCCGCACTACGATAAACTTCTGGCATTTGTTGAAAAGGGAAAGTACATATTTTAAAACGATTTGAACCGAGTAATTTATCACCTTGTGCTTGAAAATAGTTTTTATCTGGTCCATCTCCACATAGCAATAAACTACCTTCAGGCATACGAGAAACTGCATTAATTACTAAATCTACTCTTTTATGATTATTACGATTTAACGAAGCAACACACAATATAACTGGTTTATCTAAACCAAAATCTATCTTGTTACCTTCAGGAGTAAACTGCTTTAAATCAACTCCATTAGGAATAATATTTACTTGTTGTGTTGGTTTAATATTACGAACAAATGCAGCAGTCTTTTCATCGTAAATTATTAAATTATTGGGAGAAAAAAATAAATTACGTTTCAAACATTTTCCTTCTGCTAATAAACTATTATGTTCAGCGTAAAGTATAGGAGTACCTTTAATAGCACGTACAGCAGCAGCAATTGCTAAACCACCATAGTCATTACAAGGAAATATTAAATCGGGAGAATTCAATAAGCAGTGAGTAAGGCAAGGTAAAAAATTAGTTAAATGTTCAATAATAATTTCAGGATGATTTGCAAAGCGATGAACTAACTTTTTAATTAATGGTTGGTTGATAAAATCATAAGTATAAGCACGAGGAATACCCCCAGACAAACGAGAAAATTCACCGCAATCAGCACCACTCAAAAGTTCTACATCAAAGTAATTACTCAGACGACGAGTCATTTCAATCGCAAAAATTTCCGAACCACCACTCCAATTCACACCCGCACTCGGATGAATTATAGTTATTTTATAAGAATGTTTTTTATTGATTAACTCTCGCTGCGGACTATTTGTAGATTTAATTAATTCCTGAGTCATTCGATTTTAGATTTTAGATTTTAGATTTTAGTCTTTTCAAAAAAAAAGTTTCTTGTATTTGAACGATTATTAAATAAGCTTAGAAGCTAAAGGGAACGCTACCATTACCAATCACTCAACGAACTATTAACTGATAACTGTCAACTGTCAACTATTTCCTCCCATCCCACAATTGCAAATAACAGCCACCAATAAAAAAATAAAGTTGTATGACTCCAAACATTATCGGTAGCCATTCCTAAAAGTATTGCGACAAAAATTGCTATCATTGTTACACAAAGTCTTCTACGGGGACTTCCTAATAGTGAATCTCGCAAATATTTCCCTAAAAAAACTATTTGTATTCCCAAAAATACAATAAAACTTGTAAATCCGATAATTCCCGTTTCTGCAAGAAATCGCAGGTAATCATTATGAGCATAATTTTGAAAATAAGTTATATATTGACTGGTACCCAAACCGTATCCTAAAAGCGGTGATTGTTTCCAAGCATCTATTAAAAATGACCATTGAGCAATTCGCCAATTTGCACTGTTTCCATCTCCAAATGATAATAATATTGTTCGAGATATATCTAAATCTTGATTAAATAATGGTGTTTCTAAAAGTGCATTCAGCTTTTCATAACCAAATTCGGTACTCGCAAATAAGTAAAATACTAATACAATAAATAAAATCCCTCCAACTAACCTGAATAAATTCAATTTTGGCGCAATCAAGACAATTATAAAAACTGACATCATGATTAAACTGGTGAGAGATTTTGTCATCACCATGAAAAATGCCAAAGTTGCTAATAATGTCAACCAAAACCAACGATTTTGTTTTGCGTGAGTAAGTTTCCACAAAGTTAAACTAATAAATAAAAACAAGAAAGTTCCAAATGTACTGGGATGTCCAATAGTTGAATTTAGACAATTTCGACAACTGATAACATCAGGAAGACGCGAAGGTATCACAAGTTGTAAAAATCCTACTATTAACGGCACAAAAAGACTACAAAATAAGACGGGGATAACTTTTTGTGGATGAATCTTTCCTTTTAATTGTATTACTAGCAAATATATCATTAACCAAGAAAATATCCGCGTCCATTCTCTAATTCCATCTATTAAATAGGTTTTTCCTAATAATCCCCAACCTACTATTGGTAGAATTACCCATATCCCTAAAAACCCTACCCATCCTGCAAAAACCCAGAAAAATTTATCTGTATGAATTTTTTGTCTGATTAAAATTTTAACTATTACATAAAGTATTGTTAACCCATCCAAACCAATTGCAAAAGCAGCAGGTACTTGCTGTGCCGAAAAAGGATCTAATGAACTACGTAATACTAATAAAGTTAATACCGCTTGTTCAAATCGAGCAAAAAAGAATATCAGTACCGCTACTACACCCAAAAGCAACCCTACCACTACAGGTATCGCACCAGCCCCAAATCCCACAGCTACACCAATCCCAACTCCTGCCAATCCTACCAAAAATGACAGGTAAGAAGAACTGTTGAACTGTTTATTCATCAACATCTTTATCTTCTTCCCCCCGGAGTCAAATATCTTGTCGGTTGATAACTTTTGACGGGATAACGATAATATTCTTCTGTTAAACTGGACATTCCATTAACTACTACTCCTAAAATCGATATCTGATTACTAGTCAATTCCGATACCGCTCTTTGCAATATTTCTTTGTTGGTAAATCCTGGACGTGTTACTAAAACGACTCCATCACTCTGTTTACCTAAAGTTGACGCATCCGCACAAGCACTTAAAGGCGGAGTATCTACAATCACTAAATCGTATTCTTTCTGCGCTGATTCTAGAATCGATTTCATTTCTACCGACTCTAATAACTGCGAAGGTCTTCCGTGGAGTTCACCGCAAGTTAAAATATCTAAATTATCTACATCTGTCTTTTGTATTGCATCAACAAAGCTCCTCTTACCCTCAATTATCTCAGTAATTCCTGGCTTCGGTGGTAAATTAAACAGAGTATGTTGCACTGGCCTGCGTAAATCTGCATCGATTATCAGTGTTTTTCGAGACAGCATTGCGGAGACTGCGGCTAAGTGAGAAACTACCACAGATTTACCTTCACCGGAAATGGTGCTGCTAACCACAATCAGGTGCAATACAGCATCATTGCGAAACTCCAAGGTTTTAAATAGCATTCGGTAAGGTTCCACCAAACCAATTTGGTCTAAAAACCTATCTGAGGGTTCTAATACCAAAATTTTCGCAGGTAAACGTGGTAATACTCCTAGTAATGGTAATTTAAGTAGTTCTTCGGCTTCTCTTGGGTCTCTTAATGTGTTATCCATCAATTCTAGGAGCAAAATCACACCAGTAGCTAAAATACCGCCAAAAACCGTAGCTAAAGCCAAAACTACTGACTTTTTCGGTGATGCTGGCGAATTTGGAACTGTTGCTGATTCGATAACTCGGACATTACTTACCTTTTGAGCTTGAGCAATTCTTGCTTCTTCTAATTTGCTTTGCAAAAACTTTAAACTTGCCGCTGCTTCTTCCCGTTGACGGACAAGTGTTGTTAAAGGCTGCTGTTTAATTGGTAATTGAGCTAAACGAGCTTGTAAATTCGATGTTTGTGCTTGTACGGTTGCTAATTTGTTTTCAATTGCTAAACGTTCAACTTCTTTGGTAATTAATTGAGAAGTTAACTGTTGAGAAAGTTGATCGTTCGCTATCTTGTTGGAAGCAACTGCTTGATTGGTTGATGATACTTTAGCTAACTCCTGCTGGTACATCTGACGAAAAGCATTGCGTTTTTCCTCTAACTCGATTACTTGGGGATGATTTTGAGTAAACCGCAACCGCACTTCTACCAATTGACGCTCCAACTCTGCTAAAGCTGCTCGCATTTTGACTAGTTCTTCATCCGAGCCACTGCGTACCGCAGAATAAGCACTGTTCAAATTACCAGCATTCGTTATTTGTCGTAAAGAACTTTCTTGCGATCGCACTTCTTGGAGTAAAGCACTCAAAGTTCGTTCTTGCTCTTCGAGAGATGCTAAATTCTCTACCAAAGCTTCGGTTTGTTCGTCAAATGCAACAATACCGCTAGCTTGTCTGTACTGATTTTCGGCGGCTTCAGCTTGTTGCAATTTCGTTGTTGCAATCGGCAGTTGTTTGTTTTCCAAAAATTCCTGAACTTTTGTCGCTTCTGAACTAATAGCTTTAATATCATACTCAATCATCGCTGCTGATAAAGCATTGAGCAATTGAGCAGCTAATACTGGGTTTTGATTTTCATAGTTGATTTGCAGAATATTAGTCGCCGGAACGATTTTTACGCTCAAATTATTACGTAAATATTCTGTATCTATTTCGTCTCTTCCAATACTCTGCTGATTTATACCTTGGGATTGAGAATGATATATTTCAATTGCTTTATCCAACACCCGTTGCGATTTTATCAACTCAGCTTGGTCTGCCAACGGATTCGGACCACCCGGTGTCGCATTTCCAACCTGAGTTAAATCTCGACCCAATTCTGAAACACTCACCTGTTTTCCTGTTAGCATCAACCGCGCAGATGTTTGATAAATACGCGGAGTAACACTAAGATAAGCTACAGCCCCACCAATCACCGCTGCAAAAGTTGCCAGCGCAGGTAAGCTTCGTCGCTTTAACACCATTAGTAAGGATGAAATACCTTTCTCCATGTTGATAGTTGATAGTTGATAGTTGACAGTTGTTGGTTGATGGCTGTTGGTTGTTGGTTGACAGTTGATGGTTGCTTCTTGAATCTTAACTACTATCCACTAACCGCTATTTATTAACCACTATCCACTAACTCCTCACTCCTCACTCCTAACTCCTAACTGTCAGCTGTTTACTGTTTTCTGATTTTTTCCGATTCATTTCGGAAGGTAAACCGAGTAGATTTTCGTATAATTTCAACGTTTCATTTGTAATATATTCCCAGCTATAGTTTACATTTACATAATTTTGTGCGTTGTCAGCCATTACTGCCATATGGTTTGAGTTGTGGGTAGCCCAGGATAGTTCTTGAATAAAAGATTCCAAGGAACCGGCTGCAAATAACCGACCTCTACTTCCACCAATCAATTGCTGATGGGGTGGTATATCACTCGCTAATATGGGAATACCTTCACGCATTGCTTCTAACATTGCCATTGGTAATCCTTCTACATCCGAAGGCAGGACAAATAATCCAGCCCCCCGGACTATTTCTGCTAACCGCGCTCCTCGTAGTTCCCCAGCAAATACAATGTTGCGATCGCGAGCAATTTGTTGTAATAATTTGGCAGTGAAATTTTTTGTATTACTAACACCACCAGCTAAAACCAGCTTCCAGTCTGATAATTGTAAATTTGTGAAGGCTTCCACAAGTAAGTCGGGACGTTTTTCTGGTACTAATCTGCCCAAAAATAAAATATATCGTCCCCGCTCAAGTCCTAATTTAGTTCCGTAGGCAAAATTTGGATCGGAATTTGCATAACTCGCAGGAGCGGTAGGAATATATACTGCTTCCCTACCGTAAGTTTGTAAAAAATAGGTCTTGAGCGCATCAGAAACCGCAATCATTCCGTGAGCGCAACGTACTGCTGTCTGTTCCCCCATTTGAATCAAACGAGTCGAAAAATTCCCCCATTTCGCTCGCTGCCAGTCTAATCCATGACAGGTAACAACAATCTTGGATTTTGTTGCAATCCTCGATAATCCTGTAAATAAAGATGGTCCCAGAGCCTGAAAATGAATGATGTCGTATCCATTACCAGTGGTAGCTAATGCTCCCAGTGCAGATGTCATAAAAGCATCTACACCTCTCATCCGTATATCTGGTAAAGAAATCACTTTTACACCTTCAAAATAGTAGTTCTCCAACCAAGAACTATCGGTATAAGAAGAACGAGCAAATAAATCTACATGATGACCTTGAGCTACCATGCGGGGATAAACTTCCGCACAGTAATGCTCAATCCCACCTTGTCTGGGAGGTAGACCTTTTGCACCAATTACTGCAATTTTCATCTTTCGCTCGTTTTTGCTCTCAAGATGGTTATAACCGTTAAACGCTAACAGATTGTTTTAAGCTTTGTTCCCAACGTTGCCACATTTGACTGTAAACTTGATTGACTACAGTGTTAGCAGCATAAGGCTGAGCGCTTTTTACACATTCTGCGACTGGATAACTTTCTGGATGCATCGCAACTTGACGTAAAGCCGAAGCGATACATTCGGGTGTTCTGGTTTGACAAACAACCCCACTTTTGGGAGATAGTAACCTCGGTGTGTCACCAGCTTCTGTTGTCACAATTGGGGTTCCGCAAGCAAGAGCTTCTAAAACCACAAACGGTAATCCTTCAAATGCACTGGTTAAGACTACAGCATTGCTAGCCCGATGTAAATCAGATAATTCTTGTTGTCGAACTATTCCTAACATCGTCACTCGCTGCTCTAATCCCAAGGTATTAATTTCATTTCTTACTGTAGCTGCTAATTCACCCTCTCCGGCAATCAACAAGTGAATATGCGACTCGTCTAATGCTTTAATCGAACGTATTAATAATAAAGGGTCTTTTTGCGGATGCAGTCTACCAGCAAACAACACAAAACGGGTATTTTCGTCAAGATGCAATTTGGTTGCTAATTTCCGTCTTTGGCGATCGCGCTCTTGGGCAGAAACTGGATAAAAAACCTCTTCGTCAAAAGTATTGTTCAACAAGCTTACCCTATCTGAGATATCAGGATAACGCTGTTGATAAAGTGAGATAGACTCACTATTGCATGAGTAAATATGGTCAAATTGTCCGACTAATAAACGTTCTAAAGCAAAATAAGCGGATGGCAATCTGCGCCACAAAATTGCATTTTTATCATCTACAGATGTCATCTGCTTTTTGATATCGTTCTGGATAAACAGCGTCTTTTCCCCTTTCCATTTCAAAGTCGCTATTGTCGGTTCCAGTCGATAAAAATGCATAAAGTCAGAAGCATAGCAACGTCCCATCATCGCAGCGGTATATTTAACCGTCGTTGGTACTATACCCCTAACGTTATCGTCTTCAACTACAAATAAAGGCAGGAATTTAATTTCTCTTCCTAGAAATTCTCTGGTTTGCCATCTATCTAAAGTCTCATTTTTTTGATTTGCCGTTCCCACAAGTCTGACCTCAAATTCCTTCGGAGCATACTTGATAAAAATATTGATTAATGTTTGTATACCTCCAATCGTGGTATTCCAAGGATTATATTGGTAAAAAATTGTTAAAACTGGCTTACGCATTGCTAACCATCCCGCACAATAATAGACGCACAATTTTTTAGTGATGACATCGACAAGAATCTTCTCTTGCCCCCTAAAAAAGTATATTGTTCAAAAAAAATACTCCTCCAATAGCCGTATTTTTAACCATTTAATTAACGAGTAGAATCAAAACTAAATCTTGAACAAAATTTAAACAATCCTTTACCACTGTAAATTTTACGTAAAATAAATTTTATCTGTTCACAGAAAATTTATCATATTTTTCAAATACTAATCTTAATGGGTATCAAAATTACCAAAGTAATTCAATCTTCACAAAAATTTTACTGAAAATGCATCAAAATATATCTTGTAAACATTAAATTCATGCTATTTAATCACATAGGGACAAACTTTACAATAACTTCATATAAAATTGAGTAAAAACCCCATTACAGTTAAAATAGTTCCCAGACCCTAATCTAGGAACTGTCAACTGTCAACTGTCCACTGTCCACTGTCCACTGTTAACTGGATTTCGCTTCCAAACTTTCTAAACGACTTCTAAGTTGTTGATTTTGCTCTTTGAGTTGTTCAATTTGGGAACGTAAATCATTTACAGCACCATCAGATGCAGTCTTCTTGACGAGTTGTTCAATTTCTTCCTCAGCATAACGACGTACCCGTCCATCTGGGGTTTGTTGAGCTAAAGTACGTAAAATCCCAATAGCTTTTTTATTGTCCATCTGTCCGAGTGAGGATGCTACAGCAACTTGAGTTAAAAAGAAAGTTTCTTGAGAGAGTACAGTTAATCTTTCTAAAATTCTTTCTAAATTGACCGTATTTTGAGCAAGAGAAACTTTACCTAAAGCGCGAATTGCTCCCAAACGTAGAGGTTGCGGTACACCTAATTTGGTATAATCTAAAATTAAATTTAAAGCAGCCTCACTAGTTTTTAATTCAGATAAACCGGCAATCGCACCATTCCTAACAACTTCATTCCAACCGGCTTTTGATTGTAAAATATGCTCAAACAGCTGCAATACTTCAGCTTCTTCGGGTTTCTCTTCTCCCATTGTCGCAGCAATCGAACCGATAGAAGCTGCTGCTGCGGCTTCAACATAATAACTTTCATCTCCAGTTGATAAAAGTTTCTTCAAAGCCTGATAACTAGAATTTGTTTTGATTTTACCAAGAGTTTGAGCCACAGCTCGTCGCACATAGGGATTTTGATCTGATAAATATTCAATCAAAACGTCAAAAACTTGGTCTAACTGAACTTCCCCTAATTGCTTGACAACTTCAACACGTACACCCCAAAAAGCATCATTTTTCAAAGACTCCGACAATGCTTTCACAGCTTCCAAACTATTTTTTTTCGCTAAAGCAGCAGCAGCATAAATTCGGGAAACGGGATTTTTATCGTGAAGTAACTGAGCTTTCAACTCTGGGATGGGATATTCCAAAGTTACAGTTTTGAGATAATGATTTCCGACATCAAAGCTGATAAAATCGGGTTTCTTCTCTGAGGGGAAGTAAAAACTTTGTTCTTTCTCCGCAACCCTTACCGTAAAAACTTTTAAATCATCTGGTTCGATATAACCCAAACCGATGGGAATTTTTAAATCGAATAAATTTTCATTATTTTTATCTTCAGAATTTACCTGAGTTTGAGTAACAGTTACCTTGGCTAAATTTGCATCCCCATCCCAGCTATAAACAACCTTAAAATCGGGGTGTCCACCACGGTAAACATATTGGTCAAAAAGAAACGTTAAATTACGACCAGTGGCTTTTTCAATTGCTCGTAACAAATCTATAGTTTCCACAGTTTGATGAGCATTATCATTAACAAACGTCCCAATCGCTCGCCAAAATAAATCATCTCCCAATTGCGATCGCAACATATGATAGACACAAGAGCCTTTTTCATAAATATGGCGGTCATATAGTTCAATAGCTTCTCGGTAGACATGAGTTACCATCGGACGACGGTAGCGACTGCTATCTTCAGCAATATAGCGACGTGCTTGCTGTAAACGATAGTAATCTGCTTCCTGGGAACCATATTCATGCTCAGTCCACATCACCTCGGAATAACTTGCCATCCCCTCCTTAACCCAAGCATGAGACCAATGTTTAATGACGAGTAAATCACCAAACCATTGATGAGCTAATTCATGAACAACTAAACTTTCACTATTGCGGTTATCAACAGCAGCTTTTTCATCCAACAAACATCGATCAGTTAACAGTGTAGTATTGGTATTTTCCATTCCCCCAAAAATAAAATCATCAACGCAGACTTGAGCATATTTAGAGAAAGGATAAATATAACCGTATTTTTCGCTGAGAAACTCCATCATTTGCGGAGTTTTACCCATAGTGCGTTTAGCATCTGCTGACCGTGGTTTTTCTACGTAATAAGTAACAGGTTTGCCATGCCACTCATCAGTTATCTCAGCAAAATCACCGGCAGCCAGAGTCATTAAATAAGTAGGATGAACCTGCTTTTGTAACCAATGATAAACTTTATTTTCCCCATCTTCCTCAGCGGAGACTAATTCACCATTAGAAATAGCCATTAAAGGTTTAGGAACAGTAACTCTAATTTCCGAAGTAGATAACTGTCCGGGATAATCAAAGCAAGGAAACCAAAACCGGGAATCTTCGTCTTCTCCTTGAGTCCAAACTTGAGTAGCTTTATCGGGATAATGTGCATCAGGGAGAATAAAATAAATACCACGCTGGGGTTTTTCTACAGAATAGCCGATAATAATTTCAACTCGTCGATTGACTTGAGTGGGCGAATCCAATTCAATATCTAAATATTCCCCATCGTAATCAAACTTCTGTGGAGTTCCGGCAACAGCAACCGACTCAATATTTAACTTTACAGCATCCAAACGCAAGCGGTCTACCCCGTCCCGTATCGGCGCTAAAGTTATTTTACAAGTGCCGCGAACAGTTTTTGAGGGTATATCCAAATTCAAATCTAGAAAAATATGCTTTACCTGTCCGGGACGGTCCGGATTGTACTGCGGTTTTGCACCCGGTAATACAAAAGATTTATGACGCGGATTTTCGGTATCAAAATGTGACTGTAACATCTATATCTGGTTAAAGGTTAAAGGTATTTATGG
Organism: Nostocales cyanobacterium 94392; assembly: GCA_035285725.1. Taxonomy (GTDB): domain Bacteria; phylum Cyanobacteriota; class Cyanobacteriia; order Cyanobacteriales; family Nostocaceae; genus Rivularia. Next base: position 68,853 of record JAYKJL010000068.1, on the reverse strand, counting down.
GGAGTTCAGTTGGGGTCTGTTAGAAAGAGCGTGTCCACATTACTTAATTTTACGTCTCAAACGGTTTCCTTAGAGTATAAAGACTTTGGGAAAGATTTTTTATATAGATTAGAATAATTTGTCAGCTTTACTTAAAATTTCATTGTTGATGTAAATTTTGCCAAATTTAGAAATTGATGGTGTGTAGAATTACTAATTTTATCAGTAAATCCCGATAATCTAAATAATGAAATATGAAGTATAGGTAAATCAGTGAACAGTTATCAGTTATCAATGAAGTGTATTCTTTATGACATATTGGTTGCTCCCTATCTGAACAAACACCATATAGCAAGGAAGGGGACTCTCAACTGATAACTGATATTAGATAGGCTCTAATGCCTAACTTTTGATTTCATTACTGCCAACTTATGAAAAAGATAATAGGAAGAATGTCTCAACTAAAGTCTAAGTTTTTAATTCCGCTAATTGGTGCTGCTATCATCTTGGTTGGTGGGATTGCTGCCTACTTATATTTGAAAAGCGGACCATCAGGAGGAATTGCCGATGCTACCGCTAGTGCCAAACTAGTTCCAGATGATGCAATGATGGCAACTTATATTGCCACAGACTCAACAGTTTGGTCAAAATTAGAGCAGTTTGGTACTCCCGAAGCTCAAAAAATAGTAGCAGAGGGATTAAAGAGTTTTAATGACAATTTGTCAACCGATAATAGTATTTCTTACGATAAAGACTTAAAACCTTGGGTTGGTGGTGTGATGGTAGCTGTACTACCTCCACCACAAGTCCAACCAGCACAAAATAGTCCCTCAGCATCAGGAGAGCCGAATATTTTGATGGTGGTAGGAATAAAAGACAAAGTACAAGCTTTAAATTTTGCCAACAAACTCAAACAGCAAAAAGACGTTAAAACCACGGAAATCGACTATAAAGGGCAGAAAATTCAAGAAACCAAAAGTACAGCAAGTTCTACATACAGCACCATTTTAAATGACCGTGTATTGTTTTCTGCTTCTCAAAATGCAGTACAACAAGCAATCGATACATCAAAAGGAGAACCTTCTTTTTTAAGTAAATCAGGTGCTTTTCAAGTAATGGGGAATGACCTAAATTTAGAGAATACCTTGGCACAAATTTATGTACCTGATTACCCAGGTATGATCAAGAATTTAATTGCTAACAATCAGCAAACCCGATTACCACCCCAAACCTTGGAACAGTTAAAACAGGTAAAATCCGTAGTTGCGGGTATCGGTGTTGATGATAGCGGATTGCGGATGAAAGCAAACGCCAACTTAGATTCACAATTAGTAAAATATCACTACGAAAAAACCCCCGGAAAAGTATTGTCCCAACTTCCTCAAAATACCATCGCTTTAATTAGTGGAGGAGGTATTAGTAAATGGTGGACAGCTTTTGTAGAGCAAGCAAAAGACGCTCCCGAATTGAACGTTATACTTCAACAAGCCAGGGGACAATTACAATCAGTTGACCTCGATTTAGATAAAGATATCTTTGGCTGGATGGATGGAGAATTTGGTATCGCTGCTATTCCTGTAGAAGAAGGATTATTAAAACAAGTTGGTTTCGGCGGTGCATTTTTATTTCATACTGGCGATCGCAAAACTGCGGAAGCAACATTTAATAAGTTAGATAATCTTGCCAAAGCCCAATCAATCCAAGTAGCTCAAAAAGATATCAACGGTAAAAAAATCACCGAATGGCAAATCCCCGGACAAGGAGCATTATTGGCACACAGTTGGTTAGATGACAATACTGCTCTGTTAGCACTTGGTAGTCCCATCGCTGAAACTTTGAGTGATAAATCATTTCAACCCCTCAGTAGTGAAAATACTTTTCAAGGTATTACAGCAACATTACCAAAAGAAAACGGCGGTTACTTGTATATAGACATGGAAAAAGCCATCCCATTCGTCAATCGTTTCTCCCCACCGACACCAGAAGCAACCGCAATCCTCAACTCAATTCGCGGAATCGGTATCACCGCAACCAGTCCTAATAAGTCCTTAACCCAAATGGAAATGTTATTAGCATTGAAACCCAAAGAATAAGACATGGGCAATGGGTAATGGGTAATTGGTAATGGGTAATTAAATTCGTTCTATCTCATCCCACGCATTGCTTTATAATATAATGCTGTATTCCCAATTCCCCACCACGGATTTCACGGATTTAATTACCCATCAACCATCACCAATTACCAATTACCAATTACCAATTACCAATTACCCATTCCCTATTAATATTCTTTTCAAGTTACTCAATAATTCCCTGCAAGACTTATTATTTTTATAGACAAATTTTCGGTTAATTCTAAAATCAACAAGTAAATTAATTAATATTACTGATGGTTATTGCTACAAACAACACTATTCCACTATCTACACGCTTGATTAATGGATTGTTAGGAATCAAGCCACTGTACAGCATAGCCAAACATCAAGCCCGTCAAATGATGGTTAAACGCGGAGAAAGAATTGGTGTACCTTGGAAAAAACAAGTAGAAGAAATGAAAGCTGTTGATTGGGAAAACCAAATCAACAAAGTAGAAAATTCACAAGTTTCTTATCCCGATTATTACCTTACTTCCTTTCACGCCTATGAAGAAGGTAATCTCGGTTGGAAACCCGCTTTAGAATTAGAAGTTGCAGCTTTGACAGTTCACTCTACACTATTTAATAAAGCTGGTGAATTGGCGGGAGATTCAAAACTACGCAGTTCTTTTCACAATGTTGTTAAATCACAAATTCCCCAACCACAAGATATTTTAGATTTAGCTTGTGGTGTCGGTTTGAGTACTTTTGCTTTACAAGAAACTTATCCCCAAGCCAAAGTTACAGGTTTAGATTTATCTGCTTATTTTCTCTCAGTCGCTAATTACCGATCGCAACAGCGTCAAGCTCATATTAATTGGGTTCATGGAGCAGCCGAATCTACAGGTTTACCCGATGCTACATTTGATTTAGTCTCAATTTTCCTAACTTGCCACGAATTACCCCAATCTGCAACTAGAGAAATATTTACAGAAGCGCGACGATTATTACGTCCTCACGGTCATTTGGCAATTATGGACATGAATCCCCACAGTAAAGTTTATCAGCAAATGCCGCCTTATGTTTTTACTCTACTCAAAAGTACCGAACCTTATTTAGATGAATACTTTAGTTTAGACATTAAAGAAGCTTTAGTGAATGCTGGTTTCCAAACTCCTACAATTACTCCTAATAGTCCCCGTCATCGGACTGTAATCGCGAAAGTAATCAAATAGCTTTGACCACGGATTTAAAAGGATTGCACGGATTACACGGATTTTTCGGTAATTCGTCGGGTTTTTATAATAGTTGTAACGGTGTTACAGATATTTATACTCAAAAACCCGACTTATGTACATTTACCATTCATAAATTAGTTTTTCTGGCTTTTGAGATTTTTGATAATTCGTTTTATTTGTTAATAAATAATTTTGATAAATTTGACAAATTATTTCAAAAACTAGTTGAAATAAAGAGAATTATCGGAATTGAAATATTTTTGAATTTATTGGATTTATTGAATTTATTGGATTTAAATTATGTCTATTTTCTCTAATCAGCTTAAATGTATAATAGATATCTATAACTATCTTGATATGTTAAAATAAATACAAAACATTCGGGAGCGAAATCTTTTAAGAATAGAGATGTCGCAGCAGATTGCGTTCACGTAGTGCATCGCGATTATTGGATTAAATCAAATTTGACAGAGAATGTATCAACACCATTGTAATAAAGCAATAAAAATCCCACCTTACGAGTTAGATTTTTTGCCTAATAAAATGTTATAAGTCTTTAATGTAAAGTGTGGAATAAAAGCCAGAGAAATCAACATGAAGGTATACTATTACAGCAACTTGCTGAGTAAATTAACTGGCATTGTGGGAGTGGCGGGCGTTTCTTTACTGATGGGTTTACCAGTCAGAGCAAACAACGCACTCAATCCGAGTCCCAGTGTTTTCACAGAGGCTCCTTATAACCGCAGTCAAACAGTTCCGCTAAGTACTGAAACTAATAATAATCAAGCAGCGACAGGGACACAAAAGAGCAGTAAACCGAGTAAAACATTATTAACTCAAAGCTCCGGAACACTCAACCCTAGACCGAGCATTTTAGATGAGTGTCCTTATAACCGTGCTGCTTGTCCAGGTAGAACATCTCCAGATGTTCCAGCACCAGCACCACTTCCAGCCCCAATTCCGGAAACTACACCTGAGTTGCCTCCAACAGTGCCGGGTGCAGAAACCGAACCAACTCAACCAACCACAGGAACTGAGAATCAGGACATCATTACCATAGCGGGGTCAAATCCTTCGTTTACAGTGCTAACTCAGGCTTTGAAAGCAGCAGGATTAGAAGATACTTTAAGAGGACAAGGACCTTTTACAGTTTTTGCTCCTAGTGATGCAGCATTTGCTAAGTTACCACAAGATGCCGTACAAGATTTATTAAAGCCAGAAAACAAAGAAGTATTGGTCAAGATACTGACTTATCATGTAGTACCAGGTCAGGTACTTTCCACTGATTTGAAGTCTGGTCAAGTTAAAAGTGTTGAAGGTGGACCAATTAGCGTTAAAGTTGACCCAGCTACAGGAGTACAGGTTAATGATGCTACCGTGGTTCAACCTGACATCAAAGCTAGTAATGGTGTGATTCACGTCATCGATAACGTTATTTTGCCTCCAGATTTGTAAAATCAGTTAACAGTTAACAGTTATCAGTTATCTGTTAACTGTTAACTGTTAAATAGGTAAACGGTCTATATCTTTATTTTGACCAATCACCACCATTGCAGACCCTTTTTCTAAACGCTTATTGGGGTCTGGATTAATAATAAATTTTCCACCATTATTATTATTACTTATAGCTAATACATTTAAACCATAACGGTTGCGGAGTTGTAATTCTGCAACGGTTTTACCGTGAAATTCTTTAGGGATGGTTATTTCAACAATACTGTTTTCGGGATCAAGGTCAAATGTATCTAATATCGCTGGTTTTGTTAATCGTTGAGCTAAAGCACAACCAGCTTCATGTTCGGGGAACACAACTCTGTCTGCTCCCACTTTTCGTAATAATTTACAATGAACTTCGCTAGAAGCTTTAGCTACTACATGAGGTACACCACCTTCTTTAACATTTAAAGTCGTAATAATACTTTCTTGAATATAATTACCAATTGCGACGATTACGGTATCAAACTCCAGAATACCTGCTTCTTTGAGTGCAGCTGGTTCTGTTGAGTCTAGTTGTAAAGCATGACCAGTTATTTCTTCTGTTAAGGCTTGGGATACCCGTTTTTCATCAACGTCTGTTGCTAATACTTCATAACCTAACTTATGTAAGGTTGAGCAAACAGAACGACCAAAGCGTCCTAAACCAATTACAGCAAATTGCTGATTAGTTTTATTTAAGTTGCGAAAAAACCCTAATGACGACAGATTCACAGTTTATTATCCTTAATTATTGCTGTCTTTGCCTAGGTTCCAAATTCGGTTAAAAATCAGTGAATAAATCGAAATTCTTTTTATCCCCGATTCTGCTTATCTTACCATTTCAAGTTATAAATTATAATCAATCGCAGATAACTGTAACCCAGTATTTTTTTTATTTATCCCACAAGTAAATTTTCTTCGGGATAATGAACTCTAGTAGGTTTGGGGTCACCAAGTACAGCGGACATTAACAATAAAACACCAACTCTGCCCATATACATAGTTAAAATTAATATTAACTTACCCCAGACAGAGATGTTGCTGGTTATTCCTGTGGAAAGCCCTACAGTTGCATAAGCTGAAACTACTTCAAACAATATTTGAATGAAATCAAACTTCGGGTCTGTAATTGATATTAAAATAGTCGAGATAATTACAGCTGTAACAGAACCAACTACAACGCCAATAGCTTTTAAAATTAAATTAACAGCAATGCGGCGTTCGTAAAGTAAAACTTCTTCTTTGCCTTGTAAAATTGATTTGGTAGAGCTACTAAGTACTCTCAGAGTTGTGGTTTTCATGCCTCCTCCAGTACCTCCAGGGCTTGCTCCAATAAACATGAACGCAATGGTAATAAACAGTCCTGTAGTTGTCATACTACCAATATCTATACTATTAAAACCAGCAGTTCTGGCAGTCACAGATTGAAATAATGCTGCTAGAAATTGACTGTGAAAACTGAAATCCCCCAAAGTTTTAGGATTTTTTATCTCCACGAAAAGAAAAGCTATCGTACCTAAAAGTATTAAAAAGATTGTTGTGCTAGTGGCAACTTTATAATCAAGTGATAACATCAGATGACGCGGACTTTTGCCGAAGCGCTCGCGCAACCAGAAAAACATTTCTAAAATTACTTGATATCCGATACCGCCAAAAATAATTAATCCGGAAATCGTTAATACTACTATGTCTGAAGAATTGTAATCAATTAAACTATTGGTAAACAAACTAAAGCCTGCATTATTCCAAGCACTAACGCTATGAAAAATTGCCAACCACATTCCTTTATCCCATCCAAAATCTGGAACAAAAACTAGCAATAATAAAAATATTCCCGTAATTTCAAAAAATAAGGTTGTGGCAATAATTGAGCGAATAATTTGACCGCTACCCTGCATTTCTCGTCTATCCAAAGCTTGTTGAATGGCAATTTTGTGTCTTAAATTAAATCTACGCCCAGTCAACATGATTAAAAAGGTTGTAAATGTCATGTAGCCCAACCCACCGACTTGTGCAAGTAACATAATCCACAACTGACCCCAGAAGGAAAAATCAGTACCAGTATCAACTACAGCTAAACCCGTCACGCAAACAGCAGAAGTTGACGTAAATAAAGCCACAATTGGGTCATTCCACGTACCAGTAACTGTAGAAAAAGGCATCATTAGTAAAATTGTTCCTACAGAGATTACTGCAAAAAAGCCAAAGCAAATTTTTTGAGAAACGGTCATATCGATTTTAGATTTTAGATTTTAGATTTTAGATTTTCCTATCCTGCTATATGAAAACTAGGTAAACCTAGACATTGATTTCTGACTTCCATGGGAGGATGAGAGCAATTATCCCTTAATAAATGCTTTCAGAATGGAAAGCCAAACCTGATAAGTTTATTCCTCTTCTAAAAAAAAGACCTACAGACTGTAGATTTAGGATTTTAGATTTAAAATTCCCAAGTTAGATATCCTGGATTATTCCATCTTATTGCGGATGGAGTATTTGTCATCTACAAACAAAAAAGTTTAATTTAATTAATTTGACTTAATTAAAAATACACATGGTAGCCTACCAATATATGTATTTTAGATTCTGCAATAGTCATACACATTACTTAATTCATGAGTGCAACATTAAGCCAGCAAATTCAGCAGTTTTACGATGCTTCCTCGGGTCTCTGGGAAGAGATATGGGGGGAACATATGCATCACGGTTATTATGGTGCGGACGGTAAGCAAGAAAAAAATCGTCGTCAGGCACAAATTGACTTGATTGAGGAGTTGCTGCAATGGGCTCAGGTGCAGCAAGCTGAGAACATTTTAGATGTCGGTTGTGGTATCGGTGGAAGTTCTTTGTATTTGGCACAAAAATTTAACGCAGCGGCAACTGGTATTACTTTGAGTCCGGTACAGGTACGGAGGGCTTGCGAGAGGGCTGTTGAATTTGGTTTGCAGCATAGAACCAGTTTTCAAGTCGCAGATGCTTTAAATATGCCTTTCGAGGACAATAGTTTTGATTTAGTGTGGTCTTTGGAAAGTGGCGAACATATGCCAGATAAAAACAAATTTCTGCAAGAATGTTATCGGGTACTCAAGCCGGGAGGAAAGTTGATTTTGGTAACTTGGTGTCATCGTCCCACGGATGAATCACCTTTAACAAAAGACGAACAGAAGCATTTAGAGCAGATTTATGAGGTTTATTGCTTACCTTATGTGATTTCGTTACCCGAATATGAAGCAATTGCCCGTCTACTACCTTTACAAAATATCCGCACTGCTGACTGGTCGCAAGCTGTGGCTCCTTTTTGGAATGTAGTTATTGATTCGGCTTTTACTCCGAAAGCATTTTTCGGCTTATTGTTTGCTGGCTGGAAAACAATTCAAGGAGCCATGTCTTTGGGTTTAATGAGTCGCGGTTACGAACGCGGTTTGATTAAGTTTGGTTTGTTAACCGGGAGTAAGGGGTAAGGAGGATGGGGAGACAAGGGGATGGGGAGATGGAGTTATGAGTTATGAGTTATGAGTTATGAATTATGAATTTTAACCTTTAACCTTTAACCTTTAACCTTTAACCTTTGACCTTTAACCTTTAACCTTTGACCTTTGACCTTTAACCTTTGACCTTTGACCTTTGACCTTTGACCTTTGACCTTTGACCTTTAACCTTTAACCTTTAACGTATTTCCAATCCAAAATCTAAAATCTAAAATCCAAAATTATTATGAGTCAAGTTTCACAAACGGGGTTGCAAAGTGGTTGGTTATATGCTTTTTGGAAGTTTTCTCGTCCTCATACAATTTATGGTACGAGTTTGAGTGTTTTGGGAGTATATGTGATTGCTATTGCTTTAACTAATAGTAATTTTCCTTTTCCAAATTCTTATTCTTTAATTTCTCTTTTAGGTGCTTGGGTGGCTTGTTTGTCGGGTAATGTCTATATTGTGGGACTTAATCAATTACAAGATGTTGAAATCGATAAAATTAATAAGCCTCATTTACCAGTTGCTTCTGGAGAGTTTACGCAACGCACGGGAGAGATAATTGTAATTATTACGGGTATTTTAGCGCTGGGTTTATCTTGGTTCCTCGGACCTTTTTTATTGGCAATGGTGGCTATTAGTTTAACAATTGGTACTGTTTATTCTTTAGAGCCAATTCGTTTAAAAAGATTTCCTTTTTGGGCGGCAATTTGTATCTTTTCTGTAAGAGGGGCTGTTGTTAATTTAGGATTATTTTTGCACTTTTCTTGGGTATTGCAAGCAAAACAGTCGATTCCGCCTGCTGTATGGACTTTGACCTGGTTTATCTTGGTGTTTACAGTCGCGATCGCAATTTTTAAGGATATCCCCGATATGGAAGGCGATCGCCAATACAATATCACGACTTTCACGATAAAATTAGGCAAGGAAGCGGTTTTTAATCTTTCTCGCTGGCTATTAACTTTGTGTTACGCTGGGATGATTTTGACCGGAATATTGGGTTTTACACAAGTTAATTCAATATTTTTGATAGTTGTTCATTTTATACTTTTAGGTTTGATGTGGTGGTACACTCAGCAAACTGATTTAGAAGATAAAAGTTCCATAACCAGTGCTTACAAGTTTATTTGGAAGTTATTTTATCTTGAATATTTAGTTTTTCCAATTTCTTGTATTTTGGGTTAATTGTCTTTTATCTGGGTCGGACTTTATCCATTTTATCGTTTAATTTCCTCTTCCCTTAGAGTTGTAAACCAATTATCATAACAGACGTAACGCCCGGCTACGTCTCTACAATAAATTCCGGTGGTACTAACTCCTAACTTTTACTAGTTTGTTTTTATGTTAGAAAATCTGCAATTAAATACGGTTTTTCCAATTATTATAGTTATTTCAAGTATTTCTCTGCTGATTTATTTTGCATGGAAAACTTTAATTACTTCTAATTTGTTTCAAAAGGGACTCAACCTTTATCAACAAAAAGATTATCAAAATGCAGAAGAAGTTTTTCGTCAGGTGACTTCTATCAATTCTACTAATGATGTAGTTCACTTACTTTTAGGCGATACTTTCTTAAAACAAGGCAAAATTGAACAAGCAATTGAAAAATATCAAGAAGTGATTATCCGCGCACCTAAAAAAGTAGATGCTTATTTACGTTTAAGTCGAATTTATATGCAGCAAGAACAAAAATCCATAGCTATTGAATATTTACAAAAAGCTCAAGAAGTATTACAAAAACGTCAGCCGGAAAAAGCAGAAGAAATTAGTCAGTTATTAGAAAAATTGAATCAATAGGGAGTAAACTGATATCTTGCACCTCGATTATTCGTGGGGTTAGAAGTCGGGTTTTTATGATAATTGTCTGTTACAACCGAGATTTATCTTAAAAACCCGACTTCTTCCCGATTCCTCGAATTCATGTTAAAATATATAAAAAAACCTACTACCTTTAGTCAGGTAGTAGGAAATTTGAACTGAAAATAGTTCTGAAGGGAATATTTTTTCGGAATATCTTTACTCAAAACGGGACTTAGACAACACTGAAGATTTTTAGCAGTCTAAGTCCCGTAAAATCAAAGAAATTAAAACTTATTTTTCAGACTTTTGTTGTTTGCGCTTTCCTACCAACATACTGCCACCAACAGCTAACATTCCCAAAGCGATGCTTGGTTCGGGTACGCTTGCTGCTTGTGAATATTTTCCTCTCGCAATGCGGAATGTGTGGTTATCCGTTTCAAAACCACCACCACCGACTTGAGAAATTACAATCTTGTCAAAGTTATCATTGAAACCTTCGGAAAAGAACTCGAAGAAACCATTTGTTTGACCACCGTGCTGTTGAGCTGATGTCGGAGCAAGTGCGGTTAAGATATTGTATGTTAACGTGGTTGCAACTTGTGCCACACCTTTAGTATCTAGGTAATTAAACTCTACTGCATTACCTGCATTGAAGAATTCTAGAGTGTTACCTCCACTTAAAGCACCTAAGTTTAAACCAAAGTAATTAAAAGTATCGCCTTTTTTAACTGTTTCGATAACGGTACTTTTACCTTGAAATACTTGTAAATACTGCGATGTATTCTTCTCTCCATTCACCCCAGCAGGTGCCCATTTAATTTCTGAATTGTTAAGTGTAACAACTTGGGTTCTTCCGCTATTGCCTTCATAAGAGTACTTTACTCTATCATTACCTGGTAAAGTGGTGCTGCCATTAAAATCGAATGTTTCGTAACCTTTTTGATTAACATTCTCTGAAAAAGAACCTTGATTTGTTACATTCGCATCACGATAAGCACCAGAACCATAGGTAAACTTAGCAGCTTGTGCAGAACCAGCATAAGAAACAGTAGCGATAGCAGATAAAGCGGTAACAGCAAATAACTTTTTAAACATGAATCTAATTCCTTTCTCTTTAATTCTCTCTTTATTAATCTTCTCTTTCGAGTCGATACCTAAATTGTGCGTCGTATTAAAGACAAAAGTTAGGTGATATTTACTGAAATATGAAATTTTTCTTTTATCAAATAAAAAGTATTCTATTTGACATTAATCTGAAAGTTAGTCAGTGTTCCCCTGAGATAAAATCACTTTTTACCGCTCCTGATATAAAAACAATAAAAAGTTTATAGCTAGTATTGTGAAGAAATAAAATTGTAGTTGACGAATGGCGATCGCTTTACGGTTAGTTTAAGTTTTGGCAATGAATTTGAGCCGGTGATGAAGAATAATTATCAATATAGCCATATCTATACCTATCTATAATCACTCGTAAATTATCTTAGATAAAATCGCCATCAGGATGTGAGTCATAAACCTTGTGTAGAGATGTAGTAATACACCCCGTCTCAAAGGATGTGAAATTATCACTTGATATATTGATTAAGCAATGCCAAGTAAATAATTTCAAGTTGATTAGAAAAGTTTACTAGTTGATCAGATAATGATCAAAATGTATCCATCCGCCACATTGCTGTAAGATTTACAGGGAACAGTCGCTGCTTCAGGAAGAAAATCCAACATATTGCTAATTTTGTTCTATTTTTGTTCTATAAATTACGCAATCAACAGCAACAGAATTGTATTTATAAAAATGTGCCATTGATCAGTTAGTAAATTTGAGTTACTCACTCTAATTTCATTTATGAAAAAATTGCCGGAATTGATTCATAAGCAAAAACCTCAGATAAATAGTAAGCAGGGTTTTTGGGGGAAAATGGGTAAAATTGCCTTGATATCGGCTGTTGCAGGAGCATTATTTGGAATTTTTCTAAATAGCAAGCCGTTTATGCAAGTTAATCTTACTCGAAAAGAAGCAGATTTTTTTGCAGATAAGGCTGTTTTTCAAGGACAATTTTTACAATTAAATCGTCCCGTAAATATTTTAGTGATGGGAATGAGTGTACTTGCTCCAGATACCCAAAATGCACCGTCAGAAACAAAAGATTTGGGATATTTCCCGCAAGTAAATTCCTTTGACGGACTCACAGATGTGATGTTATTGATTCGGTTTGACCCAAAAAGTAAACAATTAAATATACTTTCTATTCCTAGAGATACCCGCACAGAAATAGAAGGATATGGGTTGAGAAAAATCAATGCTGCTAATCGTTTGGGTGGTGCGTATTTAAGTGCTAAAAGCGTCAGTAATTTATTAGGAGATATCGATATAAATGGTTATGTTCGTATCAATGTTTTAGGAGTAGGTAAACTTGTTGACGCTTTGGGAGGTGTCACAGTTAATGTTCCTAAAGATTTGAAATATCAAGATGATTCCCAACATTTATATATTAATCTCAAAGCCGGAGAGCAACATCTCAATGGCGACCAAGTATTACAATTATTACGCTTCCGCAATGATGGACAAGGTGATATCGGACGCATTCAGCGTCAACAGATGGTGATGCAAGCCTTAATAGAACAGTCATTAAATCCTGCAACATTAGCGCGATCGCCAATTATTCTAAATACAGTTAAAGAAAATATTGATACTAACTTAAACCTTGATAGTTTATTAACTTTAGTTAATTTTGGTGTGCGAATTAATCGCTCAAATATCCAAATGTTGACCTTACCCGGTCGAGTTAGCACCCCCTCGGAGTTTAATACTAGTTACTGGCTACCAGATGAACAAGAAATAGATGTGATGATGGCTCGTTATTTTGATTTTAGATTTTAGATTTTGGACTCTTTGTCCGCTAATCTTCCGGCTCTCCCTTATCCTCAGAACTTAGCAAAAAAGGCATATTTTGTTGTATGGGAGGCAAAAAGGGGTGTAGATAATATCCCCCTTTATTGCCGTTGCTTGTACACTACAGCAATTCTTAACGCAATCATATGAAAGTGAGAGTACGGCACCAACCACCGATTGTGACACGCAGCCTTAGTCCTTATCCTTTAAAAACAATTACCATTGATAGATAAAAGATTAATTGGTAAAAGCCGATGAAACTACCAAAAGGACCACAAACCCCTTCATTTATTCAAACATTTCAGTTTATCCTCAATCCTTTATCGATGATGGAAAACTGCGCTAAACGCTACGGGGATATTTTCACTTTAAATTTAAAATCTCCTGTAGTTTTTATTAGTAATCCGCAAGCGCTACAGCAAATACTAACCAACGACACCAAAGATTTTAGCACTCCATCCGAAGGAAACAAACCTTTTGAACCATTGATGGGAAAGCATTCTGTAATTATGGCAAGTGGCGATCGCCATCGTCGTCAACGTCAATTATTAATGCCTTCTTTTCATGGGGATAGAATGCGTTGCTATGCAGAAGCGATTGATCGAGTTACGTCGGAAATTATGAATCAGTGGGAAGTTGGTCAACAATTTTCTGTCCGAGATGGGATGCAAGCTATCACCATGCGGGTAATTATGCAAGCAGTGTTTGGAATTTATTCGGGCGATCGCGCTACCGAATTAGAAAAACTTCTCGGTTCAATTTTAGATGCAGGAGGAAGTACCCCTCTCAAAACAGCTTTTCTCATTTTCCCGATTCTACAACGGGATTGGGGAGCAAAAAGCTATTGGGGAAATTTTCTTCGTCAGAGAGAACGAATTTATCAATTGTTAAATGATGAAATAGAAGAACGGAGAGCTTCACTAGATGATTCGCGTACAGATGTGCTAAATATGCTATTGGCAGCGCGGGATGAAAACGGTGAAGCAATGACGAATGTAGAATTACGCGATGAATTAATCACGCTGTTATTTGCAGGTCATGAAACCACCGCAACTGCTTTAGCTTGGGCTTTGTATTGGATTCACAAATTCCCTGAAGTACGGGAAAAGTTGTTAACAGAACTTGATAGTTTAGACGAAAATTCCAACTTTAATACTATCAATAAATTGCCATATCTGAACGCAGTTTGTAATGAAACCTTACGAATTTATCCAGTAGGAATACTTCTATTTCAGCGACAAGTAGAAACAGCAGTTTCCCTGTGCGGTCACGATTTAGAACCAGGTACATTATTATATGGTTCAATTTATTTGACTCATCAACGGGAAGATTTGTATCCGGAACCCAAGAAATTTAAACCAGAACGCTTTTTAGAAAGACAGTTTTCACCTTATGAATTTATACCTTTTGGTGGAGGTGCAAGACGCTGTATTGGTATGGCATTTGCTCAATTTGAAATGAAATTGATACTCACAAATATTCTGAGAAATTTGGAGTTAGATTTAATTGATAATGGGGAGATAAAACCCCAACGTCGCGGTTTAGTCACTGGTCCGAATCGTCCGATTCAAATGCTTGTGAAAGGAAAGCGAACGATTAAGTCTCGTAGTTTGTCAGTGGTTAATTAAGAATTTTTGTTTAGTACGTTTAAACTGTCGATATACATCTAAATAGTGTGCAAATTTGCACTAAAATGAAAAGATATTAGGAATTGGTCAAGTGGGATAATAAAACAGTGAACAAAAAAATCAAACTTTGACCTTTAACCTTTAACCTTTCACCTAACTATGACCAATTCCTTAATCCAAACCTTACAACTAATTGCCAACCCCACAAATTTTTTTGATCACCAAGCAGTAAAATACGGTGATACTTTCACTTTAAGAGTATTAGGTGTAAATTCACCACCAGTTGTCTTTTTTAGCAGTCCCCAAGCCATTGATGATTGTTTTGCAATTCCTGCCAAAAAATTAGATTTTAAAAAAGCTACCCATGTATTCAAACCTTTATTTGGTAGTGATTCTATCGTCTTTCAAGAAGGTAAATCCCACAACCGTCAAAGACAATTATTGATGCCTCCCTTTCATGGCGTTACGTCGAAGACGTTTAGCGGAGCTAATCGCCTTAAATCTTATGGGGATACAATCTGTCGTATAACTGAAGATGTTACGAGCAGTTGGCAGGTTGAGAATATTGTTTTCATGCAGCAAGTAATGCCGGATATCACTTTACAAATTATCCTGCAAGTGGTATTCGGAATCACTCCAGGGGAACGTTATGAGAAGTTAAGAAAATTATTAACTGCACTATTAGATGACATTACTAAACCTTGGTATTCCAGCTTATTTTTCTTTCCACCTTTACAAAAAGATTTGGGTAAATGGAGTCCTTGGGGAAATTATCTCACAAGACGCTCAGAAATTGATCAATTAATCTATGCAGAAATTTCCGAACGTAGAACTAAAGGTGATAATTTAGATACAGATATTTTAAGCTTATTGATGTCAGCGCGTGACGAAGAAGGTGAGAAAATGACAGATAAAGAATTGCGCGATCAATTAGTTTCTTTACTACTTTTAGGTTACGAAACCACCTCTGGAGTCTTAGCTTGGTTATTTTATCTGATTCACTTGCATCCAGAAGTGAAAAATAAATTAATCGAAGAATTACAAAGTTTAGATAATACAACTTCCCCCGAAATCATCGCTCAACAACCTTACTTAAATGCGGTTTGCTGTGAAACAATGCGACTTCACCCCATCGCTTTAATTTGCACTCCCCGAATGACTCTAGATAAAATAGAAGTTGCTGGAAAAAAATATGATTCGGGTACAGTTTTAGTTCCCTGCATCTATTTAGCCCATCGTCGAGAAGCAACTTACCAACAACCAGATAAATTTATCTCCGAAAGATTTCTCAATCAAAAGTTTTCCGCATTTGAATATCTGCCTTTTGGAGGAGGTTATCGCGGCTGTATTGGTTCCGCTTTTGCAATGTACGAAATGAAATTGATTTTAGCAACAATTTTATCCAGATTTGAGTTGGAATTAACTGATAAAAAACCAGTAAAACCGATGCGACGGGGGATTACAATTGTTCCCAGTGGTGGAGTATCGATGAAAGTTAAAAGAGTAGGGAGTAGGCAAGAGGGAATAGGCACAGAAGTCGGGTTTTTACGATAGATTTCGATAGTAACAGACAATTGTCATAAAAACCCGACTTCTAACCGCACAAAAAATCTAGGTTTTACAAATACTTCAAAGTTCTTAACCAAAATCAAGTATGAAGAATGAAAGTTGGATGATTCATCCTTCATATTTTTTATACTTTTTTTTGCCGAGTCTCGCGCCAACCTGCTACCATTCGTCCCCAATTGATAGCAAACTCGTTCAAACCAAGCCGAGTCCCCATTCTATCTTCATCCCAAGAAGCAGAAAGAACTCCATAACTAATTCCCAAAACTCCCAAACCAAACAGCCCCATATTGACAAGCAATACCAGTATTGGAGGAAGCTTGATATCAGTGTAGATAATCAGCAAATAGCTCACGACTAAACTCAGAATACCCAAAATGGTTGGTACTCCACATAACCAAGCGACTCTTCTAATCATCCGTTGGCTAACAACTTGGGGAATAGCCATTTCCTGTTTAGTAAAAGGAGGTTTTTTTTGCTTTGTCTCAGAAGAAAGCTCTTCCTTGACAATTGGCACTTGAGCCTTTGTTTTTGGCTTTTGGCGCTTTTTGTTCGGTTCAAAAGGTAAGCGGTTGCGTTCAGATTCGGCAGACATAATCAGCGGCTCTTTTGTTTATCCACGAATACCGAGACTTTGAATTAAAGTTTTATAACGTTCGCGGTCTCCTTTTTGAATATAAGACAAAAGACGCTTACGTTGACCAATCATTTTCAATAGTCCCCGACGGGAAGAATGGTCTTTTTTATTAACTTGCAAATGTTTGCTCAAGCGGTTAATTCTGTCAGTGAGCATCGCAACTTGTACTTCACCAGAACCAGTATCGGTTTCGTGAACTTGGTATTGTGAGATTAACTCTTGTTTTCGCTCTTGTGTTAGGCTCATAACTCGACTTTTTCTTTAATCTAGGCAGCAGTCTCCCATATTATAATAGCCGTTTTGCTGTGTGATTTATTATTGTTTTCTGAAAAACTTTTTTAGTGGTGATAGGCAATAGTTTCACCCCCATTCTTTTCTGATTTTTGAACTCTCATCAATACGGACACCCTACGCTAACACTCCTAATTCCTAACTATTAACTTCTCACTCCTCACTCTTAACTATTAACTGATTCGGAATCGCTTTACGAGTTTCCAAATCAAATTCATATCCTTGTGGTAAAATATGCAGCTTTGCATCAATAATTGCCAACCCTTCATCAATTAAAATATCGTCAATATTACTATGAGTAACATCTGTTGAGTCAATTATCGTGATTGCACCTTCTCCAATCACTCTAATTTTGTCATCTACAACTAACATCGCGGTATTTTCGTCAATTCCAAATCCTAAAACTGCTTGTTTTTGCTGCGCTAAAGCCGAAATCAAACGTCCCATACGGGCGCGCTGCGAAAAATGTTGGTCTACAATTACTCCTGGTAAAAAACCCATTCCGGGACACATTTTGACAATTTCCATTCGAGGATGTGTTTCGGAATCACCATCAACAATCATAATATCCGGCATTATCGCAGCCCCAGCACTGGTACCTGCTACTATCATTCCCTCAGATAAGCGCCGGTGAATCGCTGCATCCAATTGAGTATCTTTAATTGTATCTACAATTCTAGCTTGGTCTCCTCCAGTAAAGAATACACCAGTAGCTTTATCAATATCTTGCAATGCACTCTCAGAATCTGCATCTTTTTTACTTCTGGTATCAACGATGCGGACATCTTCTACACCCAACTGCTCAAATATGCGAATATATTCCTGTCCTACTTCTATAGGTAAGTCTGTTGCAGATGTAATAATTGCAACTCTTGCTTTCGTACCTCCTGCGTAGCGAATAAATTCCCGCAGAATTTCACATTCCCTTTGTTTATCTTCCGCACCGCCAATAATTAACAACGCTCCACGGGTGCTATCCTGCGCCATTTATCCTCCGGAAATCTATTTAAGAATAAATATAATTTAAATCTTAATATTATTATAATGTATTTCCTGATACAAAAATAGATAATAATTTCTGATAATAAAAACAGTTGTCAATTAACAGATAATGAAAAGTAGTACTAGCGGGTTGTCTAGCGCCGACTAAAATTATTATTACTAGCAAATATTTGCCGAAACAAATTCAACAATCTTGGTTAAACCTTCTTGTTTTTTCAAATTTGTAAATATAAAAGGCTTTTCCCCACGCATTTTACGAGCATCTCTTTCCATAACCTGTAAATCCGCACCAACATAGGGAGCTAAATCAATTTTATTAATTACCAGTAAATCAGATTTTGTGATACCAGGACCACCCTTACGGGGAATTTTATCACCAGCAGCAACATCAATTACATAAATAGTTAAATCGACCAATTCTGGACTAAAAGTTGCAGCTAAGTTATCACCACCACTTTCTAAAAATACTAAATTCAAATCAGAAAAACGCATCTCTAACTGTTCAATAGCAGCTAAATTCATCGAAGCATCTTCTCGAATTGCAGTATGAGGACAACCACCAGTTTCTACACCGAGAATTCTTTCTTTTTCTAAGGCTTGGGATTTGGTTAAAAATTCTGCATCTTCTTGAGTGTAAATATCATTTGTGACAACTGCAATTTGATAAGAATCGCGCATAGATTTACATAAAGCTTCTACTAAAGCAGTCTTTCCCGAACCCACTGGACCTGCAACACCAACTCTAAAACTCATGATTTGATAATTATTAATTGATAATTTATTTTAACTGCGAAATAATCTTGTATACTGCTGTTCGTGTCCCATACTTGCCAAGGATAAACCCCAACTACAGCAGCTTAATTCATCGTCAGTTAAGTTGATAATTTCTACTTCGATCGCGATAATTAATTCTTGCAATTCTAATAATAATAATTGTCCTGCGGTTTGTCCTAAAGGAATCAACTTGATTCCAGCAGTAATTAAATTATTAACCCAACTGTGTAGATATCCGAGTAAAGCAGGTTGTGGATTAATATCCCAATTTGCAGCCGCAATCCCAAAGGCGATCGCAAAGTTGCAAGGATTACCACAAGCTGTAATTATCGGCATTTTTTGCGGCTGTAATTCCTTTAATAAGCGAATCAAGGAACCCCCCATTTGTTGGGATTGATTGCGTAATTCTGCGGTTTCCCGTGCGGCTGATAACCAATTATTCCAGTAGATAAGAGTTAGTTTGTCTTCTGCTTTTGTCGCATCATAAGCTCTTAACATTACCGCTGCTTCTATCCGAATTGTACCGTAATGTAGTTCCTGACTTAACCAGTGTTTAAGGCTTTCAACATTGTTAATTATCTTATTTTCAACTAGCGTTTCTAATCCTTCCGAATAACTATATGCTCCCACGGGTAAAGCGGGACTGACAAGCTGTAAAAGACAAAGAAGATTATGGTTAATCAATTTTAGATTTTAGATACATTTGCGAGGCGAACGTACAAGCTTTAAATTTTAGATTGAAGATGAAAAGTTAAGAATTTACTCTCTCCCCATCTCCCCATCCCCCCATCTCCCCATCCCCCTATCTCCCCCGAACCCCATTTCCTTTAATGTGGATGATGCTGTCCATAGGCTCCTGTTTCGGGTTGAAATGGCAAAATTTCTTCTGTGACTTGTAAACCAAGGTTTTCTAACATTTGACGTAATACCCCATCGGGAGATAAGCGTAAATAATTTGGTGTAATTTCTAATTTTACGTGACGGTTTCCCAAATGATATGCGGCTTTAATTAAATCTAGCTGATTTTGGGTTTTTACGGTTAAAACTGGTTCTGGTTTGGCAATAATTTGAATCGAAATATTATTAGTTTCATCTTGTAAAATATCACCATCTTTTAAGATAGTACCCCTTGGTAAACATAAACATACCATTTGTCCATCGGAAGCTGGAAAATGATATCTGGAACGAGTACGTTGTTCTGCGGTCAGTGAAAGCGTTAAACTAACCGTTAAATGGGGGTTTGGGGGTTGAAAGTGAGTGAATGCTATTATCATCTTGATATCTAGTTGAAATATTTACATTGATATATTTATTTTTTCACAATTCGGCTTCATCTCATCAACATTTCCCTGCTTCTTAATTTTCTGTATCCACAATCTTTTTACATAAGGGAGTAAGAACAATGATGAATAATAAAATGTCTTTTATTTTGATCGCACGCTTAAATGTTCTTGATTTTTTGTATTCATATCAATAAATATTTTTCGATAGGAAATTACAAATAATACAAAAGTCATGTCTTTACAAAATAATTAAATGTAAAACTGTCAACTCAAAACAATTTAAATAATCGATAATGAATGATTAGTTAATAATTAGTTAATAAATTTAAAACCCCGATTCTTCATGTTACTTGTATCACCAAGTTAATTTTTTAAGGTTTGTACGCTCCGCGTGTCCGTCAGGAAATAGCCCCCGGATTTATCCGTGGATTTATACTCTGTAGAAACACCATTATTTATTTATGGGAAATTAATTACGTTCCTCGAACGTCTCCCGCAGGGAGATATTACGAATTACGAATTAAGAATTATACTCACATCCCCTGAATAAAATTAGATATACTAATATAATATTACGTTGAGGATTTATGAAATATTGACTGTTAACAACTAGCAGTCAACTAGTAAAACTCATATTTTGACAACTCAAATAGGATTGTTTTAAAACTGTCACATGGTGTTATACATAAAAATTTAAATCAAAGTAAATTTTCGATTAAGGTTAAAAAAAATACTATTGTTTTAGATAATTCAGTGATAAATATAGATAAAATATATAATATAAAATACTTAAAAAATTATGAAATATGTGATGATTTTAGATTTATTTAATGTGTTATACATTGCGGTATTACCAACCAAATAAATGTTAGATTGTAAATTCTAGTTTCAATCAAAAATTTTAGGGATTTTTGCTCATCGTGATTGGTTCCTGATGTTATAGACCTATTACAATATTTAAATTCCCGGATTGATTCATGGAGTTAATCCAAAATCGATTAACTAGATTTTCTAAAACTAATTTTCGGAGAAACATAAAAATGGGTTTGCAACCACCAATACCTAATAACGAATCAGCTAGATTAGCAGCACTTCAAGAATATCAAATACTCGATACTCCCTCAGAAAAAGTATTTGATGATTTTACCTTTTTAGCTGCACAAATTTGTCGTACCCCCATTGCATTGATTAGTTTTGTCGATGGCGATCGCCAATGGTTCAAATCGAAGGTTGGTGTAGATGTAGATTGTACTCCCAGAGATGTAGCTTTCTGTGCTTATGCAATAATGCAGCAGCAACCGTTAGTTGTTCCCAATGCGTTGAAAGACTCTAGATTTGCAGATAACCCTTTGGTTGCTCAAGAACCCAAGATTCGCTTTTATGCTGGCGCACCATTAATTACACCAGAAGGATTTGGTATCGGAACTTTATGTGTAATTGATACAGTACCACGGGATTTGAGTTTAGAGCAACAAGAAGCATTAAGAGCATTAAGCAATCAAGTAATAGCACAATTGGAAATGCGGCGTAATGTACTGACTGTATCGCGTAATATCATACAGCGACAGCAAAAAGATGCGGAAATTCGCCAAAAACAAGAGCTAATTGAAGTGATTTATCGAAGAGGTTTAGATAAACTTCAAAAAGGGAATTACGAAGCCGCCATAATTGATTTTACCCAGTATTTACAACTCAATCCCAATGGAATTAAAGCTTATCATCAACGAGGATTAGCTTTTTACAAGTTAGGAGACTATCAAAATGCAATTGCAGATTTAAATCAATATTTACGATTTAACCCGTCGGATGCGGAAGCTAGATATAGTCGAGGACTTATCCGTTCTCAACTTGGAGATTACAATGGAGCAACTGCCGATTATACACAAGGTTTAAGCATTAATCCTGAATATATAAATAATTATAGCCAAGTTGATAACCATAATTTGGAATTAATTCTTCCTGAAAGTGAAGATTATTATCACAAAATAACTTTAGATTCCATTGAAACTGCATCAATTAAACCTGACTATACAGTTACTGTTGATTCTAATATTGTTAGTTCAGAACTCAACAACGAATACCATCGAGCAATTTCGGATAAAACTGAAAATTTACCATCCTTACCTGAAAATGTAGAAGTTTATATCAATCTAGGTAATGATTATTATAAAAATCAAGATTACAGTAAAGCATTAGAAAGCTATACTTTAGCTTTACAACTAAATTCTAATAATGCTTTAATTTATCTAAATCGGGGTCATGCTAATTATAAGTTGAAAAATTATGGTGATGCAATTGAAGATTACACCCAAACTTTGCGGCTAAATCCTAAAAATGACAAAGCTTATATTGGACTGGGTAATACTTGTTGCGAACTCAAAAACTATGATAAAGGAATTGAATATTATACCCAAGCTTTACTCTTAAATCCTGATAATGATAAAGCTTATATTAGTCGGGGTAATGCGCGTTCTAAACTGAAAGATTATACGGGCGCAATGGAAGATTATAAAATGGTATGGGCAAGAAAGGGATAGGAATGGTAATTGGTAATTGGTAATTGGTAATTGAGAAAAAAATAATAAGCATCAACTATCAACTAACCACTATCTACTATCAACTAACCACTATCTCCTATTTAGGCTTCATCCCTTCCATGAACTTCAGCAGGGGGACTTGTTGCTTCAACAGCGGTGAATGAGTCTAAAATATTGTAGGAATGAATAGCGCCTTTTGGTACTACCCAAGAGTCTCCTGATTTAAGTATGATTTTTTGACCGGATAATATTAATTCGGCACGACCTTTAATTACATAACCAACTGTTTCGTATTCTCGTGCGCTTAATTCTTTTGATTCTCCCGGTTGTTCATTTTCCCATAAACGCATGGAAACAGTTTTACCGGAAGCTAAATATTTTTGTCCCATCTCTCCTGTTGGAGAATAATTAGAATCTATTTTTTTTACAGTTGTATCGCTCATGTTTTTTCCTTTTTTAATCTACAACAATTTACAACAAGTAATTATCAATCAAAAATTAATTAGGGTTTAAGCACAACTTTGATGCAATTATCTTGCTTATGTTTAAAAATTTCGTAACCTTGTGGTGCTTGTTCCAAAGGTAATTGATGGGTAATTACAAAAGATGGGTCGATATCACCATTTTGAATGTGTTTGAGTAAAGGCTTTAAGTATTTATGAACGTGGGTTTGTCCGGTTTTCATCGTTAAGGCTTTGTTCATTGCTGCACCCATGGGTACTTTATCTATAAACCCACCATAAACACCGGGAATAGAAACATTACCACCCTTGCGACAAGCGACAATTGCTTCTCGTAAAGCCGTTGGTCGGTCAGTTTCCAAACGCACCGTTTGTTTTACCTGGTCGAATAAACCCATAAAATCAGTCCCATGGGCTTCCATTCCCACTGCATCAATACAAGCATCGGGACCTCGACCCCCGGTCATTTCCTTAAGTGCTTCCCCTATATCTACTTCTGTATAGTTGAGAACCTTTGCTTTGCCGTATTCTTCTGCCATTTTCAAACGTTCCGGGATGCGGTCTATGGCAATAACTTGCTCTGCTCCCAGTAAATAAGCGCTTCTAATAGCGAATTGACCAACCGGACCGCAACCCCAAACAGCAACAGTGTCACCCGGTTCGATGTCACAATTTTCCGCAGCCATATATCCGGTAGGGAAAATATCGGTTAAAAACAATACTTGGTCGTCTTCCAAGCCATCAGGGACTTTAAATAAACCCACATCAGCAAAAGGTACTCTTGCATATTCCGCTTGACCACCAGCATATCCTCCCAACATATGAGAATAGCCAAATAAACCCGATGGTGAATGTCCCATTAGTTTTTCAGCTATCCAAGCGTTAGGATTGGAATTATCGCACAAAGACCATAAATCTCGATTGCAGAAAAAGCAGCTACCGCAAGAAATTGTGAAAGGAATCACAACGCGATCGCCAACTTTAACATTCTTAACCGCGCTACCGAGTTCGACAACTTCTCCCATGAATTCGTGTCCGAGGATATCTCCTTTTTCCATCGTAGGGATATATCCATCGTAAAGATGCAAATCAGAACCACATATTGCCGTAGAAGTGATTTTGACAATAGCATCGCGGGGATTGAGAATCTTAGGATCGGGTACTGTTTCTACCCGTACATCATTAGCACCGTGCCAGCAAACAGCTTTCATATTAATTATTAGTTGATAGTTAATGGTTGATAGTTGATAGTTGATAGTTGATGGTGGATAGTGGATAGTGGATAGTTGATGGTTGATAGTTGATGGTTGATGGTTGATAGTGGATAGTGGATAGTTGATGGTGGATAGTTGATGGTGGATAGTTGATAGTTTTTCACCTTTAACCTCTAACCTCTAACCTTTGACCTTTAATTATGGTCATAATATTTTTGATTGCCAGTTATTGGTTCAACTGTCTCATCTATTTTCTGTTCGGTAGACCTTAAAAAATCCTTTGTACTTTTAGGTAATGGTTCGTCAAGATTCAGCTTTTCTCGAACATTATCGGCAGTATATTTGAGATTTTCTTGAAGATTTTCAATGGGATTATTGTTGTCAAGATTAATCCGATTGTCTGGATTCGGTACATGATATTCGGTTGCTTCTGGTGTCAGTGTTACGGCTTGTACTGCGATATTTGGATAACTAAAAGCCGATATAAAAATCAGACTTAATCCAATCAATACTGCTGCATCTGTTCTCTTACTTATAAGATTTTGCAACCAATAAACTATTTTTTTGATTAATCTTTTCATTACACACCTGGATTTTGTAGTTGAAAAATATCACGAATTAAAACAGTGAACAGTAAACACTCTTAGTATGGTGAGGGATTTAAACTAATACAGAGAACGCCGACCACCTTCAAGGGTGGAGGACTAGCCCTTTCCCAAGTATAAACGTTACTGATAACTGATAACTGATAACTGTTAAGAACTACCTTTCGGTTGCCCTTTTGTAGTTGCAATTTCACCCGTTTCCATTAACATTTTAAAACGGTTTAAATCATCACCAATTTGTTGTTTTGGTTCTTCTCCAAATAACTTGGCGATGGCCGCACCAATAGTACCACCAGGTGGTTGATAAACAATGACAACTTTTACCTCGGTACCCCGATTAGCAGGAGCTTTATTAAAACGAATAAAACCGGAATTTTCAATATCCGCATCTTTTACTGATGACCAAGAAATAAACTCGTTTTTTTGGTCTTCAATAATATTTGCATCCCATTCAACGCTGGTACCCAAAGGAGCTTTTGCGACCCAATGCGAACGATTTTCATCATACACTTTGACTAACTTCAAATGATGCATAAACTGGGGTAAATTTTCAAAGTTATGCCAAAAATTATAAAGCTCATCCTGGGGTCTATTTATAGTTACTGTCTTTTCAACTTTTATCGTTTTGCTCATTAATTTATGCCTCTTTTAAATCAGTTATCAACTATTTTAGGACTTACGCAACCGGCACATTTTTCTTGTAGGGTGCTGTGACACTTCGCTTGATTATTAACGCAATAATGAGGTTGTAGTGTCACGCACCAAGCAGGGTTTTGTGACAATTGCGTAAGTCCTGTATTTATCTTTATTGACTAATAATTGATAACTGTTAACTGATTAGACCGCAGCTGGTTTGAGTTCACTGCCCATTTTTGCTCGGTAAAGTTCTACTAACCGCTGTTCCTGACTGATCATATCTTTTTGAATTTCAGTAAAAATAGCAGTTGTTACTGGGTCAGTATATGCTGCCATCATTGTACCAACATCATTTATTCCTGTCTGTAAATCACCCAAAGCACAGCGAATTTGATAGATATCATCACTACCTTTAGTCGCATTTTTTACCTTAGCGTAACCTTCAGCAATCTTTGTAGTTAATGATGGTTTTTCAGCTAATTGATCAAGACGTGCTTCTAATTTTTGGATGTGGACTTCCTTATTAGTAATCATCTCTTGAAACAGAGATTTTACAGATGGGTTAGATTCCTTTTCAGCATAACTTCGTAAAGCTTCGTGAGAATAACGTTCCCCAGATAAAACGGTATTTAACCCACTAACAATATCGCTTTTGTGAGAACCACCCCAAGCATCTGCGATTTTCCACCATTCAGCATTTTGGTCATTTTCACTGGGTAAATCGGCTGCTTTTCCACCGTAACCCAAACGACTCAAAATAGCTGTAGCGAAAATAGGTAAATCACCAGGTTGACGAGAAGTAATTAAATTTCCATCTACTACTAAAGGTTGGTCTTTATAATTAGTCCCAGCGTTAATCATATCCTTACGAATTGCGCTGAAACCAGTAGCAGTTTTACCTTTAAGTAAATCGCCTTCAATTAACAATTGAGGTCCATGACATACCGCAGCAACTAGTTTACCTTGACTCATTGCTTCTTGGACAAAGCGTACAGTATTAGGATTACGACGCATTTTATCGGGAGCCATTCCTCCAGGAATTACCACTGCATCAAAATCGGAAGCCATGGCTTCAGTAGTCGTTCCATCAGCTTTTTGAGAAACTTTTCCCTGCTTACCTTTATAAGCTTCGTTCATTTGAGAACCTAAAACAGATACTTCCATTCCTGCTTGTTTTAAAGCTTGATAAGGAACTTGAAATTCTGAATCTTCGACTCCATTTTCAATTAGAATCGCAACTTTCTTTTTACCAGAATTATTTGTAGATACCATGTTTTTCTCTTTATTATTGAGTTGAAATTTTTTAGCTTCAAAAATTAATTCAATTTGTATAACTTTTAAACTGTATTATGCAGACACTTTATTTTCAGATCCTCTAGGAAAAAGTTCTGCATAATCATCAGAAAAATTATGTTTAAAATCCGCAAATTCACCGGGAGATACAGCATTTTGTAATACTGTAAAAACAGCCCGGATGTGCATGATTGCATCAGTGGATTCTACACCTGCTTTCTTACTTACACGCTCGATAAATTCTTGTAATTTAAAATGTTGACCGTTTTCACCTTCACGTCCTCGCAAATATTGAGCGATTTCTTCTGGCAATTGTGCGGCTAAATCTTTGGCTTCATCACCAACAATTCGCTCTTTAATAGTTTCTAATGTAGCGCGAGTTGCTCGTTCGGCTTGTTCACGAGAATCAACTTGAGCAACGCTTTGAACGTGTTTGATAAATTCTTCATACTTCATAAAAACATCTCCTATTTATTCAAATTTACTGAGACTGCTATCAGCCTTATTGATTAAGAATTTACTATCTTATGTATTGTATGTTAATTCACAAAAACAAATGAAATAAATATTTTTTTAATAAATATATTTAACCTTGATAAAACTAGTTTTCAATAATTGAATAAAGCTAAAACTATCAATATACATACGTTTTCGGAGAAGAAAAAAGATATGAATCAACAATCATGAGTGTTTTTGGCAATAGCGAGTGTTTGCTGATTCATAACTTCCGACAACTTTGTGAGGTTGCTTTTATGTGGATTGTTATTTACAACGATATGTATTTATCAATTATTTAACTTCGTTCGTAAGGGAGATATTCTCTTACTACTTTGGTTATACTTCTTTTGGAAGAGAAATATTTTCAAATAAAGGGCTATGGTGATAGTGCAAGATTATAAGTAATATTATGAGCGAAGAAAATATCAATAATCAAGCTGAAGTTAGCGATTTACCTCAAGAAATCACTGAATCCTACGGAACCGGAGTTAGTCAACAACCGGGAATGAATATTGGTGGAAGAGTAATCAAAGAACAAAATAATCAACATAATGCAACTAATCCGGAATTAACCGGAGGTGATGTTGATGCTTATTGGGAAGATGCAAATTCTGTTGGTGATGAAGCTGTTGGTGGTACTGTTGCAACTCCAGATAAAAATGTGACAGAAGAATTAGAAAAAGCCGTCGGATTGGAAATGGATGATCGACAACCCCTGCAAACAAACGATATCTTAGATAGACGTGATGATAATCGTTGGGAATTAGACCCTAAATCATCGGAAGATTATCAGAATCATTCTAAATAAAGGGAGTAGGGATTAGGGAGCAGGGAATAGGCAGAAATGGAAAAAAGAATATAAAAAATGATGACTATCTAATCATAGGCATTCCTCTGATAATTTCTAATAATTAAGCAACCTGGTTTTTAAAAACCGGGTTTTTTAATTGTAGGACTTACGCAAGCGGCACATTTTCCTTGTAGGGTGTGTGACGCTATGAATAAATTTGAACGTAGCGATAAGAATTGTAGCGTCACGCACCACCCGCATATTGTGACAATTGCGTAAGTCCTAAATTGGTTATCTCTAAATATAAAAATATTTTAATTTTACTTATCAAGAAAATTTCAAATATTTATATATGAATTTTATTACTTTAGATAATTGACTTTTTGCATCGCAATATTATTATAAAAAAAGTTGGCAAAATAAGTAAATTTCAAAAAATCTTACTTTTAAAAATACTCTCTGGGTTGAAATTATCTGTTTAATTTTTATTCTTTACGACATCAATACATCTGTCTTGAGTAAGGTTAAATACTGAATATTGATTTGATAAGGTTGGAATTAATAGAAATTTGTTGCAATCGGATTTAAATATGGAAGCTACACAAACTAACGACCCTCAAATTCGTGAATTAGTTGAAGCATTTAATAAACTAGATGTAGATGAACAGTTAGCTTTGTTCTATTTCATCTATAAAGAAATGGGTGATTCGATTACACCTGCTGCACCTGGAGCTAGTACTGTTTCACCAGCAATTGCTGATGGTTTATTCAATCAAGTTAAAGAATTATCTCACGAAGAACAATTACAACTGCAACGTGATTTAATCAATAAAGCGGATACCGTACATACTCGCGAATACGGTTCAATGAGCGATACCACCAAGCTATTATTTTGGTATCGTTTAGCTCAAGGCATGGATGCTAACACTATCATACCTATGCCTAGTAACTACGAACTTTCTTCTCAATCTAAGGAATTGATGGACAAAATCAAGCAGTTGGATTTTGGTGTACAAATGAGTCTTTTCCGCGATTATGTAGCACCAATGGGTGCTGAGCCCAAAGCTGGTGCTTCCATTTAATAATTTTTGTTGAAAGTAACGGTTTTTTACAGAGCTTAATTACCGTATATATTAATTATGTAGAGACGTTGCATTGCAACGTCTTCATTAGTATTAAAATAGCGTTACTTCGAGCCAACTAAAAAAATTAAATTTATGAGTTTGATTTTAACTAACGATGACGGTATTGATGCGAACGGTATTCAAGCACTACTTAAAGCTGTAGAAAAATCTGCTATTTCATCTCAAGTTATTATCGCTGCTCCTCAAGAACATTTATCCGGTTGTGGACATCAAGTTACCACGGTTCGTCCTTTAACTTTACAACGTCGCGACCATAATGTATATGCTATCGCAGGTACTCCCGCTGATTGCGTTCGTTTATCTATTTCCCATATTTGTCCTGATGTCAAATGGGTACTCTCAGGAATTAATGCCGGAGGTAATATGGGAGTTGATTCTTATATTTCTGGTACTGTCGCTGCGGTTAGAGAAGCCGCAATTCATGGTATTAAAGGAATAGCAATTTCTCAATATAAGAAAAAAGGCTGGGAATTCAATTGGGATAATTCAGTCAAATGGACGGCTCAACTTCTAACTGATTTATTAAATCGTCCATTACCATTAGGAAGTTTTTGGAATGTCAATTTACCCCATCTTTCTCCAGAAGAAGCGCAACCAGAAGTAGTTTTTTGCCGTGCTTGTACTAAACCTCTACCAGTTAATTATCGCACGGAAGACAATGATAAATTCTATTATACGGGACAATATTCTCAACGAGAGAAAACCCCCGGTAGCGATGTAGATGTTTGTTTTTCCGGAAAAATTGCAGTTACACAATTAACAATTATCAATTAACAATCAACCAATTAATTGTTAATTGATAATTAATTAATTTTAATTAAAATTAATTTGCTTTCCTCACTCCTCATCTTCCGTTTCCAAAATCGTCATTAAACGATTTAGTGTCTGTGTGAGTTGAGTAAGTCTTTGCAAAGAAGTATCTTGGCTTTCTGCAAGAGTTTGTACTGCATCGCATAATGCTAATATTTGATACCCTTGCTGTTGTACCTGTTTTCCTTGCTGTTCTACTTGTATACTGATACTGTCTACCCTGTCAGAAAGACGTTCTATTGTCTCAGTGGTAGCCAATACGGCTTCTCCGATTTGCTCTACTATCGACTCTAACCGACTGACTTTAACTTGATCTACTCCGCTTGCAACCATTTTTTATTACCTTAATCTTGAGATAGCACCATCGTGGAACTGCTGCTCATCCCCAACCGCAATTAATACAGAATGTAGTACTATGGGCAGCACTACTTTAAAAGGGATGCTATTTATCATCTTTCCCAAAAAACCCGATCAAATGCACATCAAGCAAGTTGACAACGGATAATTAACTCCGATTCACAACAAGCAATGTATTAAAACACTCATCTAAATCATTTGACCCTTTCGTCGCAAGTATTGTATCACCTCCTACTTATAGACTTATTTTCTAACTCATCGATATTCTTTTTCTATAATTTATAAGCCTTACCATACAACCTAATATTCCTCAAATCAATGATAAAAATTACAAAAAAAAGATAGTTCTATTTGCTACACAGTAAAAGGGTTACATTTCAAATCAATATTTAAAATTACGCATTCAGTTAGTAGCAAATTTTAATATCTTCGCGCTATTTATGCATACTTTACTTTTTATCTAATCTATCATTAGATATATTTATTATTCTTTACATAAAATTTATAAATAATTACGATCCCCGCGAAATCAATGAAGATTAAGTAAATATACTGTTGGAAGTGAATTAACTTGATCAAGTCAAGTCTATATTCAAAATATTGTTACGTAGGAATACGTTTCTCGCCCACAACGCTAGCTTGACGATGTTCCAATTACAAATGACAAGTTTAATTAAAGGTGCAAACTCTAATACTTGGGTTGGGCAAATTACACCACATCCCTCAGTTGTTTCCAGATTCAAGCGTTTTCTGGATATTTTGGGAAGTATGCTGGGTTTGATAATTTTAGCCATTGTATTTTTGCCAATCGCGATCGCAATCAAAATAGATAGTCCCGGACCAATTTTATTTACCCAGGAAAGATACGGACTTTACGGACGCACTTTCCGGATTTGCAAATTCCGTTCAATGGTGCCGGATGCGGAACAGTTAAAATCCCAGGTAAAAAATGAAGCTAGCGGACACTTCTTTAAAAGTAAAAATGATTTTCGAGTCACAAAAGTAGGACGTTTTCTAAGAAGCACTAGTTTAGATGAATTACCTCAGTTTTGGAACGTTTTTGTCGGTGAAATGAGTTTGGTAGGAACTCGTCCCCCTACTAATGACGAAGTAATGCACTATTCCGAACATCATTGGCAACGTTTGCACGTCAAACCCGGTTTAACAGGTGAATGGCAAGTAAATGGACGTTCTCAAATTAAGGAATTCGAGCAAGTGTTTGAATTAGACCTACAATATCAAACAAAATGGCATCCTTTATACGACTTATCGCTAATTTTTCAAACAATTTACGTAATTATTGCTCGCGTAGGAGCGTTTTAATAATCAGTTAACAGTTAACAGTTAGCAGTTAACTGTTGATATGAGAGATCAAGCAGCTACCCTGCGATTCGTAATTAATACCCCCTATCAGTTATCAGTTAACAATCGACTTGCCCGGTGATAACTCATAGAGTACTTGGTTAGGTTCTTTGATCTGTATGATTAAATCAGTGAACAGTAAACACGGGCGTATGGTGTTCTATTTAAACTTTTATTGTATAAACGTGACTGATAACTGATAACTGTTAACTGATAACTGTTAAAATATGACCAATTGTTCGTTAATGGTAGAAGCCCCCAGATTTATCTGTGGAATCAATCCATTAACGCAGTGTGTTCCTAGGACATAATCTAAAATCTAAAATCGGTTGACTAAACCTACTGGCAAAGTCTATCTTGTGGGTGCTGGACCCGGAGATGTAGAATATTTAACGGTAAAAGCTTATCGGCTGCTCGCTCAAGCTGAGGTGTTAGTTTATGATGCTTTAGTAGATGAACAGTTGCTGGAGTTGGTAGCGGATAATTGCTTAAAAGTTTATGTTGGTAAAAGGGGGGGCTTACCGAGTACTCCCCAAATAGAAATTAATCAATTGTTGGTAAAATACTGCCAACAAGGTAAAATAGTAATTCGGCTAAAATCTGGAGACCCGTTCATTTTCGGTCGCAGTAGTTCAGAAATACAAGCATTATACACGAATGGTTGTAAATTTGAAGCTGTTCCGGGGATTTCTTCGGTAATCGCTGCACCGATGCTAGCAGGAATTCCCCTTACAGATGCAGTGATGAGTAGATGCTTCGCTGTATTCAGCGCTCATCAACCAGATAATCTCGATTGGGAAGCGCTTTCAAGGTTAGATACTCTGGTAATTGTAATGGGTGGACAACATCTCTCAGAGATTATACACCAATTAATAAAATATGGAAAAAATAAATTTACGAACATTACTCCCATTGCGATTATTCGTAAAGCTGGTACAGCCGAACAACAAGTATGGATTGGTACCCTTTCCACAATTGTAGAACAGGTGCATTCGGTGCATTTATCACCCGCTGTAATTGTAATTGGCGAAGTGGTAGAGTATGCCAGGTTTTTTGAGAATATGTAATTAGAGGTTTTCCCATCTTAGAGACGCTTTGCACTCCAAATTCATGTCACCAACTCCATCTCCCCAACTTTCTGCAACAGTATCTTCTACTCTCCCTTTGAGTGGAAAAACTGTTCTAATTACTCGTTCAGTAGGACAGTCGAGTCAATTTGCTCGGCTGATTACAGATGCAGGTGCTAATGTAATTGAAATGCCTGCATTAGAAATTTGTCCCCCTTCGAGTTGGGACGCTTTAGATAACGCGATCGCAAATTTATCAGAATTTGACTGGTTGATTCTAACTTCTGGCAACGGTATCAGTTACTTTTGTGAAAGATTAATGGTATTGGGTAAAGATGCTCGTACCTTAGCTAATATAAAAATTGCTGTTGTTGGCGAAAAAACGGCGCAAATCCTGAAAAATCATCATTTACAACCGGACTTTATTCCACCCAATTTTATTGCTGATTCTTTAATAGAACATTTTCCCGAACAACTTGCGGGTAAAAAGATTTTATTCCCCAGGGTTGAAACTGGTGGAAGAGAAGATTTGGTTAGGGAATTTGAAAATCAAGGGGCATCTGTTATGGAAGTAAGTGCCTATCAATCTTGCTGTCCTAATGATATCCCCGCTTCTGCTCGGTTAGCTTTGCAAAGTGGAACCGTTGATATAATTACTTTTGCGAGTTCTAAAACGGTGAAGTTTTTTAGTCAATTAGCAGAAAAAATTTTTTCCGATGATTCTCAAGACAATCAATCATCTGTGATATCGAATTATCTGGAAGATGTGTGTATTGCTTCCATTGGTCCCCAAACTTCTCTTGCTTGTCAAACTTATTTCGGAAGGGTTGATATTGAGGCTTCGGATTATACTTTGGAAGGGTTAACCCAAGCAATTATTGATTGGACAAGGAATGAGAATAGATAATAGATAATTGGGAATTGTTGATGGATAATAGATAATTACTAATCAACTCCTATTCCTAATTGTCAATCATTCATGAAACGTATAATCGGATTAACTGGTGGTATAGCGACAGGTAAAACAACTGTCGCTAATTATTTAGCTGATGCTTATAATTTACCGATATTGGATGCAGACATTTACGCTAGAGAAGCTGTTGCTGTTAACTCCCCGCTTTTACAGCAAATAGTTAAACGTTACGGAGAAAAGATTTTACTAGATGACCGCAGTCTTAATCGACAAAAATTAGCTGAAATAATCTTTAATAATCAATACGAACGCTTGTGGATAGATAACTTGATTCATCCTTACGTTGGCGATCGCCTTTCTGTTGCAATCAAAGAAACATCAGTAGAAACTCTAGTTTCAGTTGTGCCTTTATTATTTGAAGCGGGTATGACAGACTTGGTAACGGAAATTTGGGTAGTAAGTTGTTCGGAACAACAGCAGTTAGAAAGATTGATGGAGCGAAATCAATTAACCTTAGAACAAGCACAAGCCAGAATCAGCAGTCAAATGTCTTTAAAGGAAAAAATTCAAAAAGCTGATATTGTTTTAGATAATAGTTCAAATGTAGAGGAATTATTACAACAAGTTGATATTGCGATATTTCGTTAGTAGTTAGTGGTTAGTAGTTAGTAGTTAATAAAATAACTGTCAACTGTCAACTGTCAACTGTCAACTGTCAACTGTTTAACAAATTCTGCGTGTTCTGATGAATTTAAACCTTGTTGTAAAACATAGAGAACTTGTTTCATATCACCTGTAAGTAATGCGGAAGTAGCCAACCATAAACCAGGAAAAACTCTACTTTTAATTATTCCTTCTCCATCAGCTTCTAAAGATATGTATTTACCATCTTGTAGACAAAACCAATCAAGTTTGTTTTCAAAAACCTGCCAAACAATATATTCTAAAACACCATTACGACGGAAAGCATTTTTCTTATCATATAAATCATAAGACGCACTACTAGCAGCAACTTCCGCAACTAATTCAGGGGAACCTTCAATATAATCATCTTCACTAATTCGTGCTTGTCCACCCAAATTTTCATCTATGAATAATACAACATCAGGTTGGGGTTCGTTATCTAAATCTAAACGTACTGTAGAATTGTCACCTAAAATCAAGCCTTGAGTTGCAATCTTATAAGTCCATAACCAGCCAATTAAATTAGCATGAGGTTCCCCATGACTTCTGATGCGTAAGGGAGATGCCATATATACAATTCCTTCAATTAATTCCGCTTTTATATTATCAGGCATCGCGGTATAACGTCGTTCAAATTCATTTACTGTAAGTCTATCTCCACTTTCTAAAAGTGGAATTGTATTTACATTCTTTTTTACATAAATAGTCATTTTTAACCACCAATTAACAAGTAAAGGTTATAGGTTATAGGTCAAAGGTTGTTAATAAAAAACCATCAACCATCAACTATCAACTATCAACCATCAACTATCAACCATCAACTAT
The DNA here is from genome assembly GCA_035285725.1 of Nostocales cyanobacterium 94392. Lineage (GTDB taxonomy): Bacteria > Cyanobacteriota > Cyanobacteriia > Cyanobacteriales > Nostocaceae > Rivularia. Next base: position 33,546 of record JAYKJL010000068.1, on the reverse strand, counting down.
CAACCATCAACTTAACCAACTTCTCCACCAACTACTACATTTTTTATCCTTAAACTGGGACCACCGCAACCTACAGGTAAACCATTTTGTCCACCTTTACCGCAACCTCCAGATTCATCCCAATAAAAATCATCACCGATGGCTTCAATATCTTTTAAAGTTTGGAAAACATTACCAGAAAGAGTGACATCTTTAACAGGTTCGGCTATTTCACCATTTCTAATCATCCATGCTTCACCAGCACTAAAAGTAAACATTTCTCCATTCGTCATTCCTCCTAACCAATTAAGAGCGTAAACTCCTTCTTTGATTCCAGAAAACAAGTCATTTACAGGAGTTTTTCCTCTTTCAATCCAAGTATTGGTCATCCGTACAATGGGGGAATAATGATAATTAAGACAGCGGGAATTTCCAGTGGGGGTTTCGTCTAATTTGCCTGCGGTTTCGCGAGAATGCAAACGTCCGACTAAAACTCCATCTTTAATTAATTGAGTAGTAGTAGCGGGGGTACCTTCATCATCGTAATAATAGCTACCACGATGACCTTCCGGTGCAGCACCATCAAAAATTTGCAAATCTTCATGACCAAATTGTCTTCCAAGGGTCATTACTTCTAATAAATCCGGGTTTTCGTAAGCCATATCCGCTTCAGAAAGATGTCCAAAAGCTTCGTGGACAAACAAGCCGGTAAGAATTGGGTCAATGACTACGGTATAAGTATTACCTTTGACAGGAGGTAAAGATAAAGCGGCGATCGCTCTGTTGGCAGCGCTGGTAATTTGTTGGTGTAAACTGGTTAAATCCTCAAAAGCTTTGCGAGAACCCGTGGTTTCTCTACCTGTTTGTACGGTTTCACCATTTCTAGCGGTAGCAGCGAAACGCATTTCCATATCGACCCATGACTGTTCTATCAATGTACCTTCACTAGTGGCAATAATTACTTTTTGAGCGCTATCACCATAACGCACAGAGGTAGTAGTAATGCGATGGTCTATACTTTTAAGTAAATCAGCATAATTGTCACACAACTGTTTTTTTTGACTCAACGGAATATTTCTGGGATCAGTACCCGTTAACGGTAATTGGCATACTGCTTGCACCGGAATAATCGGAGCTAATATAGTTTCCTCATCACCAACAATTCGTGCCGCTGCAATTGCTTCTTGAATACGGTCTTCAATCGTGGAAAAATGATTAAAGCTGCTTAAACCCCATCCACCTTTATAACAAGCTCTAACTTGTCCTCCAACAGAAATACATTCGCTTAAAGTCTCCACCTTATCACCCCGTAACAAAATATCAGTTCCCTCAGCTTCCTCAAGCCGAATCATCAAATAATCAACTTTTGGGGAGTAACGAGCAATTAAGTCAGCAAGTAAGTTTTGAGCGTCAGCAGTTAAAGTAGGCATTTTCTAGGAATTGTAAGTCACTTATATCTTCTAGCACGTTCCGGGGTTCAGGAGGACAAGGAGATGGGGAGATGGGGGGACAAGGGGATGGGGGGATGGGGAGATGGGAAAAAAATCACAGCTGTTCACTATCAACTATCAACCATCAACTATCAACTATCAACTATCAACTATCAACTATCAACTATCAACTATCAACTAACTCCGGTATTTATAAGCCATTTTCAAATATTTTTGTCACCGAATTGTTACAACGAGTCAAAATTGAGTAATTATACTCCCGTCAAAAATAGCGATCGCACTTTTAATTATTTTAATTGGTTAAAAAATCAACAATTTGTAAAGAGTAGGGAGTAAAAGATGAAAATACTGGTATTAAGTTGGGAATTTCCTCCTCGTATTGTTGGTGGAATTGCCCGTCATGTTGGAGAATTATACCCAGAATTAGTAAAGTTAGGACATTCGGTTTACTTAATTACACCGGAATTTGGAGAAGCACCACTTTTTGAAGAAGTAGAAGGAATTAAAGTACATCGGGTACCTGTACCAGCGAGTAATGACTTTTTCCACTGGATAGTCAACATGAATGAAAGCATGGGACGACAAGGTGGTAAATTAATGTTAGAGGAGGGTGCTTTCGATTTAATTCATGCTCACGATTGGTTGGTTGGAGATGCGGCGATCGCTCTTAAACATACTTTCAAAGTTCCTCTAATTGCGACGATTCACGCTACTGAATCGGGACGACACAACGGGATTCATAATCATACTCAAACCTACATCCATTGTAAAGAAAACGAACTGACTTTTGAGGCTTGGAGAGTTATCGTTTGCAGTAATTATATGCGTCGGGAAGTAGAACATTCTCTCAACAGTCCTTGGGATAAAATTGATGTAATTTATAACGGTATCCGCCCCGAAAAAAAGCAGCATCATCAAGAGTTTCATCAGCAAGATTTCCGCCGTCAATTTGCTGAAGATAATGAAAAAATCGTTTATTATGTTGGTCGCATGACCTATGAAAAAGGTATATTTGTATTATTAAATGCAGCACCCAAAGTACTTGCATCCATGGAAGGTAATGTTAAATTTGTGATTATCGGTGGTGGTAATACCAATCAACTCAAACAACAAGCTTGGGATTTGGGTATTTGGCATAAATGCTATTTCACCGGCTTTATGGCTGATGAATACTTAGATAAATTTCAAACAATTGCCGACTGCGCGGTATTCCCCAGTCTTTACGAACCCTTTGGTATAGTTGCGTTAGAGAGCTTTGCCGCTCGCGTACCAGTAGTAGTTTCAGATACAGGCGGTTTTCCAGAAGTAGTTCAACATACCAAAACAGGTGTTGTTACTTATGTGAATAATCCAGATTCACTTGCTTGGGGAATTTTGGAAGTGTTGAAAAATCCCGGTTATTGTCAGTGGTTAAAAGATAATGCTTACTCCGATTTAGAAAAGCGGTTTAATTGGACGAAAATTGCTAAGCAAACAGAAATAGTTTATCAGCAGGTTATCAAGGAAAGAAACATGGTTAGTTGGTAATTCATGGTTGATAATTGATAATTGATCATTGGTAATTAGTATTATGTCAGAAACAAAAAACGTACTTGGAGAAAAGTTGCAACCTTGCTGTACTTCTCCGATGACAGGATTTTTACGTAATGGAATGTGCGATACGGGACCTCAAGATTTTGGCGTACACGTGATTTGTGCGGAAGTTACCCAAGAATTTCTCACCTACACAAAATCTATGGGAAATGATTTGAGTACTCCTGTTCCAATGTATGATTTTCCCGGTTTAAAACCAGGGGATAAATGGTGTTTGTGTGCTTCTCGATGGAAAGAAGCAATGGATGATGGAGTTGCACCAAAAGTAGTTTTATCTGCTACTCACGAAGCTGCATTAGAGTATGTTTCTTTGGATGAATTGAAGCAACACGCTGTTAATAATCAATAAAAATTAGTTCTTAGTTACCCTGATAGTGCATCTCAATTCTTAAAAAAGATATCGTAGTGGGAGCGTCTCGCTCCCTAATTAATAATGCAGGACTTACGATATTGTCACAATACCCCGTTGGTGCGTGACGCTACAAGTCTTATTACTCCGTTCAAATTTAACCATAGTGTCACACACCCTACAATAAAATTGTGCCAGTTGCGTAAGTCCTATAATGATGTAACCATTTTTCCAGAAACCAATCAATCACCATAACTAACTTTTCTTCTTCCGGTTCAAAATATTTTTCTGTGGTAGCAACTGGAAAAAAGTAACCAATAGAATGTAAAAATACTTCTACATCTCGTTCTAAATTTTCAATAAAAAATAACCTATTATCAATCCCTTCCTGAAGAATTTGCGAGACATTTTTTCTAGTCCAATCACTCTGTTCTTCTAATAAATGTGGTTTTAAACGAATTACAGCACGAGCTAATTCCGCTGCATAAGAACTGCTATTTCGTGTTTCTTGAGATGCACGAAAGCGATTAAGAATATAACCTTTAAGCTTTTCATGTGGAGGTTGAGAAGAATTTAAAACTTCCTCCATATATGTAATGTGTTCCCGTGTAAAAACCTCGGTACTTGCAATTAAAATATCGTCTTTATTCTTGAAATATAAATACAGCGTCCCCACGGCAATTCCTGCATCTTTAGCGATTTCCTGCATTGTTGTTTTTTGGATTCCATATTTACGAAGACGCTGTTTAGCTGCATTCAAAATAGCTTCTCTTTTTGCTGAGTCGAGTTTTTGCATTTTAGACTAATTTAGTTGCCATACTTTGACTTTTATGCCATTTTTGGGACGTAATGTAAAAGTCGGGTCAATTTCTATTTGTTGATTTGGCAATAATTCTAACTTGAATCTTTGACTTATTAAAGCAATAATTATTGTCGCTTCCATTAATGCAAAATTTTGACCGATACAAACTCTTTTCCCTCCACCAAAAGGGAAATAAGCAAACTTTGGTCTTTGATTTACTTTCTCTGGTAAAAAATTATCTGGATTGAATTGCTCAGGATTTTCCCAAAACTCAGGATGACGATGAATCATAAATGCTGCTACATTCACAAGGGAACCTTGAGGAATAAAATAACCGTTTATTTCATCATCCTCTTTATTTGTTCTAGGAATTGCCCAAGCTGGAGGATATAAGCGTAAGGTTTCATCAAATACTCTCCTTGTATATTCAAGTTGAGGTAATTTTTCCAAACTGGGATAACCACCGTTCAAAACTCTTGCTAATTCTGCTTGTAAATTTGCAGCAATATCTGGATGTTTTGCTAATAAATACCAAGTCCAAGCTAAAGCAGATGCGACTGTTTCATGCCCTGCAACTAATAAAGTTATCGCTTCATTTTGTAGTTGCTTATCGCTCATTCCTTCTCCTGTTTGCTCATCCCGTGCAGCCATTAACATTGATAGTAAATCGTTTCTATCAGTGGTATTTTGACGACGAAAATTGATAATATCTAAAATTAAATTATCTAAAGTTTGTTTTGCTTTTAAAAAACGTTGATTTCGAGGTGTTGGTATCCATAACGGTTCTGTCCATAGATTATTCATTTTATAATTGATGAACTCATATCCAGTACGAAAAGCTTGACCCAAAACGCTATCTTCATCACTAATATCTTTACTAAATAAAGTTTGTCCGGCGATTTTCAATGTCAATCGTAATGTTTCTTCGGCAATATCAATTACTTCACCTTCAGGTTTATTTTCCCATTCTTGTAGAAAAGATTCCGTACAACTAACTATCACTTCAGCCAAATTTGCTAACTGCTTCATATGAAAAGCTGGTTGCATTAATCGTCGATGTTTGAGCCAGAAATCCCCTTCGCTGGTAAGAATACTTTCACCCATCATGAAGTTAAATGGTTTGTTTACAATGTCGGGTTTTATGTAACGCTCCTGCTGGGTAAACAACACCTGTTCCGCATATTTTGGATGAGCAAGCAGATAAAATGAGTAATTTGGCATTATTGGTAAACGCACCAAATCCCCATACTCTTTCCACATCCGATTATAAAAGTTTACAGGGTCTTCCTTGATTTCCTTGGGGTTGAATATTAAATACCCAGGTCGTGTCGGTGGTGCTTTACGCATTTGTACAGTCATCAGATACCTCTTAAGCTGAATTGTATATACCCAAGGGTTAAGGAACAACTTCTACTAACGTTCCCACTTTAACTACGTTGTATAACTCATCCACATCTGGATTTTTTAGTGACGGACAACCCCAAGTCCAATTTTGTTGCTGATCTATAATTTGATCGCTTCCTTGGAATACGCCATGAATACCAACCTGACCACCAATAGAATTAAACCAAGAAATTTCACCTTGGCTTTTGGCTTGAAAATGCTTCCTCCAAGATGCAGCATTGGGATAATCTAACCACATAAACTTCGACCATTGCGGATGAGGATATAAATCTTTAATCCGAAAAATACCTTCAGGAGTGCGTCTGTCACCTTCTTGTAGCTTATCCCCTTTCGGACTACTACCAAAAACTACGGGATAAGATTTAACCGGCTTTTTGTCATAGTAAAGCGTAATTCTATATTTGGATTTTTCAATCAAAATTGAGGTTTTGGCTTGATCGATGTTTTCTCCAATTAGTTCTTCTACTGTTTGACTGTAATTTAGTAATTCGTTTCCAGACACGGGATAGTGAATAGCTTGTAGTGACGGACAACCTTTAATACATAAAACTTCTGTAATATCCGTCAATGGAAAAATAAATCCCAAGCGAGCTAGTAGAAAATATAGTGCAGATGTGCTAAAAATTAAAAGCAAAATAATTTTTATTTGGTTTTGATATTTTAAATTCATTAAATTCAAAGTAAGAATAGGTACATGATTTTTTTCCGTGAATCAACTTTAACATTTAAGTCTGGTTGACAAGATATAGCGGTTTTCAATTGCTAAAAACTGGGCAGACAAGGATGTCCACACCACGATTTGAATGTATTCTAATCAACCGAAAACCTTTATATTTACCATCCCCAATACTCTATTCCCAATACTCTATTCCCAATGCTCTATTACCAATGACTAACGAAATGCGTCGCGACTTTAACCACCGTCAAGAATTGATCGCTTACCTCAAAGAACAATTTCCCGAAGCTGCAAAACGAGACGAACACATCAGCGAAACCGTAGGTGGACGTAAAGCTGCTGAAAAAGCCTTGCAAAAAGTAGACCCCAGGAAGTACGCAAAAACACGTAATTTTTTGACTGGTGGAATTACCAAACTTTCCGCTTATCTGCGTTATGGTGTTCTGAGCTTGCGAGAAGTGCGAGACTATGCATTAAATAAAGTTAGCAATGATGACGATGCGACAAAGTTAGTTAACGAATTAGGTTGGCGCGACTATTGGCAAAGATTGTATGTAAAATTAGGTGATGGGATTTGGGAAGATAGAGAAGAATACAAAACAGGTTATAGCATCGCCGAATACGCACCGGATTTACCCGAAGATATTCAACAAGGTACAACAGGATTAGTTTGTATTGATAATTTTAGTCAAGAATTGCGTGAAACTGGTTATCTACACAATCATATGCGGATGTGGATTGCAGCATATATCGTACATTGGCGGCGAATTCGCTGGCAAGCTGGCGCAAAATGGTTTTTAGCGCATTTGTTAGATGGCGACCCCGCGAGTAATAATATGTCATGGCAATGGGTGGCGAGTACCTTTAGTCATAAACCTTATTTCTTTAATCGTGAGAATTTAGAACGTTATACCGATGGGGTTTATTGTAAGGAATGTCCTTTGTATGGAAAGTGCGATTTTGAAGGTAGTTACGAACAGTTAGAAGAGAAATTGTTTCCTAAGAAAGAGTTTACAAATCAGCCGAATAGTCAAAGTTATCAGAAAGGGAAGAGGGGGAAAGGTTAGAGGTTAAAGGTTAGAGGTTAGAGGTTAAAGGTTAGGGTTAGGCGCACGAATTTATTTATGGTTTATGAAAAATTAAGATGCGCCGTAACCCAACATTGTGTTATTGATTCTTTCTAATATCTCACACTTGAACAAAAACAATCATGTTTATCCGCAATGGTGATGTTGGGTTACGACACGATTAATATAAATTGTCGTTAAAAAATTAAAATTGATTTTCGTGTCTAACCCAACCTACGAAATGCTTCTATAGCCTTCATTGTGAGATGATTGAGCTATAGTAAAGAAGAGGTAGAATACTTGCTGACAACTCAACAGGCGTTTCGATGCTTCCAACTGTGTCAAAACCTTACAAATATATACTTTTCTGTAGATATGGTGCGTTTAGATGAAAGAACTGGTAACGCCATTATTCTTGCAGGAGAAGAAATTGTGATTGAGATTTACCCGAATGGAAATTGGAGGTTTGTTAATGAAATCTGACTTTCAAACGATGACAATGAAAGAACTAAAAAAATACGTTCTAGAGAATCGAAATGATGAAACAGCATTTCAGGCATTAATGGAACGTGTTGATGCTCAACCTCAAGATCAAGTTTATGGAGAAGTCGATGCTGAGGAGTTTTCTGCAATACTTGAACAACATCGTCGCTTTCAGAAAGATTAAATTCACTGTGTTTAACCGCAATCGTGATGTTGGGTTACTCTAATTAATTAATATAAATCATCGTTACAAATTCAATTTGATTTTCGCATCGAACCCAATCTACGAATTTCTGTTAACCTAAATAGATATACAAATGCGAAAGCGCGATAGCGAAGCGAGAAAGGCAAGCAAAACGCAATTATGTCAGTTGCCAAAGACTTACGCTTTTTTACTAGAGAAGGTGAATTAGTTCCTACACCAGAAGAAGTTGCACAGCAACAGAAGCAAAGAGCCGATATTTTGGCTGCGAAGTTGCGGGAGTTGAATGTTGACCCAGATATTTTGTGAAGAAATTGCCATATAATGCCAAAGATTAGTAACTTAAGCTACTTTTATCAGGAATACTTCTGTTTGATTTTGTAAAAATAGTAATGTACGTACTGATAAATATACTTAGCCCAAATGAATTCACATAGCCAATTCGACGTTTTCCTTTGTCACAACAGCAAAGACAAGCTGGAAGTAAAACAAATAGGAGAACAATTGAAACAGCAGGGACTTAAACCTTGGTTAGATGAATGAGAATTTCGTCCAGGTTTACCTTGTAACCAAAAGTTTGGTCTAAGCGCGCAAAGAAGTATTTGGCAAGAAATCATATCACCACAGAAAGGATTTATAAGTCGATTTTTGCCTTTTAAAAATAATGAGCCTACTGATAGCGAGCAAGATAAATGGTATAAATTTGGGAGATATGTAGGTTGGCGCAATCAAACGAATAATAGAACAGACGAAGAAAAATGGCTAGTGTATAAAAATATTGATTTTACTTTGAATGCACCTACAGGATGTTTTCCATACTTTCGTAATTGGTGGGGAAGTGGTTATGGTAAACATCATCCCGGACGGTGTATTGCATTAATGGAAAAGATACATAATTTTATTAAATAGTTTTTAAATTTCAGTAAAAAGTCATGCAGCTAAATGGCGAGCAACGTAAGCGTTTTCACGATGCACTTTTGAATGCATTTCCTTTTATATCAAGTCTCAGACAAATGATTAGTTTTGAGCTAGATGAAAATCTAGATGCAATCGCGATGGGAGACAATTATTCAGATACTGTATTTAAGCTAATTAAATGGGCTGAAAGTGAATATAAAGTAGAAAAATTGCTGACTGCTGCACGTTCATCAAATTCTGGAAATTTATTTTTGCTAAGTTTTAAAGAACAGATGCAGGGTAAATTTGATGAAAATTGCAAATCTGAGATAAATGTTTACTCATCAAAAGTCAAGTATTTATATCATTATTATTTTAGAGCAGAATGCGAACATGATGTAAATGAACTAATTAAAATACTTGGTCCAAACATTAAAGAAATAAACAAAATAAGGAAAACTCGTTTACCTGATATAGATGTGGAAATGTGTATTGACCTTTCACTTGAAGAAGTTCAAGCTGCAATGAGAGAAATTGAAGATGGTCATGTAATGCTACAAACTGTAGAATTAAAATATGACTATGACAGATAAACCTTTGTTTATCGGAGTTCATCCCAATTATCCGAGAAGACAAGACGTAGAAATTCAAACTAATTTAGTACGTCCTGATATTAACATTGTTTATTCGTTAGAAGCATTAGCCAAACAAATTTTAAAATAACTTATTCCAATTTTTCCTATATTATTTCTTCTTTCTCCCTTAAGTTTATAAAAGTATAATGAAAGCAATGCATCTATTTAACAAAGTAGGCTAGATATTGTATTACAGACTTCAATTAAAAAGAAAATTGAAAATAAAACCCTCTAATGGTAGATTTAATTTAAAAAAAAAATTATGATACAATGATTATCAAAATAAATCAGCCTAATCCGGCTTATATTTTTCAAGTTGGAACGGAGGAACCACCATTACGGGGCTTATTTTACTTAGAAGTATCAATATCTTCTTGGTAAGAGGGATACCTCTCAATCCTAGCCCGTCAGCTAACTTCGTAGGCACAGAGGGGAATTTGATGATATGTAGCATTTGTGTGATGTTTCGTTGTCATCAGTGTCCCAGGCTAATATTATTCGTGTAAGTTGTGTAGTTAATTATTACCTGGTGGGATATGATGCATAATTTTTTTTGATTAATTAAATAGAATAAAATTTTTAGGATTTAAGTATTCGTGATTGCAGTAATAGTATGTAAACGAATACAATGGATAATCCGTGCCTAAATTTAATTAGCAGCAATTGTTAATTGTATTTCAGGCTAAATAATCGTGCTAGTTAATAACTAGTTTAACGTGAGTTCGTAGATGTTAGGAATTCCTAATTAATACTATTAAATTTAGAGGAGCTTGTTATGGGGAATTGGCAAGCAATGTTGAGTGGTACTATATTTATCGCTGTCATTGGTTTAATTATGACAGAATGGATAAATTTGACAGTAGCAGCTTTTTTGGGAGCATTGCTATTAGTTTTTACCAATATTATGACTTTAGAAGAAGCAATTGGCTATATTGCGAAAAGTCATGGAACATTGTCGTTATTTTTCGGTGTAATGGTATTAGTAAGAGCGTTTCAACCAACAAAGGTTTTTGATTATTTAGCTGCACGAATACTATTACTGGTAAAAGGAGAAGGTAAACGTTTACTATTAGGAATTATTGGTATAACTATTCCTATTTGTGCATTTTTACCGAATGCGACAACAGTAATGTTGTTAGCACCTTTAATTCCCCCTATAGCAAAAGAACTGAGCGTTAATTTTGTACCTTTATTAATTTTAATGGTATTTACTGCGAATGCTGCCGGATTATTAACTTTAGTTGGTGATCCAGTAACATTTTTAGTCGGTGATGCAATTAATTTAAGCTTTGCTGATTATTTATTACGTTTAAGTTTGGGGGGAGTAATTGCAATTGGTGTCGTTGCGGTGACATTACCCATACTTTTCCGCAAAACTTGGCTGACAAAGTTAGATGATTTAGAACACATACCGCACCCAGAAATCAAACATCCAGAAGCTTTAACAATGGGTGGGGTGATATTTGCTTTTGTAATCCTGTTTTTTATCATTGGGGATACTTTACCAGTCAAGATTTCACCGGCTGCGGTTGCTTTATCAGGTGCTGGTTTATCAATGCTTGTATCTCATCAAACTAAAGTTGATACAGTAGAAAATATTTTACGCGATGTGGATTGGAGTACTTTAATATTTTTTATGAGTACCTTTGTTTTAATCGGAGGATTGGAAAAAACAGGGGTAATTGAAAGTTTCGCAGGTGTATTAGCAACATCTATCGGTACAAATATGATTTTTGGTTCGATAGTATTAGTTTTTGTGACTGGAATCCTATCAAGTATAGTTCCTAATATTCCTTTGGTAGTAGCAATGATTCCGCTGTTAAAACAGTATTTAATTAATGTTGGATTAGTGGGATCAGAAGTATTAACACCAGATTTCAGCGGGCAATTACCACCATCTGTATTACCTTTATTTTATGCGATGTTGTTCGGCGCAAGTTTAGGAGGAAATGGTACTTTAGTTGGAGCATCTTCTAATATTGTAGCCGCAGGAATTGCTCAACAGTACGGAAGACGCATTACATTTAAGGGTTTTCTCAAATACAGTATTCCGGTAACGCTATTACAGCTAATTGCAGCTACAGGTTATATCTTAATTCGCTTTTTTGTCTAACTTTCCAGTTTTTCTCCGATGGCTTCTATATCCTTTAATCCCACCAAAACAGCTTTAGTATCTTTCACAAATAGGGGACGTTTAAGTAACATAGCATCGTGAGCGAAAGCTTCTATCCATTGTTGATCAGTCCAAGTTTTCTTGGACTCACCTAAAGCTCGATAAGACTCTCCCGAAGTGTTCCGCATCCGTTTGGAACCCAAATTTTCTACCCAGTTTGCGATTATGTCCTTACTGGGTGGATTTTCTTTGATATTGATAAATTCATACTCAATATGATGATTTTGCAGCCATAGAAAAGCTTTTTTGCAACTACCGCAGTTGGGAATACCATAAACTTGGATTGACATTACTACTTTATGGGGATTGGGAAAGGACAACTATGAAGGTAATATTAGTTTATCTAGTTAATTAATTATCCCCGCTTACTGTCTTATGAGCCAAGAAGATAAAAATACTATCAAAATAGATCCTGGAACTGTGGTATTTATTATATTTGCTTTGTTAATACTTCCGTTGCTAATTACAGGTTTTCTTTTTCAGTAAAAATTTTCAATTGAAAATAAAATTTAATTTAATTTAATTTAATTTAGTTTTGCTGCAATTTTTCTACAAACTTTTGATGTTCATCTGTTTGCAATCCTTGTTGTAAAACTGTCAAAACTTCAGCTAAATTACCTTCTCGTAAAGCGTTAACAGCTAACCATAAACCGGGAAAAACTTCGCTACGAATGATACCAAATTTATCAGCTTCTAAGGAAATATAACGACCTTCTTTTAAAATAAACCAGTCCAAACGGTTTTCATACATTTGCCAAACAATATATTCCTTAACCCCATTACGACGATAAGCATTAAGTTTATCATTGAGGTCGTAAGAAGCACTGCTTGCGGCAATTTCTGCAACTAATTCTGGGGAACCTTGAATATAATCATCTTCAGTAATCCGCGAATTACCACCTACTTCTGGCTCTATTCTTAGTAAAGCATCTGGTTGAGGTTCGTTATCAGCATCTAAGCGTACAGTAGCATTATCTTGTACATCTACTCCCGGTGTTGCTGCCTTATAAACCGTTAACCAACCAATAATAGCAGCATGAGGTCTACCATGTTTTGTCGCACGTACTGGTGAAGCCACGTAAACAACTCCTTCGATTAATTCTGCTTTTTTCAGCTGTGCCATTGCTTGATAGCGACATTCAAACTCATAGCGTGTAAGTCGATCGCCATTTTCCAGAGGTGGTACGTTAACAATAGTGGATGTAGCGGTCATAATCAATTCCCAATTATCTATGATTAATTACTATTAATTACAACTTGTCGCAACGTGCGGGTGTATATCTCTATCCTAATATAAACTTTTTATAGTAACTCAGAGGAAAGAAGTCGGGTTTCGTGAAAGTTTACAGATTTCTGAGAGGATTGACAAAAATGGGATTAATCTTGCTTTGATATACCTTAAGAGGATGTTTTGAAAGTCTAGTTTAATACTTTACCTGACGACTATAAGTCGCGGCTACTGATTTTTTTAGTCCGCGCAGGCGGACTTTGTTTGTGTAGTAGCGGTTTAAACCGCCGGATACTTTTAAAACATCCTTTAAGAACTATGTCGAATTACGCCATTTTCTACATCCAATTTAGAATTAACTCGGTCATATTCGACTTTACCGTAATCTAATTTGATTATTCTATCTGCAAGGTGGAAATAATGGTCGTCGTGACTGATAACTAATACTGTTTTATGGCGTTTTTTCAAATTAGTTAATATCTCTTTGTAATAAATATTTCTAAATATTGGGTCTTGGTCGGAAGCCCATTCATCAAATAAGTAAATCGGACGATTTTCTAAATATGCTGTTAATAATGCTAACCGTTTACGCTGTCCTTGAGAAAGTTCAGTGGTTGATAATTTACCATTTTCTATTGTTACTTTATGATTTAATTTTAATTGTCGTAAATATTCCTGTGCTTGTTCGTCTAAACTGGGTTTGCCAATTCCTAAAAGTTTTTCAAACAAGTAAAAATCGGAGAAAATCACTGAAAAATGTTGACGATACCACTCGCGATTCTCATCGGTAATTGTTTTCCCGTCTAAAATAATTTCTCCAGCTTCGGGAATATATAATCCTGTAATTAATTTTGCTAAAGTTGATTTACCGCTACCGTTACCACCAACGATAAAGACTATTTCTCCAGGTTTAAATGTTAAATCAATCGGACCTAAATTAAAGCGGCTTTCTTTATCTTCTCCCGGATAACCATGAACTACTTGCTTGAATTCTAGTGTTGAAAATGTTTTTATATCTTGTTTATTTTCTTCTATATAATTTTCTTTATTGCCAGCTAATACTAAACCCATTCTTTCGATTTTCTGTAAGGCTACGCTAGCTTTAGATAAGGCTTGTAGTTTATCTAATATGCTTTGCATAGGCAACATTAAATAAGTCACAGTAAGTATATAAGCTGATAATGTAGCGGGGGGGACTGTCGCGATTTGCGGTAATACAAATAGTAGCGAACCGACAAGGATGAAAAATAAGAGATTTCCCCATCCCGTGGAAACAGAAAATGTTAATAACGCTGCTGAATTTTGGTCACGAGATATAGCTGCACTATGCTGTAATTCTTGTTCAAAAAACTCTTGACGACGGGCGGTATGTAATTTAAGCTCTTTTATCCCTTCGGTAATAGCACGAAAATGTTTAAATAAACGATCTTGTTCTTCTCGTGCTGAAATCAGAAAACCTTGCGCTCTGTTAATCAACAGTTGAATACTACCGACAGCTATCATCACAAACCCCACGGTAAAAGCAAATACCATACCCGATAGGGAAGATAAATAAAGCAAACATCCAGCAATAATCGCGATATCAACACAGATAAAAGGAATTGCATAGACTGTCGCGGTTAGGGTTGCGACATCTTCTGTGAGGGTTGCTAACAGACGTGGTATACCTAATTTCTCTAAATGTTGTAATTGAGCAGCTAAAATTCCTCTACTCAACCGCAACCGTAACTGATATACGGCTTCTTGAGAAAGATTGATTAATAAAACTTGGGAGATAATACTGTTGACAACTACTATTAAGGCAAAAATCGGAAATTGCCAAGCCAGATTACTCAAGGTATCGGAGGATTCAAACCCTTCGCTAATCGCTTTATTGATCAATGCAATCAACCTTGCTGTAGTTCCACCACTTATCAAACCCGTCAAAATGGCGATCGCAACTTGCAACCAAGAAGCCTTTAATAAAAGCCAAATTAAATTCATTCACCCTACCGTAGTTGGTTCACATTTCGGTTTTAATCCAATCAGTAGCGCTAATTCGAGCCACTTCCAATAACAGTCCACATCATGAAAACCAATGTTCCGCAACCACCTTAATTGAGTTTCTACATCTAGAAGTTTGTTGGATGGATCGTCTTCTTCAACTGTTCTACCGATAGCTTTTAAAAATTTTTCGTGTAAACGAGGGGTTGGTGAAGCAACGTGTTCTAAGTTGCAAAAAATACCACCTGGCTGCAATAAATTAAATATTTCTACGTAAAGCGAACGTTTGCGATTATGGCTGAGGTGATGGATAGCAAAACTAGACACAACTGCATCAAAAGTTCCTTTATTTGGTAAAGCTTTATCTAAATTGTGGTCAACAACTTCCACTCTCGAATCATTTGCAAAGCGAGTTTTTACTGCTTCTAACATAGTTGGTGAAAAGTCCACAGCGATACATTCTACTGAAGGACGTTCTATTTTGAGCAATCCTAATAACCGTCCATCCCCAGTCCCCAAATCGAGAATGCGTTTTACCGTTTTAGGAACCTCCTCTAACAGTACTGCTTCTCCTTCAGTACGATGGGGGATTTGATCGGCTTTTGCAAGATATCCTAAAGCGTGTTCGGCAGAAGTCCAAAGGTTTGTCATATAAATTTCATATATATAAATTATAAATTGCGAGCCAGGAAATTATCCGGGACAGCGCGAAATTATAGCTTAATTTGTCCTAGTATACCTGATTAAAATATTTCCTAAAAGCGCGGACAATTGTATTATTTCAGACTTAATAAATTGCTTCTCACTTCAAGGTAAAAAAACATTTTTATGTTGCCATAATTACTAAGATTATACGTGTCAATCTGGTAATCTAACTCAGGTTTGATATTGATGATTTTACAAGGCTTGTTCCTGACTCTAGACCAAGTAAATCCAGTTATTATCTGCTGAAAATGCTGGCGATTGCAATTCTTCTTTTTCATTTGATTAATTTCTACAAAGCCTTTATACACAAAGCTTTGAGCGATAAACACAGATGAGACATTTTGATGATTCTAGAGTCCCAGGAAACGAAGGCAAGATATAAAATATCAAACTCAGTAAATATTCTCTCTCGGAAAAAATATGAATATTCTTTATACTTTTGATGGTAATAAGTTATTAAAGTTACTTTTATTACAAAATATTCCTTCTGCTTTTTTTCAGACTTTAGGAATTTATTTGCTAGCAGCATTGTTGTTGTATATAACTTTATTTTACATAGTGCGTCCTTTAGTACGCCGTTTCGACAATTCTCCTATACTTCTTATACTCAGTGTCATTGAAAATCCCCTCGTAATTACCGTTGCTTTATTAGGAATTAAATCCTCAGTGAGCAAATTAAATTCATCCGAGATAACTAATTGGATTCAACGGAGTTTAACAGCTGGAATTGCGATCGCGTTGACTTATTGCCTAGCACAATTATTTACCCAGGTAGCTACCTATTATTTACGTGCTTATACAAAACAAACTGAAGCAGTTTGGGATAATGTATTAGTTCCGATTTTGGAAAGATTACTTCCAGCTTTAACTTATATTTTGGGAACATTCTTATTTTTAGAAGCTTTAGGAATTGACTTAACGGGGATTTGGGTAGCTTTTGGAGGGTTAACTTTTGTGCTTGGTTTTGCACTCAGAGATATTTTAGCTAACTTTTTTAGTGGTTTGGTATTATTAATTGATACACCCTTTCAATTTGGGGATGTGATTGCAATGCCAGATAATTCTCTTGCCATAATTAAAAATATTGGCTTGCGTGTCACAAAATTATACTTAGTAAATAGTGATTCAGAAATTTATATACCCAATGCATCGTTAGGAAGTAAAGATATCATTAATTTATCTCGTCCGACTCCCCATGTAGCGAAAACAATTCAATTAGATATTAAAGTAAATACCGACCAAATATTAGCTAATCAAATATTGCGAGAAACAGTTTTAGGTCATCCCGATACGTTAGGAAAGCCTGCGGAAAAGTTACAATATATAGATGATTTTCAGGGATTAAAAGAAGCAGATGAAGAAAATATTTCCAAAATAGTAGCAGGAAAAGAACGATTAGAAATAGAAGAAAAAGTCAATATTCAGTTAGAAAAAATCGAACGTAAATTTAAATATTTCATTCGCGCCATACAAATTTTAAAAAAAGGCGGTTTGAGCGAAGAGCAAGTTAAAATAGTGCAAAAACATTATCATCAAGTATTAGAATTAATCGGGTTAGAAATTATAGATGATGATAGTAAAAAAAGAAATCAATTAGTAGAAGTCAACGTTGATATTATCAATAATACTTTAATTGGTTTAACCAGAGCTTGGTATCAAGCTTGGTTGAAAGATCCAGATTTGCGGATAGAAGACGAATTAACCTTAGAAGACGAATGGGAAAGTAAACTAAACATTCTGAAAAATAAAGTAACTAGATTATCGCAAAAAATAGCCAAACCGGGAGGATATGAAACCCTACTCGATGAATACGTACTTAACCTTGTACAATGGCTACAAGACGAATTTAAATCATCATCAACTCGATGGAAAGAACCAACAATTAGACTGAGTAATTTAGGTAGCGATTCAATGCAATTTACGGTCAAATTTTATGTAGACCATATTAAATTAGAACATTGGGAAAGAAGCGAACGTGTTGCTAATGAAGTGCGTCGGGAAATGGTGCGGAGACTTATGGAAGCGGGGGTTTATAATAATTCGTAATACTATCTATTTGCAATTTCAGCTAATGCTTGATTAATTACATCATCACTGACACCATGTCGCTTTAAACTCGCGACTAATGCGTTAACAGTATTGTTTTCCAAACGTTCCAAATCTACGCGAAGCCCTTGTCCAATGTAAGCACGTATCAATGGTTGATAACCAGAAAATCCTAGTATTGGGGCAATCCGCTTTAAGTCTTCCACCACATCTTCAGGCATTCTAATTGTTACCGCGCTCATGGGACGGTTTTTGTTTAAGCGTTGTTTTAAGGTTTCAATTTTCATAGTAATTTCGCTCCTGACGTGTAACTTTACGGGCTGAAATAATTCATGTTAGTCGTTAAATCAATTGTCAAAACTGGTTAAAAATACTTTAAGCTAAATTAAAGGTACATCAGTAATATTACTAATTTTCTATGTCGTTAGCAATTATAGGATTACTCGTATTAGCCGCCGGACTTACTGCTGCATTGATACAAGCGCTAATTGCAGAGTCTAAAGCTAAACGCCAATTACGTAAATATGACTCAATAGTTAATATAGAAGAGTATCAACAGCAGTTGCAAACTGACACGTATAGGCTTGAAGGCCAAAAAGGGTTTTTGAATAACGAAATTAGAAAACTTCAGCAGCAATTTAATGAATTTGATGCAAAAGTCTATCTTCAGTCCATTGATTACTATGAACCAAAGTATGAATTTATTAGTTCAGAAGATTATTTAGTTAGGTTAAAAGAGATCAAACAACAACAAAATACGATGCAAAAAAATAATCAAGCCTATATTTGCGATGCCCAATGGACTGTCGGGGATAGTAAAAGAAAAGGCGACAAAATGATAAATGATATCCTCAAATTAGTAGAGATTTCTTTCGAGGAAAGATGTAAGTATGCTGGGAAAGAAGTTAAATACAATAATATTGATTCTTTAAAAAGTAAAATAACTAAAAGTTTTGAAAAATACAATAAATATTTAAAAAGTTTACAATGTAGGATTGCAGAAGAATACTTGCAACTTAAGCTTATTGAGTTAGATTTAGTGTACGAGCAAGAATATAAAAAACAGCAAGAGCAAGAACGAGATAGAGAAGTTAGTAAACAGAACAAAGAGCGTGCAGCAATTGATAAGGCAACGCAAAGAGCAGAAGAAGCTGAAGAAAGAGAGAGGCTACATCAAGAAGAACTTGATAAAATTCGGCAAGAAATAGCAAAAGCTAAAGACGAAGAACAAAAACAACTGGAAATGAAAATTCAAGAGTTAGAAAGGCTAGTTCAAGAAGATAGAAATGATAAAGAAAATGCTCTATCGGAATCTAGAAGGCTAAAATCAGGGTACATTTATATAATTTCTAATATAGGTTCTCTTGGTAACAACATATATAGGATATGCAAGACATCTCGTAATCAAGAAGATATATATATTAAAGAGATGAACCCCGCAGCCCCATTTCAATTTGATGTTCATTGCAAAATTTTCTCTGAAGATGCTTTAGATACATTACAAAGGTTGCATGAGCGTTTTGATGACAAAAGAGTAAATATAGTCAATTCAAGAAAAGAGTTTTTCAAAGTTTCAATAGATGAAATTGAACAAGCAGTTAAACAAATCAAGAAAGAAACTGGTATTTTAAGGATTGATGTATTTGAAAAAGTTCCTCAAGCATCTGAATATCGTCTAACTTTAGCTGTACGTAAAAAGCAGCAGCAAGCTAACATAAACAATCAATTTGTAGAAGTCAATGAAAGCGCTTAATTTCAATTATCAAACAGTCTAACTACGTCTAATTAAAGTCTAATTAAATTAGAGCGAGCGAATAACTCTAAAACCAATATTGTTCAACGTTTCATTTGCATAATTAAACTGGCGGGAACTAGAACGACACAAAAGCGGCTCGTTACGCCATGAACCACCACGTATTACACGAGTCTTATTATCATCATTGTCTAACCAAGCATCTGCATTCGTAGGTGCTTTATCATAATTTTGATGCCAATTATCTAAACACCATTCCCAAACTAACCCATGCATATCGAATAATCCAAAAGAATTAGCAAGCTGAAAACTACCTACCTCCGTGGTTTTTTCAAGATAAATTCCTTTAGGTTCCGAACGATAGGGATAACGACTATCGTAATTAGCTATTTGGAAGTTTATAGTTTCTCCAAAGTGAAAAGGGGTTGTAGTTCCTGCACGACAAGCATATTCCCACTCAGCTTCATTAGGAAGACGATAATTGTAACCAGTCTTTTGAGATACGCGATCGCAAAATTCAACAGCATCAAACCATGATATTTGAGTTACAGGGTGATTTTGACCTCCCTTAAGCGAAGGACGAGATTTAAGCTTTTGACGGACTTCAGGTAAAGAATAAATTTCTCTCCATTGTGTTTTTGTAATAGGGTATTTACTAATAAAAAATGGTTTGACTGTAACTAAATGTTGAGGTCTTTCGTTTAAGTATCGCTTTCCTTCAGAGTCCGGTGAACCCATCCAAAATTCTCCTCCCGGAACATAAACCATGTCTAATACAATCCCATTCTCAAGTTCTTCTTTTAAACAGCAGGCTTCTCCTTGAAAATAGTCAATTTCTTTACCTTGGGCATTAATTGTAACAATAGTAAAATCAAATATTTGAGTTCCAGGAACTGATGGGACAATCAATTTTGTATTCTGTCGTGTCAAGCTTTCTGCACTTTGATTAGAAGCAGGAATAAGATCAACTTTTTGATTTACTGAAGGCTGATTAAATTTGCTATTCCATTGTTGAGGTTTTAAAGCTTCAATTTGTGCAATGAAAGCGTTCAGTTTTTCCCTGGTTTCTAAGCCAACTAAACCGCTATCTATAAGTGCATTCAGAAATCTTACTACCTCCGTTTGTCCTTCAGAAAATAAAAGTTCGGTTAACTGTGAAAAGAAGACAAAATTGTTACTAGCTATATTGTTTATTCTGTTAATTAGATAATCAAATCCCGTGAAATTCAAAAGCGCCCTACGCTCGTCAATAGAGTGAGTTGACGGCATATTTATGAGTAATAGTATTATTTGGCGTTTGATTTCCATAGTCATTCAGTTGTAAATATTCGTAAAAAAAATTCAATATTATGTATTTTTAGCTGCTTTAAGTAAGTCTACAAGTTCTACAGGTAAATCAGCCAAAATGCTTTCTATTAATGTTCCTTCGTTTCTAAAATAGCGCCGCTGAGTTGTTGGTTCTAAAATATTACCTCCTGCATGATGTAGAGCAACAACTTCCCAGGCATCATTAAATACAGGAGAACCAGAAGAACCTGGTAAAGTAGAATTTACATATTGCACTACATTACCCCCCACATATTGAACAAAATTATTTTGAAGCGAAATTTGTTTTGGTTGTCCCTGTGGATGCTGAATAATATTAACTCGGCTATCGTGTCTAATTCCTTTAGCCATTAATGGCAACCAACCCCATTTTTTTCCGGGTTCCCCTTTGATTTCAACCAAGGTGTAATCAAGAGCTTGATTGGTGTGAAAAATTCCATTAGATTCAGGACGATACTCGTCAGTGGCTTGAGATTCCCCTTGGAAATTCTCCTCATAATTAAAGCGAAAAATTGTACCTGAAAGTAAATCAGAATTAGGTAAAACGTGGTTATTAGTTAGCAATAAATTCTGAGCCACGAGAAACCCCGTACCCGACCAGGATTCTTGGCTATTTCGCACCCCAATATAAGCAACTGACCGCGAAACTTCAAGCCCTTGCTGTAAAAATGAAATTGGACGTAAAGTCTTTTCTCCAATAATTTTCTCGACTACATCTGCTACAGTTTCACTTCCTCGCCACTCATTTATCGCAGGTAATGCTGCAATTGGGGTCATCATGTCATATTTTGTGAGCAGTTTGTCTAAAAATTGTTGCTGCTGTACTCCTACAAAGCCTTTCAAAGTATTTAAGAACAGTCCTAATGCTTCGTGGTCATAAGTTAAACGTCCGTAGTTAGATAAGTAGCTGACTATTTCACTTACTGCTACAAATGGTTTACCAGAAATGTCCATCATCGGTATCAATGGCTTCAAATCTGCTAACTCCAAAAGTTGTTGACGCGATCGCTCTGTAGCTAGTTCGGGTAAATCTTTGAGTAAAGTTATTAGTTGTTTGCGGTCTTCAGCTTCTAAATTAATCATATTTTGAGCTTTTAGAGAAAGTAAGGTATAAATTGTGCAGCAAAAATTATAGTATTCCAAACTTACATTCTTGGCAAACAACTACCATTCTAGAAAAATCTCAAGCTGATAATGGAAGACGACGTACACGAATGCGACTTGTTTCAACCGTAACAACCGCACCTTGGAGCAAATCTTCCTCACATTCACCAATGACTCTCACTAACAACTCTGTCAAAGTTTGAGCGCGTAATCTTTGAATACGAATGCGAATTACTGACGGAGAAGTTGCTTCACTCAAAGCTAATAAAGTATGAAAGTCAGCATCTAAAGTAACAACAATACGCTTCTCTTCTTGAGCCTTTTGAAGAATTTCTGCATCTTCCGCTGCTGATAAAGCAATTTGAGCAACATGAACTGCATCAATACCAACTTCGTACAATAAAGTAGTCGCCGAACTTGGCAATCCTTGGTCAAGCAACAGTTGCATCATTTAATGATATTTCTATAATCCGGTCATCTAAATATGTAGAAGCGTAAATCAAAGCTTGCTGAATATCTTCTTCTTCCAATTCGGGAAACTCTTGAAATAATTCTTCTTTATCTGAATAAGTGGCTAATAATTCAATAACTCTACGAACTGTCAAACGCAAATTACGAATGCACGGTTGTCCATTCATCCGAGCAGGATTGCTGGTAATTCTGTCTAATTTCATAATGCAATTTACTTCCCAAATAATTAGAGATGCAAGTAATGTTAACAATTTTTTTATCCTAATTTACGCTTTTCTGTAACCGTATAAAATCTATTTTCCTCGCGATTTGATATTTTCAAGCAAGCTAGGTAGAGACTCATCGTCATATTCTCTATATTCACCATTCTTCAACTGTTCGGCTCCAATTGCAATATCGCGCTTTAAAGCTTCAAACTTTAACTTCCGCAATTCTTCTTCTGTACGCTCAAGCTTATCCATCATTTCCTGAAACGCACTCGCATCATAAACCACAACTTCTGCTTTACCATTGACAGTCAGTACCAAAGGTGATTTAGTCGCCTTAATACGCTCTAGGAATTGCTTAACATTGCGCTTAAAGTCGGTGAGGGAATGAATATTATCTAAATTAATCATTTAATTAAATATCTAATAAAGTCCTTATTCAATTGTACAGTATTCTATTCCTCTCTCCATCTCCTACCTCAGCGCCCTCTGCGTCTCTGCGGTTTTTATTTCCTCTATCTCTTCTCCAATCCCAAAAACTACCCAAACTAACGTAAAATAAACCATCATACAGCATCTACCTAACAGTGTTCCCCATGCTCTGCGACTACCTCGTACAAATTCTGACCGCTCGCGTATATGATGTTGCTCAAGAATCACCATTAGAAATAGCCCCATTACTCTCCAAACGCCTCAATAACAACCTTTTACTCAAACGCGAAGATATGCAATCGGTGTTCTCTTTTAAACTACGAGGTGCCTACAACAAAATGGCAAACCTGACACCGGAAATGCTCGAGCAAGGTGTAATTGCGGCTTCTGCGGGAAACCATGCTCAAGGTGTGGCTTTAGCTGCCTCTAAGTTGGGTACTCGCGCTATTATTGTCATGCCCAAAACTACCCCCCAAGTCAAGATAGATGCTGTGAAAGCGCGGGGTGGTGAGGTGGTTTTACACGGGGATACTTATGATGATGCTTGTGGATACGCTCGCCAATTGGGAACAGAGAAGAATTTAACGTTTATTCATCCCTTTGATGACCCAGAAGTGATAGCGGGACAGGGTACCATTGGTATGGAAATTTTACGACAATATCAAAAACCTATCCATGCAATCTTTGTGGCAATTGGTGGTGGTGGCTTGATTTCAGGAATTGCGGCTTATGTCAAGCGGTTGCGTCCGGAAATCAAGATAATTGGAGTTGAACCGATAGATGCTGATGCCATGTATCAATCGTTGCAAGCTGGTCATCGGGTAAGATTATCTCAAGTGGGTTTATTTGCCGATGGGGTAGCAGTGCGAGAAGTTGGTGAGGAAACGTTTCGGCTTTGTCAGCAGTATGTTGATGATATTATTCGGGTGAGTACTGACGATACCTGTGCAGCAATTAAAGATGTGTTTCAAGATACGCGCTCTATTGTAGAACCTGCCGGGGCGTTAGCAATTGCGGGAGCTAAAGCTTATGTGGAAAGGGAAGGAATTGCAGGTGAAACTTTAGTGGCGATCGCCTGCGGTGCTAATATGAATTTTGACCGTTTGCGGTTTGTTGCCGAACGTGCGGAGTTTGGAGAACGTCGGGAAGCTATTTTTGCCGTGACAATTCCCGAAAAACCGGGAAGTCTGCATCAGTTTTGTAAATGCATTGGTAAACGCAATTTAACTGAGTTTAATTATCGCATTGCCTCGTCCAAGGAAGCACAGATTTTTGTGGGGGTACAAATTCAGAATCGTGCCGATGGGGTAAAGATAGCTGAAACTATTACTAATTGCGGTTTTCCCATCATCGATTTAACAGATGACGAGTTAACGAAAATGCATTTGCGTCACATGGTAGGAGGGCGATCGCCATTAGCTGACAATGAGTTATTATATCGGTTTGAATTTCCCGAACGTCCCGGTGCATTAATGCAGTTTGTTGGTTCCATGAGTCCCAATTGGAATATCAGTTTATTTCATTACCGTAATAATGGCTCGGATTACGGCAGGATAGTTGTAGGAATGCAGGTTCCACCAGAAGAAATGCAAGAATGGCAAGCGTTTTTGGATACTTTAGGATATCAGTATTGGGATGAAAACAAGAATCCGGCTTATAAATTGTTTTTAGGTTGATATTTGTGAATTATTAATCAAAACCTGACATTAATGTAGAGACGTTTCACTGTAACGTCTCATTCATTTTACGGACATATACAAATAAATTGGAGAAAGTTAAAATTAAAAAGAAAGTTGTTCAATTATTAATTACATCCAGTTAATTTTATTTATTAATTAAAACACTACTTCCACAAATTAAAAATGAAAACATTACATCTACCATCGGGAAGAGAAATCCCTATATTAGGACAGGGAACTTGGCGCATGGGTGAGGATAGCAGTCAAAAAGATGCCGAAATTGCAGCATTGCGTCTGGGTTTAGATATGGGTATGACACTTATCGACACAGCAGAAATGTATGGAGAAGGTGGAGCCGAAGAAGTGGTTGGCGAAGCAATTGTGAATCGTCGCGAATCAGTTTTTCTTGTCAGTAAGGTGTATCCCCATAATGCCAGTCGCAAAGGAACTATTGAAGCTTGCGATCGCAGTTTAAAACGTCTCAAAACGGATTTTATTGACCTTTATTTGCTACACTGGCGCAGTTCGATACCACTTTCGGAGACTTTGGAAGCTTTTGAATCGCTCAAGCAAGCTGGGAAAATTCGAGATTACGGTGTGAGTAATTTCGATGCAGATGACATGAAAAAAGCAATTAATTTACCCGGTGGCAAGCAAATCGCGACAAATCAAGTTTTATATAATTTGGCACGTCGCGGTATTGAGTGGGATTTAATTCCTTGGTGTCGCCAGCAGAATATGCCGATTATGGCTTATTCACCAATTGAACAACAGGATATTTTAAAGAATTCGCAGTTAAAATCAATTGCCTCGCAGCATAATGCGACTCCCGCACAAATTGCTTTAGCTTGGTTGCTTCAACAATCTGGGATAATTGCAATTCCTAAAGCTAGTAATCCGGAACACGTTAAAGAGAATAGTGCCGCTTTGGATATACAGCTTACCCAAGAAGATTTGACTGAACTTGATAAAGCCTTTCCGCCGCCAAATCGTAAAATGTCGTTAGCGATGAGGTAAGAAATAATGTTTGTAGTTGCGCTTTTATTGGTGTTAAGAAATAACTAATTAGATTCAAATTCACTTCAGTTCATGATCGAAGAACCCAAAAATCGAGAAGCGTTTATTCCCTATCGTCGCAGCGATATTATTAAGCTTTGCTTGGATGATAATCAATTAAATGCTGCTGAAACTCAAAAGTTTAAGGATTTTTGCGAAATTTTATCGTCATATTACCACTTTCGTTTCCACAAAACGCTAGAAGTTATTAAAGATAATTACGTGCCTTTTAATCCGAATGCGGATGTTGAGGCTTTAGTTCCACCGAGTTTTGAGCAATATGACACAATGGAATCAAGCGTGGTTGATGGATTCGAGCATATTTTATCAAGAGCAAATTATATTAAATTATCTGAAGATTCTGTAAAAGAGTCATTAGGTAAAACATCTTTAATAGATTTAAAAACTGAAGTTGATTTTGATGATTTTGATAGATTTATTTGCTATTACCGGGGTGATTCTTATAAAACAATAATGCAGAAAAAGTTATTATTTTGGAAACAGGAAAAGAGAATCGATATTTTTGAACGAATTGTTTTATTAATTAAGTTCAAGGAAGCAGCTTATTTTCGCGCTAAGAAAGACAAAAGAAAAGAACGTAATTTTATCCCCGGCAAAATGTATGTTTATTTTTACAAAAATATTCCTAAACTAGATATAGACTTGCTTTTTCCTAATGTTACTACTAGCATGACTTGGAAAGACAGGCTATTATTTGGAATTCCTGCTATCGGTGCTGCAATTCCGTTAATTTTAAGAGCATTACCAAATATATTATTGTTAGTTGCGGCAATTTTATTCGCATTAAATGCAGAACCTTTGGTTGAACAGCTAGAAGTAGAACAAAATCAAGTTAGAGATATAATGCCCGTTTTAGTAGCTACTTTATCATTAGGAATGGCTTTGGGTGGATTCGCTTTTAAGCAATATAGTAATTATAAAAGTAAGAGAATTAAGTTTCAAAAAGATGTTACAGAAACACTTTTCTTTAAAAATTTAGGCAATAACGACAGCGTTTTTCAAACTTTTATTGACTTAGCAGAAGAAGAGGAGTGCAAAGAAATTATTCTTGTATATTACCATTTGATGATTAGCAATAATTCAGTAAAACCTGAAGAGTTAGATACTCGTATCGAAGCTTGGATGAAAGAAAAACTAGGGACTACAATCAACTTTGATATTCATGGACCTTTAGATAATTTAGCAAATATTCGCGGTAAGGTTATTAAAAATAGTGTAGTTGAGGACGATACGCCATTGTTATCATTATTAAATTACGATAAAGAAGGATTTTGTAACGTTCTTCCTCTTGATGATGCGAAGAAAGTTATCGATTATGTTTGGGATAATGCCTTTAATTATAATGGGATAACTTTGTAGATATATTATAAAAATGCTTCAAAGCAATCAAAAAGTAATAAAAAACCGGGAGCTATACTATTTTTCTGTGAGATATACAATAAATACGGTATGTTATGAAAGCTGTAATTTATAGTCTGTATTTATAACAAGCGACTTAACAAAAGAAATATGATTGGAGAATTTGAACGGAATCAGATATATCATATGGACTGCTTAGATGGGCTAAAGCAGATACCGAACAATTGTATTGATATTGCCATCACTAGTCCTCCTTATTGGGGACAAAGAGGTGATGAAGGAATTGGATTGGAGGAAGATCCAAGGCAATATATTAATAATTTAACCCAAATACTACTTGAAGTAATGCGGGTTATAAAACCTACTGGAATTTTGTGGCTGAATATGGGAGATGCTTATAATACTCCTATTAACTGGAAGTTGAATGACCTTAAGTATTCAACTTTAGGTGCAAATGGTAATGGATTAGCATCAACTAACTCTGCTTACACAAAAAATAGAGGGATGCGACGTGCTTTTGTCGAAAAAGAAGTAGGCTGGCTTCAGTATGGTAATCTTCTTTCTTTACCTTGGCGAATTATACTTAATTTATGCGATCGCGGTATGTATTACCGAGGTGAAATTATTTGGACAAAAAGAAAAGCTATGCCAGAAGGTAGATGTCGAAGACCACATCGTAAGCATGAATCAATTTATATTATTGCTAAAAATGAAAGGCATAATTTCCGTACTAAGCCACCATGTCCCTCAGTATGGGACTTAAAACCTGACTCAGCAGAAAATAAAGAACATACTAGCACTTTTCCTTTAAGTTTACCTCTTACTTGTATTGAATTTAGTGGTATTGAGAAAGGAATAGTATTAGATCCATTTATGGGAAGTGGTACAACCGCAATAGCTGCGATTATTAAAGGGTTTGATTACATCGGGTTTGAATTGAATAAGAAAAACTGTATGAAATCTCAAACAAAAATAAAAGAATTGACCGAAAATCATAGGGCGCAAGCCCCTAGTTTCTAACTATGGGGTAAGCCCGTAGGACACGTTGTGATCGAGCGTTAATTACTCCCCGAACCGCTTTAAGATTACCTTTCACCCGTAGGGTGCGGTTCATCTCTTTTTACCTCTTTCAAGAAGCGTACTCTGCGTCTCTGCGGTTTTTAAACCAGTTTTTTGATCGCAGTCAAACTGATTATAATAATTTAAAATATTCACCGATCGCAACACGATTAAATGTTTGATTAACTACGGCATATATTTAAAGTCATAACCCTCACATCACAAACGAATAAACTTAAGTATCTATACTTAAATAAGAAATCACAAATATCAAGCAATAACACTTGTCAGTATATCTTCTGAACTCATCAAGTCACCGTATAGGTTATATGTTGTAAGTTATATCGCATCTACTATGTAACGGTGTACTTATTCTTCTACAATCCTGACTTTTCCTTGATTGAAAACTACTGCTTGAAACTACAATATTTTTTTACTTTATTTGGTTTCGGTGAATATTTTGATGCCGAATTAATTGTTGTTTTGCTGCTAGCAATTATCGCAATTTTATTTTTAGGGAAAATATTATTAGAAGTAAAGCAGAAATTAAAACAAGAAGTTACTCAGCGCAAACAAACTGAAGAAGTACTAGTTTTAAGTCAAAATCGGTTGAAATTACTTAACACAATTCTGAACGGCGCTCCTTTGGGAATGTCTGTTGATGAAATAATTCAAGATACTATCAAACAACTTAAGAGATATTTTCCTTATTTAAAAATAGGTTTTTCTAATATCGATAAAAATGGTGTTTTAACTGTGACTCATGCTGTGGAAACGCCAGATTCGCCAAAACTAAAAGGATTTTCTACTGATTCTACTACCGTTCCCGATTATTTTTTTACTTTAATAAACGGTCAAAGATTTATTGTTGAGGATGTTGTTCGAGATAAACGTTTAGCTTCTTTAACAGATAATATTTTAAAAGTTGATAATCAAGCTATTTTAGAAATTCCGTTACGAGATTCGAGCGGTTTAATTGGGATACTCGGTTTTTATTCCTCGCAACCCCGCAAGTGGAGCGAGTATGAAATTAATACAATTACCGAAGTTGCTAATTATTTGATGGTAGCAATTCAAGATATTCAAACTCAAGAAGAAAATAAACGAATAGAAATTGAACTTAGAGAAAGTGAAGCATTTTTAAAGACGCTTTATGAGGTAGCAGTAGCTCGTAATTTTGATTTTGAACAACGCATTCAATATTTATTAGCAATGGGATGTCAAACATTTGGTTTGGAGTTTGGCGTTTTGGCAAAAATTGAAGATAACCGCTATAACGTAACTGTGGCAAAGGCTCCTGATGATTTTCTTTATCCGGGATATAGTGTTGAATTAGAGCAAACTTTGTCTTGCGAAGTTCTAGAAAATGACGAACCTTTGATAATTGCACATAGTAAAAACTCTTCTTGGTGCAATCATCCCGGTTATCTAAGATTTGGTATGGAATCTTACATCGGAGCAAGGGTATTAGTTGCAGGTAAAGTTCATAGTACTCTTTCGTTTTCTAGCTTCAAACCCCGACAAAAAAAGTTTCAAAATGCATATCGGGAATTACTCAAGTTAATGGCACAATGGGTTGGTAGTCAAATTGAACGTGAACTTGCTGAAAATGCTCTTAAACAGCAATTTAACCGTGCTTTGTTGCTCAAGCAAATTACCCATGAAGTTCGTCGAAGTTTAGATGCAAAGCAAATTTTTGAAACTACCGCTATTCAAATTGCTAATACTTTTAAAGTTAATCGTTGTTTAATTCATAAGTATATAGCTGGTTCGATTCAGAAGATTCCTACCGTCGTGGAATATTTAGAACCAGGGATACCATCCATGCGACACTATCAAATCCCAATTCTTGGTAATCCCTACGTTGAGAAAATGTTATCTCAAGATAGCGCGATCGCAACACCGAATGTATTTGCAGAAGCATTGTTAGAATCTGAATTAGACATTTGCCATCAAATGCAAATTAAGTCGATGTTGGTGATTCGCACTTCATATCAAGGTGAGTCGAATGGTAGTATCGGATTGCATCAATGTAATTATTATCGTCAGTGGACGAGGGATGAAATCGAGTTATTAGAATCTGTCGCTGCACAGGTAGGAATTGCTCTTGCTCAAGCTCATCTTTTGGAACAAGAAACTCAACAAAAACAAGAACTTACTATTAAGAATAGTCAATTAGAGCAAGCAAAACTTGAGGCTGAAGCTGCTAACCGTGCCAAAAGTGAGTTTTTAGCGATGATGAGTCACGAAATCCGCACACCAATGAATGCGGTGATTGGTTTGAGCGGACTTTTATTGGATATGGATTTGACTCCCAGACAATTAGATTTTGTGGAAACTATCCGCAGTAGCAGCGATACATTGTTAGCTATTATTAATGATATTTTAGACTTTTCTAAAATAGAATCGGACAAATTAGATTTAGAAAAAATTCCGTTTAACTTGCGTGATTGTGTCGAAGAATCTTTAGATTTATTAACTTCTCAAGCTGCTGCAAAAAACTTAAATTTAGCATATACAATTGATTCTCAAATTCCAATTTCAATTATTGGAGATGCGACACGAGTCCGGCAAATATTAGTAAATTTACTGAGTAATGCAGTCAAGTTTACGCAAACGGGTGAAGTAGTTGTTTCTGTAACAGGGAAACAATTAGTGAGTAATTTATCAACAAATAATTATCATAATTATCAAATTCAATTTGCTGTTAAAGATACCGGAATTGGGATACCTGAAGATAGGATGAACCGATTATTTAAACCATTTACCCAAGTTGATGCTTCAATGACTCGTCAATATGGGGGAACCGGGTTGGGTTTAGCAATCAGCAAACGTTTAAGCGAAATTATGGATGGTACGATGTGGGTGGAAAGTACTGTAGGAGTCGGTTCTACATTTTATTTCACAATTACAGCCCAGTCAGCACCAAGTTGCGGAGTCAGTAATCTTGAGAATATTCAACCACATATAGCCGGAAAAAGATTGTTAGTAGTAGAGAATAATCCTACTAATCGCAAAATTCTCAGTTTACAAATGCAGAAATGGGGAATAATTGTTTTTACTGTAGCTGACAGTTTACAAGCTTTGAAACTGATTGAATCCAAGAAACAATTTGATATGGCGATTATAGATATACAAATGCCAGAAATTGATGGTTTAAATTTGGCGTTACAAATTCATTCTACATCAGATTACGAACAATTACCCATAGTAATTTTGATTTCCGTCGATCAATTAACTCAACAACAAATGGCAGCTAAATCAGAATTTGTCACTTTACTCAGTAAACCAATCAAACAATCCCAACTTTACGATACCTGCGTTCGGATTTTATCTGGGAAACAAATTTCTATTGTATCTTCCACACCCTCACCATCTAAATTTGATTTACAACTAAGTGAAAAACTACCCTTAAACATTCTTTTGGTAGAAGATATGCCTTTAAATCAAAAGGTCGCTTTACATATGTTACAGCGATTAGGGTATAGTGCTGATGTCGCTAATAATGGGTTAGAAGCTATTGCCAGTTTGCGCCGTCGAGATTACGATATCGTGTTCATGGATGTGCAAATGCCCTCGATGGACGGACTGCAAGCAACTCGCCATATCTGCAAAGAATGGCTGCCCCCTAATCGTCCTTGGATTGTTGCGATTACCGCTAATGCGATGCAGGGAGACAGAGAAGAATGTCTGAATGCAGGAATGAATGATTATATTAGTAAACCCATTCGTGCTGATGCTTTGATTCAAGTTTTTAATAACTATAAAAATTTACAACAATCATTAAATCAAGACTCAGATTCCACTGCTGTTTTTAACCGAGAAAAATCAAAATTGAGTGGCAAAGAAGTAATTATTGATACTAAAGTCTTACAAGATTTAAAAGATATGGCTGGTGATGATGCTTCCGAAATGCTCGCAGAGTTAATTGATAGTTACCTGGAAGATGCAGCGCCAAAATTACAAGCGATTTCCAAAGCCATTAATACAAAAGATGCTGAATCTCTACGTAATTATGCTCATGCTTTAAGGTCTTTAAGCGTCACTATTGGTGCTGTATCCTTAGCTCAGGTATGCACTGAATTAGAAGCAATCGGTCGTTCTGGAACTATATCTCGTGCTTCTACTCTAGTCCAAAAACTCAATACAGAGTATCAACGAGTACAAACAGCTTTGCAACAACACTATCCTACCAGGAGGCATCATGAATAACACCAAATTGCAAAATCATCCACCCCAAATTCTCGTTGTAGATGACCAAAAAACTTTACGATTAGTTCTGCATAAAGCAATGGAAAAACAGGGATATGGGATCATAGAAGCCTGCAACGGGCAACATTGTTTAGATATTTGTCATAAAATTACGCCGGACATGATATTACTTGATGCCATGATGCCTGGGATGGATGGCTTTGAATGTTCTACCAAATTGCAAGCGCTTATGGGTGACAATTGTCCGCCAATTTTGATGATCACAGTTCTCGATGACCAAGAATCTATCGAACGAGCTTGGAAAGTAGGAGCAAGCGATTACATCACCAAACCCATCGATTGGGATGTACTTGCACGAAGAGTTCATCGCCTATTAACTTCTCAATGGGCAATATTAGAAACTCGTCGTCAAATTGAACGAGAATGTCGATTAACAGTAAGTTTAGAAACCGCAAATCGAGAATTACAAAGCCTTGCTTCTACGGATTTGGTTACTAAAGTTGCTAGTCGTTCTTATTTTAATGAATATTTACAGCGTGAATGGAAAAGATTAGAAAAGTATCAATTATCTCTTTCTTTAATTCTATGTAAAATTGATTTTTCGCAATCTGATTCAGCTAAAAATGAATATTTACGTCAAATCGCTGACACCATGCACAAATGTAAAAAGCATTCCACCGATTTTATTGCTCGGTACGGTGATGAAAAATTTGCCATGCTTTTAGCTAATACTCAAATTGAAGAAGCAATAGAAGTAGTCAAAACAATTAAAACGTCTATCAAGTCTTTAAATATAGCAGATAAATTTATAAATCTTAATTTTGCAGTTGCGAGTATAATTCCAGATTCAGAGTCATCTGCATATAAATTAGTTAAAAATACAGAAGAACAATTAGCAATTAACAATTATCACTTACTATAAGACACTTAAAAAAAGTTCTATCAATCCTATTAGATCCCCGATTTTTTCAATAAGTTGGGGATCTAAATGAGCTCATCTGGGCAAGAAATTTCCGGACACTGGGAAGATAAAAATTAAAAAACCCCTCTGAATATCACAGAAGGGTCTTTTAAATTAAAAACCTGGCACCGAGCTATTTTCACAGGAGGCAACCCTCCAACTATCGTCGCCGCAACAGCGTTTCACCTCTGAGTTCGGGATGGGATCAGTGTGGTTCCACCGTGCCATAGGCAC
>JAYKJL010000067.1:0-30856 GCA_035285725.1 Nostocales cyanobacterium 94392 | reverse complement strand
AAACTCAGAACAAATGCTAATAAACAACCAGCGATAATTCCTGGCATTAATTGAGGTAATAATACTTTAATAAAAGCTTGTAAAGGTGTCGCTCCTAAATCTAATGCAGCTTCTTCTAAATAAGGATTTAAATTAGTTAATCGAGCCGAAACAACAAGACCAATATATGCTAGACAAAATACCACATGAGCTGCAACAATAGTCCACACATTCAAGCGAATTGCAAACGCTGCTAGGAAAACTAAAGTCGCAACCGCGATCGCAATATCGGGGATAATCAGCGGTAAATAAGAAATTCCTCGGTATAAACCTTTCAAAGGAAAGCGATAACGTGCTAACCCTACAGCCATCAAGGTTCCTAACACCGCAGAAATCCCAACAGCACTAAACGCAACTATCAAACTGTTTTTTAAAGCCGATAAAATACGCTCATCCGTAAATAATTTCTGATACCATTCCCAAGTAAATCCTTCCCAAGCTCCACTGTATGCTGAGCGGTTAAAACTATAAAAAGCGAGTACTGCTATTGGTAGGTACATGACAATATACATTAATATTGAGAAAACTCCCTGCCATCCTATACGCAGCTTTTTCTTCGGTGGAGATATATTCACGCCTGTTTTTTATCATTGCTTGTTTGTCAGCACTTTGATAGCATTTTTTATATTAAAAGTCAACAAGTAATTCTTGGTATTCTAAAGTATTCTCTTCGCTAAAATCTTGTACTTTTTGAGTAGTGAAAAAATTGTATTGTTATTATCTAGTTCCCAAGCTGAGCCTGAGAACTAGGTTTTATCAGCTTTGATTGTTTGATATTGCAAGCCGGAAAACCGAAAATGACGCTAAAAAAAAATAGCAACAAATATATAGTTAACTATGATCAACGCACAAATCAATAAAATCGGCGTTTCTAATAGTAGCACTTGCCATAAGTTGAATTAAATTCAAATTAAATTTAAAATAACGACAAGCGCCATTTTAAACAAATTTAACAAGACTGTTCGTGAGTAGAGCTTTGCTTTTGTTGCTTGTATTTTTGCAACTGTAGTAACAATAAATCGACTTCAGCTTGTAAATTAATCAACTTGGCTTGCTGGTCAACCTGATAGCAAATATTAGCCGAATTTGACTTGGAATCCTGGAAATTGCGTTCTGAAATACTAGATACAGACATACTAATAATTAACTCCAAAACTCTACTCACACCATTAAAAATCTTATAATAGTGTACTTTAAACAATCATTAAATCTTTGTATAGCTTGTATTAGTTCTTGCAATATAAATATTTTTTTGCTTGCTAATACTGATGAAAAGGACATTGGGGACAGCAATTTTGTTCCGAAGAAAAAAATCTAATTAGGTAGTAGGGGGTAGAGCCAAGATTTTGTAGAGTCACAAGTGTCACAAAACTCGGATGGTGCCGTATTCTGCACTTTCATATGATTGCGTTAATAATCAATCAGTGTACAAGCATTCTACAAGAAAAATATGCCGGCATTGCTAAGTCCTACTCAAGTGACTTGATAAAAGTAGGACATCCCAAAAAGACCACGGTGGTAGGGTGTTACACGATAGGGTATTTTTAGAAAGATACGCCGTCAAATTGTGATATTTATGATAAATGAAACGGAGAGGGAGGGATTCGAACCCTCGTTACCCTTTCGGGTAAACAGCATTTCCAGTGCTGCGCCTTCAACCACTCGGCCACCTCTCCAGGTACCACAAGAAAACATTCTACATTGAAATCAAATAAACTGCAAATATTGAGAGAATAATTCTATAATTTGTCATTCAAAACTTTAAATCCTGAAAATGTCTTCTACATATAAAGTCACAGTTCGCGATCGCGCTAAAGGTATTACCCACACTTTGTCCGTTCCTGATAACCGTTATATTCTGCAAAGTTTTGAAAGTCTTGGTGTCGAATTACCATTTTCTTGTCGTAATGGAGCTTGTACTACTTGCGCTGTCAGAATTATTTCCGGAGAAATTTCTCAGCCGGAAGCCGTAGGATTATCCCCTAATTTGCAAAGAAAAGGCTATGCGCTATTGTGCGTTAGTTATGCTTGTTCCGACTTGGAGGTAGAAACCCAAGACGAAGACGAAGTTTACGAACTTCAATTCGGACGTTATTTTGCCAAAGGTCGAGTTCGTGCTGGTTTACCCCTCGATGAAGATTGAGGAAATGGGGGGATGGGGGGACAAGGGGATGGGGGGATAAGGGGAGAAATAAATAACAACTATCAACTATCAACCATCAACTAACTCTAAAATCTAAAATTTTGCTAATGGGTAAAACAATTATTTTTTTGTGCTGCTTGTTACTGTTGCTGGGGTGTCAAGCGAAAAAAAGTGAATTACAAGAAGCTACTGTACCGATTCAGGTAGTAAAAGTGGTGAGTGGACAAACTTTACAGGTGACGGGTTTACGGGAACAACCTTCTTTGATTTCTGAAGTGCGTTTGACGGGTATTAGCGCTCCTTCCACACGTCAGCGTCCTTGGGGAGAAGCTTCAAGAGGGCGTTTGATGGAGTTGATTGACAGTAAGTCTTCACCTGTAAGACTAGAGTTTGACGTGGAAGCGAAAGATAAATATGGGAGAACCTTAGCTTATGTGTGGAAAGATAAAACCTTAATAAACGAACTACTTGTAAAAGAAGGTCATGCATTATTTGAAGCGCGATCGCCAAATCACAAATATGATTCACGTTTGGAACGCGCCCAACATTGGTCTAGACTAATGGGGGAAGGAATTTGGAATCCCAAAGACCCAATGCGTCTTTCCCCTGCTGAGTTTCGTCGTGTTTATCGGTAATTTTAGTAGTTAATGGATAGTGGTTAGTGGATAGTGGTTAGTGGTTAGTGGATAGTGGTTAGTGGATAGTGGATAGTGGATAGTGGATAGTGGTTAGTGGTTAGTGGATAGTAGTTAAGATTCAAGCAGCAACCATCAACCAACAACCATCAACCAACAACCATCAACCATCAACCATCAACTAACAACTAACAACCAACAACTAACAACCATCAACCTCATTATTTATGTCTAATTTACAAATTTTTCTAGATATTGCTACAGAAGCTGCCTTGGCTGCGGGCGGGGTTTTACAGAGTTATTTGGGTAAGGTGGAGTCGGAAACTACCGAAAAACGTCCTGGTGATTTGGTGACTGTTGCTGATAAAGCTGCGGAAGCTGTGGTTTTAGAAACTTTACGCCGTCATTTTCCTGAACACGCTATTCTTGCTGAAGAATCTGGGAAGTTAGGTAATCAAAATCAAGAATATCTTTGGGCGATCGATCCTTTGGATGGTACGACTAATTTTGCTCACGAATATCCATTCTTTTCGGTTTCCATTGGACTGTTAATCAACGGTGTTCCCCAAGTTGGTGTAATTTACGACCCATCCCGCAATGAGTTATACCGGGCTGCTCAAGGCTTGGGAGCAAGTTGTAATCGCCTTCCGATAAGTATTTCTCAAACTTCTGAATTAAGTAAAAGCTTACTGGTTACTGGTTTTGCTTATGACCGTCGCGAAACTACTGATAATAATTATGCAGAATTTTGTCATCTGACTCATTTAACTCAAGGAGTAAGACGCGGTGGTTCTGCTGCACTCGATTTAGCTCATGTTGCTTGCGGACGTTTAGATGGATATTGGGAAAGAGGTCTTTCACCTTGGGATATTGCTGCGGGAATAATTATTTTACGGGAAGCTGGAGGAAAGGTTACTGCATATGATGGTAGCGATTTCAATATGGAATCGGGAAGAATTCTTGCTACTAACGGTCATATTCATCAAAGTTTGAGTGAGGAATTGGGTAGAGCGCGTGAAGTGTGGAAGGTGGAGAAGAAAGGTTAGGGTTGTATTTCAGATTAATTCACAGAAGTGACTAACTGACCGAATTTTTTGAGAACTTGTAAAACAATATAAAGCTCTTTGGCTGAAGTAAACGGAGCAAAAATTCGTGACAGATTGTACTGTGGTTTATCCTCTTGTACTACCTTGATAAATAAAATATCATCCCCATTCGTCACCATCCCATATACAGGTAAATTGGGGTTAGGATTTGCCATTAAATAAGCCAAAGCTTGCGGTACAGCAGTTAAAACTGACAAAGTGGTCTTTTTTGATTCCAATACCATTACCCACAACTTATTATGTAATACCAGCACATCAATCCTTCCCCGCAAAATTTCTTCACCATCATCCACCACCAAATTAACTGATTCTTCAGCTTTAATACGGAATGGTGGATCGTAAAATCCAGCTAGTGCAAGTAACGGAGAAACCAGCAACAGCATCACCGTTCCCTCCAGCAAATTCCCGTCAGTTCGATGGTAAATATATCTACGTCGCAAGACATCAAGGTTCTCTTTATCCCTTTCGGTAAGGTTTGGTAATTCCTCGCACCACTCCGAGAAAAACTGCTCGTCTTCAATACGAACGAATCCAAAGCGGTTTTCTGCATCTGTCAAGGTGGTAATAGCATCCGTGATGGCTTTTGTCTGTGTCATAGGAAGGTTGAAGCAATAAAACGTAAGATGTCATTGCGAGTGGAGCGTAGCGTAATGTGGCAATCCCAGTTAATGCGATACTGGCATATTTTACTTGTAGGGTGCTGTGACGCTTTAATAAATTTTGTACCTGCTTACAATACTTGTAGCGTCACGCACCAAAAATATATTAGTTGCGTAATATCAAATCCGTTGGCATCGGAATTAGATTTTTTTTGAACGCAGAGGAGCGTAGAGGGAAACGCAAAGGAGCGTAGAGTTTTTTTTGATCGTATTTTTTATCAAAACAATTAATTTTGACGGGTTTGTAGTGAGGATTTTAATCCTCGGTATAAGAGTTAAAACTCTTACTACCAACTTTTAAATCAACCCCGACGCAAAAATCTCACCGTAAAATCTTCCCGCTCAACATCTTTGGCAGTGTAGTGAACTCGATCAACCCGTCTACCTTGGGGTTGATTGGGTTGAGATTTCTCGTAAAGACTAATTACCCCACCACTATTAGATAACATAACCGGACTTAAAGGCTGTATCCTCACTGCTTCTCCAGGTTGTATAATTCGCTGTTGTTCGGTCAAAATCGAATTTAGTTGTAATGGTTCGTGCTTTGTATCTGATAATGTCCAGCCTTCCAAATTAACTGGCTCCGAAGAAAGATTTATTACAGAAACCCATTCCGACTCTCGTTCATCCCCCGATGGATTCACCATTGCAGCAGCAATAAAAACGGGAACCTCATCATCTGCAATTGAATGTCTGGGTTCACCTGCTGCAATCATTTCAGTAGGTTGATCAACTTCAATCCGTTCGGGGAATTGTTGGATATTGAGTTCCTCTTGCTTTTCGGGATTTTCATTGAATAATAGGGGATTTTTCTCGTAAATCTCATCGTCGAATTCTAAACCCGTTAATCTTTCAATTTCAGTAATTGTTACCTGATACTTTTGAAAATTAAACAATTTATTACCTTCTTTGTCCCTTAAAGCTTCCTCATCTTGAAACATGAGAAAAGCACGGACATCAAGTTCATTACTGTCTTTATTTACAAAGCAAACAACTTTAAAGAAAGCTGAAGGAATAAGCGCAGATTCTCTTCCTGGTGGGGTAATGGTGCGAGGAAAATCCCCATAAACTGGTCCAGTGAAAACGGTAATTTTACCATTACTATCTAAATCCAGGTCAAAAACCCAATTTTCTAACGCTAGCCATTCGTCTTGATTAAAGTTTTCATGCTGTAGCGATGCATTGGAATAATAAAAGGTATCATCTGAAGCCCGCTTGGCTTCCCGTTCGGT
Organism: Nostocales cyanobacterium 94392; assembly: GCA_035285725.1. Classification (GTDB taxonomy): domain Bacteria; phylum Cyanobacteriota; class Cyanobacteriia; order Cyanobacteriales; family Nostocaceae; genus Rivularia. Next base: position 25,042 of record JAYKJL010000067.1, on the reverse strand, counting down.
TTTTCCCCAAGCGATACTAGCTCGTCTAGCTAAATGTCCTCTATCCCAAGGATTATTTTGATAATAGTCGTTATCAAGTTGAAAATCCGCACCTATACGGGTATCGATATCCCAGCCCCGTTTCCTTGCAACATCTTTGATCAGATTTTGGTCGATATTAAAGCAAGCGACAATCGCTGAACGTCGAACGCGATGCATGATAATGGAGTAGTTGATATAACTAGCAAAAATATCATCTTCTAATAGGGGGCTGCGGAGGACATCACCGGCTATTGATGGAGCAAAGTTCGGTACGGGAAGGTTAATATCATTCCCTAGAAAGTCGGGATTATAGCCTGCCATAATATTGTTGAGTAAAGTTGAGTAATATTTCACTCAACAGTATGAGCTATACTAATTAGCTTTTCAACTAAATAATTTAGAAATATCGGTTTTCTCTATATCTAAAGTCCATAAAAATTAATCAAATTCACAATCGATTTTTAGTATAAATAGTCTCGTCACAATTTTAAAAATCAGTAATTCATCGTAAACACAATATCTTTTATTTGCGGAACATCGTTATATCCCCTGAAATTTGGGAAATTTTATGATGAATAATAGTTCAAAAGCTGAAAATCAAATTATTTTCTGACTATTATCCGATCGCTGATACTGAGAATTAATTAAGAAATTCAGGGCTATCAACTACTGACAAATACCCAGGGAGGCGCAGTAAACTAGTAAGATTAATCCTCATTGATTGTATAAAATAACTCTATGTCTTTTCAAATAGAACGCGGTTTATTTAAATACGACTTAGTAGATCATCACGCAGTTTTGTGCGTTCGCTTGGATGCGGATGTTCAAGAAATCCGCAAACGCTATCTGCAAATTGCCCGTAGTTTACATCCCGATAGCTGTAGTGCGGCTAACGACAAGGAAAAGCAGTTAGCCAGTCAGTTGCTTTCAAAACTGGTAAATCCAGCTTACGAACATCTGTATCATGACAAAAGTCGTGCGGAATATAATGCTGTTTTAACGCAAATGGCGAAGCATCTAGCAAAAGAATTTAACTCTGCTGATCTCACTACTGATAACGCCAAACAACTAGCAAATACGCCTAATTTTGAAAGCGCTTATCGGAATGCCATATCCCAAATAGCTAAAGTTCAATATAATTCTTTAACACAGGTTTTAGATGCGATCGCGCAAATCAGCGAATTGAATTTGGTTTATTTGATGCGGAGTGCAGATAAACCATCAAACACTGTATCCTCAACGACTACGACTTCTCCAGCTAAGTCAAATAGTGGTAATGGGAATAATGGAACACCATCACAGCCACCACAACCCAAGGAAGATCCAGTTTTTGCTGGCTATATGCGTCGAGCTCAAGAATTGATTGTCAAGAATCAATTGTCAAAAGCTCGGGTAGAGTTGCAAGATGCTTTGAAGTTGCAGCCAAATAATAGTCAGTGTCACAGCTTGATTGGAACCATCTATTTGAAGCAAAATCAAATTAAGATGGCAAAAATCCATTTTGACCGTGCTTTACAATTAGATCCTAAAGACCAAACTGCGTTGGAAGGAAAAATGAAAATTGACAAGGTTTTAGGAAAGACACCTGCAAACAGCGCTACTAAAAAAAGTACGGTAAGTGCTGCTGCGGGTAAATCTCCAAAACCTGATAGTGGCGGTTTATTTGGTGGTTTATTTGGTGGAAAGAAAAAATGATGGTGTATCAACCTCCTGCTGGAGCTAGGGATTTATTACCGATAGATGTAGTTCAAAAGCGCTGGATTGAAGACAGATTAGAACAAGTGTTTCATGGTTGGGGTTATCACAGAATTATTACCTCTACCTTAGAACGTATGGACACATTAATGGCGGGAGGTGCAATTGAACGCTCAACGGTAATTCAGTTACAGAATATTCAAGAAGATGAATTGGGATTGCGTCCAGAATTAACGGCTTCTATCGCTCGTACTGCTGTGACGCGGATGGCTGACGTACACTATCCCCAGCGCTTGTATTATAATGCCAATGTTTTTGGACGAACCCCGGAATTTAAACACAACCGTCAGCAGGAGTTTTATCAAGCAGGAGTTGAATTATTAGGTGGTGGTGGTTTAGTTGCAGATGCAGAAGTTTTGCTGTTAGTAGCCGCTTGTTTACAAGCACTCCAGCTACAAAATTGGCATTTAATTGTCGGGGAAGCTGGTATTACCCAGTCTTTACTCAAAGCTTTCCCTGCTAAGAACCAAAATCAAATCCGCACCGCGATCGCAAATCTTGATCGAGTCGCCATCGATACCTTACCTCTAAGTGATGAACTTCGCGATCGCGCCAAAATCATTTTGGATTTACGCGGTAAAAGTGCGGATGTTTTAGAAAAAATTAATACTTTCAATCTCGACTCCCAACAGCAAGCAGCGGTAAATAACCTTTCTGCGTTGGTGGAATTGCTCGAATCTCAAGGAAACTGTTCTGTAATTCTCGATCTGAGTTTAATTAAAACCTTTGATTATTACACAGGTATTATATTTGAAGTAGTTAGCAATATAGATAACCAAACGCGGGTTATCGGCAGCGGCGGACGTTACGATCAACTTCTGGGTTTATATCATCCTCAAGGTCAAAACATTCCTGGTACAGGCTTCGCTTTATTTATTGAAGATTTATACCACGTTTTATTAAATTCTGGGCAATTACCGCAAACAACACCAGCCAGCAACTGGTTAGTAGTAGCGGAAAATAACAGCGCGATCGCCACCGCTTTCACCTATGCCGAAAAACTACGTTCCTCCACCCATTTAGTCAGAGTTGAAATGGAATTAGGGAGTTCTAACGCTTCCTCTATTCAAGAATACGCACGTAATAAAGGAATCGCTCAAATTGCTTGGATCAAAGCCGACGGTTCAAAAACCATTGAATCAGTAAATGGTAATAGGTAATTAAAATCCGTGTAATCCGTGTAATCCTTTTAAATCCGTGATTAGAATTGGTAATGGGTAATAGTCATTGAAGAGTGATTACTGTTAACTGAAAAGAGAGGGGAAAGATGGCACACACAATTATTACCGACGTTTGTGAAGGTGTTGCAGATTGCGTGGACGCTTGTCCAGTGGCTTGCATTCATCCGGGACCAGGAAAAAATGTTAAAGGCACTGATTGGTTTTGGATTGACTTTGCTACCTGTATTGACTGTGGTATTTGCATCCAAGTTTGTCCTGTAGAAGGAGCCATTGTTCCAGAAGAACAGCCGGAATTGCAAAAAACACCGCAATCATTAATGTAACTTGAGGAAAAGAAGTCGGGTTTTGATCAAAGTTGTCTAAGATTACAGATATTTATCCTAAAAACCCGACTTCTGTCATAAAAAATAATTAGCCCCTTCCCAGGATTTCTGAGGAGGGGATTTACATTTACTTATATATTGATTCGACAACAACAAGTAATTTTGCTTGTTTAGTCATCCTTGGGGTATATCTTGCGGTGGAATTTTGTCCGATGGAACTTCCGCAGGAGGAGCAAGTTCAGCATCGGGAGCGATTTCTTCTACCGGAGGTATAGTTTGTTGTTCTGAATTAGCATCTTGAGATGCCGCTTCTACAAGTTCTTGGGGTGGAGATTTTGGTGGGGTAGGCTCTGGAATAGTTTCAGTTGTCGGGGCGATATCAGTATTATCAACAATAACAACAGATGGATTATTTACTGGATTTTCTGTTTCAGTATCTTGATCGATCGCGTCAACTAAAGATTTGCCTATTGTTGCAGCATTCGTTTCCTCAGTTGTGGAAGTTGTAGATTGAGTTTGAGAAACTTGTTGTTTTTTTCCAGGTAAGATATTGCTTACAGTCTGAACCAATCCGGACACACGTTCTTGCAGGGAAATATTACTTTTGAGTGCTTCAATACTGGGTACCGGGGTTTGCTCGATTGCGGGAGTAACTTGACGACGTAACGAAAAAGTTTGCAGCCCAAACCAAATTAATAAAGCAACCGCAGCCAATTGACCGAAGAAAAACCATCCGCCGATACGCGGTGCAAACACCCATAATACAAGGGCGTAAAATAATCCTACACCACTCCAGATAAAATCATTTTTGCGGTGAACTTCAGGAAAAAAGAAAGCCGTCAGATAGATTGCTAAACTGCCAAAACCGACTATCAATGCCAGAATATGTATCAGCATTTATGCTTACTCCTATAATTCTTACGACAACAGGTTAAAGGTTAAAGGTTAGAGGTCAAAGGTCAAAGGTTAGAGGTAAATTAATAATTGCTAACTCCTAACTCCTAACTCTTAACTTTTGTCCATGCCCCATTACCTATGGTAAATATTTCAATTTAGCTAATTTTACAAATAAATTGTTGATTGATATACAAATTAAAAATAATTATGTGTATCGATAATGCATTTTTACTCTTTAAATAAACTCTTAATGTCTTCTTTAGGAGTAAACCGAAATTCTCGGACTACCCTAAGAGATAAAAGAAAGGATTTGCAAGAGTTAGCCAGAAAAAATTTATGACACTACAAAGCTTTGGTGTGATTGGATTAGCTGTTATGGGAGAAAATATCGCTCTGAACGTAGAGCGTAACGGCTTCCCAATCGCAGTTTATAACCGCTCGCGTGAAAAAACTGATGCGTTTATGAAGGAACGCGCCCAAGGTAGAAATGTAAAAGCTGGGTATACCTTAGAAGAGTTTGTGGGTTTATTGGAACGTCCCCGCAAAATCTTGGTGATGGTGAAAGCTGGGAAGCCCGTTGATGCGGTAATTGAGCAACTCAAGCCATTGTTGGATGAAGGTGACATCATTATCGATGGTGGTAATTCCCTGTACGAAGATACCGAACGACGCACCCGCGAACTAGAACCCCAAGGTTTTCGCTTCATTGGTATGGGTGTTAGTGGTGGTGAAGAAGGAGCGCTCAATGGTCCTTCTTTGATGCCTGGAGGTACCGAAAGCTCTTATCAGTATCTATCCCCCATTTTTACCAAAATTGCGGCGCAGGTTGATGATGGTCCTTGTGTTGCCTATTGCGGTCCTGGCGGTGCCGGACACTATGTCAAAATGGTTCACAATGGTATTGAGTATGGTGATATGCAGTTAATTGCAGAAGCCTACGATTTATTGAAAAATGCCGCAGGTTTAGACCACAATCAGTTACATCAAGTTTTCGCTGAGTGGAATACCACTGACGAATTAAATTCATTCTTGATTGAAATTACTGCTGATATTTTCCCCTACATTGACGAAGAAACTGGTTTACCTTTGGTAGATTTAATTGTTGATGCTGCTGGACAAAAAGGAACCGGACGCTGGACGGCAGTAGATGCACTTAATTTAGGTGTACCAATTCCTACGATTGGAGCGGCAGTAAACGCCCGAATTATGTCATCCTACAAGCAGGAACGGGTTGCAGCATCCAAGGAAATTACAGGTCCTAGCGGCAAGTATGAAGGCGACACCAAGACTTTTATTAACATGGTGCGCGACGCTCTCTACTGTTCCAAAATCTGCTCCTACGCTCAAGGTATGGCGCTGTTATCCAAAGCTTCCCAAGAATTTAACTACAATTTAAACCTTGGTGAAATGGCACGGATTTGGAAAGGTGGTTGTATCATCCGGGCTGGATTCTTGAACAAAATCAAGAAAGCGTTTGACCAAAATCCTTCACTCCCTAACTTATTGTTAGCTCCTGAATTCAAGCAGACTATTCTTGATCGACAAGCTGCTTGGCGCGAAGTTATCATTACCGCAGCTAAATTAGGAATCGCTGTTCCCGCATTCAGCGCTTCTTTGGATTACTTCGACAGCTACCGACGGGAAAAATTACCTCAAAACCTCACTCAAGCACAACGGGACTACTTTGGCGCACATACATATGAGCGTACTGACAAGGAAGGAACCTTCCACACTGCATGGGTTCCCATTGATGAAGCTACCGTTAGCAACAAATCAGAAGCAAAAATGGACTAATTGTCAATAGTATTTATGTACCGATAAAGAAAATTTTTATGGCTCTGAGTTTCAGAGCCTTTTTTTTGTATTAGAAATTGGGTATGGGGCAAAATTAATAACTACCCTGGTACTAACTACGTCTTCTTATTTAATTTTATGACTGCTGTATTAAAAAATCAACAGAGTTCTATTGGAGTTGCTGTAATCGGGACGGGATTCGGTCAAAAAGTTCATATACCCGGATTGCAAGCACATTCACGCACTCAAGTGGTTGCGGTTTATAATCAAGATTTGGATAAAGCTTCACATATTGCTCAATCTCATAATATTCCCCACGCTTGCAATAACCTTACAGATATCCTGCAATTACCCGAAGTCCAAGCAGTCACTATCTCAACACCGCCATTTCTTCATTACGAAATGGCAAAACAAGTAATAGATGCCGGAAAACATTTATTATTAGAAAAACCAGTTAGTTTAAATGCTACGGAAGCTAAGGAACTTTATTATTTAGCTCAAGAAAAAGGTGTAGTTGCCACTGTAGATTTTGAATTTCGCTTCGTACCGGGATGGTTGTTATTTTGCGAACTGCTAGGGCAAGGATATGTCGGTAACAAGCGTTTGATTACAATTAACTGGTTCGGTTCTTCTCGTGCTAACCCCGAACGTGCTTGGAACTGGTATTCTCAAAAAGAGAAAGGTGGTGGTGCTTTGGGTTCTTTAGGTTCCCACAGTTTTGATTACATTCACTGGTTATTCGGGGAAGTACGTCGAATTAACGCTCATTTTACAACCGCAATTCCCCAAAGACCAGATACGACAGGCGAATTAAAATCGGTAAATACAGATGATACCTGTATGCTGATGTTGGAGTTAGCTGATGGAACTCCTTGTCAAGTTTCTATTAGTGCGGTAATTTATGCACCACGTACTCATGTGATAGAAGTTTATGGGGATGAAGGAACTTTAATATTAGCCAGTGAAAATCAAAAAGATTATGTACATGGGTTTCGTGTTTGGGGTGCTAAAGCAGGTAAACCAATTGCAGAAATCGAAATTCCCAATAGATTGACATTTCCGAAGAATTATGCAGATGGACGTATTTCTGGATTTTTACGAGTAATAGACCAATGGGTAGGAGCGATTGAAAGTGGAGAATCGATCACACCATCTTTACGGGAAGGAGTTTATTCTCAGTTATTAATGGATAAATCTCATGAATCTAATGAAACATCTAGTTGGGTAAATGTACCAAGTTTAGATGCGTTTCTTTGAGTGTCCACAACCGCCGGGGAATCCAATTCCCCGACTGATAGTGTAAATCGTAAAGCGGTTTCTAACATCTAAACTGCGGCTACGAGAATTAACAACTGAGTTCATTGTTGATTGATCGCTGTTTGACCGCGACGGTAAAATTCAATCATATTTAGTCCAATTTTTACATCATAATTACCGAAAAAATCGTGACCTAAAAGCCCGATTTCTGCTTTGGGAGCTATTGCTACTTGAATGTTGTTAATCGATTGTCCACCAACACCAATTGATTGTACTTGACCTGTATTGAATTTGATAATTGAACCATCGGCAATCCTGGCTTGAAGAGTACCCGAAGGCTTGATTTGTAAGGCATTTGCCATTGATTGAGTAATTAAAGTCCCACTAGCACCTGTATCAACAATCATTTCAAAGGTTTTTTTGCCGTTGAATGTCACATCTATGACAGGAGTTTTACCGCTACGACGTTTGATGGGAACTCGAAAAACTCCCGTATCTACAGGTTTGACGGGTGTAATACCGCACAGAGTTCCTAAATCAATGGTTTTACCATCTGCGGTAGTCATAAAACAGGCTCCAAGGTCTTGAGCTTTTGCGGTATTATTAAAAACTAAAATTATAATAGTGGGAATGATTGTAATTTTGGTAATCCATGGACTGAAAAAAGTTTTCATATATTATTTTCCTAATTATCTTTGACTTACTTATCATTAGGGTACCCACTCAAAAATCAAAATTTAGCCAGTGTTATGTAAAAGTATATTGAAGCCAGAATATTTGGGTATAAGTAAGTCGGCTCTATATAAATACAACGGGAGTAGCAGACTGTAAATCATTCTTAAACTCTTACCCCGACTGCCGATTGCCGACTGCCTATCCTAGTTACAATTTTCAACGCCAACCTACTTAGTACAAGCAGTCTTAAAGTAAATTTGCATATTTGATGTTACTGTTTCTGGACTTGCTTAAAATTAATCAAGGGTGTTGCTAAATTATCACCTGAATAGAAACTTAAATATATATTAATCAGATGAGCAATCCACATAAGATATATACACCAGGTTGGTCTTTAGAAAAAAGAGATCCTAAATTTATTGAATTATTTATGCCGATTTGGGAGTGGTTTTACCGCTACTATTTTCGGGTTGAAACTGATGGTTGGGAAAATATTCCTTTAGATGACAAAGTATTGATTGTTGGTTCTCATAATGGGGGAATGGCAACTCCCGATATGATTATGATGATGTACGATTGGTTTCGTCGTTTTGGAACCGAACGTTTAGCTTATGGTTTAATGCATCCTTATGCTTGGGAAGTCAGTCCCGCTCTGGGTGATTTAGGTCAAAAAGTAGGCGCGATCGTAGCTCATCCAAAAACCGCAAATGCTGCTTTTAATAAGGGTGCCAGCGTTTTGGTCTATCCTGGAGGACAATATGATATGTTTCGTCCTCACAATCAGCGTTACAATATTAACTTTGCCGGTAATAAAGGTTTTATTAAGTTAGCTTTAAGGCAAGAAGTTCCGATAATTCCTGCTATTTCAGTTGGCGCACATGATACTTTAATTGTATTGGGTGATTTTTACGAATTAATGAAACAATTGAATAATTTGGGTTTACCTTGGTTATATAAATTAGACCCTGGAGTATTTCCCATATATTTAGGTTTACCTTGGGGTTTAGCAATCGGACCTTTACCAAATATACCTTTTCCCGTACAAATTCATACTCGTATTTGTCAACCAATTGTGTTTGAAAAATATGGTAAGGATGCAGCAAAAAATCGCGACTATGTAGATGCTTGTTACGATTTAGTTGTTACGCAAATGCAGCAGGAATTGGATATGTTGGCAAGGGAAGTTAAGAAATAAAGGAAATTATGTTATCCCGCATAATTAATGAGACGTTGCATTGCAACGTCTCTACATAATTTATTTGTAATAATTAAAACAATGCCTAATTTGACTCGATTAATTTAAGCATTAATTTGAAAAACTTGAGAAATATGTTCTAATAATTCTTTTTCTTCTGAAGAAAAATCCGCGTCTGCTATTGCTAAATCATTACACAATTGCAAAACTTGAGTTTTCACGGTTTCACTTTCAAGACGATTGTTGATATCTGCTAAAAAATCACTCATTTTTTCTTTATCTTGCAAAGCTGTTCTAATTTTGGGTGTAACTTTACCAAAATAAAAATCTAAAGATAAAGGTGATTCCCATTTGATATTGCTGACATATTTTTGAATTATTTCATCTTCTGCAAGTTTGAGATTTTTATCGCTATACATTGTCATCATCATTAATTCGATGATTGCTTCTCGTTCATTTTGAGTTAAATCTTGTTTAGCGATTTCACTTAAAGTTGAGCTTAATTGTTCCCGCATAATTTTTCTATGTAATATAAATATACCGTCACTATCATAAGTAATTTTACGTCACAATTAAAGTGATTCATAATACATCGCAATCGAAGTTTAACGATATATAAATAATCAAGCCTCCCTTATTTGTATCTTCCCTACTCCCTTATTTCTATTCACGAGCGGATAAATCAACACTCGCTTCTAAAGATAAAATATAAACACTATTTTCGTTAATTTTTACCTGTCGTGATTTTGTTGGAGAATTTAAACCTGTAACTAGTCCTAAAGTTTTTCCGAGCATTGAACCTCGTTCGGAATGTTCTGATTTACCTCCACCAGCAAAGCCAAATGCACTTTCGCCAATTTTACCCCACACAGAACCATCCTCTTCGGCTCTTTCATGACCTGCTTTATGAGTAATGGTAGTACCGGGAATTGTTGGACTTGATGCTTGGATGGGTACAACTTGACCGTTGACGACTAATGACTGAGCAACAATTTTTGCTCCTTTATCCGTAGGTTTAAGGATAATAGATACGGGACTATTTTCTGGAACTAGGACGTTACCTTGACTATCGGTAATTGCTTTGGTGAGAAAAACTGTCAGGGTAAAGTCTTGTTTTTCGCTGACATCAACTGTCATGGATGATGGGAAGGAAACAATAATTGCGGTATTTTTGGCAAGGGTAATATTATTCGTATTATTAGTAGTTTGTACCGCATTCGGAATAGTTTCGGCTACGACTGGTAGCGAGACGGAAGTTAACAAGGTAATGCAAGTCGCAATGCTAAATAATATTTGTGATTTCATGGTAATTTTTCTGGCTTGTTTTAATCTATTAATCTATAGATTTGTTGCTGTGGTTTTATGCACTGCTAAGTTAACTTTTTCCTAGAGTTAAACTGCGTATAGATAGTAGAGGTGAATAGATGTGGGTAAGTTGGTAGTTTTCAAGTTCGGAAAAGGTAGCTTTGCAGAGGGTTTTCCGGTAATTTTTCAAATTGGGGAGGAAAATGCTCCACCTACAACTGAAGTTATCGGGGAACTTCCTGCTAATCAAGATTTACTCCAAACTTATCAGCGATGGCAAGATATTTACCGTAATATGAATTGGTTGGGGAGACCTATTGGTATTCCCAAGGGACGCAAAAAAAGTTCTACTGATGAAGAATGTTATCAAGCTGCAAGAGAACTCGATAAACAACTTAATCATTGGTTAAAATCAATTTCTTTTATTCCTATTCGTGAGAAATGGTTGGAAAAGTTACTACCATCGGATGATTTACAAGTATTGATTCAAACTCAAGATAATCAACTGCAAAAATTACCTTGGCATTTATGGGATATATTAGAGCGTTATCCCCAGGTCGAAATTGCTTTGAGTCCTGCGAATTATGACCGGATAATTCGGGATGTCCAACCGACAAATACGGTGAAAATTCTGGCTATTTTGGGTAATAGTACAGGGATTGATATTGAAGCAGATAAACAATTATTAACTCGATTACCAAATGCAGATATTCAGTTCATGGTGGAACCATCTCGTAGTGAGTTGACAGAGCAATTGTGGGAGCAAAATTGGCAGATATTATTTTTTGCTGGTCATAGTTCTAGTCAAGAAAATGGTGAAACTGGACGGATATATATTAATCAACATGATAGTTTAACGATTAGTCAGTTGAAGTATGCTTTAAAAAAAGCTGTAGATAATGGTTTAAAGTTAGCTATTTTTAATTCCTGTGATGGTTTGGGATTAGCGACAGAATTTGCTGATTTACAAATTCCCTATTTAATTGTAATGCGGGAAATTGTTCCCGATAAGGTTGCTCAGGAGTTTTTAAAGTCATTTTTGAAAGCGTTTGTAAATGGCGATCGCCTTTACAAAGCTTTACGAGAAGCGAGGGAACGTTTACAAGGTTTAGAAGATAAGTTTCCCTGTGCTAGTTGGTTACCAACGATATATCAGCATCAAGCGGAGGTACCTTTTACTTGGCAAAATGCAATTGGGATCAAGACTAAGAGAAATCATCTTAAGAAGCGGGGATTAATTACGATTGCATCCAGTTTGATGGTAACTAGTTTAGTTGTGGGAATACGATTTTTAGGGTTATTACAAGCACCAGAATTACAAGCATTTGACCAGATGATGAAATTGCGACCAAGTGAAGGAATCGATGAGAGATTGTTATTAATCACGATAGATGATAACGATGTTGAAATACAAAGACAAAGAGGGGAAGAACTCAAAGGTGTTTCTCTTTCTGATAAATCTTTGGAACGGTTATTAGGAATTTTACAAAGATATCAACCGAGTGTTATTGGTTTGGATATTTATCGGGATTTTAATACTAATCCTCAACTTCAAGGGTTAATTTATAAATTAAAAAATACGGATAATTTAATAGGAATTTGTAAAGTTAGTAGTACAAAATTAGACCCTTTTGGTGTGCGTCCTCCCCAAGAAATTCCTTTAGCAAGGTTGGGATTTAGTGATTTTGTAGATGATGAGGATAACGTTTTACGAAGACAATTATTGTCTATGAATCCAGAACTAAATGCTTATTGTCAAGCTTCATATTCTTTGAACTTACAGTTAGCTTCTCGTTATTTATTACAGATTCATAATATTAAAACTGATTTAACTGCTAACGGTAAAAATTGGCAAATTGGTAACGTAGTATTTCAGAAATTAAATTCTCGTGGTGGTGGTTATCAAGGTATTGATGCTAATAGTGAGCAAATTTTACTTAACTATCGTGCAGGTAATGATATTGCTCAAAAAATCACATTAAAACAAATTTTTGACGTTGCGGAAAATAATCCTGCTGCTTTAGAAAAATTTATTGAAAATAAGATTGTATTAATTGGTATTACTAGAAGTGGTGCTGAAGATAAATGGCAAACTCCTTATGGAAGACTTTTAAAAGACCAAATGGCAGGAGTTGAAGTACAAGCTCATATGGTTAGTCAAATATTAAGTACGGTGTTGGATAAACGTCCGTTATTAAGGGTATTATCTCCTTGGAATGATATTTTGTGGATTTGGGTTTGGTCTGTGGTTGGAGGGGGTTTGACGTGGATGTTATGCTGTCGTGGGCTGTCATTTAAAAGTTTGCTTCCTCAAGTAGGATTAATGGTTATTATTAGCTGTGGCATTCTTTATAGTGTTTCTTTTTATATTTTGATTCAAGGTGTTTGGGTTGCTTTTGTTCCGTCGGTGATGGGTTTGTTAGGAACAGTTTGTGTTGGTGTTTTCGTCAATTAATTTTGGATTAAAAAAACCGCAGAGACGCAGAGGACGCAGAGGGAAGAGGGAAGCAGAGAGTTAGTAATAATAATTTATTTGTGAGGAATTAATTTATGAGGTTGATTTGTTTATCGGTAAAGTTGAGTTTGGTGTTGGGATTGTGTTCGACAATTTTGATTGGTAATCAAAGTTTTGCTCAAGTTAATCAACAAGTAAAATTTAGTTTACCAGCACCACCACCAGGAAAACCTGTCGGTGGACGTACTCGTGGAGGTGGAAGAAGAGGTCCTTGTCCGGAAGTTCAAACTAATTTGACTGCTTTAATTCCTTTTACTCAAAAGACTTTAAATTTAGGACAAACAGTATACGTGAAGGAAAATGTTTGGGGATTAACTAATAGTTTGCGTCCGACATTTTATTTTTATGTTCCTTTTAGTAATGAGTATTCTTTTCCGACAGAATTTCTACTTCAAGATGAGGAATCAAAGCAGTTAGTTTATCAATCGGTTGTGAAGTTACCGAGTCAACCGGGAATTATCAGCGTTACTTTACCGGAAACTGTAAAACCATTGCAGGAAAATCGAAATTATCGTTTATTTTTTAATATCTACTGCGAAACTCAAAAACCGATTCCTTCATTGAGGGTAGAAGGTGTTGTCAGACGGGTGAATTTGAGCGATGAGGTGACAAAGAAAATTAATCAGGCAACACCCATTAAACAAGTAGAATTGTATGCAGCAGCAGGTATGTGGTTCGATGCTCTTAATACTTTGGCTAAATTGCGACAGCACCAACCACAAAATCAACAACTTGTAGAAAATTGGCAAAGTTTACTTGAAAGTATAGGTTTAAAGGATGTCGCCGAGCAACAATTAGTAAAATAGTTAAGTTTTTTAAAAAGTTAACATAATCTCAACCTTCTGTACGTATATTACTACGGAGGGTTTTATACTAATTAGTATTAATAACTACCTTTCTTTCTATTTATTCCTCTGCGCTCTCCGCGCCTCTGCGGTTTTTTTTAAATACAATGAAACTAAAATACCTACTAACCATTTTCCTGATCTCCAGTGTACCTCAAGCACAAGCGCAGATTACACCTACAGCGAATGATGCTAATACAATCGTCAATCAAACTGGTAATACTTTTACAATTACCGGGGGAACTCAAGTTGATAAAAACCTATTTCACAGCTTGCAAAAATTCGGACTGAATGAAAATCAAATTGCCGATTTTATTACCAATCCTGGGACTCAAAATGTATTAGGAAGAATTACAGGTGGAGATGCTTCCGTAATCAATGGATTGATTAAAATAACGGGTAGCGATGCGAATTTATATTTAATGAATCCAGCCGGAATTATATTTGGTTCCGGTGCAAGATTGGATGTTCCGGGTTCTTTTACTGCAACTACTGCAAACGGAATTGGATTTAGTGATAAATGGTTTAATGCTTTGGGTAATAATAACTACGCTGAATTAATTGGGGAGCCGAATTCCTTTGCATTTACTATGAGTCAACCGGGGGCGATCGCAAATGATGGATTCGGCAATTTAGCTGTAAAAACAGGACAAAATTTCACTTTTATTGGTGGTACTGTTGTCAATACGAGGGGATTGAGCGCTCCTGGAGGAGAAGTCACGGTTGCTACTGTTCCTGGAGAAACTATAGTTAAGATTACTCAGCCAGGGAATATTTTAAGTCTGGAAACTCAACCAATTTCAATATCGCCTAGTTTACCGAATAATTGGTCGTTATCTATTTTTACTCTCCCCCAATTATTAACAGGTGGAGGTGTTACGAATGCAACGGGTTTAACAATCAGCGGGGATGAAGTAAAACTAACGGGTTCTGGTTTAAAAATAGAAAATGGAGATTTATTAATTGATGCGGTTTCTGCTGGAAATACTACGCTATCATCAAATCGTAATTTAATTTCTGTTAGTCAATCGGGACAGGGATTAACTACATCGGGGAATTTGAACTTATTGGCTCAAGATACGATAAATTTATTTGATGGTGCAGGTATTGATGAATTTTTTATTTTGCAAGCAGGAGGAGATTTAAAAGTTCAAGGTATTGAAAATATTGATATTCAGTTAAACAATGAAAAATCTATTGTTCATACGGGTGGTAATCTTGATTTAGTTAGCGATGGTACAATTACTGGAAACGCTCGCTTTATTACAGGTGGAAATTTTAACTTCCAAAATTTATCCGGTGGAGCGGGTAATTTTACTTCCAGTTTTCTCAGTCCAATTGGGGCTAATTCGACAGGGATAATTAGTTCTAATGGTGATGTCAACTTTGGTAATTATCAAGGTTCTTCGTTAAAAGTAGAAGCAAAAGGTAGTATCTCTGGTGGTGATATTAAAATTACTCAACCAAATGCTTCTTTAGTCGGAACAGACCCAGATATTGCGCTGTTAAAAAATAGCTCATCGTTGATTTTACGAGCGGGGTTGAGTGAATTAGGCAATGATGTTAGTAGCTCTCCAGCTTCTGTTGATGGGACAACTTTTGAAAATACCAATACTTCTTCTATATCTTCAGGAAATATTACAGTAGGAAATATTATTATAGAACCATCAACTAACAATGAAATATTAGGTCCGGTAATTCTCTCTGCTAAAAACAATATTAATGTAAATGGTAATATTTCTGTAGGAAATTTTGGATTATATGGGACTTTCAACGGTGTAAATAGTCCATTGACTTTGAATTCCTCAAAAGGTAGTGTTTTAGTTAAAAATGATATTAATGCTGGTAATACTATAGTTTCTGCAGAAAAAGATATTAATATAGAAAATCTAAACGTTATATCATCAGAGAATGGATTGGGTAGCGGAAATGATTTTGCATTTATGTCATCAAAAACTGGCAAAATTATAGTTAACACAATGCGTGTTCCATTTGGAAGTATAGATATTAATGCCGCTGATATTTTTCGAGCTAAAGGTACTTTTTTAAGTTCATTTACCTTTACTGGACCGAGTGAACTTCCAGTCAGTATTCAAGCTCAACAAAATATCAACATTCAACATGGTGGAGTAAAATTCACTGATGGGGTTGCTGTTGAAAAAGATGTAGAGGGAAATACTATATATCGAGTTAAAGCTGATGGAAGAAGAGTTTTCTTTCGAGGAAGAGGTGATGATAGTCAAATTATTTTTGTTGATGAAAATGAGAATCCCGTCCCAGATAGACCCGTAACTGTCAACAGTGTTGCTTTTGATATTAACAATATTTCACCCGATGAGAGTTTTACCGCTGGACTCATTGTTAAAAAGGGAGGTGTTGATGCAGGACTTTATGGTGCTTTCGGAGATACATTTTTATCTGGAAGTTCCGATATCAATGTAGTTGGAGTTCCCAAACCAAATCAACCGACTCCTAATGAAGAAATTGTCCAACGTCAATTAAATCAAGATGATAAAGACAACATCTGTCCCCCCCAAACCACTGTTGCTTTTAACTCAGGAGAAAACACCCGTGGAGGACAAACTACAACCATTTCTCAACCTCCAAATAAAGACACTTGTACAACAGCAAATAAAGAAAACATCCTCAAAATCGCTCAATAATAATATCGTAACTCAGCGCTCCTCCGCGTATACCTTTGCGTTCCTCTGCGTTCAAAAACATATGAAATGATAAATTATTTTATCAAAACTATCTCCCATACCCTACTCACTCTACTGTTATTAACTGGAGAACCTCAACCGAAAAGAGAAATAACAGCCGAAACTTTATCCCAAAAAGCTTTAGAACAATACCAAGCAAATCAACTACCAAAAGCGATAGAATTATGGCAACAATCTTTAAAGATATATCTTGAATTAGATGATAAACCAGCAACTATCACAACTTTAAAAAACCTAATTGCTGTTAATCAACAAATACGAAATTATCCCCAAGCAATTATTTACTTAGAACAATATCTGACTCTAACACGAGAAATTAAAGATAAATCGGGAGAAATTTCCGCTTTAATAAATCTTGCAAAAATTCATGCTCAACAAGGTAAATTTACTAAAGCTGTCGATTATTATCAACAAGCTTTAATTTTGGTACGTGAAACAAATAATCAATCAGAACAAGCAGTAATTTTAGGTAATTTAGCTATTGCTTATAAAACATTGGGTAATTATGTTCAAGCAATTGAAACTAATCAACAATCATTACAAATTCTGCAAAAAATCGGAAATCGTCAAGATGAGGGGATAGTTTTTAAAAACCTGGGAAATGTTTATGAAGCTTTGGGAGATTATGATAATGCAATTACATCTTATGAAAAAAGCTTACAAATTGCCCGAGAAACTAAAAATCAAAGAGTTGAAGGGACAACCCTGAGTAACTTAGGACAAATTTACGCTAATCAAGGTGAATACCAAAAGGCGATCGCCATTTTCCAAGACAGTCTGAATATCAGTTCTGCTATCAATGATACATCAGGTCAAGCAAGTACGTTGATTAATTTGGGTTCCACCTATCATTTTTTGGGACAACGGGATAAAGCAATTGAAAATTATCAACAAAGTCTCAAACTTGTTCAAGATATTGGAGATAAACAACGAGAATTGCAAGCTTTAGGCAGTTTGGGGTTAGCTCATGAAGACTTACAAGACTATCCGCAAGCGATTATATATCTCAAAGATAGCTTGGCGATCGCGAAAGAAATTGGCGACCCGGAAGCACAAGCAATGGGGTTAAATAATTTAGGACACGTTTTATTTACAGCAGGAAAACTTGAGGAAGCAGAAAAGACTCTCCGGGATGCTGTCAAACTTTTAGATGGAATGAGACCAGGACTCAGCGATAGTTATCAGGTATCAATTTTCGACACTCAAGTTCATTCTTATAATTTATTACAACAAATTTTAATAGCTGCAAATAAGCCAGAAGCTGCTCTAGAAGCCACAGAACAAGGACGCGCTCGTGCTTTTGTCGAATTACTAGCTGGTAGATTTGCGGAAAAAAATCAATCAATCAATACTAAACATCCTTCAGTAGATAAAATCCGAGAAATTGCTCGTGAGCAAAATGCAACTTTAGTTGAATATTCCATAGTCCCCGATGATGATTTTAAATTCTTGGGTAAACAAAGAGGTAGAGGTGCAGAATTATTTATTTGGGTAGTAAAACCAACGGGTGAAATTGATTTTCGCAAAGTTGATTTAAAACCCCTGTGGAAACATAATTTAACTCTGGATGATTTAGTTAATTCCAGTAGGTGTTTAGTTAAAGGAATTATTTGTCAGCAACAAGCACAAAATATTTTGCAGTTGGGAGAAGAAAAAAATTCGGAGTATATTGCACTTCGTAAACTATATAAAATTTTAATTGAACCGATAGCTGATTTATTACCAAAAGACGCTACAGCAAAAGTAATTTTTATTCCCCAAGAATCATTATTTCTAACTCCTTTTGCAGCATTACAAGATGAAGACGGTAAATATTTAATTGAAAAACATACTATTTTGACTGCTCCGGCAATTCAAGTATTAGACTTAACTCGTAAACAAAAAAATCGTTTAAAACAACAAAATATCACAGATTTAAAACCGTTAATAGTTGGTAATCCGATAATGCCAAAAGTATCATTAAATGGAGAAGAACCGCAACAACTAGCAGTATTACCGGAATCAGAAATAGAAGCGATAGAAATAGCCAAAATGTTGCAACAAGAAGCCATAATTGGTTCTCAAGCGACTAAAACTAATGTGAAAAATCAATTATCGAAAGCGACATTAATACATTTAGCAACCCACGGACTTTTAGAATATCGCAGTTCCGATAGTAGTTCTTCATTACAAGGTTTAGGAATACCCGGAGCGATAGCTTTAACACCTTCAGAAACAGATGATGGTTTACTGACTGCTGCGGAAATTTTTGATTTACGTTTAGTTGCTTCTTTAGTAGTATTAAGTGCTTGTGATACGGGAGTTGGAAGAATTACCGGAGATGGAGTAATTGGACTTTCACGAGCTTTTATTTCTGCGGGAACACCCAGTGTATTAGTATCTTTATGGACAGTTCCTGATGAGAAAACTAGATTACTAATGACTGCTTTTTATCAAGAATTACAGCAAAATCCCGATAAAGCGATCGCATTAAGAACAGCCATGTTACAACTGATGGAATTTGGTTTTGAACCATTAGATTGGGCTGGTTTTACTTTGCTGGGTGAAGCGGATTAGTGTAAGAGGATGTTTTGTATCCGACGGTTGAAACCGCGTCTACACAGTCAAAACCTTCTAAAACTTGTCGTTACAAAATGAACACCGAAGAAGTCGGGTTTCTCTAAGAAACCCGACTTCTAAAGCTGACAAAATGTATCCAACAATTTACCATTACTCATATTCCACATTTTCATCGTATTATCACCGCTACTACTAACTAAAGTTTTACCATCAGGACTGATAGCTAGAGAAGAAATAGTGTAGAGATGTGCTTCTAATGTATGAATTAATTTCCCAGTTTGTATATCCCAGATTTGAATATTGTTATTATATCCGCTACTCACGAGAGTATTACCATCTGGACTCATAGTTAAATTAAAAACTGCACCAACTTGACTATTGAGTGTATGAATAATGTTTCCAGTGTCAGTATCCTGCAAAACAATTTTATCATCGCTATATCCAATTGCAATAGTACGACTATCTGGACTGATAGCAATAGAGGTCACTGATATAATATTTTGTAAGTCATCTGTATAATATTCATCTATATTTGTTTCCTGTAAAGTACGAATCGACTTACCAGTTTGTATATCCCAAAGTATCACTTCATCACCACTATTGGTAAGTAAATATTTTTCATCTTGACTCACAACGATAGATGAAACTGAAAAGGAATTATTTAGTTTATGCAGCAATTTACCCGTGCGAATATCACGTAATTTAACTTCTTCACCATGAGAAGTAATTAAAGTATTACCATTTGGAGTAATCGCAACAACATTAACTCCAATATCCTCAAATGTACGAATTAATTTTCCTGTTTTAATATTCCATAATTTAATAGGTTTATCATCCCAACCACCACTGACTAAAATATTTCCATCTGGACTAATTGCAATGGAGCGAATCCATTTATCTTTAATTGACTGAATTTTTTTACCAGTACTTTTATCCCATATATTAATAGTTTCACCTGAATTGACACTAACCAATGTTTTATTATCTGGAGTGACACTAACAAAGTGAAACCAATCAAAATGCCCTGGAAGTTTAGGAATTTGCTTTCCTTTATTAACATCCCATATTTGAATCCCATTACCACCAGTAACCAGAGTATTTCCATCTGGACTAATTGCAATTTTATTATTTTGACTTCGTGAATAGATGATAGAAAAGATTCCACTAGGAAAGTTCTTTGGAAATGATTTTGACGATTCTGATTTTTTTCTGGGTTCACCAAATGTACGAAGTAACTTTCCTGTATTTACATCCCATAGTTTTATCGTATTGTCCCAAGCAGTACTAACTAAAGTACTTCCATCTGAACTAATAGTTAATGATTCTATATTTCCAAAATGTCCTTTTAGTGTACGAATTTCTTTTCCAGTTTCTGTATCCCAGACTTTAATATTACTATCGTAACTACCACTAAAAAATGTTTTACCATCTGTACTCATGAATAACTGAGTAACTCCATCAAAATTACCCTTGATGGTACGAATTTCTCTAGCAGCTTTAATATCCCAGAATTTAATAGTTTTATCAAAACTTCCGCTAATTACAGTATTACCATCTGGAGTGATAATTGCCGCATTAACCGACTCAGAATGACCTCTTAATCTCCTGATTAATTTTCCTGTAGAAATGTCCCAAATTTGAATACTTTTATCCCAACTACCACTAATTAAGGTTTTACCATCTTTACTAATAGCAAGAGAAGCAACTCCGTCAGAATGACCTGTAAATGTACGAATTAATTTTCCCGTGGTAATATTCCAAAATTTAATAGTATCATTACTAGCGCTGATAAGAGTTTTGCTATCAGGATGGATTAAACCATTACTTCCTGCACTATAAAAGGTATTAATTAACTGACCAGTAGAAATATCCCATAATTTGATATTATTATCATGACTAGCAGTGATAAAACTTTTCCCATCGGGGCTAATATCTATAGATTCAATAGAACTAAAATGTCCTGTAAATTGGCATTTTTTACTAGAATTTTTCATTTCTATTTTACCTATATCTTTTGATTGTTGATTTTGTGCGTTTACAGGTAAAATCAATTGAATTAAAGAAAATAGTATAGTCCCAACAATGTTATAAGCAATTTGATATTTGTAATTCATATTTTATCATTATTGATTTTTTAACGCAGAGTAACACAGAGGTAAACGCAAAGTTTCGCTGAGAGGATGTTTTAAAAGTATCCGGCGGTTTAAACCGCTACTACAGAAACAAAGTCCACCTGCGTGGACTAGTTAATTTAGAACCCGCTGCCACGGCGGGTTTTGTTTTTGTAGCCGCGACTTATAGTCGCCAGGTAAAGCGTTAAATTATACTTTCAAAACATCCTCTGAGTGTTTTTTCTTAATTCAGGGAAATACGAGAGTGTAATAACGGAGATTTTTGAATTTACTTTATCACACTCCCGTGTCAAAAATTAATCTAAATTAACCAATCAGGTGTAATTACAAAAGTCCAAAAATCAAAACCGTGAGAAGAAGTTCTATTTTGACCTGTTAACACAAAAGTGTTTCCTTGATGTCCTTGATAACACTCCAAATCATTAAGATTTACAGTATTATTTCCCCAAGCATTAAGTACAACTTGTACTCGTCCATCACGATTAACTTTTAAAGTTGTTAAATCGGTTTTTCCATCTTTACGTCCAGGGAAAACATCTTGAAATTTTCCTTGAATTACACTTGCTGTTGTATTGGGTTTTGAAATTATAAAACCTTCTTTCCCACTAGAAGCAGTTGTTGAAACACCATCTCTGACAGCATAATTTTCTCTCATTGCAAAAGAAGAAAATCCACCTTTACCACGAGCAGTAATTCTTGTTCCTTTGACATTAAACCAATGTCCTGCTCCTAATGTATCACCAGAAAATCCTGTAAACATACCTTGAATATATCTCGAACAACTGGGTGTTGATTGAGCTACAGCAGAAGGTACAGGAATAGTCGTTGCTGCTGTTAAAAGTAAACCGACAACTATATTTTTGATTGAACGTGACATAATTCAACTCCTAATTACGATGATGAAAGTGGAACTATTATCTATTACGTATAAGAGTGATTAAATATGCAGCCCAGTAAAAACTTTGCGTTCCTCTGCGTCTACCTTTGCGTTCCTCTGCGTTAAATATTAGATAATTTCGATATCAACAATTTCATTAATTGCAACAGAAAAAAGACGTATTCATCATGGTACGTCTTGAGAATTTTTCGTTTTTAATTTAATAAGATGTTTTGAAAGTATCCGGCGGTTTAAACCGCGTCTACACAAGCAAAGTCCACCTTACGGTGGACTAGTTAATTTATAACCCGCCTTACGGTGGGTTTTGTTCGTGTAGCTGCGACTTCTAGTCGCCCCTTCATATTGAATTAGATTTTCAAAACATCCTCTAAAGTACTTTTAAATTCGCAAAATACTGATTTGGCTTTCCTTCAAGTCGTGTAAAATTCATTAAACCCTGTCTACTTTTTCCTTTTTCATCCTTGAATGTCCAAGTACTCCAAGAATATGAATTACTTTCTCCACTATCAATCCTTTTCCAACCAGCTTTTTCTAATTGTTGACTGTAATGATTTGCTAACGTCTTGCTATCAAGCTTGGTTTCCAAAATAACTCCCGACTCATTATTATAGTGGTCTATTCCTTTTCTGGATACTTCAGTATCTGATGGTGGAGTTAATATTGGAAGTGCAACTGTATCCTCCATATAATTTACAGTTTCACAAGGATTATAAGTATTTTCATCTTTTTCGTTGACTGGATTTAAATCCACACTTACTACTGATGGAGTTTCTTTTCCTTTGTTGATTCTCAAACCAACATACAATAACTTATTAGTTTGATGACAAAAAGTTATATAATCTCCAAATTCTGATGTTTGTTTAACAAAACCACGATTATAATTATAAATATGA
Organism: Nostocales cyanobacterium 94392; assembly: GCA_035285725.1. Taxonomy (GTDB): domain Bacteria; phylum Cyanobacteriota; class Cyanobacteriia; order Cyanobacteriales; family Nostocaceae; genus Rivularia. The sequence goes on along the minus strand of JAYKJL010000067.1, from coordinate 2,074 downwards.
TGATTTTTAGGTTTATTCCAACCAATATTTTGCAGTTGAGTTTTATAGAAATCAGTTACTTGTTCCACTGTTCCAGAAGCATCTAAAACAACCTGAATATTTCCTTTTTCACTCACAGTACTTCCTAATATTTGAGAATTTGATGGAATCGGAAGTTCTACAGGCATTTTTTCTGGTAATTTACCGACAATTACTTTAGTATCACCATAAACACTTAACATCCGTTCGATAAATTTACGCAATCCTGGTTCTTCGTTTGTTGTCTGAGCTATGGAAGGAGTTAACGTAAATGTTCCAGCTAAAACGATTAGTAATGAAGGTAGAAGCTTCAAGTAGCGTGACATGATTTACTCCTGATTATTGGGACGAAAGTAGTTACATTAGCTATTACGTTTCGAGCTGATAAATTATGCAATTAAAACTACTCCCCCGAACCGTTAAACAGATACGTATCTCTTTTTACCTCTTTCCTCTGCGCACGAGCGCGTCTCTGCGGTTTTTTTTCGGTAATCTTCTGCCGGGAAGGGAGTAAATAAATTAAGGATTATAACCAAAACTAAAAAAGAAACCTTCATCCTGAGCATTTGTACCTTTATCATCAAGTTTGATAAAAGGAACAGCATAATCGAGTCGGAGAAAAGTATTTGCTGTTGGTTGTATAATTAATCCCAAACCAGCAGCACTGAGAAATGTTTGATTATTAAGTTGATTGGGATTATCGGGATGATTCCATACAGCACCCATCTCAATAAAAGGTGCTATTTGTAAAGATGACGTTTTATCTGTACCGTCAACAATCGTAATTCTATCTTCTACAGAAACACGAAAACCATTATCCCCCGAACGAGCATTTTGTCGATAACCCCGTAAAGATTGTCCCCCACCCAGATAAAACTGTTGGTTACTCAGTAAACTATCCGGTGTTAGCTGTAATTCCGCTTGAGCAATTAATAAATTCTTTTTACCTAACCTTTGTACCCTTTGAATTTGTCCCAACCAACTAAAAAAACGTCCATCCGGTTGAGAATCCGAATTCACTGTAGCATCGAAAATATCCAAACCGAGATTAAATTGCGATCGCAATCCCCAAGCACCCTGTAAATCTCGTTTAATATAATCTTGTCCAAATTTTACTATTCTAGTCCGACTGTTTCCTTGATTATCAGGTCCCTCACCAAAGGGTGTTGGTGTACCACCTAAAAAAGTTTGACCGTTTTGTAAGGTAAATGCTAAAGATAAAGCAAATTCTTCATTGGGAGTCCGAGTCAACGGTTGACGATAACTAAGTTCATATAATTGACTATCAGAAGTAATATCAAAATCAGCGAATTCAGGAGCAGTAATTTTACTATCGCTGGGAGCATATCTAAATCTCACGGTTCCATTTTTGGGGTTAACCGGAACTTGGTAATTAATATCAAAGACATTGGAACCCCCAGTAGTAGAACGATAGTAAGAAGCTGTGAACTCATCACCAATTCCAGTTACATTCCGATAATTAAAGCCAGCACCAAACCTTTCTGAACCAACACTAGGAGATGAATAATTATCAACACCAAAAAAGGGATTAAAAGATGGTGCTTCCTCTACTTTTACAATCAAAATACTTTCACCTAAATTAGTCCCCGGTTGTAAAGTTGCTTCTACATTACTAAATAACGGGTCAATTCTTAATAACCTCAATTGATTTTCAATATTAACTTGATTTAATGGAGTTTTCGCACCCAATTTAATCCGATTTCTGATATAAGATGAATTTAAACGTTGATTACCTTCAACTTCAATTTTTTCTAAAGAACCTTCTACTACAATTATTTTAACTACACCATCTTTAATTTCTTGGTCTGCTAAAACAGCCCTAGATGTAATATAACCCTCTTGTAAATATAATTTAGTAATCGCATCCGCAATATTTCTAAGTTCCGTTAAAGTTAGGTTGCGATTTTCATTTAATTTAACGATATTCTCAATATCTGAATTAAATAAAGTGTTACCAGTTACTTCAATTTTGGTTACAGGAATAGTAATATTACTATCTTGTTCCGGTATCGTTTCCATTTGTGGAGGAGAAATA
>JAYKJL010000066.1:0-4445 GCA_035285725.1 Nostocales cyanobacterium 94392 | reverse complement strand
GAATATTGGCTTTAAAATCCTTATCTTTTACTTCTGCTGCAAATGGTAATGCTTGCTGAAAAAATTCTAAAGCACGGTTATAGTTTTCTTGCTTAAAGTAAGCAACTCCTATCCATTTAAGAATATTACCTTGCAAGTGCTTATTATGTGATTTTCTAGCGTTGGCTAATTCTTGCTGATAAAATCTCACACTACTGTCATATTGTTTGAGATTATTGAAAGCGTCTCCTATTGACGCTAAAATATTCTCTTCTGCTGGGCTAATTCCCGCTTCTCGAATTAGAGGTAAAGCTTGCTGATAAAACTTAATCGCTTCATCATATTGCTTTTGTTTTTCATACATCGCTCCTATCTGCTGCAAACTTCTCCCTTCCCACGCACGGTTTTCTACCTCTCGGTTTACTATCAGTGACTTCTTGTACCACTCCAAAGCTTGACCATAATCATCTGCATTCCAATAAACGTGCCCTATTCTAAATAAGGTAAATCCTTCTTGAAACTTGTCTTTTAGCTCTTGGTGTAGCGCTAGTGCTTCCTGTAAAAGTTTCAAACTTTGTTCTTGTTGTTTCAAGAAAAAATAAGTAAATCCCATTTTACTAAGAGTCACTGCTTCTCCATTTCTATCTTTCACCTCACGACGAATTTCTAAAGCTTGCTGTAAAGTTTCTAAAGATTTTTCATCTTTAAATAGAGCCAGGTAAACTCCACCCAAAACATCTAAAGTTTCCCCCTCTCCAGCACGGTCTTTAATTTCCCTGCGAATTGTCAATGCTTGTTGTAAAATTTCTAACGCTTTGTCGTTTTGCTGCAACCCATTGTAAACCTGTCCAATATTATTAAGCGTTTGACCAATTCCCGCTTTATCCACCAATTTTCGCCTAATCTCCAACACCCGTTGATAAGTCTGCAATGCTTTGGGATATTCCCCGCGACGAAACTGCTGCACCCCATCCTGAAACAACTTATCAGCTTCCCCTTTCCCATCTGAACTTGTTGCAGTTTGTGCCAAAGTATGCTTGACTATCACATCATTCGCCGCTAAACCAACACCACAAGTCAGTGAAAACACTAAACTAGCTAAAGCAAAACTCTTCAAACGGTTAGACATTGGTTACTCCTCTTATATGACTACAGGCGATCGCCTGTTCAATCTCTTATATATCTGAGGACAAACCAGGGTATGCAAAAATATGCGAAATCAAAAAATTACCTCAGTATATTTACTATACATGAAAATCAAATACTGTAGTAATACTGATGCCTATTGTTTTTACTTTGCTTCTATCGCAGCCGTTTCAACCGCCAGATATTCATTATCAACTTACCAATCACCGACTCATATCAAACGCAAAAGGCAATGTCATTTACTTCTCTATCTCGACGTTGATTATCCACTCCTTCAGAAAGCACTTCAATAACTAATTCCGGCGCACCTGTTAAATGTCCGGCTTCATCAAGTAATATTGGAAGACGTTCTTTACTTACCCAAAGTACATCGGGAATTACGTTATCAGCATCGGTAAAAATTATTCTTGGAGTAGTAACTGCTTCTCCTAAAGCCGTTAATTCCGACCATTTATTCAATTCTGCACAAGCCAAATTCTTGATACAAATCAAAATAAATTAGGAATGGCCGCAACTGGCACAATTTTTTGCAACGGGTGTGTAGTTTAGAATAAATTTGAACGTAGCGATAAGACTTTTAGCGTCACGCACCAACCAGTGACTGTGACAATCACCCGACGCGGGTGCGGTTCCGTGAGCGGCTATTCCTGTAAATTAAGACGTTGCAGTGCTACGTCTCTACACGATATTATTAAGAATAAAAAATCTTATGACACAAATAGCAGAAAATCTATTAACACTTGAAGAATTCCTCGAATGGAAGCCAGAAAACGAACGCTACGAATTGCATAATGGAGCAATTGTTGAGATGTCGCAACCGATAGGAGGACATGAAGAGGTTATTGGTTTTGCAGCGCTGGAAATATCTGTGGAAATCAAAGGCTTAAACTTACCTTACTTTATCCCCAAGCAAGCTTTAGTTAGATGTCGTAGCAGTGAATCTTCTTACTCTCCCGACGTGTTGCTTTTAAATCGTCCTAATTTATTTTCAGAACCTCTTTGGAAGAAATATTCTACGGTTGAGTTTGGAGCATCAATTCCTTTGGTTATAGAAGTTGTAAGTACTAATTGGCGCGATGATTACTATAAAAAGGTTGGTGAATACGAAGAGATTGGCATTCTCGAATATTGGATTATTGATTATTTAGGATTGGGTGGACGTAAGTTTATAGGTAATCCAAAACAGCCTACTATTTCAATTTATCAGCTAATTGATAACGAATATCAAGTTAATCTGTTTCGAGATAACGAACGTGTTGTTTCTCCTACTTTTCCCAATTTAAATTTAACCGCTAACCAGATATTTGAAGCAGGTAATGTTGAAATGTAAGAATTATTAATAAGTATTAATTAGTAGTTAAATATAGAATGGTGCGTTACAGCAAAAGGATAAGCTGATGTGCAGCTAAATTGTATAAAGCAAAAATATGAAATTCTTGTAGTGCGGGCATCTTGCCCGCTAGTCAAATATAAACTAAATGCGTAACAGCTTAACATATCTGTTTATTCCACTAACCTTCCGTAGCTGTAACACACTCTACAATTATTAAATATTTAGTCCACGCAGGTGGACTTTGTTTGTGTAGACGCGGTTTCAACCGCCGATTATCACCAATCATCCATTACCTATTACCTATTACCAATCACCCATTACCAATCACCGACTCATATCAAAAGCAAAAGGCAATGTCACCTCAACACCATCTCCCAAACTGACACTAACCAAAAATTTCTCATCAAAATTCCCCACAACCCTAGTAAATAAATAAGTATTCCCCAATTCTGAATTAACTTTTTGTTCTACTAAAATACCAGTTTGGTCGCTAACTCTTAATTTTAAATTATACGGTAAACTCTCCAAAGCTGGGGTACCTAATATTAACAATAATGTCCATGAATTCGGTTCAGATTCTGATAGCAAATACCAAGTTGCAGCATACAAACGTAAGGGAACTCCAGCTAAAGATAAATCTTGATAAGCACCCCTTGCTTGTACGGGAATTTCCAAACCTTGTTGTTGCAGTTGCGAGCTAATTACTGTAAATTCTTCTACAGGACTTCTCATTACTGGTTGTGGTGTAATATTCGGTAATAAGTTCCAAGATTGCTCCGCTAATGTATCCAATTCATCCCACAACCAACGTCCGACGTTAATTGCTGGTTGGGTAATTAATTTGAATATATCTGATAGATGTTGCTGTAAAGATGTTTCTTGTAACGTCTCTGTTTGCTGTAACTTGTACAGCCAATTGATTAATTCAGAATTAGTTAATAGTACAGTTGCTTGTTCCCATGTCAAGACTTCCCAAAGTTCTTTTGTCTTTAATTGAGGTAATATCTTTATCAATTCGTTTTTAGCTAATTCTAAATTTCCAACTCGATTTGTGGGTATTGCGGGTAAAGGAATAGCTACTGGTTCTAAACAGCGTAAATACAGTAATAACCTATCTGGTTCGTTGCAAAACCAAGTTAATGGTATGGAGTATGTCCAATCTGAATCTAGCCCTAAATTAACGTTTTGCTGTCTTGAGGATAATTCTTTATACGATAAAAATCCTTGAATAATCGCGCTTTCTTCTTCTTCTAAAACTTCTACTAAAACGTAAAAATGAGGAACATATTCGGGTAAATCTATCACAACTCTAGATATATCAACTTGTTCGTCAATGAAACTTCCACTAGTAATTAAAGAAAGTTTAAATTCACCGACTTTTAAATTAGCGACTGCGGGGATTAAATTAAAGAGCGCTGGTTGTAAAACCGTACATTCTTGCCGATTTATATTAAAAGAATTTCCTCTTGATTCCAACCAAGTTTCAAAGGCTGATAAACTTAAAGCATTCAAATAAGTTTGCCATTGTTTCGATTCATCCTTGAATTGGCTGCTAAGTTCTATCGCTTGGTTAATTTGTGGCTGCGATAGAAGAATCGCTTCTGGTGGTAATTGTTCAAATTCTAGTGTCATTGGTAGTATTTCTGTTGATAAGTTAATCATTTTGCTTATTATTTTTATTGCTAAATTACTTAATAATTAATATTTATAATCAATTTTCTCATGTTTACTATTCACTGTTCTCTAGAATCCAAATATTGACATAATCTACTTGCAAATCTACTACTTGTCGAATGACTTTTTGCTCCAAATGCTTTAATTTCCGCTTCTGCAATTAAATTAGTAACTTGCTCTGTCAATGCAATAGTGATTTGTGATTCCAAGGCTTGTAAACGTTCTAAAGAAGAATAATTTTGTGCTAATTGCAAAACACGAGCTTTTAACATTAACAAAAGTTCGTTTGTAACATCAGCACGAAATTCTTTAA
>JAYKJL010000065.1:0-10353 GCA_035285725.1 Nostocales cyanobacterium 94392 | reverse complement strand
ATGTAGCGACCGAGTTTTAGTACCCCAAATACAACTTGAAACACCCCTGTTAACAAAGTGGCTGCAAATAAATATTGCAAACCATGATCTCTAACTAAATCAATCATTAACAGCGCCATTGCTCCGGTAGCGGCGGAAATTGACCCTGGCCTACCTCCTAAAAATTGTCAATTTCTAACCGCCCTAGTTTAAACTATGGGAATAATCCAAAGCTTGTGCGTTCGCCTCGCGAATGTATGTATCCAAAATCCAAAATCGATTCGACCCCAATTTCTTGTAAAATTAACTGTTAGATAAATTGTGAATGGGAGAAAACAGGGTTGCTGACACTCGGTGTAAATATTGACCATATCGCCACTATTCGGCAAGCGCGGCGCACGGTGGAACCTGACCCTGTAGCGGCTGCCGTACTAGCTGAGTTGGGCGGTGCTGATGGAATTACCGTACATTTACGGGAAGATAGAAGACATATTCAAGACAGAGATGTGCGGATACTCAGAGAAACCGTCAGAACTCATCTGAATTTAGAAATGGCGGCTACTGATGAAATGTTGGCGATCGCTCTCGATATCAAACCAGATTACGTAACTTTAGTTCCGGAAAAACGGGAAGAAGTCACCACGGAAGGGGGTTTAGATATTGTCGGTCAAGTTGATAGAATCGGCAATATAGTTGATAAGTTGCAGAGTGCTGGTATTCCGGTAAGTTTATTTATTGATGCCGATAAACCACAAATTGAAGCTTCTGTCAAGGTGCGAGCAAAGTTTATTGAACTGCATACGGGAAAATATGCGGAAGCAAAAGACGAAGCAAGTAGGGACAAAGAGTTAGATTTGTTAGCATCAGGTTGTAGGCAGGCAATCAAAGCCGGATTGCGAGTAAATGCGGGACACGGATTGACTTACAACAATGTTTATCCGGTAGCTTGTATTGAGGGCATGGAAGAACTTAATATTGGTCATACCATCGTTAGTCGAGCAGCGTTAATAGGTATGGAAAGAGCAGTGCGAGAAATGAAGCAAATCATCAACGTTAAACAGTGAGCAGTGAGCAGTAAGCAGTTTACTGTTAATTGTTAACTATTAACTGTTAAGTTTTAACTGTTAATTGTGATATGAGCGCAACCCAATCTCAGGATTTACCACTGTGGGTACAAAAAAGAGAAACAGTAATTGCCAATAGCATCGATAATGAATGGCGTGGTGGAAATCCTCCGGACTATTCCGAATCGAACCAAGGTTTAGCTTCCGAAAGTCAAGCTAATCATGAGATGGGTTCTCTCGAAGCGATTGTGGAAAACTTAGTCAGAACCTTTGAGTTAGAAGCTTCTTTTAAAACCAATCCACAACAGTGGTTATCGGTTGTTAAAGATAAGTTTCGCATGAGTAGTAATGGTGGTGACGAATTTACCGCCGAAGATGTTTCCGCAGCAGGAACTTATAATTTATTTATCGGCGACACAGAAGAATATAAAGCTTCCGAAGAAAACTTTCAATCATCAGGAAGACTGTTTCGTAGTGCATTTCCGAAAGGATTTTTATGGGAAGTGTTAGAAGTTTACAGTTCTCCACCAAATGTTACATTTAAATGGCGGCATTGGGGAACTTTTAAAGGTCCATATAAAGACTATGCTCCTACAGGGGAAGTTGTGGAGATAATAGGAATGAGTATCGCCCGCGTTACCGATGACTTGAAAATTATCAATGTGGAACACTATTTTGATAATAGTCAGTTTTTGACCAAGCTGACGAGTGGTGGAAAGCATGGAAGTGAGGACAAGTCAGTTTGGGGAACAATTAAAAGATTTTTCTTTGGTAGAGAAAAGCAGCAAATTTCACCGCAGCTAGCAACTAGCTGTCCATTTAAAAAATTGGCTGCTTCTTTGAATTCTTCTAATTAAACTTCACCCGGACGCAGTACTATATGCTGTGTCCTCAATTTTGTTCAGTTAGTTAATTAATTTAATCCACAAAGAGTGAAAATGCAAACTTATTATTACGTAGTGGCTTCTCAACGCTTTTTATTGGAAGAAGAACCTTTAGAGGAAGTTTTAAAGGAACGTACTCGCTATTACCACGAACAAGAGAAAGAAATTGATTTTTGGTTGATTAAGCAGCCAGCTTTTCTAGAAACCAGTCAAATGTCAGAAGTCAAAGCCAAATGTCCCCAACCATCAGCAGCGGTTGTTTCCACCAATCCTCAATTTATAACTTGGTTGAAATTGCGATTGGAATATGTGGCAACGGGTGAGTTTCAAGCTCCTTCATCTGAAATTCCTGATGCTTTAGCGTCTCTTGCTGCGGTTTCTTAATCAGTGAACAGTGAACAGTGAACAGTTATCTATTGATATGCTTTCTATCTTATCTCCCAACACACACGCCCGGAAAATAACTGATAACTGATAACTGATAACTGATAACTGGTAACTGATAACTGATAACTGATAACTGATAACTGGTAACTGTCAACTGTCAATTGTGGTGTGAGTTTTAGGAGAATATAATTGATGAATTCAGCTATTTTAGGTAAATTTAAAAGTTTACCAACCGTTTTAATATTATCAACAATGGGTTTATTTTGCGGAATTAATTCTGTAAATGCCCAACAAAACCCTCCCACCTGTGAAGCTCCCAAAGGTGGTGAATATTTGTTATTAGTAGCGAGTCCCACAACAGACAATCAAACTCAGTTAAAGCGCGTTTTACCAGCAAAAATCAACACAAATACTTGTAGATACCTGAGCGATACTGTTACCCGTATCGGCGGATTTAAAAATATTGACGATGCCAATCGCTGGGCAAGATATATCAAAGATGCTGCTGGTTTATCTGCAATAATTACTACTAGACCTACAGAAACACCAACACCCACTCAAGCAAGTACAGTAAGTTACAAACCTCGAAACTTGGGAACTGGTTATGCTGTATTGGTCGATTATTACAATCGTCCTCAATTAGTATCTGATGTTCGTAAAGCAGTCAAAGGAGATGTCGGTTTTGTGGCTTACGGAAAACGACCTTATTTATTGGCTAATTACACTAGTAACCAAAAAGAAGCCTATGAAACCTTACAAGAACTTTCAAAACGTGGTTTTTTTGCCATCATTGTTGATAGTCAAAAGGTGATGTTATTGCGTTCTGCTGTCAATTTGCCCAATTAGTTGTTAGTTGTTGGTGGTTAGTTGTTGTTAGTGGTTAGTTGATGGTGGTTAGTTGATGGTGGTTAGTTGATGGTGATTAGTTGTTATTTATTGGCAATAACTCCTAACTCCTAACTCCTCACTCCTAACTCCTCACTCCTAACTTTAATAGGCTGCTTGAGCTAACCAAGAAATAGTCACACCCAAAGCTGAACCGGCTATTACTTGGAATGGCGTATGTCCGAGTAATTCTTTTAATCGCTCGGCGGCTATTTCTGGATGGTCGTGGAATAGTTCGTCAATTACTTGATTGAGGATGCGTGCTTGTTTTCCGGCAGCTTGACGGACTCCAGCAGCATCGTACATCACAATGATGGCGAAAATAGCAGCTAAAGCGAATTCGGGGGAAGCCCAGCCCATAGTTTGTCCAACACCAGCAGCTAAGGCAGTTACTAGGGCTGAATGAGCGCTGGGCATTCCTCCAGTTGTCACTAAAACACTTACACTCACTTTACCGTTTTTGATTAACTCAATTATCAGCTTTAAAGCCTGAGCGGCGAAACAAGCTATCAAGGCAACCAATAGCACGTGATTATCAAGGATATTACCTATGTCTTGCATGGTATTACGGTTAAATTAGGGTAATATTAGCAGCGGTTGCGTGGGTGAGGAAGTGCGGGATACTACTTAACATCCCAAATCTCAAAAATTGAATTAGTTATTTAGTTATTACGACTGGTGATGAAGTAAGCGAGGGCAATTAAAGATTTAGCTTGCTCTCCAAAAGGTTCTAATTCAGCACAAGCGGCTTGAACGAGCAACTGTGCTTGTTTTTTCGATTCTTCCAGACCCCAAAGACTGGGATAGGTAACTTTTTGCGCTTTTTGGTCTTTACCCGCAGTTTTACCTAACTGTTCTTGGGTGGCGGTGATATCCAGAATATCATCAACTATCTGAAATGCAAGTCCAATATTTTGAGAATAACGAGAGAGTCTTTGTAATTGTTCTGGGGATGCGGATGCTAATATACCACCGCAAAGGACACTAGCTTCTAATAGAGCGGCTGTTTTATGATTATGAATAAAATTCAACGTTTCCAAAGGAACATCTGTTTTTCCTTCCATTTCCAAGTCTACAACTTGACCGCCGACTAAACCCGCAGCACCTACCGCACGTCCTAAACGAGAAATTACCTGTAAAACTTGGGATGGTGGTACATTTTGAGTATGAGTTGCCACATACTCGAAAGCGTAAGCTAACAAACCATCTCCGGCTAGAATTGCCACATCTTCGCCATATACTTTGTGGTTGGTTAATTTACCCCGACGGTAATCATCATTATCCATTGCTGGCAGGTCATCATGAATCAAAGACATGGTGTGAATCATCTCCAAAGCGCAAGCTGTGGGCATTGACATTTCGATATTTCCACCAGTCATTTCACAAGTAGCTAAACACAGAATCGGACGTAAACGCTTACCTCCAGCTAAAAGCGAATAGCGCATTGCTTCATAAATTTTCTGTGGATAAACTATGGCGATCGATTTATCCAAGGCAGTTTCTACAAGCTTTTGTCGTTCTTTCAGATAAGCCGATAAATCGAACTCTAATTTTTTTGATTCGGGTGAATTTTTCGGTAAATTATCTGCTGCAACCATTCTAAGTTTCCTTATTTTCCAGTTTTCTAGCTAAAAACATTGATATTCAACAACTAACAACTAACAACTAACCATTAACTGATAACTGTTAACTGTATTTTGTAACAACATGGCAACAGTCATCGGTCCGATACCACCGGGAACTGGGGTAAGGAAATTGGCGACGGTTGCGACTTCTTCAAAATTCACATCACCGATTAAGCGACTTTTGCCATTTTGATCAGTAATGCGGTTTATCCCCACATCTACCACAACTGCGCCTTTTTTCACCATTTGGGCAGTAATTAATTGGGGAATCCCTACCGCAGCGATGAGAATATCGGCATTTTGAGTAATAAGTTGCAAATTTTGGGTACGGGAATGAGCAATAGTAACGGTGGCTGAAGCTTCTAATAGCATCATTGACATTGGTTTGCCGACCAAAATCGAACGTCCTAATACTACCGCGTGTTTTCCTTCTAAGGGTATGGAATATTCCTGCAACAAACGCATCACTCCCGCAGGAGTGCAGCTGCGTAAACCAGACTCACCTCTGATTAATCGTCCCAAATTTAGGGGATGCAGTCCATCAACATCTTTGTCGGGAGTAATTTGGTGTAACAGAGCCACACTATCCAAATGAGAGGGGAGGGGTAACTGTACTAAAATCCCATCGACTCGTTTGTCATCATTTAAGCTATGAATAACAGACTGAAGCTCGCTAAAACTAGTTTCCGTGGGGAAATGTCGATTAAATGAAGCAATACCCACCGATTCGCAAGCTCGTTCCTTGTTGCGGACGTAAGCAGCGCTCGCGGGATTGTCACCAACCATCAACACCGCTAAACCTGGAGGACGACCCACAATAGATTGTAATTGCGCGATCGCCGATTTAAGTTGTTCGTGAATTTTTAACCCTAAAGCTTTACCATCAAGCAGTTTTGCTGTTTTTGTTTCCATGAGCAAATTTTATAAAGTAAATAGGTCACGGCATTCACCACATTATTTATCTTCTCAGATAGTTTGCCGTGAAGCGAGAATAGATTTTTTTTTCTAAAGAACTTAGTATTATTGGGAACTATGTATATAAAAATTACGACGAACCAAGCACTGACAGTTAATTTTCCGAATATGGTGCCTACAATGCAACGAGCTAGAACAAAAGTTTTGCCAAATTTATGGATATTGCGTTTAGGGTTAGCTCCTTTAATACTATCGGGACTACTGGGTTGCAATAATTTCAGCGAATACGGTATTAATGCTATTGGCGTAAATGTGACTGCTATCGGCGAACTAAAACCCCAAAAAAACAACAATACTCCTGTTTATATTCAAGGTAAGGTAGAAAGAAAAGTCCCTTTGTTAGAACAACAAATGTATCAGATCGGTGACTCCACTGGCAAAGTTTGGCTGTTAACTAATCAGAAAGGTTGGAAATTAGGAGATAATGTTGTAGTCAAGGCATTACCTCGATACGAAAGTATTCCCATGTCTGGTGCGGAATTAGGAGAACTTTACTTAGAAGAAAAGTAGTAATTAAAGTCAGTATTCTGACCAATATAAATATTTATGAATAATCAACAGATTCATCACGTTGCAATTGCAATCCTATATAGAGACGACAAATTTTTAATGCAGTTGCGCGATAATATCCCCACAATTGTTTATCCCGGTTATTGGGCATTTTTCGGTGGACATATTGAACCCGGTGAAACTCCAGAAGTCGCGGTCAGACGAGAAGTTTTAGAAGAAATTGGCTACACTCTACCGGCAAAAATTGATGAATTTGGTTGTTATAAATCGGAAACCGCAGTACGTCATGTTTTTCACGCACCCCTAGAAGTTGATTTAAGTCAATTAGTTCTCACTGAAGGTTGGGATATGGGTTTACTTACTCCCGAAGATATTCGCAACGGTTGCTGTTATTCATCTGTAGCAAAAGAAGTAAGACCCCTCGGACCTGTACATCAGCAGATTTTGTTGGATTTTATGAAATTGGGAATTGGGAATTGCTAATTGGTAATTGGTAATCGGTAATCGGGAATATAATTTCAATTCCTAATAACTTAGGACTAAGGCTGCGTGTCACAAAACTCGGATGGTGCCGTACTCTCACTTTCATCTGATTGCGTTAAGAATTGCTGTAGTGTACAAGCAACGGCAATAAAAGGGGGATATTATCTACACCCCTTTTTGCCTCCCCGACAAGAAAAATATGCCAGTTGCGGCTATTCCTATAACTCTCAAAAAATTATTTCGATTTCTTCCGGAATGGATATAAATAATGTGGAAGTAATAATCAGCTTGACAAATTATAGCCAATTTTTATAACGAAACTGGGGAACTATGGCCCCGCTAATTATCAAAAGCTCAGTCTTTATGGCTGGGCTTTTAACATTATTACCCAAAATTACCTTTACATAATCAAAACTTTTCCAAAACTCTCTGACTCATTAAACTTCTGTATTCATATTCCTTCACAAATCCGTTACTCAAGTTTACAAAAAATTTTTTATTGACAGAATTCTCAATTAATCAACGAGATTACAAGCCATTTTGGTGTAATATACATTTTGTATACTTAGGGAAGCAGTTTATTCACTTTTTCAAATTTTCAACAAATTGGATAAACAAACCCTCTATTAAACAGCAATTAACTTGATACTTGCATCATTCATGTACTACAAAATTGAGCAACTACTGAAAAATAGCCCAAGTCAATGTGAAGCAATGTAAATCTTGTTGTGATTTATAATACGAAAAAAACGAGTAAGAAATACTTGGATTGACAATTAATCTGTTTTATGGATGTAGAAAAAACAGATGAAACGTGAATTTGAGGCTTAAAAAAACTACCTCTGAAGAATCTTTAATACCGGAAGAGAAGTCGGGTTTTGATCAAAATTTGTCAGGTTGTTGCAGATACTTATACTAAAAATGGGACGAATGATGATTGTTCTATGCCCAATTGGCAATTTATAGAAGCAAAAAGTATGGTGGTGAACTGGTTTAATAAGTCAAAACCACAATAAACTAATAACTATTGTGGACTCACGGTGCTATGCAATCAGCTTTCAAATTGCCGCGATGGTTAAGCTTGGGATTAGCTTTTCCTTTATTTATTTTGAATATTTGGGTATTACTTGGAGTTATTAAATATCTTCAACCGTTGGTAAGTATTGTAGTTGCTGCAATTCTGCTAGCTTTTGTTTTAGAATACCCAATTGGTTTTTTCCAACGACGAGGAGTAAAACGTAATTTAGCAACGGTGGGAGTGCTGCTGTTAGCGGTTGTAATACTTGTAGGCTTTGGGATTACAATACTGCCGTTAATTGTTGAACAGGTTAACGAACTGATAAATATATTGCCAGCTTGGATTGACTCTGGTGTACAACAGTTACAAGTTTTGCAAGATTGGGCTGCAACTCAACAGTTACCAATTAACCCTAGTGGTTTACTTCCGGATTTGCTTGATAAATTATCGAATCGAATTCAAAGTTTAAGCGGTAGAATAATCGGTTTAGCCTTCGATACAATCGGTAGTGTTCTCAACATTTTGTTGACAGCAGTCTTGACTTTGTACATGATTTTAAATGGCGATCGCGTTTGGGAAGGAATTCTCAAATGGTTTCCGCAGCATATTGCCAAACAGGTAAGCGGTTCTTTACGGGAAGATTTCCAGAATTACTTTATCGGACAAGCGACTTTAGCGACTATACTTGCAACGGGGTTGACCTTGGCTTTTATAGGATTGCGAGTTCCTTTAAATTTATTGTTCGCGTTGGTGATTGGATTTTTTGCTTTATTCCCCTTCGGTACGGGTATTGGTATTACTTTAGTAAGTTTATTAGTAGGTTTGAAAAACTTTTGGTTGGGAGTAGAAGTTTTAAGTGTAGCAGTAGCTATAGATCAATTTAATTATAATTTTATTGCCCCGCGTATTTTAAGTAATTTTACTGGTTTAAATCCTGTTTGGGTAGTTATTTCATTATTAATAGGAGCAAAACTTTTGGGAATTTTGGGATTATTAATTGCTATTCCCTTAGCTAGTTTTATTAAAAGCGTCGCCGATAACTGGCGAGATGGTAGTTTTATGATGGTAGATGATCAGGAATTGGAAGCGGTTGCCAAAAGTGATTGAGAGGATACGCGCGTCACACAGGATAAAGCTGAATTTTGCGGCAAATTAACTTTACTGCATAACTACAAGACTGCTCAGATTTATGAATTAATGACGGTTAAGGAAACTTGACGAGCAAATATATAGTATAAACAGTTGGTTAAATTTACTTAGCCATATACTAATGATTGTAAAACGATGACTAATCCATCAATATATTGGACATTAATAAGAGTTGATGCTGGGGGAAATCGTCGAATTCAGTCTATTCCTTCAGCACAGACATTTTTGATGCAGGTATTTACTGAATTAACTGATCTAACTAATTTTTCAAACGGTGATATTCAGTCACGACTGTTGAATTTATATCGGGATGTATCGGTTGATAAATCGATGAATGCCCAACGCTGTCTATTATGCTTTATTTCTTGGGAAATCGAAAAAGTTTGCTTGAATTTAGAAAAGCAGTTTGGTGCTGATGGTGGTTTCACCAGTCGCGATTTACTTCCTTATGTACTTGATGATGACGGAAGATTTCAGCCGAAAAACTCTTATCAATGCTTTTCTTTAAAAATATTACAGAGTTTTGATGTAAGTCAAAGTAGTTTATCGTCGTGGACAAGTAGAAAAGTAAAACAGCATCCAGCTTTAAGTAAATTTTTGTTGGAATGTGGAATTTATCTTTTGAGTGATTGGGCAATTCTTAACGATACTCAACCTAAGCAGTTGGAACGTATTTTAAGTCAATTTCACTCGTTGACTGTTACGGAAATTCAACTATATAAATGGTTGTTAGAAAGTTATCATACAGTTTATCGCGCTCAGAGGTTACAGCAGTGTCGAGGTAAAAAGACAAGTAAATGTCAGCCACCAACTATAGAACAATTACAGCAAATAAACGATAAATTAAGCAGTCTTAGTACGGGTAAGTTTAGTTTTTCTACAGATAATTTAATTGCATTAATGGCACAATTGCAACAATTAGCAAAGTATCTGCGAGAATATAGAATTTATATTAGAGGTGGTTCTTTAGCTACAGAATCTATAGATAATAATTATTTAGGTTATACAAATCAGATTGATAATCAAGAAGAAAATCAAACCAGCGAATTTTTAAACTTATATCGTCCCCAGTTTCTAGAATGTTTGGATAATGCGTTAGCTACCGTTACACAAACACGGGTAAGTAAAATGCAGCGTAAAGATATTCGCAAGGCTAATCAATTTATTACAGCATTAAAATTATTTCACTGTCAGGGATTGTCGATGACAGAAATAGCTAAGCTTATTGAAATGAAAGCGCAGTTTCAAGTAACTCGTTTACTCAAACTTAAAGAATTTCGTGCTGATGTTACAAACGAACTTTTGTTAATGTTAAAAGCTCGTGTTTTGCAATTAGCACAAAATTATTCTTCTTTAGAACGTTTACAAGCCTTGGAATCACAAATCACTATTGC
>JAYKJL010000064.1:0-6606 GCA_035285725.1 Nostocales cyanobacterium 94392 | reverse complement strand
GGTCAGCTTGCTTTACTTGCTTGTCATCATCACTAAAAAAGGCTGAATATACGTTTTGATAAATTTTAGAAATATCTTTATTGCTCTTGTCTGCATCTACAATTGCTACTTTATGCTTTATAGAAGCACAGTATTCTATTAAGCCTCTACTAACAAATGATTTACCCGCGCCTCCTTTTTCACCATCTACAATGTGAATTGTAGTCGGAACTTTGATTAGTTGTTCTTGATTGCTAACATGATTGTTTGTTTTAGCAGATATTGGAGTCGTAACTGAGGCTTTATCTACTAGTGTATCTTTTCTTTGGGATGTAATTTCTGGTTCTTCTTTATCTGATTTGGGTTTTGTTAATTCTATATGAGGTAAATTTGAATCATCACTCAGTTCCCTTGCCCAATCTTGGGTAGATAGCTTATCGGTAGGTAATTTGATCTCATTTTGAGTTTTTGGTAGTGTTTCTGAATAATCTTGTTGTTTTTGCATTGTTACGGGTGTAGATATTGAATTATTAAAAGAATTACTGTTTTTCTTTGGTCTACCTATTTTTCTTTTTTCTACTTGTTGATTTCCTGCTGTATCGCTCATTTAATAAATCTCCGTTTAGATAACAATAATTTATTCAGAAAATGAACCTAAACTACCCCATTCCCCATTCCCAATTTCAACTTCTAACTGTCCGACAAGTTTTGTTTCATTTTTGTGAGAAACATTAGAATTGTTTTCAGCTTTCACTTCATTTGATTTACCTGTTTGAGCTAAATGCTCATTGCTTATAAGTGAGTTATAAAACCGCTCCAGTCCTAAAGACGAGCAAATATAATCAGCGTGAAGCAACAACTCTCTAACCGCATCTCTACCTAATTGTTGTTTAATACTTAAGGGAATTAGATCATCTTCAAGTAACACTAAAGGCAACCAGTAAGGACGAATTGCCTGCATTATTAAAGTATTAACAGAACTTAGTTGGTGATGTCTCAGATAATTTAAAACTTTTTCTTCTGGAGTTCCGATAAAAGGTTGAAATCTGATGCTGTAGTCAACTCTTCGTTTCTTCAACTTATGCTACCTCAGCAACCGAACTTGAGCCAGACATGAAATACAAAAACATCCCGTAAGCGTCTGTAAGTCTCGTTCCTAATTTGTACATATCTACTGCATCCGGTACAACTACCCCACCGTGCCAAATACAAGGTGTAGACGAATAACGAGAATTGAGTTCTTTCTTCAAATAATCTGCCGTACCTCCACAAAATACTATTTCATCAACATCGCGGGGAACTACATTGTTTAACCAAGAAATTAGCGTTGCCATATAAAGGCTTCGCGCTTCTTTGATTGCCGTTACTAAGGCTGTTACTTCATCATTGCGAGTTGCAACCGTAGTGCTACGAGTTAACTTGTACAAAGGAGTCGGGTTGATGTCGTAGCCGCTTGCAACTATAGTTCTACATAAATCAGATTCTGATAATCCGCTGGTTTTAGTCATAACGGTTTCTATCATCCGCACCATGCCTAAATCCGAGGTTTTACCGCTGTCTAATGCTCCCCGATAGCTTACCAAAACTGAAGCGTTACGATATCCAATCATGATAATTGCACTTTTCCTTTGCCCAATCGCTACCCCCACTCGCTTCGAGTGAAGTAGAAATACTCCCGCACCCTCTGGATAACAGTTAAATCGCCCTAACTCCAGTGACATATTACCTGTGGGGGTTTCGTAGTTTTTGAGAAGCGAGCGGAGAATATGTTCAAACTTTTTTCTAGATTCATATTCACTAGCTGGAAGTAACACAGCTAAATCAAGCTTGAAACAATTACTCAACTTCAACTTTTGTGCTAAAACCCAAACCGTTGCCAAAATTTTGTATAAACCTCGTTCATACTTTAGTTCTCCTAATCCAGCATTAGCATAAAAGCGTGATGCAGCTAAATACCCTACCGCTGCATACTTACCACCGAATCCAACCCAAGCGGCATTCGTAGGTTCACATACTCCTAAATTATTTTGTAACAAATCATCAATCGCCGCTTTGGGTACGGCTATTACTTCCGGCTCCATAAATAAACTCCCCATTTTTTCATCATCGCTTGCATAAATTGCTTTTAAACCGCTACCACCAATGTCAGCCGCGAGAGTTAATTTAACCGGATTACTATTTTTTTGCTTTGTTTTTCGATTACTGTTACCCATGTTTTATAAAGAAGAAATTGTGAGTAAAGATTTAGTAGTAATTGAGTTAAGTTGTGAGGGATAAATGAGTGATTCATAATTTTATCTAATACCCTTTTTTGGATAAATTACCTCATATATTCCTCACCAAATCCTTATGACATAATTTTTGATAACTATTTACGTGTAAAATGCTTGGAGTAATGTTTTAAGGTCGTAATCGGTCATGTTTTTAGCATTGAATGCGGTATGATTACGTTCCAATTCACTAATCAAATTATCTAGCTCCGTTTATTGCATTCTAAATATATCCCAGCCTGTTGGTAAGTTAGTTTGTAAACACACTACACAATTTTTTCTTCTTGTAGCTTGAAAAATTATTGTGCTGAAATTAAACTCTAGCTTCCCTTAAATAAATTCCGTTCAAACGTCTGAATATAATCGATATTAACAAGACTTATCATTCCAAATGACCAATCAAGTAGGATTGATTCATAATCAGCGATTTTGATTTTCATAATTTTTAATTCTTAATAACTTTTACTACATTTCTATTTAGTAACGAATGAGGAGTCAAAGCGGCAATCTAGCAATAGGAATATTCTTAAATTAAGATTTTATAGCCAAAATCAATCGTATTAAAAATCATTCTTGTTTTAGTAAGAACCGAATATTTAATAAAAGACTATAGCCATTGCTATGATGAAGTTTCAAGCATATTAATATGGAAACAAAGCTGTGTATAATTACACCATTTTTAGGTATCCCAGGGTAAAAATGTTACATAATAGTTACTGAAGAATGGGCATTTTTAAGAGTAAATACATAGAATATATGTAATTTATAAATGTAATTATCAATCCATACGCAAGATGAAAATCTTGTTTTAAGGCTAAAATTTAGTTGCATCTACTGCGTAAATTCAAAAACTTTGCTTCCGACTAACGTATTATTTTATGAGGTGACATAATGTTTGCTGTTGTCACGCCCAAAGAAATTCATTTACCCCCTGGAACGGTTTTAAAATTACCCGGTAGTTGGGATGATTATCAATCTTTGTCCGCACAGCTAGGAGACCGTTCTTCTCCTCGCATCAAATATCGACCGGGAGAAATTCTGTTGATGGCACCGCTACCAGAACATGGGCGTAAAGCTAGCTTAATTGCAGATGTGGTTAAAGTTTTGCTCGATTATTTAGAGCAAGAATACGAGTCATTTACTCCTATTACGATGGAATTATCTTCCATTAGTGGTATTGAACCGGATTACTGTTTTTATATTGATAATTGGATGGCGATCGCCGGAAAAGATAGAATTGATTGGAGTGTTGAACCACCTCCGGATTTGGCTATCGAAGTAGACGTAACAAGTTACACAGATATAAACGATTATCTACCCTACCGCGTACCGGAAGTTTGGTTGTTTAAAAAGAACCAACTAAGAATTTACGGTTTGGAAGATGATAAATATGTTGAAAAAACGAACAGTCGTTATTTCCCAGATATCAATATTTTAGAAATTGTAAACGAATGTTTCCGAATTGCTTACGAGCGAAATACTAGCGCTGCAATTAGAGATTTACGACGGAAATTGAATTCGTAAATACAATTTTACTTATAAGACTTTTAGCGATGATACCGCTAGCAATCTGCAAAATCCAAAAAATCAAAAGCTGGGGAATGCTAAAGGGAAATGAAGCTCATACTACAAGAGAAAGACATACCCCCAACGCAAACCTGGAAGTAACCAATATACGGATTATTGGAGACTCTTCTAATTTAGATTTAGCAACTTTGGTAAGACATACAATCGGTTCGCAGAAAATTCGCTCAAATGCTGTTCTTGCTCTAGAAATGTTGCTTAGTGCAAGCGCTTCCTATTTCCGGCCGAATGCACCTCATGAAGCGGGAGCCTATGAAAAACAACGTTTAGATAATTTTGTGGAAGCAACGGCTAACTGGTTGGATTCTTCTTGGAGAGAACGAGTAGTTAGAGCAGAGTTACACCTTGATGAAATTACACCTCATATTCACGCTTACATCGTGCCACTAGATGAGCGAGGTAAACTCAACTGTCGGGCTTTGTTTGGTGGAAGAATTAAGTTATCCGAACTACAAGATAGTTTTGGAACTGCTGTTGCACATTTGGGTATCTCTCGCGGCATTAAAGGCAGTAAAGCTACCTATACTAAGCTCAAAAAATATTATGCTGCCGTCAATCAAGATTCCCAACTTATAAATTTAGAACGCTTTCTTCCTAAAGCTCAGTTGTCTGAAACAAGTCAAGAGTACCGACAGCAAATTATTCAAATTTTGAATCCAGAATTTGAAATAATCAATTACCAACTCAACCAACGCTCTCGCTTGCTCAAGCAGTTTAATGAGTTAAAGCAAACTGCAATACAGAGCGAACAACTGCGCCAAAAATTAGAGTCAGAATTACGAATATTGAAAACAAGCATTGAACGTCAAGATTTGCCTTTAAGCTTAATTGCTTACGAGCTAGGGATAAATCAAGATAACCAATTGTCCAAAAAGAACGCCGTTGACTTAGTAATGCAAGTCAATCAGTGTAAATTTGATGATGCACTGATCTGGTTGCGTGATAAATTTGGGGAAGAGCGAATGCTAGCTGCGGTGACTAATCAAGTGGCTAATAGAGCTTTAAGGATTGCACATCAAAATCCCCAAAGAGTATTCGTACCACCAGCACCCAATCCAAATCTTTGGAAAGAAGTTGAGAAATATTTCCAATTCCATTACTGTATTCCCCAAAGATTGACTCAAATACTCAATCAACGGGGTTTGCTATATGCGGATACGTCGGGTAGTGCCGTATTTCTAGCGCGAAACCTTTCTTTTGAAGTCACCGGAGCCTACTTGCATTCATTGCAAACAACAGCGAATGGTTTTAGTCTATATCCTGGAAGTAAACGTTCTGCTGGTTGGTTTCACCTGAGTATGGGAAAAAGTTCGGATAATCCCATCACAACTGCGATGTTAACCACTTCACCGATTGAATCATTGTCTCTAGCAATATTAAACGCTCCTCACACCCATAGAACTCTCTACTTATCTATTGACAGGATTCCTTCTTTGAATATCGCAGAGCATTACGTTTGTGTACCTATAGATTTCCTGAAGACAGTACCGAATGTAGCTATTGCTATGCCCAATAAAAATTTAGTAGCGATTCAAAAGCTTTTACCGGGAGCAACCAAATTACAACCAAGAACCACTTGGAATAAAGAGTTACAACAACGTCAAGGAGCTACATATTATGCCGCACTGGAATAAAGAACGTAACCAAATGACGATATTGTCAATTTTGATGAGTAATAATCCCTTCTCGTACATACTCGGGTTTGGCTTATTTGGAATGATACTTGGTGTTGATCTTTGGTTCAAATCGGTAACGGAGAGTTTTCAGAAACCTGATAAACCTAAGCAACCAGAGACAGCACAAGATTATGTTGAACGGGGTTATGAAGTGATGAATGACATACCACCACTTCAACAAAATAAAAATCTACAGCATCAAGCTAATTGCAAGAATGCACAAAAATCTTTTCAAAAAGCAATTTCCCTTGATTCTGAAATCGCTTTGGGCTATCAAGGACGAGGTATGAGCTTAATCTGTCAGAAAAATATTGCAGATGGTAAGAAATCTCTTCGTCATGCTAAAAGCCTTTATTTACAGCAAGGAAAAAAGCAAGAAGCTAAAAATATAGATTTAATTTTGAAATACACCAACAACTAAGGTTTTACGATATAAACACTTAATTACTCGTTAACAGCTTGATAGTTATGGGCTGTTATTTTTTGTATATAATTCAAGAGCATCAAAATTGTTTCAAAATAGGTCACTTTTTGATTTTTTTGCAGCAATAAAATATTATTTTTTCAAAGTAAAAGTATGAATAATAGGCATTATTTGAAAATTTAATATTTATGTAGTATTTATATATTCAAATTAAGTTAAGCTACAGTAAAGTTAGTTTTTAAACCTATTAAAAAGCTGACTAACTCCGGTTCGCATTTTTAGAAACAGCATCTCAACAAAGTTTGAAATATTAGGAGTGAGTATATCTACCTGAAGACTATCAATATTAGAGAAAAGTTGCTGCGAGTAATCGTTGATAACGACGATTAGATGGAAGAACAGGAAAGGGCAAATGTTCGTTCTTTGTAGGAATAAATGATGAATCTATCTAATACTCTCAAACCCAAATCAGCAGAAAGTTGTGGTTCAAGAAAAATTATTTATCCGAGTCGTAATTTAAAAATACCAAACACAACTTTATCTAGATGGCGATGGAAACATCATTATTGGGTGGCTTATCAACTTCCAGATGGTACGAAAGTGATGAGCGCTCGTCAAGCAGCACGGTTGATTGGGCAACTGAAAACTGATGTTATCGATTTTGTACAATCGA
>JAYKJL010000063.1:0-7036 GCA_035285725.1 Nostocales cyanobacterium 94392 | reverse complement strand
TTGATACTCTTGGCAATTGTGCATCATAAGGTTGATGAAGTTTTGAGTCGATGTTTATGTTATCTTTTTGGTTCATAACTACCAACAATTATAATTTTATCAACAATCTAAATTGAGCCAAAGATTCTAAGATTCATTGAAAAATTTGTCTTATGAAAGAAATAAGTCAGTGTTATTTACCCTATATAAAAAACCAGACAGATATGTCCGGTATAAAGGATTCTTATCCTTTGATTAGTAGATTTAATTAATGCACCTTTTCACAACTAAAAAAGTAGATAGCACCAAATTTATAACAATACAAACTTTATCTATGCTTTAAATAGCAAATTGTTAAATTCATCCTAACTTAAAAATATAGAAGCTTCAAAATGTTATGAGCATCAACGAAATTATTCCCAAAAAGTAAAATAATTATTCGGGTGAATTGAGATATTTTATCTACATACATTAAGCGTATTTTTAGTATATACACGTAAATTTTACATATGAATCGTGCATTAAATAACCTGTTATTAGCTAGCTTTAACGCTTAGATTATGAAAAAGATACTTCTGTAGATTAATATTGCTATTGATAGCATCCATACTTCTATTATCAGTACATATATATTAGTATATTTTCTTTGATTGCACTAAGAAATGCTGGGTGTTTTTTATAACTCGTGATACTGAATTTTGAAAAAACAGATATATTTCATGTTAAATGCAGCCGTTATGATGTTAACAGAGTGCTTGTTGCTGGTTATATTTGGAAACATCGATCGCGTTGGGTAATATTTTTCTTATCGACCTGATTCTTTTTTCTGGCATCGCAACAACTACATTTGGTAAAGTTTTGAGAAATTCTGATGGTAATGGTGCATTTTCGCGATCAAGAGTCAGATAAAGCGTTCTATGGTTATGAGGTGCATTTTTTACCATAATCTTGAGTGCATCTATTGGAGAAGAATTTAGAACCGCTGTTTCTATCAATCCAGGATTTGAACCACCTACACTCAAATGAAACCAACCGCTTGAGCGTCTACTACCCGAATAAATCGTAAAATTATTTTCGCTATTATTTAAAGAATATAAATAAGCTCCCGTTGTTCTCCCATCAAGATTCCGAGCTATAAATACTGCATTCCCATCCGTCGAAGCATACAACAAACCTCGTTCTTGTAGAGTTTTCAAGAGCTTTTGTGGAATAGAATGCTTTTGATTCAAGTAATGCTCAACTTCCCCAAAGCGTTGCGCTTGGGGTTTGGGTGGTACAAATATAGAGGAAGGTGTTTGACGCACAAGACTTAAAGCACTATTGGAGACTGCGTTAAGCATAGTTTTTTCGCCAAATCTATCCCGCAACCAAACTACTGCATCGTCAAAATTACACTTGTTAACGCTCATTACTAAAGACAGCGGATTATCTTCATGCTTAAATTGATTTAGTCCTAGCTCGTAAGCAACTTCGGATAGTGATAAATTCTGTCGTTCGTAGTTTGCTTTAAGTGAATATAGTTCCTTTTCTAAAGAGTATCGTAACTGCTCGCTTCGAGATGCGGTTTGCTTTAAGGAAGCAAGTTGATGAAGAGTGCGATCGCGTTCTCTCAATTGTTGATTAATCACCTCTAACTGCGGATTTAATAGCTCAATAACCCTTTGTCTGTATGCAACACTTCCTTCTTGTGCTTGTGGTTGGGGAATACAGCGGTCCAAATCAATTAATTGAGAATCTTGATTTACTGCTGCATAATATTTCTTGACTTTGGTATGAGTAGCGACACTCCCTTTAACACCTCGCACAATTCCTAGATGTCCGAGTGCATTTGCAAAACTATCTTGTAACTGATACATTTTTACTCTCGTACCAAATAATGCTTTGCAGTTGAGTTTGCCTCGCTCATCTAGCGGTACGAGATAAGCATGAATATGAGGTGTCATTTCATCAAGATGTAACGAGGCTTTGACTATGCGATCGCCCCAAGAATTATCTAACCACTCAACAACTGCCTTTACGAAATCATCTAAGCGCTGTTTGTCATAACTTCCACCTTCGTGTGCTGCATAGGGGCGAAAGTATTCTGCACTTGCACTTAGTAACATCTCCACTGTTAGAACAGCATCAGAGCGATATTTTTGAGAGCCAATTTTGTTTCTAACTTTCATTTCTAAATCCAGATTGTCGCAATTTCCTATAACTTCCAAATTTTTTATCTGCGGATTAGCGTTAGCTGTATTTACTTTCCTGTCTGTATGTGAAAAGCTTCGAGATAAAGCTCCCCAAGATTTTATTTTCTGAATTCGGCAAATTGTAAAAGCCATCTTTTTTTATCTGAAAAAATAATAATAATTAATTTTAATTACTGTTATGGCATTTATTAGGAAGAGCGCAGAATTGATGTCTAAAAATATCTAAAAATAGCCAAAAGATATATCTTTATAGTTACGTAATAAGAGAAGAATACAAGTAGTTTTTAAATTACTTGTTTTGTGTATAAATACTGATAAATTCTGTTTTGGCAGATTTTTCTGGTTAATATATAAAACACTCAAAATTGCCAAAACTAGTAATTATACAGAAGCTGAATTTCAAGATGATGCAATTTAGATACAAGCATAGAAATAAATACAGCATCATAACAATATTAATTGATATAAGTTTAACTATTGCTGTTTTTATACTGATGTTCTTCGGCACTTGTTGCCTAAGTATCTTATCTGTCTTTAGTTATATTGCAGTAATTCGTATAAGTTTGTTAACAAGGTAATTAAGAATTTTATTTCATGAAAAAGGAGAGTGAATTAAATAATTAATTTATTAGCTTTACTAATCAGATGTACCTTGCCGGAAAACCATTATTCGGAAATCAAGAACTATGACCAATTTAATTTTTGACGTGATTAGGCTGGATTATTTTCCAGCCATTATTCAAAACAAAGGTGTAGTGTGTTTCACCTTTATAACTGAGAAAAAGCTGGAATATTTTATGGAGTATTTTTAACGCTGCATTTAATATTTTCTAAAATCACTGCTGAATTTAGTCATTTAATACTGTGTTTTATTCCTCAATTTCCTTCTCCGTAACAGTTAGACAGTTTTCATGAATCAAAATAATCAGAAGGAATTACAAGGAATTTTGAATCAAAAATAGCCTCCAATGTCCATAAATTTGAGTAATAATCGACCTTTGTTTTCCTTACTTTTCCTTTGATTCCCTTGCAAAAAACGTATTAAATTAATAAAAATCCATGAGTAAAAACACTCAACAGAAAAATAATGATTCTCCCTTATTAATTTTGGCTTTGGATTTTGGAGGAAGTGCAACCAAAGGGGTTTATTGCTCTTTGAAGCAAAATCAAACAGCATCTTTGGTAATGGAACCGGAAGTGGTAAAAATTTCTTTGGATTCTGTAGCTTCGGAAATTTTAGGTGTAACCGAACCAGAAAATGCTGCATGGGTTAACTACATGGGTGAAACCTTTGCTGTGGGGTATTTGGCAAAAAGTAAGTATTATGCCAATCAGGGATTACAAGAATTAAAGTATGAACGTGCAGTTGCAAAAACATTAGCTTTCGTTTGGGCAATATCGCAAAAACTTCATCTAGGTGCAAAATTTCGACTTGCATTTATTTGTTTGCTACCCCCTGGGGAGTTTGAAAATAGAGATAGTTTTCGTAAGCATCTTGAAGCAGCATTTGCTGGCTTTATGACATCTACCGGAAAAATCCAGGTTAAATTGACTCAATTTAAGTGTTTACCTGAAGGTGCGGGAATATATCTTGCTTACCAGAAGAAACTCGGAGAAACTATCAAGATAAAAACGATTGCATTGGTGATGGTAGGTTATAGAAATGCGTCCGTGTTAATCAGCGATAAGGGAATAGTTGCACCAGATGGAAAGACTTCTGACTTAGGAATGATTCGATTATTAGAAAAAGTAGTTGCTAGAACTTCTGGACAGAATGCTTCGCAGTTAGCTTCTGCTGTGGTGGCTGCTGGTAGCGATATCTCTACTACCCCTCTAACAAAGTTATTGAAAAGCACTCTTTACACTAATAAACGTCATGAATTAATCCAACTACAGAAGGCTATAAAACTTGCTAGGAATGAATATGCAGCAGTACTTACAAGTTGGTTAGACCAAGTAGTTCCCCGTTCGGTAGTTTCAGAGATTTTGTTTTGCGGTGGAACTGCTGATTATCTGAGGAGAGAGTTAAATTCACATTATTCAGGGACAGTTTGTTTATGGGGAGTTGGTGCAGACATTCCAGCACAAGTTGATAGCTTCGGTTTAGGAAGTCGTTTGGCTGATGTTTACAGCGTATTTTTATACTTTTCGCAACAGGTAAGTTAATGCAAAAACAAATCGATTTTCGTTGGCGTTATCAGGCGTGTCAATCAATGGATGTCCAGTTAATGAATTATATTCAAGCGAGTCGGATTACGGGTAAAACACAAATGATGCTTATGGCAGTGCGTTCATTTTGGTTAACTCATGCTGTTGCTGATTATTCAGATTCGGAAAAAGAAGTACAGCGCATAGCTCAAATTTGTATGAAAGCTCTTAGAAAGCAAGCACAGGAGATTATTGAATTAGCAGGATTAGAAGATACTTCTCCAAAATTCTTAATTCAAAATATTTCTTCTTTTAGTCCTCAAAGTCAAGTGTCTCATTCAAGTAATAATGATTCAGAAAATCATGTTTATGACGATGCGGGTTTGAGTAATTTTATGTAGCAACATTTTTAATCATTCAGTGCAGGCACTTATGAGTTATAGAAAAATGAAAAGAAAAAGAGGCAGACCGAGAAAAACTACTTTAACCCTTCGAGAAGATATTAATTCCGAAAAATTAACTATGGATAATAATGAATTACCAACGAATGAACAAATAGAAGATTGGGATAAAGAAATTGATGGTGATGAAGTTAATAAAGACATTACAGAACTTCCAGTTAATAATGAGTTAGAAGCGAAGCAGAGTATAAGGATTGAGAATAATCAAGAAAATCTTCAAGCACCAATGAATGGTTTTGTTCGGGTAGAGAAGGAAAATAGTTTCAAAGAACCAACAGTTATTCACATTATTGACGGAGAAAAAGGGGGGTGCGGTAAATCATTTTTTTGTAGAACTTTTATTGAATACTGCAATTCCATTGCTTATAATGTGGCAATTGTCGATGCAGATACAAGTAATAAAGACATAGCTAAAATTTATCCGTCGGTCGAGGTTGCTTTTTTTAGTGATGATGAAAAGCTTGCATCAGAAGCCGATAAAATATTTGATTTAGCTTTTGAAAAATCCGTACTTGTTAATTTACCCGCTCAAGTTTATTCAAATGTTACTAACTGGATAAGACGTAATGATTTAGTTAATTTGGGGAAAGATAACTCAATCAAATTTATCAAATGGTTTGTTTGCACCGGAGGTGTAGACTCGGTAAATTTCTTTCTCGAATCTTTGAATGATTTAGGAGATGACATTATTCATGTATTTGTGAGAAATCAAGGGTTGTGCGACGACTGGGAGTATATAAACCAGATGCCAGAATTTCAATCGGCTATCAGTAACTACAACTTTGTCATCATGGATTTTCCCAAGTTTCCATTTTGGGAACGCAATGTAATTGACCGTTTGGAGATAAATTTTAGTATGGCAATCGCACATCCAGAAATAAAGATTGTTCCCAAGCAACGGGTAAAAAATTTCCTAAGAGTGGCTTATGCTTCTTTTGCTGCAACGGAGTTAATTCAATGAGTGTAGTTGATGCTTCCAAAAGTATAGAAGAAAAACCCAAAACTCCTGACGATTTACTTGCTGAAGCTCTCAAAGGTAAGAGCGAATCGTTTAAAACACGAGTATTGCATTTTGCTCATAGTTGTGGATTATCTCAAGATGATCCATTGTTTTTAATAATGATTGCTACCGGGCAACTAGAAGTAATGTTGGAAGATGCACCAGAAACATTACAAGTACTTTTTAAAACTTGGAATCGGGATTTAGCTTCTAATTTAGAGAAGGTAGAGCAAGTTGCAGTTGAAAGACAAAAGGTAGCAATTAACCGTGCTGCACAAGCTTTAATTCATGAATCTTTAGTGCGTGAAGGTCGAAATATTATCAATTCTATTTACCCTGCTGTTATCGTATTTTTTGTTATCTTTGCAGGAGGTTTTATCAGTGGAGTTTCTATTCCACCTTGGATTGTAGGTGTGTTGGGAAAGGGATATACCTTGGTGAAGTCGAATACTTTAACTTGGGAGGAATTAGATGCAATGAAATGGGCAGTATCGAGTGAAGGTAAATTTGCAAGAAATTTGATTAATTGGAATCGCGGTTATTTAGAGAATGGGGAATGTATCAAGGATACTCAAAAGTTGGGTGTGGTTTTATCGCAATACAACCGCAAAGCCAAGTCAGGATTCTGTTTAATATGGACAAAACCACCGCAGGAGCGTAATTTATCTCCTTAGAAATAAGTATCAACGGTTAGGGAAAGTTTTCCACTTTGGTTGTTAAACATCAAATTCTTCATTTATAACCACCAATAGTATTGCTTAGCTGGATAATATTCTCCGGTGTAACCATCGAAAATCAATTCTTCGCTATATTCTGTATCTTCTACCTCAACTTTTGTAGATTTTTTTGCACTTGGTCTTTCCGTCCAAACGTGTTTATGGTAGCAGCGCTTGCAAACAGTTCCATCTGAGTTTTTGTAACGCCAAGTAGGGTTTTTCTTACATATTCTACATAAAGACTGTTTTCGTCGTTTTGATTTTGATTTTTTAGTCATTTTCCTCCCATATCAACCGTTTTAGACAGCTTCGTTTAATCGCCTAACTATCAAAACTCTATGTCGTGTTTATGGTAATATTCCTGGGATTTAGTATTTTTTCTTGTCTCTTCTTCATCTATGGCTGCTTCTTTTTTACGTTCTTCTACACAGGGGTCATAAAAATCATCGTAGTTCGCATATCCCTCACTCAGAAGCTCCGAAGGTGTCATCGATGAAACTATCTGGTATTTACTTGTTTTTGGTTGATTGCTCATATGTT
>JAYKJL010000062.1:0-27098 GCA_035285725.1 Nostocales cyanobacterium 94392 | reverse complement strand
TAGTAGCGCTTCCGGTATAGTTTATTCTCAGACTGTATATTGTGCTGATATAAACTGTGCTGTTGATAATCTTATGGCTAAACTTTCCAACGAATTGAACCGCTTTTTCTTTGAAGAAGAACGTGCTTCGACAGTATCTTTAGAAGATATTCTCGAATTAGCAGGAGAACGAATTTTCGGATTTTTGTTCGTTATCCTAGCTTTACCTTCAGCTTTACCCGTTCCCGCACCTGGTTACTCAATTCCTTTTGGGATTTTAATGTTTTTACTGGCAGTACAGTTAATTATAGGTCGTCAACAACCTTGGCTGCCTCAAAAAATGGTCAATCACCGCATTAAACTCTCAACAGTACAAAAATTTGTCAAAGGTGGAATTCCTTGGTTAAAGAGAATTGAAGCAGTGAGTCGTCCTCGTTTGCCGTTTGTTTGTACTACTTTACCAGGAAAAGTAATTATTGGGATTGCAATCGGGTTAATGTCTATTTTTATGATGATTCCCGTCCCCGGAACCAATACTTTACCAGCAATGGGTATTTTAGTAACTGGCTTTGGATTATTAGAAGATGACGGTGCAATTAGTTTGGGTGGTTTAACAATTTGTTTGATGGCTACAATTTTGGTAACTTCTATTTTTGCAGCCTTAATTTGGGGTGGTACCAGTATTCTTGACCAAATTAAGAATATGTTAGGAAGATAATTATAAGGTCTAAGGTCTAAGGTCTAAGGTCTAAGGTTAAAGGTCTAAGGTTAAAGGTTAGAGGTAAATTATCATTTTTTCATAGTAATTACTTACGCACAATCTAATTACAGTTTTAAATGATACTGATATAACAATCTGAAATTAGTTGAATTTCTCACAAGCGTGTAAATACTAATTAATTGATAATTACTGCCTCTATTGTTTGTTAGCCTTAGCTTATTTCCCATGAAATATTTTAACCTTTAACCTTTAACCTCTAACCTCTAACCTTTAACCTTTAACCTTTAACCTTTAACCTCTAACCTTTAACCTCTAACCTTTAACCTCTAACCTTTAACCTCTAACCTTTAACCTCTAACCTTTAACCTTTAACCTCTACCAACCTCTCAATACAGGTTCCCGTAAAATTTCACGAGTACCTCTAGCAACAGTCAAGTTTTTACCTTTAGTTGATTCTGCCAGGATATAAGTATAATTTCCACTCACAGCTTCAAAGTAGCGTCCTCTGGATTCTACTCCATTCACAGTTAAAGGTAAGCGTATAGACTTGCCAGTTTTTTTATTTACTCCGACATAATGATACGGTAAATGACTACCACAAATACTTACCCAAAAATTCTTAGTTTCCGCAGCTACAAATACACTTTCACTGTTTTTACAATAGTGACGTACTTGTTGTGCCTGAGCAGATTCTACAGATTGTAAAAAAGGAATTGATAACGAACATACACCGACTACAGATAAGATTAATCGTTGCCAAGATTGAGAACGAAATTGCATTTTTTATTACTCTCGTATAGTTGAATTTTC
Organism: Nostocales cyanobacterium 94392; assembly: GCA_035285725.1. Classification (GTDB taxonomy): domain Bacteria; phylum Cyanobacteriota; class Cyanobacteriia; order Cyanobacteriales; family Nostocaceae; genus Rivularia. The sequence goes on along the minus strand of JAYKJL010000062.1, from coordinate 25,588 downwards.
TATTAACTCCTACAGTATGGGTGAAGATAATTACTGAAAAGTTGATATGTATATTTGGCGATTATCAGAAGTCGGGTTTTTAGGATAAGTATTTGTCACAGCCGCACAAATTTTGCTAAAAACCCGACTTCTCAACCGAACTTCTCTAGGTTAAACGTGTCTTTTCAGAACTCCTGGTTCTTGCTGCATTGGCAACACATCTAGAGTATCAATTTGAGAACAGTATTTTAAATCCTCATGGCAATCTAAACCTAACAGCCGTTTACCGTGACTTGCTTGTTTAAACATTTGCAATAAATCATCCTTCCATTGAGAATAAAGCGCGATCGCACCAATTACTTCATCGTTACCACTAACCTCATCTATAGATAACTTAGTTTTTTCCAATAGATGATTGGCGATCGCACCCGCACAAGCTGTATCCTCAAGGGAATAACTACCTTCCCATCCTGAGCCTACTATCCAAACTGTGTCTGGCTGATTTTCTGCTAAATATTGCACAACTGTTGTTAAATTAACAAATGCTCCGGTAATAACTGTAGATGCGGACTCTATTCGTTGTAAAGCACGAGTACCATTAGTAGTGCTGATGAACAAGCGCTTTCCTTCCACAAGTTCCGGTTTGCAGTCGAGGGGAGAATTCCCCAAATCAAATCCAGGAACTTTTGCACCACCCCTTTCTCCAGCCCGCAAACGTTTCTCAACGGGAAATTGTTCGCTAACTTCCACAAGTTTATCCAAATCGCTGAAAACTTGAACCGCTTCCCCACCATTCGCCAAAACCGTTGCCATTGTTGTAGTTGCACGCAACACATCAACCGCGATCGCGCATTCTGGCATCTCGGAAGTTGGGGTTTCTTCTGGACTATGATAAATAAATAGCTTCATAAGCTTAATACACCTGCTTTTATATACTGCCGAGATTCTAATACGCTGAGTGTGTCAACAGGAAGACAAGATGGGGAGATGGGGGATGGGGAGACAAGGGGACAAGGAGATGGGGAGATGGGGAGATGGGGAGATGGGGAGAAAGTTATTGAGTTATAACCTTTGACCTTTGACCTTATACCTTTGACCTTATACCTCGTAGTCTAAATCCAAAATCTAAAATCTAAAATCTAAAATCAACATGGCACCTTTACCAGATTACCGTCCCAAACAACTTTCTCTAGGTCCGTTAGAAGCGGAGATTTTAAATATTGTTTGGCAATTGCAGAAAGTAACAGTAAAAAATGTACACGACCGCATTTTAGCTGACCCTAACCGCGAATTAGCTTATACTTCAGTTACTACTGTATTGCGCCGGTTGACTCAAAAAGGTTGGCTCGAATGTAATAAACAAGGAAAAGCATTTTATTGGCAACCATTATTAACAAAGCAACAAGCAGAAGTTATTCAAGCTCACGAACAATTACAGCAATTTCTCAAAGTGGGTAATCCTGATGTAATCGCTGCTTTTGCAGATAGTTTAAATGAAGCTGATTCTGCCAAAATACAAGCAATAGCAAAACGAGTTGAAGCTGCACGGCAAGCGAGGGAGAAAGAATAAATAATGCATTTATTGATAATTCTTATAGTTTTAATAGTTGCTTACACTATCAGATGTCGATGGACTCAAAATTTGGATAAATGGAGTGAACGTTGGCAAAAAACACTCTTTTTCTTTCTATTTCCTCCCTTACTAATTTTCATGACAACTTTCGCTTTGTTGTTCATGGGACCTCAAGGTACAATGGGTGGATTGCAAACGGGTTGCTATGGTTATGTAATTGGCTTAGTTACTCTTGCTTTTTTTGCAATTATGTGCATAAAACAAGCGTGGCAAGGTTGGGTATCGATCAAATCTGTCCGCGATTGTCCCCAAATTAATGTCGCAGGCAAACAAGTTCGCTTATTAAATATAGGGGCATTATTTGCCGGTCAAATTGGCTTTTTAAACCCAGAATTAGTCCTAAGTTCTGGATTATTAAAAACTATGAAGGACAATCATTTAGAAACAGTTTTAGCCCACGAACAAGGACATTATTATTATCGCGATACATTCTGGTTTTTCTGGTTGGGTTGGATGCGAGAATGTACCATTTGGCTACCCAATACAGAAGCTTTATGGCAAGAATTATTGACTCTACGGGAATTGCGAGCCGATGCTTACGCAGCTTCATATGTAGACCCTTTATTATTAGCAGAATCTCTGTTAATGGTTGTCAGCAGTCCCCATGTAGCTTCAGAAGTTCTTTGTGCTGCATTAGGTTCGGTTGGTGCAAACCGTTTAGAAGAAAGAGTCGAAGCCCTTTTGTCTCAACCACAACCAACCGCAAAGTTCCATTTTATCTCTTTGAAGTGGCTTGTATGGACTTTTCTTCCTTTAGTTAGCGTTGCGTTTCATAATTGAAATCAAAAAATTTAGCAATCAATCAAAAGTCGGGTTTTTATGATATGTGGGTAAAACTAGAAAATCTCGATCAAAAACCCGACTTCTTACTTAACAAAAACAAATTATTATGTCTACCCCTTCAATTCAATTTTTTGCTGGTGTTAACGAGAAATTAGGAAACGTCAGCTTACGTCGTAATCCTAATACTGGTAAACGCATCGTTTTAATGACATTCGATCAAATGCAAGCATTGGAAAAATTCAATAGCTTTACTAAAAAATCTTTAAATACTATGCTTTTAACTGATGAAGAAGGGGAAATTAATGTAACTCCTTCTTCTACTAAATTTATCTTTGCTGGTGATGAAGGAGATGAATTAAAACGGGTAGATTGTCAATTTGAAATTGAACAAGATGACCATTGGGAAAGATTTATGCGCTTTATGCATCGTTATGCTGATGCTAATGGTATGGCTTATGAAGATAGTTGAAAAGTTAATTTGAGATTTTGATATTAGATTATCTTTACTTCTTCCCTACTCCCAATTCCCAATTCCCAATTCCCTCTTCCCTCTTCCCTTAACCAAAATTAACAGTTGCCAATGTCCCTTACATTTCGCTAGAATCTTTAAGCTTTAGACAAGCACGAGTGGGTCTATCAGCACGAAAGCCCAACCAGCTTGATATTACAATAAATAGAGAAGAACCACGATGGCTAAACGCATACAATTAGTTTTAAATCAAGATGTTAACAAATTAGGAAAATTAGGGGACTTGATAGAGGTAGCTCCTGGTTATGCTCGTAATTACTTGCTTCCTAAAAATTTGGCAACTTTCGTAACTCCCGGTATTCTCAAGCAGGTTGAACGTCGTAGAGAAATAGAACGTCAGCGTCAAGAAGAATTGAAGCAAAAAGCTATTAAACAAAAAACAGCTTTGGAAAATGTCGGTAGCTTCAAAATTGCTAAGCAAGTTGGTGAAAACCAAGCTATTTTCGGTACCGTTACCAGCCAAGATGTGGTTGATATCATTCAAGGTGCTACTGAAATGGAAATAGATAGACGCGGTATTACCATCCCCGATATTGGTAGTTTAGGTACTTATCAAGCGGAAATTAAACTACATTCCGATGTCACAGCAAAAGTCAAAATTGAAGTTGTAGCCAACGAGTAATCTTTAGAACTTACGCAACCGGCACATTTCTCTTGTAGGGGAGGCAAAACGCGGTGTGGATTTCCTCCCGCGTTATTGCCGTTGCTGTGACGCTTTAATGAATGCCGGAACGTAGTAATAGGACTTGTAGCGTCACGCACCACCCGTGTATTGTGACAATTGCTGAAGATTATTTTAGAAACGATAAAAACGAGTATCTAAGAATACATTAGATACTTTATTATTTATCTCAAAAATCTGTGCTTTAATTATTTGAAACTTATTCCTTATGTGTAGAGACGTTGCACCGCGATGTCTCTACACGTTGTTTGAGGACTATTTGCACTATCAGATAAATAGTTCATTAGTTCTATATTAGAAAAAATATCATTCGAGTTATGTCTGAAGAATTAAATTTTCAAGGTAATTTAGATCGTCTTCCACCACAAAATATCGAAGCTGAAGAAGCTATTTTAGGCGGAATTTTACTAGATCCCGAAGCGATTAGCAGAATTAGCGATAGTTTGAAACCGGAAGCGTTTTACATCAGCGCTCACAAAGATATCTATACGGGGATGTTGAGGCTTCAATCTCAGAATAAACCCACAGATTTACTCTCGGTTATCAGTTGGCTTAGCGATCGCGATTTACTAGAAAAAGTCGGTGGCAGAAATAAACTCGCTTCTCTGATAGATAGAACCGTTTCAGCGGTTAATATCGATGCTTTAGCCGCCTTAGTAGTAGAAAAGTATCGACGGCGACAGTTAATTAAAGCCGGTAACGAAATAGTTACATTGGGTTACGAAACCGAAACCGAGTTCCGTACCATAATCGACAAAGCAGAACAAAAGGTTTTTGGTATCGCTCAAGCTCGGACTACAAGTGGTTTAACCCACGTTTCTAACACCTTAATTAATACTTTCCAGGATATTGAAGAACGTCATGAAGGAGTTGCTTTACCCGGTATTCCCTGCGGTTTTTACGATTTGGATGCGATGACTAGTGGTTTTGGACGCTCAGATTTAATTATCATTGCCGGTCGTCCGTCAATGGGAAAATGTTTACAAGCGGATGCGGAATTATTGTTAAGTGACGGTAGTATTTCCACAATTCGAGAGATATATCATCGTCGTCAGGGAGAATTGTTAACACTCCAAGATAATTGGAAATTCCGCTTTACTCAACCCGAAGCATTCATAGACGATGGAATTAAGCCGGTATTTGGTGTGAGAACTCGTTTGGGAAGGTATATTGAGACAACTATTACCCATCCTTATTTAACTATTAATGGATGGAAGCGACTTTCCGAGTTGAATGTAGGTGATAAAATTGCCGTACCCCGTAAAATCAATGTATTTGGTAAACAAAAAATTCGCGAATGTGAAGTTAAATTATTAGCCTATTTAATCGGGGATGGTTGTTTAACAGATACAGCACCAAAATTTAGCAACATTAATCCTTTAATTCAGCAGGATTTTATCTCTTCTGTTACACAGTTTGCTCCTCAGTTGAAAGTCAGTGAAAAGAAACGCTCCAAGCGCTCCCCAACGCTTCACGTTGAGACTTCAGAAGAAGAAAATCCGCTGATTTCTTGGCTAGAAAATTTAGAATTATGGGGTAAGAAAGCAGACGAAAAAACACTTCCTGGTGTAATCTTTAGATTAGAACGTCAGCAAATTGCTTTATTCCTCAATCGTTTATTTGCTATTGATGGATGGGCTAGTGTATTAAAAAGCGGTCAAGTACAGCTAGGTTATTACAGCGTCAACGAAAAACTAGCGCGACAGATACAGCATTTATTGCTACGATTTGGCATTATTGCAGCATTAAAAACCCGATTAATTAAGTATAAAGATACCAAACGTGAAGCTTGGCAACTTGATATTACTAATGCTCGTGCCATCAAAAATTTTGTATCAGAAATTGGTATTTTTGGCAAGCAAGAATTATTATCCAATATCAAAGCAGCATTAGTTGAAAAAAGATATCAAACAAATCGTGATCTGATACCTGTAGAGATTTGGAAACAATTAGCAGTAGCGAAAGAAGAAGAAACTTGGACAGGTTTAGCTAAACGTGCTGGGATTCAAGGATATTCAAATATTCACGTTGGCAAACGTGCTTTATCACGAGAAAGACTGTTTTCATTAGCAACAGCCTTAGAAAATTTACGACTGCAATATTTAGCAACCAGCGATATTTATTGGGATGAAATTGTTTCTATTGAACCCATGGGAGATAAACAAGTTTATGATTTAACAATCCCAGAAACTCATAATTTTGTTGCTAATGACATTTGCGTTCATAACACAGCATTTTGTCTGAATCTTGCTCATAATGTCGCATCATTATATAAACTACCAGTTGCCGTTTTCAGCTTAGAAATGTCAAAAGAGCAATTGGTACAGCGGCTATTATCGAGCGAAGCAGAAATTGAAAGTACCTATTTAAGAACCGGGCGTATCAGTCAAACCCAATGGGAGCCTTTAAGTCGGGCAATTAGCATACTTTCAGAAATGCCGATCTTCATCGACGATACGCCAAATATTACCGTCACAGAAATGCGTAGTCAAGCGCGACGGTTGCAAGCAGAAGCCGGTACAGATATCGGTTTAGTAATCATCGATTACCTGCAATTAATGGAAGGTGGTGGTGATAATCGCGTCCAAGAACTATCAAAAATTACCAGGAGTATCAAAGGATTAGCGAGAGAATTAGGCGCTCCCGTCATAGCTTTATCTCAGTTGAGTAGAGGAGTAGAAGCTCGGACAAACAAGCGTCCCATGCTCTCTGATTTGAGAGAAAGCGGAAGTATCGAACAAGATGCCGACCTAGTAATAATGCTGTATCGCGATGAATACTACAATACCGATACCCCTGATAGAGGAATTGCCGAAGTGATAATTGCCAAACATCGAAACGGTCCCACAGGAACCGTTAAATTACTATTTGACCCCCAATTTACCAAATTTAAAAACTTAGCAAAACCGAGTCATTATTAGTTAGGAGTTAGTGGTTGGTGGTTAGTGGTTAGTTGATGGTGGTTGGTGGTTATCAACCATCAACCATCAACCATCAACTATCAACCATCAACTAACTCCTAATAATTCCACATCAAAAATGAGAGTTGCATTGGGGGGAATCACACCACCAGCACCGCGAGAACCATAACCTAATTCAGGGGGAATGATTAATTTACGGCGATCGCCAACTTTCATCGTGCTGAGTCCTTCATCCCAACCCTTGATTACTTGTCCTTCTCCGATTTGAAATTGGAAAGGTTGACCACGATCTCTTGAGCTATCAAACTTGGTTCCATCTTCTAAAGTACCTGTGTAGTGAACAGATACGGTTTGTCCGGATTTAGGAGTTTCACCAGTCCCCTCCTGTAAAACTTCATATTTTAATCCGGAAGGGGTGGTAACAACTTTTTCGTCAGACATATTATTATAGCTCGCTTTTGGGGTGTTATTCTCAGTTACTGTTGTGGACGCTGGTGATGCTGGGGTAGTACTTTGTGCAACAGCATTTTGGGTATCTTCAGTAGAAACTTGAGCGCACCCGAAAAACATTACACAGAGCAGTATCAAACATACACGCTTCAAAATTGCCTTCAATTTAGCTATCCTCTCAATTATTAAAGGTCATCGGATTTTGGATTTTGGATTTTGGATTTTGGATTGACTCCACGGATCAATCTGGGGGCTTGGGAATTTTAAATTTTGGATTGACGATTGCTTCAACGGATAAATCCGGGGGCTTGTACCATCAAAGAATGATTGTTCTGCATATGAAAGGTCAACCATCAACCATCCACTAACCACCATCAACTAACCACCATCAACTAACCACTAACCACCATCAACTGTCCCAGGTCAACTGTCAACTTTTCTTCCCCTATCACTTTATCCTGAAAGTGCTGAAAATTACCGCCAAAGTTTGTTTTCTAAATCGCGTACTTGACGCTCTAAACGGTCAATTCTACCGCGCAATTCGTCTACTTCCGACTGACGAGCAACTCCCAAATCTTGCAGCATATTCTTCATTTGTCGCTGCATATTGGTTTCCCAATTGCCCTGCTCAGACTTCAATTCCTGTACCATGTCATCCATGACGGCTTTTGCCTGTTCGGGGTCAAGTTTACCATCCTTAACCAATTGTTCGCTTGCTTGTTTGAGTTTATCCGCCATTACCGAAGTTGTACCGATACCGAGCATTAATAATTGTTGCATCCAATTGTTACTATCCATATTGCTTTCCTACTAATTCTCCCTTCTTTACTTTCCGGCATCGTTAGCTTTGTAAACAGGACTTACGCAATTGTCACAAGACTTGGGTGGTGCGTGACACTACAAACCTTATTACTACGTTGACAATTAATCAAAGTGTCACAGCACCCTACAAGAGAAATATGCATTTTTGCTAAGTCCTAGTAAATAATAAAGCTATGCTGGGAATTAAAATGCTAGCAAATAGTTAATTCTATTGTGGCAAAGTAGCACGGGGAATGAACGCAAGTGCAAATTGAGTTACTTAAGTTTAGGATAGCGCCCGAACAGCGAGAAAAATACATCCAAAGAGACGCTGAAATCTGGACAACAGCGCTAGCTAATTATCCGGGATTCATCGGTAAAGAACTGTGGATCAACCCTAACAACCCGACAGAACTGGTTATGGTGATTCGTTGGGAAACACGGGAACAGTGGAAATCGATTCCAAAAGAAGAGATAGATAGGATTACCGAAAGGTTTGATAAAGACTTGGGATTCAGCTACGAGATGGTAGAGTCATCCGAATATCAGGTACGGAAATTTCCCTATAGTGAGGCATTTCTTTCTTAAAAAAAGCATAAAATTGAAAAAAAACGGAATTATCGGAAGATGGAGGGAGAAATATAACTAGTTAGGCAAAATTAATTAAACATTTTGTTTAGGTTGGGAACAGTGAACGGCTATATAACTGATTAGTAATTATATAAATATTTTTGCTTGAGTACTTATATACTGCGTTAGCGAAGCGTGTCCGAAGGACATATGCTTCGTTCCTCCCTTCGGACAGGAGTTTGAGGTTTCCGGAATGTATGATTAATTTTGCACTACCACTTGTAATCTGAAAAAATGCCTAAAAAAATCAGAGAATTAAAAAAATTATTACTTAAAGCAGGATTTTTCTATCAGCCAGCCAAAGGTAGTCATACGAAATGGAAGCATCCTAAATTATCTAAAGCTATTATCATCGCAGGCAAAGATGGTGATGATGCCAAAGCATATTTAGAAAAACAAGTTAATGAATCGCTTGAAGAATTAAATAAATTGGAAGAAGAAACACAGGAAACGGAAGAATGAAATATACAATAATTGTTCAATGGTCTGAAGAAGACCAATGTTATGTAGTTTCACTACCTGAATTTGAAAATGTATTTCAACCTTGTACTCACGGTGATACCTACGAAGAAGCAATCAAAAATGCTCAAGAAGTATTAGAAATGCTCATTGAGTCAGCGAAAATTGATGGTGAACCGTTACCAGAACCTAAAATATGGGGACACTCATTTAAAGTAGCATAAATGTTAGATGATATGCCTAAAAAAATTCGAGAATTAAAAAAATTATTACTCAAAGCAGGATTTACTAGTCGTTCTGGAAAAGGTAGTCATACAAATTGGTATCACCCTTTATTACCAGGGAAAGTTACTTTATCGGGTAAAGATGGTTCGGATGCAAAAGCTTATCAAGAGAAAGATGTTAATAATGCGATTCAAATAATAGAAGAAATCGAAAAATCTCAAGAAGAGGAAGAACTATGAATTCTCAATACACAATAATTATTCAATGGTCAAACGAAGATAATTGTTATATTGTGAGTCTTCCTGAATGGGGAGAGTTTTGTCATACTCACGGTGATACCTACGAAGAAGCAATCAAAAATGCTCAAGAAGTATTAGAAATGCTCATTGAGTCAGCGAAAATTGATGGTGAACCTTTACCAGAACCTAAAACATGGGGACAGTCATTTAAAGTAGCATAGAGCTAAACTATAAAAAAACAATTAATATACAAACTCAGATAACCAGTGGGGTTGAGAAGTCGGGTTTTTATATTAAATGTTTGTCAAGAAGAAGGGGTTGGGGGATGAGTACTCCCGGTGATAGGGAATATGGTGTTGCCCCCGGGCAAGATCCCCTCCCAACACAATTGCCCAGATTGGGCGCCGGGCTTGTATCCCACTGATTGTTGGGGCTTTATTCCTCACCATCCCCCAACACCCAACCCCCATCCCCGCCCCAACGGGGCTTGGTCATCCACGACAATCATCATAAAAACCCGACTTCTGATTCTGGGGTTATATTCTACTTCTCACGGGTGCTAAAACAATTAATAAATCCAATTGTTCTCGTTCAACATTAGAAGAACTTGTAGCACTAACACTGTAAACTGAACCAATAGCTTGTTTAAACATATTAAAATATTGATTATTGCTATACTGTGGTGGTACAAAACCGTAAATCCATGACAACAAAGAACCCATGTTCATATAGAAATAACCTGCATTTGGATTAGGAAGAGAATTAGTTGCTGACTTAAAATTGTAAGTCGAAGGTAATGCTACATAAGGCTCAGGAACTAAATCGGCAATCGCTCCATATCCCGTTGTCAAAATCAAAGTGTTATTATCTACCCAACTATAAGCAAGCAAGCTTTGGTTGGAATCTCCATTGATATCCCAACTGGTAACTGGTTGGTTTTTGATATTTGTTTCGCTAATTTTTACCTCTCCTTTGGATACAGATATTATCAAATCTCCTAACTTTTTCAGAGTTGTTTCAGCTGCGGTTCGATTGCTTGTTTCCACTGCTAAACCTAGTCCCATATTTAAGTTAGGATTTATGGTTTTAAAAAACCCACCTTTAGTAGGAAACATGAAAAAAGCAAACTCACCATCCATCCAATTGATGATATCCCGGTCGAAATCTAATCCAGTATTACTGCTGATAAATCCCCGAAACATTTTTAAATTAGCTTCAAATTCTTTTTGCGAACTGATGATTTGAGCTATAGTTTGCCATCTTTGATTAAGTTTTTCTCCGTTAACAGCAGTATATGTTGCTGCTGGCATTCGAGATAGTATTCTTTGTGTTTGAATGTTAGAATTCAGATTATTTTGATTGAATGTAGATGAAGGATATGTATTTACTTGAAAACGCACTCCTTCTTTTTGAAGTGTTAAAAATGAACCAATACTTTGATATTGTTGAAGTTGTTCTGATGAAATGAGACTATCTAAATCAAACTTAGGTAAACCTAAACTAGGGTCTTTAATTAATTCTTTTACAAGTGCAATATAACCCACAGGGTCTTGATACATTGCAAACAGTGGTTTATCTATTTGGGGTTGTCTAATTGTCTTCTGAAATTGAGAATTTTGAGCTAAAGTTGCCGCTCTTTGTTGACTGGTATTAATTAATCTTTCAATCGCTTTTGTCGAAGAACCAACTGCAAGATGTCCCGGTAAAATACCGATTACTAAACTATTTTGCTTTCTCAAATTTGGCTTTTGAAGAATATTCAGTTTCAAATCTTTATTTATCTGAGACTTGGGAACCGGGGGTATGGAATTATTTTCTGTATCCGGTAAATTTGGTTGTGTAGAAGAGTTATTAGTTTTCGTTTCTAAAATGGTAATTCCTTTATATTGTCGCTGTGTAAAATTTTGATTGGCTTTCAATTTACTCAAAAATGGCTGCAAGCCCTGCTCATCTTTTACCGGAACTAAAGTCACAAAATTGGATTCCATCGTCACCCCAGAACCATCATTAGGTAAAAATGCAAACGCTACTTGTTCACCCAACCAAGGTTCAATATCTGTTGCGTATGCATCTTTTAATTGCGGTGGAATTAAAAAAGATACCCCATTCCAAGCTGTTTGAAATAATTGAAAATTTCCCGCTTTTTTCCAAGTTGCTGAAGATGTATCAACCATCGCTACCAATGGTGCATTATTTGGTAGAAAATTCGCAAATTCAGTATTTATCGCTGTCGGTTGTAATTGAATTTTTAAGCTATTAGGAGTTATTTTTTGAGCGTATGTTTTATCTGATAAATTGTGAATATTATTCCCTACATCTACTGCTTGAACAATACTTGAGCAGCAAAGTAAATTTAATGTTGCAAACGCTCCTACTCTGAACAATAACTTCATTCCGTGTTCCTCACAAATAATTGTCTTTTTTATAACATAAAAGCGAAAAAAATCACTTAGTAGTATTATGGAGGATTTTCATGAAGCGGCAATGAAGACAAATACTTAAAAAATGATTTTGAATTTATAAATCGTAACTCCCGTACAGACGTAGCAGTGCCGTACAGACGTAGCAGTGCTACGTCTCTACAATAACTCCAGTGGTACTCACTCCTAACTCCTCCTAAAGCGCGATCGCAATTCCCAACTCAGCGGAACGTTTTGCAGCATCAGCGACTTTGAGAGCATACAAACTTTCTTCTGGAGTAACATACAAAGGAGTTCCATTAAACAGATAATCTAAAACTATAGCTGTATCTTTAGCAAATAAACCACGACGACTACCAACTTCTATCGGGGTTGATTTTTCTGCATCAATAAAAACTCCCTGTTGAGAATTAAAAATCAATCCACCATTTTCACCGTGTACCTCAAATTTTCGCTGTGGTTCCCAGACATTTTCACCTTTAGCATATATTACGGATGCTAAAAGTCCGCTGCTAAAGTTAAGTTGAGCATTACAAAAACAAGATTGGTAGAACTCCGCTTCCGTTTTTCCAAATCGAGTATGACAGTTAACCGTTGCGACTTCACCAAATAAATTTGTTAATCGATGTAATCTGGAAACCGCGCCCATGAATGGGAAGCCAAAAAGTTGATGATTATGAGTCCATTTACGGGGTGCTGGATGTTCAGGCTTAATTGTGCTATAGCTCACATAAAATACTTCACCCACTTGATCTAAATGCTGTTTTAAACAGTTATGCAAACCACCTAAAAGTTCAATATGTTCGACATGGAGTAATTTATTTTTGGACTTAGCTAAATTAATCAACTCCGATGCTTCCGCTAAATCCAAAGTCATCGGATATTCTACAACAACGTGTTTATCAGCTTCCAAAGCCGCACGAGCGACAGCACCATGCTCTGAATTGACGTTGCTAATTATGACTAAATCGATATTTTCTTGTTCTATGAGTTCTTGGGAAGTTACTGCTTTACACTGAAATTCTCTACCAAAGGCTTCGGTTTTTGCAGGCAGATTTCCCACCACCGCAGCTAAATCAGTTCTTTGATCATTTAACAACGCTTGCGCTCTTAATTTTGCCGCATAGCCGGTACCAATTAACCCTACTCGCACTTTTATTAAGCCCTTTACCGTCAAACAATTTTGGATTTTGGATTTTGGATTCACCCCATAGATAAATAAGCGGGGCTTAAGTTGAGGATTTTAGATTGGTTCCACAGATAAATAAGCGGTGTTTGTACCATTAAGGAAATATTCACCAACCCATCGGCATCATTTTACATTATTGCTAGTGTTTTTTTCGCAAATCCTTTATATATACCATTAATTTTAATAATCTTCTTGATAAGCGATGTACAAAATCATATTTTTTTTAATGTGTATAAACTTTTTAAATAGGCTCGCAAAAACAAGCCAAAATAGATAACTTAAACTTATGCATATGGACTGTACTTATTTCATTACTAATCGGGACAAAAATCTGGTAACAAAGTAGAATTTTTCTCGTAGTATCAGAATTGAAGCAAATTAAAAAAAGGCGGCTATTCTTCAAGGAGCAGCCGCACGGTTTGCTTAATAGATGCTTATACTGCCGTTTGCAAAAGAGAGGATTACAAAATGGCAACATTCAAAGTGAGATTAGTCAGCGAAGCCGAAGGTTTGGATCAAACTATCGACGTTGATGACGATACCTATATTTTAGACGCAGCTGAAGAAGCTGGTTTAGACTTGCCTTATTCTTGCCGTGCTGGAGCTTGCTCCACCTGCGCTGGTAAGATTACAGCTGGTTCCGTTGACCAATCCGACCAATCTTTCTTAGATGATGACCAAATGGAAGCGGGTTATGTATTGACTTGCGTCGCTTACCCCACATCCGACTGCACCATCGAAACTCACAAGGAAGAAGAACTCTACTAAAAGCAATCTAACAGTTGTTTTTGTAGTAAATTACTTTTTGAAAAGCAGCACCGTATCGGGAATCCTCCCTTTGCAGTAGCTGCTTTTTTATTGGGAATAAAGGGAACAATCAGCAATTCCCCAATTCCCCATTCCCCATTACCAATTACCTATTCCCTATTACCCATCTTCACAACATCACTAAGCATTTCAACTTGAGTACCGGGATAGTAAAATTTGAGTATTTGTGGACTTTTCCAGCCTATACTAGCTAGATTTTGAGCGCCAACTTGACTCAAACCGACTCCATGTCCTAATCCACCTCCGACGAAAGCGTATCCCCAAATCCCGGGTTTGCCTTTGTTGAGTGGCTGTAAATAAAATAAAGTGCTTCTAGGTGCAAAAAAGGCGCTGCGAACTTCGTCTTTATGTAAATTAAAGGTACCAATATCAGTTTTTACGGCTAGATTAAGGATTCTTCCCCCTGGGCTGCGTTCGACTACTTGTATATCCTTAACTGTTTTAAATTTTGCGAAGGGACTATTTTTAACCTTTAAAAATTTCTGTAATCCCTTGGTAATGTCTTCTAAACTACTTTCTTTGCGCCACCGGAACCATTGTTGCTCGCTTTCGTTAAATCCTTTATTCAAATTCATAAACAAGCGGAAGTTTGTTTCTGAAGCCAAACTTTGCTCGGACAAATTCCAAAAGTTCTGCGGTGCATCTACTATGGGTTTTAAGTAAGGACGGTCTTCTCCATCCCAAACGCTGCTGAAAGCTGCGGTTACACCACCAGTTGTGGAAGAGTAAAGCGCGTCTACTAATTCATTGTTATAAGTTAACACCATGCCTTTTGTGGCAGAAATAGCCTTGTCTGTTTTCTCCGTGGCTCCCTTGAGTCCATAATAAACTTGACAGTGTGTATCTGCGCATAATTGATACTGGTCTATTTCAAATCTGCGTAAATTACGCAAAACGTAGGTACGAGCAATAATTGCCTGGGCTTGCATTGCTGCTTCCGGAGCGTTTGCACCAATTTCATAAGGTACCACTCCTCGTAGATATGTTTCCAAGGGTACTTCATTAACTAAAGTGTATGTACCGTAAGCATTTGGTTGTAATTGCAACTTTCCGGCATACAAATATTTCCTTTTTGATTTTCCGTTTACACTTACCCCAATTAAATTTTTATCACTAGTAATTTTCAGGTGGTTTCGATTGTAGCGATATCCATTTACTACCCAACTTGCTTGAGGTACCCGACGCAAAACTTTACTATCAATATATGCTGTTTTTTTATCAGCAGCATTGACACTTTTTAATAATAAGCGTCGCAATAAAGGTGTATTATAAACTTCTCTTTTCGCCCACACCTGCCAGCGTTCCGGCTGAGCAATTTCTACTTCTATACCTTTTTTACGCCACATTTCGGCGCTGTTTTCGGCAGTTTCAAAGGTACGAAAGGTTCCTAAAATCACCTGCTCATTAAGAAATGGCTGTGTCAGCGGCTGCATTGCTGTTTGTATTTTTACCGGATTTGCAGTTACTAGTGTTTGCGGTTTTTTACCATCCGTAAAAGTCAATTTTAATTTATCACCTTCCGTCGGCTCCAATATCAACTCGTCATCCTGTTCGGACGCAAATCGCTGCACAATCCCAATTTTTAGTTCAACATCAGAAACCTTCGTCGCCGGAACCGATGCTCCTGTTAGTCCTAATAAACACCAAGTTGCCAGTATGGTACAAGATAAACGTTCTAAGGAAATTTTCATAGAAATTAACAATTAAGGGTGTCACTCGTGCTGTACGAGCATCCTCTAAGAAATGCGATCACAATTTAATACTATTGTGTATAAATTGCCTAATGATAGCATTAGCAATTTTTTTACCAATCGGCTACTCACCAACTGCTATCAAATCAGTTATCAGTCCGTTTATAGTTATCCTGGATTTCTCACAAGTCAATGGCAAGGGTTGAGCTACGAGTTGGGATTTCCCCCATTCCCTTTAGCGGAATAAAAATATTTGCAAGACAAACTCATAACGACTATGATTTATTTAGGGAGATAAAACAGTATTGAATATTGGAGACAGTAAAAAGAAGATGAAAGTTGAAGAAATCCCGTTGAATTTAATCAAGCGCCCGCTTCCTCGTAAAAACGATGCTGAGAAAGTAGAAGCTTTGATGAAGTCCATAGCAGAAATTGGGCAGCAAGAACCGATTGACGTATTAGAAGTAGATGGGGAATATTATGGATTTTCCGGGTGTCATCGTTTTGAAGCTTGTCAGCGCTTGGGTAAAAATTCCATTAAAGCTAGAGTACGTAAAGCACCAAAAAGTGTTTTGAAAATGCATTTAGCGTGAACGAGATGCCTACATAACAAGAAAAGACTATAAGAGGATGTTTTAAAAGTATCCGGCGGTTTAAACCGCACGCCAGTTGCGGAAGACGGAGGGAGCCTCCGCAACGCACTGGCTCTACTACAAAAACAAAGTCCACCGTAAGGTGGACTAGTTAGTTTAGAACCCGCTGCCACGGCGGGTGCCGGTTTGTGTAGCCGCGACTTATAGTCGCCAGACAAAGTATTAAATTAGACTTTCAAAACATTTTCAGAATCAGTATTGTCAAGAATTTGAGAAAAGTAAAAGTATAGACTTTATGTATTTTTAGATACTATACAATCTAGCTATACTATAAGTAATGAGCTTCCCTAATGATTGTAAAGGCAAGCTTCTGTTTCTGAAAAGATAAATAGAGTGTGATGCTTGCTACATAAACGAGACTGAACTGCCTTAGTTAGCTTATCCCCTACTAAAAACAGCTTGGAGTAAATCAATCTCATGCTTAAACCTTTAATAATGTCTACCGTTATCAGCAGTATTTGGGCTGTACCTGCATTAGCTCAATCAGCTGCTTATGTGTTTGCTCCACCCACCAATATTCGCAATGCTCCTAACGGAGAAATTATTTGTACTATCACCAAAAAAACTTCTATCAATGTTTATCAAAAACAAAATCAGTGGTATTACACAGATTTATGTGGAGGTGGATATATTCACCAAAGTCAGATCCGTTTGCAAACTACAAACTCCGATGAAAATACTTCAAATCAGGCAAGAGTTGTAGGAATTAAGACAGGACAATTAAGCCTTAGAGATTCTCCCAATGGTCGCTCTTTGGTAGGACTAAATAATGGCAATGTTGTCAAAATTATAGACCAACAAGGCAACTGGGCTTACGTAGAAGTCTTGAATGGTCCTAATGCTAAAGTTAAGGGTATGAGAGGTTGGGTTAATTCTTATTACTTAGCGCTTTTCTAGAAGCTTTGAGGACGAAAAGCCATCAGCACGATAAAGTTCATCTAGGATAGGGTGTTGATTCTGTAGGATTTAGCCCACAATAGTTCATACAAAATAGACATCTCCGGAAATTAAAAAACCTCCCTCCTGCAAGGAGTGAGGCTTTAAATCCCACATTCCCCCTTTTGGGAAGGGGGGCAGGGAGGTTAGGTCTGCGTATAAAATTAAATTATCTAAATCTTTTCCGGAGATGTCTAATCTATATTTTTCTATTAGTTGGGATGAAAGTGACTACAACAGTCACTTTATATTCCCACTAAACCCCGCCCATTACGAATTACCTCATAAAATAGAAAAATGTATATTAATTGATAACTTACAACGTGCTAACTTCAGAACTACCAACAATCAACATTCTCAAGCAACCAACCAATCCAGCTTGGGTAGAATTAGCAATATCTAACTTAGAAGCAATATTATTAGACCATTCTCAATGCGAGCGTAAAGCAGCATCAGCAGCAATAAACTTTATGTTTCGTTATCCTTCCAATGGGAAAATGGTTAAGGAACTGACTAAAATCGCTCAAGAAGAATTAGAACACTTTGAACAAGTGAATCAGTGGTTAGAAAAGCGGAATATTGCCTTACGTCCCCTGACACCACCTCCCTACGGTGCGAAATTAAAAGCCCAAATTCGTCCTACTGAACCTAATAGATTTCTGGATTCCTTACTTGTCAGTGCTTTAATTGAAGCTCGCAGCCATGAACGTTTAGGATTATTAGCAATACATTGTCCCGAACCCGATTTAGCTAAATTTTATAAAGGTTTAATGGCATCAGAAGCGCGACATTATGGTATCTATTGGGTACTTGCAGATACTTACTGTAACCGTGAAATTGTTACGCAGAGATTGGATGAATTGTCAATTGCAGAAAGCGAAATACTTGCAACCCTTTATCCAGAACCACGGATTCATAGTTGACAGTTGACAGTTGATACTGGACAGTTAACCTTTAACCTCTAACCTTTAACCTCTAACCTTCATTTCAAATGCCAAGTCTTTATTTTCGAGATTATTTAATTCGTGAATGGAAACCTTGCGATCGCGATTTAGCGGCTGAGGTAATTCGCTCTGTATTATCGGAATATGGTTTGGGTTGGGAACCAGATGGTGCTGATCAAGATGTATTAGAAGTGGAAGATTATTACTTAAATAAAGGTGGAGAATTTTGGGTAATTGAATACCAGGGCGAAGTTGTAGGTACGGGAGCTTACTATCCGATAGAACGCGGTGAAAAGGGTGTAGAAATACGCAAAATGTATTTATTACCCAAAGTTAGAGGTTTTGGATTGGGCAAATATTTGTTACAACAGTTAGAAGCCGCAATTAGCTGTCGTGGCTTCCAAGAAATTTGGATTGAAACTGCTACTGTTTTGAGTGAAGCTGTCAAGCTTTATGAAAGTAACGGCTATATTCCTGCAACAGGTGTAGAAACAAAACGCTGTGACAGGGTTTACTTAAAACAGTTAGGAATTGTAGAGACGTAGCAATGCTACGTCTGTACGGGAGTTAGGAGTTACCAATTACCAATTACAATGCAAATTTTTCCAAATTTTCTTAATCTTTTTTTAAAGTCAAATTGTCCTTTATGTCAGCGCCCTGCTTCTCAAGAATTTTGTGAATATTGCCATAAACAGTTACAAAAATGTCGTTTAACTGACTCGAATCACCCTCAAAAGAGTTCTCCAAAAGTAATTGCTTGGGGTGGGTATGGTGGAGCCATCAAACGTGCGATCGCGACGATGAAGTATGAAAATCATCCAGAAATTGCTCGTCCCCTCGGTGAATGGTTGGGGGAAGTATGGTTGGAAAATTATGGAAATGAGCCTTCTTTAATAGCTGTTCCGATTCCAATGCATCCGGATAAACAAAAGCAACGAGGTTTCAACCAAGCAGCCCTGATTGCACAAAGCTTTTGTCAAACAACTGGTCTAAAATTAAAAGTAAACGGATTACAAAGGGTGAAAGCAACTGAGGCACTATTTGGGTTATCACCAACTGAGCGAGAAGAAACTCTAACTCAAGCTTTTGAATTAGGAAAGGATTTGCGTTATCGGAGCAATATTTCCGTAGTATTAGTTGATGATATTTATACTACGGGTACTACCGTCAAGTCTGCTATAGAAACTTTGAGTAAAAGTGGAATTGTAGTTTCGGGAGTTGCAGTGGTTGCTGTTCCCTCAAAGACTAACTATACAAAGAATTCATAAACAAGGGTGTCCGCTCCCAATTATAATTAGTCAAAATTAAGATTATTGTTACAAAAAAAACTACTTACAATCATGAGTAAGTCTAAAGCTCTGGGTTTAGGACAATTTCGGTTTATTCCTGCTACGTTAATGGCATTTAGTATAACTACAACAGCTTTTGCTCAAACAAACAAACAAGCTAATAAATTTTATAATCCAATACCTTTACCAGATACTTATGAAATTTCTGATGCTCTCTCCGAAAAAGATATCCCTACAGGAGAAGGTGGTTTTGCTCGCGATTATCTGGTGAATTTAGTAAAAGGTGATAATTTAGCCATCGACCTCTCTTCAGATAGTTTTGATAGTATTATTACATTGTTAGGACCCGATGGTTCTACTATCGCCGAAAATGATGATGGTCCCGATGGTAGCAGTAATTCCCTACTTTTCACCCGTATCACCAAAGCCGGGACTTACATTGTTAGGGTTCGTTCTTTCGGAGAAACCGGAATCGGCAATTTTAAGCTGAAAGTAACCCGATTGAAGCCGGTTAAGTAAGGATTGAGACAAGGGGACAAGGGGATGATAAGGAATAAGTAATAACTCCTCACCTTTAACCTTTGACCTTTAACCTTTAACCTTTAACCTTTAACCTTTGACCTTTAACCTATTGTATGGTCATAGCGCAAAGAAAAAGTGCCTCAGTCCATTCTACAACTGCACCGTAGGTATCCCCGGTATGTCCACCTAATTTGTGGTTGAACCAAGCACCTGTGAGAAAAGCAAATGTGCTTCCTGTAAGCGCGATCGCAATTGCTAATAACAAGTAAGATTGATCGAGTAATAACATTGCAGCGCTCAAACTCAATAATAGTAATACTGAAGGTAAAACGTCTTTGTAGGAACGAATGGCTTGTTTGTGAAACGCACCTTTACCTGTTGGCTTGAGATAATCATATCTGGCGATCGCCAATATCTGCCCCCAGCGTGCCCATCCACAAGCAGCCATTAATATCAACCAACGATTTTCTTGTATGTCTATTAATGCCACTGTTTTAAGCAAAACTAAAACAATTGCTGCCATTGCTCCAAAAGCTCCTGTCGCACTATCGCTCATTACCTCCAAGCGTCGCTCCTTGTCCATTACTGCTAACCCATCGGCTGTATCCATTGCTCCATCCAGGTGTAATCCTCCCGTAATCGCAATCCAAATTACTACCACTAATGCACTGCGAGTAAACACGGGTATTTCTAAAAAATTAGCTACAATATCAGATAATCCTAATATTCCCCCAATTACCAGTCCTATCCCTGGAGCAAAACGCGCTACCTGGTCAAACTTTAAATTTTCTATATATGGCATTGGGATAGAAGTATAAAATATGATACTTGCCACGATATTCAAAGCTTGATTTTTACACCACTGATACGGAAGATTCATGCAAGTCAAATTAACTACTTAAGTAAGACGAAAACAATGGTACCCATCATTCCCGCACAAATAACAGTATCAAATTTTAAAAGTTGAAATAAGATTTATTTGTATGAGAAACTGAGCCAAAAAATTTGTTATGCTTATCTAAGTAAAGAAAAACAAGTTAGTAATATTTATTACAATACTATGATTCGTAAAAAATTGCATTTTAATCGATGGTAGTGTTTTCCGTAATTTAAAAAAAGGCTAATAATTATTGTCAGCGAGTTTGAGCGATTGCCCCCAAAATCTGATATTTATATATTACAGGGCATAGATTACCGCTGAGTCATTGGTTATGCAGGCTATAACGTTGTAATTCACCTTTGCTCACAAAGCTATTTGATTATGAATCACCATCTACCTTCTCCCAAAATACCAGCTCCATGCATTGTCAACACAGGTGTTATCGTAAATAAGCTTGATATGCGGCGATTGCTAGCGGATTTAGGTCGCGTCCGCTATGCTTATACTCAAGATGGTGAGGTGTGCGGGGAGGGTGAAGGGGATGTAATGGAAGTTTTTGCAAATCCCCGACGCTCTACATTAGTCGCTAATCACGCTCTTTATTTGAATGTTTATAGTTTCGATTATTTGGAACTTCAGCAGTCATCGGAAAATCAAGCTTGTTTAGATTTAGTTCAGGAAGGAATGCGTTTGCGGTTGATTCCTCTGTCTACTCCCATGCAGGAACGACAAGAACGTTGTTGGAATACCAGTGCAATTGAAGCCATGATGGAACAGGTATTATCAGCTAAATGGGATGCCGAAATTGATGATGATTGTTCCGATATGTTCTAAATTTGATTTAATAAGTTAAATCATTAATATAACTGTCTCGGTTTCCTTAATTTTGGACGCAAATTTTTCATTTCACACTCTTGCTAACTGTAGCAACACTTCAGCTCGTGCTGGGATATTTTCTACGCCTCATGGTGTGGTAGAAACTCCGCGTTTTATGCCGGTGGGAACCCTGGCAAACGTTAAAACCATGACTCCAGCCCAATTAAAGGATACTGGAGCACAGATGGTATTATCAAATACTTATCACCTGCATCTACAACCGGGCGAGGCGATTGTAGCAGGCGGAGGTGGACTGCATAAGTTTATGGGTTGGAATAAACCGATGCTTACCGATTCTGGTGGGTTTCAGGTTTTTAGTTTGAGTGAAATGCGTAAAATAACTGAAGAAGGAGTAACTTTTCGCTCGCCTCATGATGGGAGAATTATAAATTTAACACCAGAAAAATCAATAGAAATTCAGAATACTTTGGGTGCGGATGTGATCATGGCATTTGATGAATGTCCCCCAGCAACAGCCAACCGGGAAGAAGTGAAAGCTGCAACGGAACGCACTTACCGCTGGTTGTTAAGATGTATGGAAGCCCATCATCGCAGCGAACAAGCATTGTTTGGGATTGTGCAAGGTGGTATTTACCCCGATTTGCGTTCTCAAGCAGCCAATGCTTTAACTAAGCTAGATTTACCTGGATATGCGATTGGTGGTGTCAGTGTCGGCGAAGAGCCAGAATTAATCCACAAAATAGTTCGAGAAACTGCACCTTTATTACCTGCTCAAAAACCCCGTTATTTGATGGGGGTGGGTACCCATCAAGAAATGGTAATCGCGATCGCATCTGGTGTGGATTTATTTGATTGCGTAATTCCCACTCGCTGGGCTAGACATGGTACAGCAATGGTAAAAGGGGAAAGATGGAACATCAAAAATGCAAAGTTTCGTGAAGATTTTACTCCCCTTGATGAAACTTGTCCTTGCTACACTTGTCAAAACTTTACTCGTGCTTATTTATCCCATCTGATTCGCTCTCAAGAGATTTTGGCTTATACTTTATTGAGTATTCACAATATTACCGAATTAATTAGATTTACTCAAAAAATTCGCGAGAGTATATTAAACGATAATTTTATCACGGATTTTGGTCATTGGTTGAATTGATATTAAGTAACGTTAGTTCAATGAAGAATCCTCAATTACTCAATCACAGACGAAAAAAAGCTGTAAAACCTTAATTTGTTGTGGGCTAAGAAGTCGGGTTTTTATGAGTGTTTTGTGGTGTTACGGATATTAATCGTAAAAACCCGACTTCTGCATAGAGTGAGCTGAAGTAAAATCAAGGTTAGTTAATGATGCTTACTTAAACAGAGTTTACGATATAATCGCAAACTCCGCCTAGTGCCTGACGCGACAAATCTTGTTATTCCGTACAATATTTATTTAAACGTCACACACCCTACGACTATTAATATGCCTTTTCGCTAAGTTTTATTAACCACCAACCACTATCAACTATCAACCAACAACTAACAATTATTTATTGATTACCCAATCGTGTTAAGATATTTCTCAATTATGAAAGCTGTGTTGGATACTTGGATTTAAAGAAAAATGGAAGTAGCACTATTATTAGCGAAACTGCCGGAAGCCTATCAAATTTTTGACCCCTTGGTAGATATTCTCCCAATTATTCCCGTCTTCTTTTTGTTGTTAGCTTTTGTTTGGCAAGCTGCTGTAGGTTTCAAGTAAGTTGACCTATAAATAATTTTTTAAAGACAGGCTACCCAAGTCTGTCTTATTTTTTTAACCAGAATCTCTTTGCTAAATTTGATATTTCTTAACTTTTTGTAATAAATTAAGAATGAGAAATACATACAAATAATATTTAGGGGGTATTAGCTATGGGCAACATTAATTTTGTTAAAGAAAAGAAAGAAATAATCGCGGCTGATGGTGCTAATTTACGATTGAAAGCAATGCAAAACGGCATTGATATCTATAAGGTATGGGGAAAAATGATGAATTGTGGAGGTGCAGGGCAGTGTGGAACCTGTATTGTAGAGATAACAGAAGGTATGGAGAATCTCTCACCTCAGACGGATGCAGAAACCAATATTTTGAAAAAGAAACCGGATAATTATCGCCTTGCTTGTCAAACCTTAGTTAACGGTTCTATAAGTGTAGTAACCAAGCCTTGATAATTATATCTTTTGAGATTGCAGTATTTTCTATTTAGTTTACTTTGTCTTGTTTTGATATTAGTCAGCTAGAGCATCAGTAATGTTATCCTAAAAGTATTGGCTGTAAATCAATCCTAGGGGCAATATAACTATGCAAACTAATGATTTGGGATTCATCGCGAGCATTTTGTTCGTACTAGTTCCCACGGTTTTTTTAATAGGACTTTACACCCTTACCGTTAGCCGTGAAGGTGGAAGAAAAGACACTTAGATACTCAATTAATTATCGAATTATTTGAAAGGAAAAACCCTTACACCGAAAGTGTAGGGGTTTTATCTATCAACCGCGATTTAGGAGAAACTTAAATGAGTTGAAATAACAGTGTATAATCTTAAAATCTAAGCTGCCGCAGTCCGCGCTAATAAAACCGGACAAGTAGCATTAATTCTGACATAATCAGATAGGGAAGCACCTAAAAGTTTATCCAAATCAACAAAATTCTTCGCAATCGATGGGCGACGGTCTGGAGAACCGAGTAATAATAAGTCTACATTCATTTCTTCTGCCAAACTGCAAATTTTTTCGCCCGGCTTCCCAATGCTGAGTATACTACGAACATTAACGCCTTGCTTGTTAGCTTCAGCGACTGCTGCGGCTAGAATCGGATGTTTTTCCGCATTAACTTGGGCAGTTTCCGCAGATGGACTCTTTAAGTCAGTCATGACATAAGTTACAATCAACTCGCCACCTGGAATATCCCGAAGCAGAAATAAAGCCAAGTCTAAACAATATTTCGACGCATCAGATTTGTCAATTGCCACCATCACCCGCTTGATTCGTTTGACATAAATGTCATCTTTAACCAGCAACATCGGACGAGAAGACAATTGAAAAACATACTGACTTACCGAATTAGCCAAAATTGACTGCAAACGCTTGAGTCCTCTTGAACCCATAATAATCAAATCAGCGTCGATTTCATCGGCGACTTGGCAAACTACATCTTTAGGTTCACCTTGACGCAGTACGGAATTTACTTGAGTGGGATTTAGCTGCAATTTTTGAATCGCACTTGCTAAAATTCTGCCACCTTCTTCCCACTTCGCTGTCATTATTTCAGCGGTAGTTTGTGGAGGAACAACGTGCAAAACGGTAACTTTTGCTCGTTGAATTGATGGTATTTCCTCCATCAGTTTGAGCATTTCTTCAGCGTGTCCCAATCCTGAGACAGCTAGCAAAATGTTTTGCATCATAGGGACATTTTTTAATTGCTTAGCTTGATTTTTACCGCTTAGCTGGATTTTACTCTGTTATTTGTCATTCAAATTTAGACAATCAAATTTAGACAAATGACAAAGCATGACTGTGCGTATCTGAACCTGATTATTTGAAGTTACAAATTTGGTTCCATATCTTCTATATTATTAATAGCCTACTCTTTATTTTGCACTATTTGCTTAACAAATAATTATTCTATTTATTAGTTGTAATCTATGTTTAATAAAGTTAATAGGAATCGCCGCAACTGGCACATTTTCCTTGTAGGGAGGCGGTTGAGGCGGTGTGGATGAACACGACCGCATTATTGCCGTTGTGTGTCGCTATGATTAAATTTGAAGGTAGTAATCAGGTTTGTAGCGTCACGCACCATCAACCATTTGTGACAATAATGACGCTACTGCGTCACGCTCCGCTAACGTAAGTCCTGGTTAATTAATACCGAGTTAAATTTTGTAAAGAAAATAGGGAACAGTCTTTGCGTAAGTATTATCGTAACTATTCACATACCCCCAGTTGAATAGGTCAACTGGGGAATGCAAGAGAATGAAAATTAATCTGTTTTATGGCGCCGTAGCTGTTGGCTGCGCTGGATACAAATAAAACTCAACATGTAT
>JAYKJL010000061.1:0-3951 GCA_035285725.1 Nostocales cyanobacterium 94392 | reverse complement strand
TTGAGATATTTTCAACCTTTGCTGTTCATACTTAATCGCTTTGGGATAGTCTCTCAAAGCAAGGTAGGCACTACCTATATTTCCCAGTGATTGAGCCTCCCCTTGAGGATCTTGTATTTCTTGGGCGATCTCCAAACTTTGTTGATAGTACTCAATCGCTTTTAGGTAGTTTCCTAAACTATGGTAAACAACACCGAGATTTCCTAGTGCTTGCCTCTCTCCTAAACGGTATTTAATTTCCTGGGCAATTTTCAAATATTGCTCATGATATTCAATAGCTTTAGGGTAGTCTCCCAGATCATTGTAAATACTACCGAGATTACTAAATGCAGCACCCTCTCCTTGACGGTATTTAATTTCTTGGGCAATTTTCAAGTGTTTCTGATGATACTCAATAGCTTTGGGGTAATCTCCCAGACTATAGTAAGCATTTCCCAGACCACCGAATACAGCACCTTCTCCTTCGCGGTCTTTAATTTTTTGGGCGATTTTCAGGCTTTGCTGATGGTATTCAATGGCTTTATGATAATCTCCCAAGCTGTCATAGGTATTACCAAAATTGTAGAGTGCAATACCCTCGGTTTTACTATCTTTAATTTCTCGCAAAATTGGCAAACTTTGGTGATAATATTCAATAGCTTTGTGGTAATCTCCCAGAAAATGGGAAGCCAGACCTAAATTTAACAGTGTTTTACCCTCACCTTGACGGTCTTTTATTTCGCGGTAGATTAACAGTGCTTGCTGCCAAGATTGTAATGCGGCGGTAAATTGACTGGTTTGAAGTTGGTCACGACCTTGCTGCATCACTTTCTCTGCTTCTGCTTTACGGTCAGTATTATTCTGCGCCAAAACCTGTGACGCAGCAAACACCATCGGCAACTTAGAACCCAAGGAAGTCGAACAAACAGCCAACAAACAAATCAACACACTTAACCCAATTTTACCGGAACGCATAGTTATACCCCACACCACTACAACAAACCAATCAACGTAAAACCCGCCCAATCTTGAGGATTCGGATACTTTTTCATTGTCTCCAACATCCCTTGACGTAATGCACCCGCTTCTTACGTGTTTTTACTTAAGTTACCATGAAGCTCAGTCATCAGTGATGCTGTTGGCATATCGGGAATATCCCACAACGAACCAATGACACTATCCGCACTAGCAGTGAGAAAAGAACGATACAACTCAACCCGTCAGTTTTTAAAACGCTTGTAGTTATTTTCATGAATTGTATTAAGTCCTATAAATAGGACTTTTGCTATTAGACGGGGAATTGCATTCCCCGTCGGGCTATTTATAAGAGTTAAAACTCTTACTACGAACATTTAGCAAATTTCTTTAATTAAAGAGATATTACAGTTTCAGTAGATTGATTTTCCCCATTCCGAGAACGAAGATGTAAAGTAATTTCTGTATCAAGTCGCTTAAGAAAAATCAACAACTTACCTTCACTAAAACGTTGAAATTCTCCTTTCATCAAATGGGATACTTCAGGTTGGGGAATTTCTAAAAGCTCGCTAATCTCTCGTTGTTTTAAATTACGTTGTTGCAATAAGCGGAGTACGTAAATTCCGATTTTACCACGGGTATACAGTTCGTCTGCATTCTCCAAACCGAGGTCAGCAAATACATTACCACTGCTTTCTTCAAATATACTTTCTTGTGTCATACTTATTGTTCCCTTTCCAGCGCATCCTTATAGCGTTGTTTTATCAAGTCAATATCAGCTTGCGGGGTTTTAATCCCTTGCTTTGATTTTTTTTGAAAAGCGTGCAATACGTAGACTTTTTCCCCAATCTTAACAGCGTAGACCACCCTATAAGTATCGGTATCGTAACGTTTTACTATTTCGTAAACTCCACTACCAACCCCTTTAAAAATCTTGGCATCTATTGGTGTTTCTCCTGCTTGTACCAATTGCAACGCATAACCTACAGATGCACGGACTTGTTCGGGAAACTCCCGGATATTTTTACGAGAGTTTCCCATTCATATAAGCGAACGTAAAGAAACTTCTATGATATCGTCATCTGTCATTTTATATGAAATTTCCTATAAAACCAATCAGACATTATCATAAAATCTGTCCCTTTTCTTCGACATCACAACAAACCAACCAAAGTAAAACCAGCCCAATCCCTGGGATTTGGATACTTTTTCATTGTCTCCAACATCGCTTGACGTAATGCACCCGCTTTCCCAGTGTTTTTACTTAAACTACCATAAAACTCAGTCATAAAAAATGCCATTGTCAAAGCCTGTCATTGCGAGGAGGAACGACGAAGCAATCCCAAAATGTTGCGATTACTTCGCTTCGCTCGTAATGACGATTTAACGCTTTTAAAATCCCTCAAACCTATGTGGAGAGTACTTGTGTGTACACCGTAGCCTTAAGAAGGGGGGCTTTTTTTTAAGGCTATTTCAGGTATCAAGCATTACGTATCTGCTCAATTACATTACGAGATGTTTGGGCTAGTTCTGTGTTTCCATCTTTTTCAAATAATTTTTCTGCTGTTTCTAAATCCGCGATCGCATTATCTTTGTTACCTAATGCAGCGTTAGTAACTCCCCGGAATAAGTAGGAATAAGAGATTGAATCATCCAGTTCAATTGATTTATCTAAATCTGTTTTTGCCTGTTGGTATTCTTTTAATTGAAAGTAGGAAGCCCCTTTAAATAAGTAAGCATATTGATTATTTGGCTGAATTTTTATTACTTCGTTGAAAGTCTCAATTGCTTCACGATATTTTTCTGCTTGGAAAAGCTTGATTCCTTCTTCTAAATAGGTTGCTGCTTTCTGCTCATCTTGGGTTAAATTTTGATCTGGATTTGACTCAACTTGCATTCTCTCAATTTGCGGCTTGATATTAGTATCTGGCAATTTTTGAGCGTTTACTCTGGGACTAATTACCATGAAGCCCAGTAGTGCGATCGCGGATACTGTTTTTAAACCTTTCATTTGCGTTCCTCTTGTTGTATTGTAATGTTTAAGGAGTAATCGAAGTTGACGGTAGATACACCTCGGTGTGGTGTTCTGTTTATTTATATTTCTGGGTGTTTCACGGGTATGCAGTTTTTGGAAAATGATTTGATTTTGCTTTCCTAATTTTTTATATATCTGGGTGATGTGGGGTTATGCAAAAATTGTGTTTATCATGTGCGCTGTCAGCAGTTAAGATTTCATGTATGGATTTGGTGCATACGCGACAGTTGGCAATTCAATTGCTTGGAAATCCTTGAACAAGTATGCATAAAGCGTTGAAGAATCTATTTCTATGGATTCATCCAAATCTGCCTGTGTCTGCTGATATTCGTTTTCCTCTATTCTTTGTTCTAAATCGATTTTTGCATCTTTATTATTCTCAGTTAAATCTGGATGTTGGGTTGATTCAATTTGTGGCTTGATGTTAGTATCTGGCAATGTTTGAGCGTTTACTCTGGGATTAATTACCATGAAGCTGAGTAATGCGATCGCGGATACTGTTTTTAAACCTTTCATTTGCGTTCCTCTTGTTGTATTGTAATGTTTAAGGAGTAATCGAAGTTGACGGTAGATACACCTCGGTGTGGTGTTCTATTTATTTATATTTCTCGGTGTTTCGGGGGTATGCAGTTTTTGGAAATTAAATTAAATTAATTCAATTTCGCTTTCCTATTTTTTTATATATCTGGGTGATGTGGGGGTTATGCAAAAATTGAAAAAGACGTAGCACTGCTACGTCTCTACATTAATTGCCAATCTAATTACAAATTATTTTTATTTACATAACTGATTAGGAATATCTTTGATTATCTGCGATAATTCTCGTGATGGATTCGGGACGGAATAGGCTTGCTGTAAAGCATCTGACCATAATCCTTTCTGTGTAAAGTATTCGGCTTTAGTAAAAGCTATTTTCTCTGCATTTGCACCTTTGCTTTTCTGCAATATTTCTAAGCGCTTTA
>JAYKJL010000060.1:0-7549 GCA_035285725.1 Nostocales cyanobacterium 94392 | reverse complement strand
GGGACGGAATAGGCTTGCTGTAAAGCATCTGACCATAATCCTTTCTGTGTAAAGTATTCGGCTTTAGTAAAAGCTATTTTCTCTGCATTTGCACCTTTGCTTTTCTGCAATATTTCTAAGCGCTTTAACTCTGCGGTGATCCGATTTCGTTCTGGTGCTTCCATTATTTTGAAGGTAACAAACCTGGTATAAGAAGCGCTTTCAAGTTCACTTAAGAAGATTAACCATCTATATGTTTTACCGGGTTCTAAGGGTTGACCTGTATAATTTACACTTTGATTTCCAGTTACAATTTTAGTGCCTAAGTATTCTTTACTGCCTGGACTTTCTACTGCTATTTTGTTGATATCACCTTTCCAAAGGAATAAGGGTTTAGTGTTCCAAAGAACTTGAGAAGCTGCATTTGGGGAAATTAAGCAGAGTGCTTTTGAAGGACGAGAAGTTTTCGGAGTTTCTTCTCTAGGGGGTTTTCTTCTGAAAATATTCCACCAGGATAAAGTTTGTTGCGGTATTTGTCCTTCGGCAACAGATATAGGCTGTAAAAAGCTATTGATAGTTATGATTGAGATTAATAAATTACTCAAAAATAGATTCAATTTACTCATTTTTGTATTTAGATAAACTACTTTTAACGTAAAACCAAAAAGTCATCGATGGGAAAAACCAAGGAAGAAGCAACCCTACTTTTGAGATGTAAATTTGTAAACTCGCTAATCCATAAATAATAGTTAGCAATCCAAAGGCAAGTAACCATAATTTTCCATTACTAGTATCTTTATGTATATAATAAGAGGATACTTTTCCCAAAATAATTGCAGTAAAAATCATCCAAATATCGGGAATTGGTATAACTAATCTATTGTTTAATAAATGATGTACCAAATATGCATGAACTTCGCTACCTATCATTACGGTGTTATTGTTGGCAGGATTTTGTAAATTAAGCCAGTAACTAGTAGCTGATGGTAATTTATGATTATCTTGTTCATTTTGAGATAACCCAGCTTCATCGTATCCTCCAGGTGCAATAATAACTATTTTATTTTTAAAGTTATACTTATTACTTGAACTTTCTAGTAATTCCCATGCTGCAATTGAACGATATACTTGTGAAGGAGGAATCGAATAATCCATGATTGGATGTAACCACATCTGACCTAACCAATAACTCAACGCAGTCAGTTTTTTTGTTCGATTTCTCGGTAGTTCTAAAATTGTGTTTTGGTTCTTTTTACTTTCTTGAAGATAAGTATATATGTTTTGTTCCAGATTTTTCTGACTATTTAATTTTGGTTGTGGTGGGTTTGCTAACTGCTGTAATTGATAGGATAATGTTAGCAAGTAAGCGAACGGTTTAGTATCTGAATCTTCATCAAATACAGGTAAAATTGGGATGTGTCCATTTATAGTCTTAACTTCTCCATGCAAACTCCAGTTAGGATTAGCAATTGTAGGCAATGTCTCTAACTTTTGACCTCTTTGATCATTAGTAGTTGGAAAAATAAAGTAAGTAGGATTATTTGATTGTTTGATTGCATTAGAAATAGATTTTGCTAAGACTTGATTATCCTTATCATGATTTCTATCTAAAAGATAATCAATTCCTATAATATTTGCATTTGATTGTACCAGCTTGTCTACTAGTAATGCAATATACTCGCGATTCATCGGATTAGGATCGCGAATTGGAATAGGTGATTTTTGAATCGATTTATTATCAATCTGTACTAAGATAACTTCAGATTTTGATTTTGCTTCGATTTGATTAGTAGATTGTCGATAAATAGCTTGTAATAACCACTTTTGCTGTAGTAAAAAATCTTGTACGGGATGTAATAAACTTATTAAAATTAAAGCTGATATTGTAATTGCTTCTGTACCTGTTGGTTTTAATCTTTTTAAACCTCTTTTAAATCCAGAAGGTTCTATACGAAATAAATCTGCTGCTGGATGTCGAAATAATGAAGGAATTAAATAAGAGCTTGGATAAATATAATTTTTTTGCTGTAAATATTCGCTAGCTTGAAGCAAAGATTGATGAACGTCTTTGTATTCAGCTAAAGCTTGAGAAAACTGCATAAAAAATTCAACCGCAACCTGATTGTGGATTGGTTCTCGCATAATTGCAACTTGACTGAATCCTAAATCAATCAGTTTGTTTGCAATACTCAATCCACTACAGGAATTAAAAATTGCTACCTGTAAACCAT
The DNA here is from genome assembly GCA_035285725.1 of Nostocales cyanobacterium 94392. Classification (GTDB taxonomy): domain Bacteria; phylum Cyanobacteriota; class Cyanobacteriia; order Cyanobacteriales; family Nostocaceae; genus Rivularia. The sequence goes on along the minus strand of JAYKJL010000060.1, from coordinate 5,339 downwards.
TTTCCTTAGCAATAGTTAAAGGTGTTTGTATTTCATTCAGATATAAAGCATGATTAGGAGCTATAACAATTTCTCCACCAGTCAAATTAGTTTCATTACTATGTCCTGCAAAAAATAAAATATCCCAACCAATCTTATCAGATAAATTGTCTACAATATCTTGTTTTAATTGATTAATATCCTTTCCCGGTTCCCAACCGATAAATTTGACATCAACTACTTTTTTTAATGAATCTAAAGCCTTTTTTTCATCTGCAAATCCCAAACCAGTATCATCACCCAAAATTGCTAAAATTCTTGCTTTACGGTGACGAATTGGAATTGTATTCGGCTTAGTAATATTTATCGCTTTACGAACAACTCGAATATTGGAAGTGATAGAAAATTCATTACCAATATTCCAAGCTTCCCAAGGTAAACGTTCTAATTCTATGGAATTGCAGGTTATGAAAACATTAGTTTGGGTAATTGGTAATTGGTAATTGGTAATTGTAGCGCGGATTTGATATAATTCTGCACTGCGTAACCAGTGACGAAATTCATATAAAAATTTTGTTTCTGCTTCCACCAATTTAGCACGCCAATCAATAGGAGGTGGTGCTATGGTTCCAATTTGGGCTACTCTTCCTCTAAATGAATTTTTATAAAATTTTAGATAAGATTGCTGCCATTCGTGATATAAATTTGCGATACTTTGAGGATAAGTTAAGGTAGCGTTAAGCTGTTGACCTTCACCCCAAGCAAGTTCAAATAAACAGGTATTTTCGATTAGTTGAATTTTGAGATTGAAATTAGAATTCATAGGAATTGGGCATTGGGAATTGGGAATTAGTAATGGGTAATTGGTAATTGGTAATCGGCGATTTAAATCATGTCTACACAGGCAAAATCTACCTCTATGGATTCAATTATTTATAACCCGCTTAGGCGGGTTTGGTTTGTGTAGATGCGGTTTCAACCGCCGGTTAAATAATAATCTTAGGACAACTGGATATTTTACGAGATTATTCAAAAAACGTTACAAACCATTTCCAATTAACACAAAAGGAGACCAATAATAAGGATGAGCAAAGGTTTGTGACTCAGGTTTTTTACCTGATGATGATTGCAATCCTTCTGGAATTAAACCTCCGGCTCTTTTAATATCACTTACAGTCACATCTTTGTCATAAAGTAACTGTAACTGAGCTAAACGCATGGCTTCGGCTTTGGTAATTGATTGTTTATTCTTGGCAAGATTATTGTAGAAGTTTTGCATCAAGGTACTGGTACTACTATCCGCAACTTGCCATAATGAAGCAATGACGGATTTTGCTCCTTTATTTAGAAAAGAATAGGCAAGAGTTGCTATTTCTACACCATCTTGACGTTCACCTGCTAAGGCTGTTTGACAAGCGGAAAGGACGACTAAATGAATATTACTTAAGCCTGCTAGAGTTTGAATATCAGGTATTGCTAGTTTTGTATTATTTCCTAATAGTAAATAGGATGCTTTATCTATACCTGGAACAAATTCACCGTGAGTCGCAAGGTGTAGAATATTGTTTCCCATAAGATTATCTCGCAGCGTTTTATAATCAAAGTCTTTGTTGAAATATTCTTTACCTGGATATATTCCTTTATCTTTACTGCTACTTCTAACGATATTATCTACTTCTTGGGGAACATTATTTAATGCAGGGAAACCACCCATAGCATCCGATACTCCCATTGCTAAAACTTTTGTGTCTTGAATTTTGGCGGGTAGTTTGGCATTAGTATCAGTCAAATCTGCTGAAAGTACGTTGTAAATCGTGTATTTTTCAATTAAATATTGCTTACCGTCGTATAATGCACTCATGGGAACGTAGCGGGTGACTCTATCAAGTGCAAATACTAGATTCTTGACTTTATTTTCTTGTAATTCTCCTTCCAAAGGTTTGATAAGCCAGTTATACAGTTTTTGACTAATTGGTTGAATTTTAGCGATATCTTCAGCACCACAATAAGCACGTTTTTCGCATTCTTCCATTAAATCGCGGAATTGTTTAACGGTGCTTCCCAATTCATCACGAGAAACTTTAACTTCAAACTTTTTAGCAGCATCACCAGAGTATAGCAACAACCAAAGTTTATCTTCCATTACCAACGGATAAACCATTACCGTACCCGGTTGGGATTTGACAATTTCTATCGCTTTGGGACTATCGGGACGGAATGTATTAGGATCTTTTGTAATGCGATCGCCAATTTCTTTTTCTATTTCATCTAAATCTCGGTTAAACTGTGTCAGTAAAGCTGTAAGTCTATCGTTGAGTTGACTTTTTTCTTTGCAATCAGTGCGATCGCATTCACTAATCTGTTTCGATAAAGCAATAATCGACTCGCTTTTAGTTTGAATCTTTTTCTCGCTTTCGGTTATGGTTAGTTGAGGTTTTGCAGTTGTATCTGTTGTACCTGAAGCAAAATCACGAATTTCTTGAATTTTCAACAAATCTAATACTTGTCGTGCTTCTGCTTGTCTTCCTTGGGTAATCAGTAATTCGGCTAATTCGCGATAGGTATCGGCGATTTTCCCGTTGTCAAAATCAACTATTGATTCTAAAAAGGAAGCCTGTAAATCTGGCGTTAATAATTTAATGCCACTGCGTACTTCTTCAATTCGATTGATAGCTTCTTTGTAGTGAGTAATTGCAACATTTGGTTGTTTTAATTCAGCATAAACACGACCTAATCCAGTATAAATTCCAGAATCAGCACCTTTGACTTGATTATCTGTTTTAATTGCTAAAGCTTGTTGATAAGTAACTATTGCTTGTTCTGTTCTACCAAACTTGCGATGTAAACTACCAATATTACTAAGCGCTAGCTTTTCCCAAACATTATTTTTGTTTTTCCTCGCAAAATCCAAAAATGCTTGAGCAGATTCCATTGCTTTTGCATCATCTTTTGATTCACCATAGCTAGCACTTAGGATTAATTTGGCTAAAGCTTCTAAGCGCGGTTCTTTAATATCTGTAAAAATCACTAATGATTTTGTTGCTGAATCTATCGCTTTATTCGTTTCTCCTTGATAAAAGTAATTACTAGCTAAAGCTAATAAAAGCGTACCTTCACCTTTACGATTGTTGAACTGTTTGACTATTGTCAATGCTTGTTCGTAATATTTTGCGCTATTTTTGTAGTCTCCTAATTTGCTATAAATATCTCCCAAAAAGTATAATGTATCAACTTGAATGATAGGGCTTTTAAGTTGCTGTGCAATTTTTAAACTTTGCTGTGTTAAATCTAAAGCTTGTCCATAATCATTCAGGGAACTGTAAATACTACCTAATGCTGTTAGAGCTTGGACTTCCAATAGTGGATTTTTTAATTCGCGGGCTGTCGTCAAACCTTGTTCAACTAATTGTTTACCCTTTGTGTACTGCCCAGTTAATCCATATGCTTGACCTACAACAATTAAAACTTCTGCTTTTCTGACTGGATTATTTAACTTTTGGATTTTACCAAGTAAAGGTTCACCAAGAGCCGTAATTTGTTGATATTGTCCTGTAGCTTCATAAATATTAGCTAAAGCTGCTATAGACTCGATTTCTAAAGTAAAATTATTAATTTGACGTGAAATACTTATTGCTTGTTCTGCTGTTTTAATACCCTTTTCATATTCTCCTTGAAACTTATATACTTTGCTGAGATATACTAAAATACCTGGTTCAAACAATAAGTTTGACTGTTTTCTTGTCAAAATTAAAGCTTGCTGTGCTGTCTCAAATGCCTTGTTTGTATCACCTACATAAATGTAATTTTCAATAAGATTTAGCAAAACAATAATTTCATTCCCAACCATTTTGTTTTGTACTATTTGCAGATTTTGTTGTGCTATCTCTAGAGATTTAATAAAGTTACCCTGATTAAAGTAAATATCTCGTAGGTTACTTAAGGCATCTTCTTCTAGAGAGGGACTTTCTACTCGCTTGGCTATAGCCAAAAGTTGCTGTGCAGATTCTAGGGCAGAAGTGTGATTACCTTGTCTGGTGTAAATATTACTGAGTTGTTTTAATGCTTGTGCTTCAACTTTAGGTTCTTTGATTTGTTGAGCGATAGTCAAAGCTTGTTTACATATATTGATCGCTTTAGGAAAATCTTTGAAGTCATTGGCATATGATACAGCTAAGTCAATTAAAGCTTCTGCATAATATTCTTTGATACCTGATGCCTGAGCTTTTTTGACAGCTTGTTGGGCAAAATCTAAAGCTTGATTAGATTTTCCAAAGGCACTATAACTTATCTGCAAGCCACCCAAAGAAGAAATTTCTGCTTCTATAGCATTATCCCGAACATTTGATGGTAATTTATCAATCTTTATTTGCTGGGCTATAAGTAAAGCCTCATGATATGTTGCAACTGCCTTTTCATGCTCTCCCAAAAGATTATAAGTACTAGCTAGAGATTTTAAAGCAAATACTTCTCCCAATAAACCATATTCTTGAGTTGTTTTTGATTTTTCTTCTCTCTTTATTTCTAAATATCGTTTATCTGCTTCTAATTGTTTATGATGTTCTCCTTTAACTCGGTAGATTCCGGCTAAGCTTCCTAAAGCTGTTGATTCAGTGACCAAATTTTTCAAACCGCGTGCAATTCTAGCAGCCTCTTGTAAAGTTTCAATTGCCTTTTTATTTTCACGGATAAAAGCATAAGCAGCACCTAAATCAGCCAAAGCAGATGCTTGAATGTTTGGTTTATTTAATTCTTTTGCAAGTTTAATAACTGATGGAGCTATTTCTATTACACGAGAATATTCCACTTTTGCCTGATTATGTAATTCTCTAACAAAGAAGTCTACAGCTTTAGAAGTATGACCTGCAACAATTTTCTGCAAAGCAATCATTTGCCCTTCTTTATCCTGAAGCGTCTGATAAATCTTTAAGGCTTGTTGAAATAATTCAATCGCCTGGTCATCTTTATTTTGAAATAAATAAGTTTGTCCGATAACAATCAAAAAATTTGCTTTGTAATTGTCATTTTCTATGGCTGTTATGATTGGTAGGGCTTGCTGATAAAATTTAAGGGCACTGTCATACATCTTTCGCTCATTATAATTATCTCCAATCTCTGCTAAGATGCGACTTTCTAGACGTTTATCTCCAATAGATCTTGCACCACCTAATGCTTGTTGATAAATTTCAATTGCTTGTTCGTATTGATTCTGCTGGAAGTAAATTTTCCCTAATTCTCTAAGAATAACGATTTCTAGAGGCTGATTTTTTAATTCTTGCGCGAGACTAAGTGCTTTTTGATAATTTTCAATTGCCTGTTGATATTCTTTCTGTCTAAAATAACAATCTCCTATCCAAGTAAGA
>JAYKJL010000059.1:0-47577 GCA_035285725.1 Nostocales cyanobacterium 94392 | reverse complement strand
CCACCGTTCGCGCAGCGTGTCCGAAGGACTCAGTTTGGGGGAAGAAAATCTTCCCCCCAACTTCTCCCAATTCTTGGTTTTCCCACAAAATGAAATATAGATCGATTGATCAATCAAATGGCAACCTGAACTGAACCGTATTGGACTATAAACTCAACAGATAGCCTTAGGCAGCTTCCGGGTAGAGACTGGGAACCAGATACAAAGATATAGGTACTTATAGAGGGTGATGAGCAGTCTAAATTAAGCTATTAGCCGCCTTCTTGCCTGATTTTCAACTAATTTCAAATAAATTATCAAACAAATTGCAAAACTTGCCAAAATGGCAACCAAATCAAAATTGAGTCAGTTATCTTTAATCAAGATAAACGACTTCAAGGGTGTTGTTATCAGGGTGTATCACTTTAGTAACCGATTGTGATACGCTCTTTACCAAAAAAAATATCTTTTTTGAATGGGATATATATCCTAACAGTTAAATGAGATAATTGTCAATGATAATTAGGATTAAAAGAAGACTCAAAAAATCAAAAAAAATTACAAAAACATCTAACAAAAAAATCTAAGTTTAATTTGCCGCATTAGGAATACCAACCGCGTACAAACGTTGTGTTGACCCAAAAACAGCCCCCAAAATCAAGGCAATGTTTGTACGTATTCCTGAACGCTTCAGCGGCAAATGTAAGAATGGGAGTGAATGCTTGTGGTATGCATCCTCCCATTCTTATTTTTATGGGTACTTTTTGCGATTCACAAAAATTTCGTATTTTTAACAAACTCAATAGTCGCTATTTTAATTGCATCTGCTGAACCACTTGAAGCGTCATGATGACAGTTAGCAAGAATTTGAAATTGAGAATTAGAAATAAGCTGATGCAGTTTTCTTCCATCTTCAATTTTGAACCAACTATCTTGTTCACCCCACATAATTAATGTAGGACATTCAATCTTAAATAAATGTTCCTGAATTTTGGTCAACCAATTAGGTTGATTTTTTTGAGAACTTTCAATTTCTCGTGCAGCGATTTGTAATTCTTGAGCAACTTTAAAAAAAGTACCGGGGAACTCGATATAGGGGTAAGTTATCCAGAATACATCTTCTGTTGTCAAAATTGAAGGGTCAAATAATACATTACGTCTTTCTATTGCCATGATTTCTCTAATCAATGGTGCAAAAAGGTAGCTTAAACGTAATTTATCAATGATTTCGATTAATTCTAGGGGTGTGCTTGCGAGTACAGACATACCCCAATGAGGAAGCTTTTTCGCGAATATTGGAACATTAACAATTATCAAATGAGAAACTAATTCTGGATATTCTTCAGCAAAAGCAAGAGCAACTAAACCTCCTAGAGATTCTGCTAATATTGCTACAGGTTCATCACATAATGTTTTGATAATGCGTTGTAATTCAATTACTTGATGACCTGTTGTTTCTTCGCGATGCAATGGTTTTTCAGAAAATCCAAACCCTTTAGCATCAAAACAAATGACTCGAAAATATTTAGATAATGGTTCTATTAGATAGCGCCAATTATAGCTCCAACTACCAATACCATGCAGTAAAAATAAAGGTTTACCCATACCTTTTTCACCATAGGCAATTTGTACAGGATAACCTTGACTATCAGTAATAGTTATTTTTTGTTGTCCTTGAGCAAAGGTATTTTGCCACCAGTCTTTCATTACAAGAAATATTAATTGGTAATTGGTGATTGGTAATTGGTAATGGGTAATTGGTAATTGTTTATAGCTCAATCCAAAATCCAAAATCCAAAATCCAAAATTCTTTAGCTTCCTGTAAAAATTCCCCAAATTAAACGTGTAATCACGACGGAAAATGTAACTAAACCGATAGCAAGCAATAATAATACAGCTAAAAGTAAAAATACAAACCAAATATCCGCTCTTTTGTTTTGACTAGGAAATTTTAAATGTTCTTCCAACAATTTGATATTATGGTCATTAGCTTTCCAAGCAAAATCAAAGAAGTCTCCAAAAACAGGTACTAAACCTACTAAAGCATCAATAATAATATTTACAGTCATTCTGCCTAAAGTTGCTTTAGAAGCACCCAATCGTGAGGCTTCTAAGACAATATAAGCTGAAAGCAGAACACCTATAAAGTCACCACCTGCGGGTATTAGTCCGATTATTGGATCTAAACCTACACCTATTCCGGTACCGGGAATAGTAATAGCTTTATCTAAGATGCGGCTGAGAATCCGTAAACGCTTTAAAGTAGGTGCTTTGATATCAGGGTTGAGAGAATAAAATTGAGAAGGTGGCAAAGACATGGAAGGAATGACTTTTATAGGATAAAATCGCTGGTTCTTTTACTGTTATAATCGAATGTTAGCCAATGTTGCAGCACATATGTAGTTTAAAATACTATTTAACTAATTTCAATCAGCTTCAATTTTTTTTGCTCGAATTGGGGTACATATTTTCTCTGACGCTAACGTTTAATTGATTACCTATTAATATTACAGCAGCAGTCATGTAAAGCCATAGCATCAGTACAATTACAGTACCAATAGCTCCATATGCTTTATTGTAATTGCCAAAATTGGCGACATAAATTCTAAACAAATTTGAGACAAAAGCCCAGCAAATCGCTGCAAATACTGCTCCCGGCATAATTGGTGTTCCTTTTTTCCAACGGCTTGGACCATAACGATAAATAAAAGCGAAGGCAGAAGCTACAATTATTAATGCTAATGGATAACGCATCAAGTTCCAAAGGTCGGATAAAAAGTTTAAGTAACCAGCAGAATAATCTACTATAAACTGCAAAAGTTCTCCACTGATAAATATTAATATACAAGCTATTAATAAAAGGATAATAGTACCAATTGTCAAGCCTAAAGACACGAGTTTCGCTTGCCAAAATGGACGTTTTTCCTCTAAAGATGTTTGTTGAATTTGATCTAAAGCACCCATTACAGTGCTAATTGCACCAGAAGAAGTCCAAAGTGCAGCGATAAAACTCACAGAAAACAAACCGCCATTTTTGGAATTACCAATTTCATTTCTAGCAAATTCACTAATTAAATCTAAAACTTCTTGAGGTGCGATTTCGCTAAGTTGTTGTGCTAGTTCATTAAAGATATTTTGCAAACTTTGTTCTAACAAACCAATTGCCGTCAAAATAGCGAGAATTCCTGGAAATAGAGATAACATCGCGTTATAAGCGATTTCGGAGGCTAATCCTAAGAGTCGCTGTTTGCCTACATTAGTCGCAACTTGTTTAAGAGTTTTGAAATTCAGATGACGAAAAAATCTCAAAAAACGAGGTTTGATCATAATTGGGTAATTGGTAATGGGTAATAAGTAATTGGTAATGGGTAATTGGTAACTGATAACTGATAACTGATTTCAAGTCAACTTGAGTATGACATTTGACTGAGCTTCTTCTCCAATTTTTGCGCTAATTCGCTTTTGATCAATTTTCCATTTCAATTCAAAGTACTCTTGAATAACTTTTGCACGTGTCTTATTAGTTTCTGCTGATTCCTCTGGTTTTTGGTTGGCAATTATTTCTAGATTTAAGTTAGGTTGTTGCTGTAAAGTAGAAGCGATACTATCTAAAACTTCGAGGCTTTCGGTTGTAAGTACTGTTGATTTTTCTTCAAAATTAATACTTACAGGATTTGCAGCAATTCTTTTCATACTCACCTTCGCAGATGGGTAATTTAGTCTTTGTCTAATATCATTAGCTAATAAGACTTGAGCATCTTTATCGATTTCGCGATCGCTTAAATATATGATGCGGATAGCCATCGATTGTACTGGATTGTTAATTAACTCGTAATTAATCATCCTTGCCGGTGGTGGAAGTCTTAAATTAAGTAAAGCCGACTTGATTTCTTGCAAAAAATTGGCTTGTAATTGAGCAATGGAAATAATTGCTTCTGGTGGTTCTTCTTGAGGTGTTATACGTAAAAAATTCTTGGATGCTGTCGGAATTTCAATTAAATTTAACGATAATAATTCTTCCGGTTTATCTAAACGATTTGCTAATAATTTAACGAATTGATTTTTTTCTGCGGATGTATATAATTCATTAGTAAAAATATGAAGTTGAATCATCAAATTGCGATTATTTTGGCGAGTCGAAACTTGACTAATAAAAGAACGTGGCTCCCCGTCAGGGAAATTTGCCAAATTTTTGCTCCAAATCTCTCTAATTGCTGAATTAATCCGATTTTCCTGCTGTTGTAAAGTAATTTCCTGTTTAAGTTGCATAAATGATTGATTTAAAGGAAATAAAATACTGAAAATCGTAATTATAATTAAGATAAATCTACCGGGAAGACTACCAATTTTTTTGAGCCGCTTTGATTGAGGAAGTAATTCTAAAATATTGCGTACCCAGTTACTTTCTCTCCCTTTTATTCGCCATTCTCTAACTGTTTGTTTAGTGCTAGCACTATCAATATGTAAAGCCCAAAAAATAGTCATTGCGGTAAAAGTAATTGCTACCAAATTGGTGAAAAACAACAATCCACCACCTGTTGCAACCCGCAATCCATTAATCCTATTGACGCTCAGAGCGATACCAAACCCGTAGCCTACCACACATAAAGGTGGCATCAAAGCAACTGCGATCGCAACACCAGGAATTGAAGTTACTACCCCTTTTGGTTTTTTACAAATTGCCACCGAACCCACAGCACCGGAAAATAATGCTACTACTAAATCTAAAATATTCGGTTGAGTACGGGCTAAAATTTCCGGTGTCATTTCCTTGAAAGGTAGTAAGGAAACTAACAGCACCGCAAACAAAATAGCAACCACACAAGAAAGCGCCAGCTTAATAATTGCTCGCACTGCTAAAATTACATCACCCGCAGCCAAGGCTAAACCATTACCCAAAATACTCCCCATTAAAGGAGAAATTAACATTGCTCCAATAATCACCGCAGGACTATTTAATACTAGTCCAAGAGTCGCAATCCCAGCCGAAAAAAGCACTTCAATCCAATAGCTAATGTCTCTGAGGCTCACAGAATTGCATATTCCTAGATAAACCTCTTCCTTACGAGCTGCATCAATTTCCAAATTATTTGACAGCCAATCTCGGAACATACCAAATTTTTGACCTTTTTTATTTTGCTGATTCATGATAAGAGAGTATGGGGAGATGGGGAGGTGGGGAGATGGGGAGAGAAGGAGGTGGGGAGACAAGTGAATTCTCCATTCCCAATTTTGAATTGAGTGATTTTGATGTTCAGCCTTAATTTATCGTAAAAATATAGTTATATGATATGAATTTCTAATAAAAATAATATAGATTATTCTATGAGTGAAGATTTAACCCAACAATGGTTGACGGAGATTCAAAGCCTCAAACAACAGATAGCACAACTTCAAGCCGAACGAATCGCGACTTGGGAAAGTACTGAAAAATGGCGTAAACTTTACAACACCGAAGCCGAGCAACGTCGTAACGATGCTCAACTTTTTCAGCAAACTATTGCTTCTTTAAAAGCAGAAATTCAAAAGCTTAAAGGTATAGAAGATGCTACTCTTCCAGATAGCGAGACAGTAACAGCGATTCAGCAGGAAGTAGCCCAACTTACAACAGTCGAAGACTTGAAAACCAAACTTACCTTAACTATGAAAGAACGCGATCGCCTTTTACAAGCTTTAAAAACCGAACAAGAAAACCATTCTCAAACCCGTAAAAGTTTAACTACTGCATTAGGTGATGCTATCGATGGTTTAAAACGACAAAAAAATTAATACAGGTTAGAGGTTAGAGGTTAAAGGTTAGAGGTTAGAGGTTAAAGGTTAAAATTATACTTTTTATTTTTGTGGTTATTACTGATTAAAAAATATTTCACGAATTTAATTACCAATTCCCAATTCCCAATTCCCAATTCCCAATTTTAATCAATCGCGTCAAGTATTTTGTCAAATTGAAAGTTTTCGGCAAAATGTTTTAAAACAGTTGTTAATTCGGTGTTTTGGGGCGGGATTTCTTCTATTATCTCGAATATTAAGTTGTCGCTACATTGGGCTGCGGCATGAGATATTTGTGCTACCAATTCAGGAGTTATTTGAGATAATAACTGACGTAAATTATCAGATGTAAATTTGTCTGTAGATATAATATTTTGTTGTTGAAGATTAGAATCTTCTTGTTGATATAAATATTTTATTTCAAGATGTTTTCTGAGTTTTTCTAAAAGTGTTTCTTTGGAAAATGGTTTGTTAATTAAATCATCACAACCGGCTTTAATAATTGAATTTCTTTGTTCTTCAAAAGCGTTTGCAGTTAAAGCAATAATTATTGTTTTATTGGCAATAAAACTATGAGATATTGTTTCTTCTTGTCTGGATTTAATGATTTTTGTGGCTTGATATCCGTCCATTGTTGGCATTCGCATATCCATCAATATCAAGTGTGGTTGCCATTCTTCCCATAGGGTTATTGCTTGCAAGCCATTAGCAGCTTCCTTGACGTTAAATCCAAGTTGGGAAAGCATTTTAATTATCAACAAACGACTTTCTGGACGGTCATCGACGACTAAAATACGATATTGTATTTGAGATGCAGCCAAACCAATTATTTGAGAGTTATGTTGATTAACTTCAATTTTGGGTGGAGAAACGACATTGAGTTGAATATCAAAAGTAAATTTTGAACCAACTCCGGGGGTACTTTCAACGGTAATATTTCCTCCCATTAACTGTACGTATTTACGGCTAATTGCTAAACCTAAACCTGTTCCCTGTTGTGATTCTCTTCCAGCAGAAGTTTGGTTAAAAGCTTCAAATAAAAGTTCGATTTCTTCGGGGAAAATCCCAATTCCTGTGTCCATGACTTCAAAAATGAGACGATTTTTGGGAGCAGAAGAAGTAATTTCTAACTTATCTCCCCCCATCTCCCCATCCCCTTGTCTCTCCATCTCCTTGTCCCCTTGTCCCCCCATTCTCACACTTAACTTAACGCTACCTTTTTTGGTAAATTTAATCGCATTTCCTAAAAGATTGATCAGAACTTGACGCAGTTTACTAGCGTCACTTTGAATATAATGAGGGATGTCTGTTGCATTTTCAAATATGAGTTGTAACCCTTTTCCTGAAGCACGGAAACGTAGCATTTCTTGGAGGTTATCCAAGAAGGTATGTAAATCGAAATCGGTAATATTTAATGATGTTCTACCGGCTTCGATTTTGGACATTTCCAGAATATCGTTGATTAAACTGAGTAAATGTTCCCCTGCACGGTTAATAATTTCTAAAGAATTTTGATGTTCTTCTGTAATAGTTTTATCTTGAGTCATTAATTGGCTAAAACCTAAAATCGCGTTGAGAGGAGTTCGCAATTCATGGCTCATGTTGGCTAAAAACTCGCTTTTGGCTCGATTGGCGGCATCTGCGGCTATGACGGCTTGCTGTAGAGCTTCTTGAGCAAGCTTGATGTCGGTAATATCGGTGATAGTGGCAATATAACCTTTGAATTCACCATTTTCGTCAATTTCCGGCAATGCTTTACTCATAACCCAGACAACTTTACCATCAGGACGAAGGCAACGACAGTCCCTAGTAAAGGATGTTTTGGTTTTTACCGCTTCTCTCCATGATTTTACAAATGCTTCGCGATCATCCGGATGTAATACTTTTATCCAAATATCTCCTAATGATTCTTCGGTGGAAAGTCCAGTAATTTCAGTCCAATGTTGATTCAAATAAATACATAACCCGTCAGCATCGGTATTCACAATGCCAACTGGACAAACTTCTGCTAGGTTTTGATATCGTCGCTGGCTAAGTTGTAATTCCAACTCCGTTTGTTTGGCTTCGTTGATATCTATCCAGCAGCCGACATATTCTAAAGGGTAGCCTTTTTCATCACGAATTAATCGTGTTTGTTCGCTAAACCAATGATAAGTACCATCACTGTGTAAGAAGCGATATTCGTAGCTTAAATATTCTTTTTTTATGGTTTGAGATAGTTGTTTTTGTACTTCTGGTAAATCTTCTGGATGTACGTGACTCATCCAAAAACCGGATTCTGATAAAAATTGTTGCGCTTGATAACCGACAATTTCGTAAACGTTTTGACTGATAAATGTGTTGTCAAAGTTGCCTGAAGGTAAACAACTGAAAATTATGGCTGGCGAGGAAGCCAGTAAATATTCTAAGCGTTCAGTGGCTAAGCTGACTTCTTTCTCAGCATTTTTACGTGTACTAATATCTTCAACTACGCCGATGACATATTTAATTTCTCCAGAGGTTTCACGTATTGCCGATGCTGTTAAATTTGTCCAAATCACCTCGCCATTTTTGCGGTTCAAGGCTTTTTCCATGGAAAATACATTGATTTGATTTTGCGCTAATTGATTGCAATAATCGAGATATTCTGCAAGGGAATCGGAATGAGTAATTTGAGTGCAGTTAAGTTGTAAAAGCTGCGATTTGGAATAACCGACAATCTGACAAAACTGTTGATTAACTTTGAAAAACTTACCATCGGGAGAAACTTGAGCGATTCCGACTGCGGCATTTTCAAAGATAGCGCGGAATGCTTCTTCTCGTTCCCGCAAAGCTGTTTCGGCACGTTTAAGAGCGGTAATTTCAATTAATACGGCTCCTACTCCTGTGGGGACATTATCTTCTCCAGGAATGGGAAAACAAGAAAATAGACAGTCACGAATTTCCGAAGGTTGAGTAATCGAAGCTCCACTGATTTCAATATTGAGAATTGATTGATTGGTTGTTAAAACTTGCTGGTAAAGTTTTTCTATCCTCGGAGCTATAGTTGGTATAATTTCTTGAATGGTTTTACCAAGATGTTCTTCTACTGATGCACCGTTAATTTCAGCAAGTAGTTCGTTGATTTGAACATATCTTAATTGTCTATCTACAATACTCAATCCGATGGGAGCGCTACTAAAAAAGGCATTTAATCGAGCTTCCCGTAAAGTTACTTGCTTTTCTAAAATTTTGCGCTGAGTGATATCACGTCCTTCAACAATTAACAATACTACCCGATTATCTTGATCAAATATTGGTTTAAGAGAAGAATCAATTGTGAGGATATTGCCATGATTGTCGATAATATCTACTTCATTGCGAATAAATTCACCATTTGCAGCTCGTTCAATTATTGCTTGTAGATTATTTTGACAACAGCAAATTTGTCTTCCTAAACATTCCCAAAACGGTAAACCGACAACTTCTTTTTCTTCTAAACCAAATAAATCAAGGGCTGTTTGATTAAGTGAGATAATTTCACCATTGGGTTGTAGCAGTGCCGTAAATCCAAAACTAGAGTTAAAAATCGCCCGAAACCGTCTTTCACTTTCTTGTAAAACAACTTCTGCTTGTTTGCGTTCGGTGATATCTTTATGAGTACCCGTCATCCGTAACGGTTTTCCAGCAGCATCCCGCTCAAAAATTTGTCCCCGAGACTCAATCCACTTCCATTCTTGGTTTTTACAAAGCATCCGAAATTCTACTTGATAAATCGGACGTTTTCCCTGTAAATATGCTTTTAACTCTTGCTGAATAAATTCCCAATCTTCTGGATGTATGAGTCGTCGTAAATTTAAAGCATCTTCACCAATTTCCCAATCTTCATAACCAAGCATTTTCTTCCAACGGGAATCCCGGTAGACTTTAGAATCGCGAATATTCCAATCCCATAATCCTAAGTCGCTGGCTTTTAAAGCGAATTCCAGTCTTTCTTCACTTTGTCTGTGAGCAGTTTGTGCTTGTTTACGCTTAATTAACCCCCCCAATTGTGCAGCTACAGCAGTTACTAATTCCAATAAATGTTTATCCCGACTTTTAGTACTGCTTTTAAAAAACATCAAAACAGCTAGTACTTCATGATCATTCAAAATCGGTACCGCAAAACAGCTTTTTAAACCTACTTCCAAAGCTATTTCTTTACGCATAAACTTTGTTTGGGAAACTTGTGAAATATCTTCTAACCATTGCGGTTCCTGGCTTTCCCACACCGCTCCTAGTAACCCCAATTCTTTACTAAAGGTGATAGTTTCGCTGTAGCTACTAAACTCTGCTAAACCGTCTTGGGAACCATGCCAACTCAAACAGTATTCCAACACCCTACCATCGCTACTCGGAATCCACACTTCCCCAAAATCCCAGTTAATATGTTGACAAATTAACCGCAGAATAAAACTGAAAGCGCTATCGATATTAACTGCTTTACTAATAGCTTGGGTTGCTTCCAATAATAAACGGGTTTCCATCTGCGCTTGTTTGCGTTCGGTGATGTCCCTTCCTGTAGCTAAAACATATTGCTGTCCATTAATTTCGATTAACTCCGCACTCAACAGCATTGTTTTCACTTCTCCCCCAGCAACACGAAAATCTACTTCTTCGTTGCTAATTGCTCCTTGTTCGACTAAAAGCTTGGCTAAATGATTACATTGCTCTAAATCCTGCCAAATTTCTAACTCTTTCCCCTTACATCCAATTACCTGTTCTCGCGTATAACCAAATAATTTATAAAAACTTTCGTTAACCTCTATACAAACTGCACCAGGAAATATACCAAAAAAACTCGGATCGGGACTCAAACGGAATGCCGAAGCTAACTTCTGTTCCATCAAACGTTTTACAGTTTCGGTTGTTTGTTGCGATCGCGCTTCTAATGACATACATGACAATTGTCGAGATTGAGAATTATTACCGAAGCCCTTCGGGCTTAATTCAGAAGGCTTTTATGAAGGAGGCAGGAGGCTTTTATAGTACTCACCCTTAAAAGAGTGAGATGAACCGCGCTCTTCGAGGGAATCAAAAGCTGATATTTTATACCTCGCTGCAAGCAGTCTCAATATAATTATTTGATTTTACTGAGCTTTAAACTCAGAACGCGCATTTTTTATTTATACTTTTTACCTTCTGCCATCTGCCATCTGCCTTCTGCCTTTTTTGTAAAAAGTGATAATATATGCCCGTATTTTGGTATAGAGCCTCGTCTTTAAAAGATGAGTAAAAACCGTTAGGTAAATGACGTGTTAAAAAATGAAAGTTGGATATAGTTTTTTTACATTACCAGTCGCGATCGCGATATGACAGTGACGCATATCACTGCGTGATAAAATTGTTTATGGATTTATCGATAACATTTTATGAAATAGACTTTGCGGATGCGCTCTGATAGTAAAAACCGTCATTATAAATATGACGGAGCCAAAGGAGCAAAAAATGACAATAAAGTCAACGAATCCATATACTTCACCCAATAATATTCCCTCTGATTACGTAAACATCATGGGTTACGTTGATGAGTCGGAAGTAAATGGTCCCGGAAGTCGGGCTGTAATCTGGGTACAAGGTTGTAAGCGAGAATGTGGGGGTTGTTTCAACCCGGAATCTTGGTCATTTGAAATTAATCAGCTTGAATCAGTTGATTCCCTGGCGGAAAAAATTCTGAGTAAACCGGGAAATACAGGAGTTACATTTTCCGGAGGAGAACCTTTTTGGCAAGCTCCAGCATTAGCAAATTTAGCTCGTAAGGTGAAAGCTTCTGGGTTAAATGTCATGTCTTTCACCGGATTCACCTGGGAAAAATTGCAGTCAGAACAAGCACCACCAGGAGCAAAAGAATTGTTAGAACAATTGGATATTTTAATTGACGGACCTTTTATCGAGTCTTTAGCAATAAATTCTCCCAATTCTCCCGTTTCATCGAGCAATCAGCAGGTGCGTATATTTAACCCAGATTTTAAGGACAAAATTACTTGGGCTAGCGACCAAATCGAGATACACGTATTTAAAGATGGTAGCCGTTTAGTTACTGGATACCGTGGTTGGATGCAATAAATTATCGTTAATTGACAAATATTTATCAAACCAAAGGCTTGATAAACGAGCAACTTCTTCAAATGCACCTGGTTCTTTAAATTGACGGCTAGCATTTTGAATAATGCTCAATTCTTTATCAGATGTCTTAATTGATTTAAGTGTATCTTCATTTGTCGCAATGGTTGGTAGGTCATTTTCACCGACAATCAATAAAGTTGGTGTTTGTAAATTAGATAAAACTGAGGATGTTAAACAAGTTTGTCCACTGCACGAAACTACAGCCCCTACTAAGTCAGGATTTTCTGCTGCTGCCAGTAAAGCTGCACTTCCACCCGTTTGTTCTCCAAAATAACCAATTTTCAAATTACTGGTCAAGGGATTATTAAATAACCAACTTGCTGCACCAATTAACCTTGTTGATAGTAGTTTCACATTGCTGCTACAATGCCTACTACGCAAATCAATTGCCTCTTCTTGAGGTGTTAATAAATCAATTTGTACGGTGCCTAATCCGGCTGTTTGCCTTAACATATGAGCAAGGTAACGATTGCGAGTGCTGTAGCGACCAATTCCACTACTATGAACAAATACAACAATTCCTTGACAGCTTCGAGGTAAAACTATTTCTGCTTCTAAATGAGTAGAATCAACTTCAATTGAAACTATTTTTTCTTCAACGTTATGTAAGAAAGTGGTATTCACTTTGGTATCCTTTAAAAAAATGGTAATTATTTATTTATATTACTAATATATATTTTTTTACTTTTTTTGGTTGTATTTCAGTAAATAATCGTATCCGAGTGATATATAATTTTACAATTGTGATTTTTTTATGTATTAGTAGTCCAAGCAAGATTGGTAATTGTTGACCGTTGACCAATCAACTCTATTACAAGTGTTTAATGTAATATTCTCTAAAATGCAATTATAATTTTTAAAACGATTATTTAATAACTAACTTTAGATATATTCCATAAGTAATATATGAGACAAAGTTAATCTTAACCAGCTAATGTTTTCAATACTACTTGATAACGTTGTTCAACATCTTGTTTATCTTCCTCAAAAGATAATCCTTCAAGACTACCTTGCAAGATCAAATCTGCATGACGATGCAAAGCTGCTTTATCGGCAGGTTTTTCTGTATAATTAGCGATAACTGCGATAGATTCTAATAAACTAATATTTACAGATGCATCACTAGAAAGATTTTGGCGAATTTGATTAAAAGCAACATCAGTTAATCCTGCAAACGTTACCGGATAAGCAATTACCCGGAGATTTTTTAATTTATCATAACGATAAGCAGAGGGAAAATCTTTTTGAGCCAAATGAGAAAGTGCAGCACTGAGTTGGTCTATGCAGCGGATTGCAGTGAAGGGATCATTAAGGCTAGGAGATAAAGCACGTAAAGCTATCTCAACTAATTGATTTATGGGAAATTCGATATCTTGCTGTTCAGTACGTTCTCTACCTAAAATAAATGCTTGGTTAATTTGCTGTTGAATCTTACTGAAATCAGTTTGGTGATTATTATCGCTGTTGATGGAAAGTATTTTGACGATAGAACCTCCCTTAATCACAAACTTTCCCGGTCTAGTTAATATTTTGACCATTAAGTTGTGTTTACAAGCTATGTCCATCAACTTTTTGTCATCAATTGCTTGGACATAACCTTTATGTGAAGAGCGAATCGGGAAAGCTTCAGTATCAAAATCGACGGGTATTTTGGTCAACGAATCTTTTTCTTCGGGTTCGTTATATCCAATTGTTTGGGGAAATAATTTTTTGATTATATTATCTAAATCTTTACTAACTTCAGCAATTACATGAGAAACTTGAATTATCGTTGATGCATGATGAATAAAATAAATTAATACTCCAGTACTAATTACAGCGAAAACAATTCCTACAGTTACGGAAAGATAAGGTATGAAGCTATCTCTATCATCGCCGCTTGCATAAACTTCTCTTAATACTAAGATAGAATAAATAAAGGTACTGATAAATGTACCAAGGACTATTTTGTTGCCTGCGTCCTGCATGAAATTACGTAGAAGTCGCGGTCCGAAGTTGGAAGAAGCAAGCTGTAATGCCACAATCGTAATGGAAAAAGCAGTCGCGGTAACACTAATCATTGAACCTGCAACGGCTGAAAGTACAGCACGCGCACCATCCGAGCCTCCAGCATAAATCCAGCCCCACTCTTGGAGTGGACCGTAATAGCCTAATCTATCTAAATGGAGTAAACCAAATGCTAAGGCAACGCTTCCGACCATCATCAGTGCGGGTACAACCCAATAGCTTGAATTAATCGAATCCCACAGCTTACCCAACCAGATGTTTTTCATTGCTTATTATTTATCAATAATCGAAGTTTTGTTGTTATTATCTTTACCTTCTTTGGGAATTTGGCTTTGAATTAATCGATTTAAAGAACCGCCAATGCTGAGGCTTTGGGGAACTTCTTTAGAACCAGATGGCCATCCTTCACGCTGACGATTTCTGTTACCGTCTGTCTCTTCTGTTTGGTCATGGAAAAGGATTTGTTGAGTTGGAAACGGCAAATCTATACCGTTAGCAGTAAGCTTATTTTTGACATTCGTAAGAACGCGATCGCGAAAATCTAATGCATCGGCACGACGAGGTGGCTGTATCCACCAGCGACCACGAATATTCACGGTAAAGTCAGCTAAATCTACTACCAGCACATCTGGTGCAGGGTCTTGGAGGACTCCTTCGATTTCCTGTATCGCTTCTAAAATTAACTGTTTTGCAAAGTCAATATCATCTCCATAACCGATACCGAAATCATATTCAATACGTCGATGTTCAAAAGCGGTATTTACTGTAACGGAATTAGTAAATAATTCAGCATTGGGAATTACAATTCGCCGACCATCATAAGTTCTAATTGTAGTCGCTCGCGTTTCAATATTTTCTACAGTTCCTTCAAAATTTTTAAATACTATTTGGTCGTTAATTTGAAAAGGTTCAGTAAGCAAAATTAAAATTCCAGCTAAAAAGTTTTGTAAAATATCGCGGAAAGCAAAACCAACTGCTACCCCACTAATTCCCAACAATTGGACTAAATCCCCGACTTGAAACGAAGGAATAATAATTGTTAAGGCAACAAATGAACCAACTAAAATTATTATACCCTGAGCTAAGCGTCCCAAAACCATTCCTAAACTGCGAGAATTACGACGATGGCGCGTCACTCGTTTTATGGTTTGTTTAACAGTCCTAGCAATGAAAAAAAAGACGATAAAAACAATAATTGCCAAGATAATACTTGGTAATCGAGCGATAGAATTATCTATTAATAATTGAACCCTATCCCAAGCCGATGTGATTTCTGCTTTTGTATCTGATGCTGAAGGTACTTGTGCAATTATCATTTGTTGGTTGATGGTTGATAGTTGATGGTTGATAGTTGTTGGTTGTTGGTTGATGGTTGATGGTTGATAGTTGATGGTTGATGGTTAATGGTTGATAGTTGATTGTGGTTAGCTGAATTTCTCACTAAATGGTAAGCCTACTACCTACCTACTCCCTACTCCCCACTCCCTATTCCCTACAAGTTCTAGGGATTTGTGAGAAATGCGGGATTAGTGGTTAGTAATTAAGAATTCAATTGATGTATTTTCCAAGCAGTATAAGTACCGATAGGACTCCAAATTAAATAAGGTACTAATAATAATGCCGCCCAACCTGAAACTTGTAAAACAAACAAAGTAAGGATAATTCCAATCACAAATCCTACTCCTCCAACAATTGCTCCTGCTTTCATACTTCTTAACCACAATGAAACCGGAGTAAAAGCAACAATGACAATTTCTAAAAGTAAATACAAACCCATTAAGAACCAAGTTTGAGAACTACCAGGTTCGCTTTCCGAAATTATATAAGCAGACCAAGCACCGCAAATGAAAATTACCGTCCAAATGATTGGAATTAACTTTTCAAATGTCAACCAACTTGGTCGTTGCAATCGCTTAAACCATTTGACATCTTTGGGTCTGATTAGATTACTTCCAAGAGCCACTATAAAAGTTACAGCTCCGATTACCATCCAAGATTTTAGCATTGCTTTAGGAGTTAGGAGTTATTGTAGAGACGTAGCAGTGCTACGTCTTTACGAGAGTGAGGAGTTAGGAGTTAACAAACAGGACTGTCAACTGTCCACTGTCCACTGTCCATTTATTAATTTGCAATAAAACTCTTAACTTTCATTTTTTTACGACGTAAACGAGCAATTGCTTGACGTTGTAACTGTCGGACTCTGGTATGAGAAATATCCATACGTTTAGCGACTTCAGTTAATGTTAATTCCCGTCCATCACTTAAACCAAAATGTAAATTGACAACTTCTCGCTGCTGAGGAGTTAATTCAACCAGCATTTCGTCAAGACATTCCCGCAATGATTGATGGTTGACGTAATCATCTATCGAGGAACTTGTATCTTCAAGTAAATCTTGTAATTCGGTATCTTGTCCTTCACCAACTCGTAAATCTAATGATACGGGTTGACGCGACATATGTAGATAATCTTGAATTTGCGATGGGTTTAGGGAAACATATTCCGCAATATCTGCTACTGTCGGTGTACGTCCTAATTGTTGGGTTAATTCTCGTCGTGCTTTCTTAATTTTTTTCAGAGTTTGACATACATGAATTGGTAAACGGATGGGACGACTTTTTTGATCTAATGCTCGCGTAATTGCCTGTCTAATCCACCAATAAGCGTAAGTAGAAAATTTATAACCTTTATCAGGGTCAAATTTTTCTACTCCTCTTTGTAAACCCAAAGTTCCTTCTTGAATTAAATCGACAAACTCTAAATTATGATGCTGATATTTTTTCGCGATCGCCACTACTAAACGTAAGTTGGCTTCAATCATTTTTTGTCGAGCGAATTCGCATTTGTCGAGAGTTTCTTGGAGTTGTGATTCGGTCATTTCTACTGCATCAGCCCACAGAGAAAAATCGGGTTCGGAGTCTATTTTAAGGGTTAAATTTGCTTTAGTTTCCAGCAATTGCATTAATTGCTTAACTTGTTGAGCATAAAAGACTTCTTGTTCACGAGTTAATAATGGTACGCGCCCAATTTGAACTAAAAAAGCACGCACGGTATCTGTATTTAGCCTTTGCTTAACGGATGCACTGTTTTCTTTATTATTAATAGTTGCGGGTTGCATATTAATCCAAAACTCCTGAAAACTTTAACAAGGGTATTAATTGCAAAAATTAAACTTTTCCGGCGTTGCATCTAATTTTTATTAGAGATGTTCGGCTACTCTTAAAGCATTAGCTACTATTGTAAATTTGGGATTCATAGCCCCAATTGAAGGGAAGAAACTCGAATCTACTACATATATATAATTGCTTTATTGATGAGCTAACGCTGTTTTTAACATATAAAAGTAACCGGAAATCATGAGTATGTTTCAATTGTTCGATACTCAAATCCTTGATATATTATTGTACCATTCGGTAAGCAGCATTATTTGACCAGGATGTTTAATTTAGCATATTTATCTATTTTTTGTTTTACTGCTTGACGCTAAGCCTCAAAATTGCGGACATCTGCTGCTTTGATTTCACAGTTTTGTACATGATTTGGGCATCTTCATCGTTATCGTTTTGATGATCAATTATCGTAATATCCGCTTACTTCCCAGGATAATCTAAATTTTGTCCGGATATTTGCTGGGGAGTTAATCTAAATTATTGATTTTGTGCCATTTATTTAGGAGTTTTTTTAAGATTTTGGTTAGTAAAAAGTATTTAGTTCTATACTTGGTTAAGCAATAGGAAAAATCTGTTTAAGAATAAATTAACAATGATAATAAAATTTGAAGTATAAATTGTTGTTCATACTTCATGTTTTAGTTTATTCTTCCTACTCCCTTCCCGGCAGAAGATTACCGATAGAAAAACCCTTCTAGACGCTCTTAGCGCAGAGGAAACAGGTAAAAAGAGATAGGTAATCTGTTTAGCGTTATAGGAGTAATAAAAGATAAAGGATAAAGTATTGAAACTTCATCCTTTTCCTATTTCTATGCAGTTACTTTTTGTTTAGACCAAATTCCATTTTCATCTTCCTCATACTGTTGGTGAATTGTATTCCAAGCAGCTTCTTCCGCTTTACTTTCATCGTTAGTTTCACTTAGTACAGAATTGTAGCGTTCAATGAAAGTTTTTTGAGCAGCTTCTGACAAATGAGAACGTACTTCAGGGGCTAAATCTTCAGCGCTATTACAGTTACCAGAACAAGCACGGGGTAAGGTAAGTTCGCTAGTATGAGTTTCTTCACCACCAGCGCTCTGTAGGAGCAGTAAAATTTCTCCGGCTTTATCGCGTGGTACTTCTGCCATTACAATAAATTCACCAGCTTTCAAGCGAGTTTCGTAAACAGCAGCTTTTTCTTGTGGCATTCCCAAAGTGGCTAATATTGAAGCTAAACCTCCACCAGCACTACCAGCTAACGCACCGCTTGCGGCTCCTAAAAGCGCTCCACCGATAGGTCCTGCTGCCACAATCGAACCGACGAAAGGAATAAACAGCACTCCCACACCGGAAAGTAAGCCTAAAAATGAGCCAAACAAAGAACCAAAGACTGCTCCTGTTCTCAATCCACCTAAAATCACGTCTTTTTTAGTGATGAAACCTGAAATTCTAGTTTCAGATTGAAAGTTGTTACCCATTACCGAAATATGTTCGCGGGTTACACCTCTATCTAACAAACGACGGACAACGTTTTCAACTTGTTCTTGCTGTTTAAAAACACCTGAAATAGTACGTTCTGCTTTGTATTCTGACATATCGATTCCCCTGTCTTAATGCAATTCACGAGTATGAGTTTAAAATGGGATTTACTGCTTCTAATTAACACCTACAGCGGTTTTTTGAGGTGTTTTACCATCTGCTTGTAGAGATTCTCCTTCAATAAAGGAGCGCAGCATCCAAGCCATTTCTTCGTGTCCTTCCATTAATCCGGTAAGGAAGTCAGCGGTTCCTTCGTCGTGGAAGTCATCAGCACATTTATCAATATGTTCGCGCAAATTACGGATAATTTGTTCGTGATCATCTACCAATTGAGATACCATTTGAGTTGCTAAAGGTAGATTTTCTGGATTTTCTTTTAAGGATGTTAGTTGCAGAAATCCATCCATAGTACCAACAGGAAAATTACCCAAAGCACGTACACGTTCCGCAATGGAATCAATGTTCATGGTTAGAGTTTGATAGTGTTCTTCCCACAATTGATGCAAACTACGGAACTGAGGTCCAACTACATCCCAATGGTATTTTTTGGTTTTAACTAATAGTAAATAAGCATCTGCTAAATCATTATTCAATAATTCGCAAACACCTTTACGTTGTTGTTCTGTCAGTCCAATATTAATGCTACGCATAATTTACTTTCTCTAATTTAACTCTCACTCAATTTGAACATATTTATTTTTTCAAAAAATCAATCAAAGGTGATAATCTCAGGTTAGAGGTTAACGATAAATACCTAATACTTTTTATATAGTTCGGTCACAGAATTTTGGATAAACGGATAAAATTTCAACATATCAAGTTAAGATGTATAAAAATAACAACTTACTCTCCAAATATACTATGGGATTATAATTGAAATTACCAATAATGGTTCTTCAGTACATAGTATGCTAAAAAAATAGTCAAAAAAGGGAAGAGGGAAGAGAGAAGAAGGAATAAAAAATAGTATTTATTCTTAAAACCGATTAATAAAACTAATTTCGGTTCATCACAGTCAGAGTTTCAAGTTTTTTATTTTTAGCATACTAACTACTGATGAGCCCCAATAATAATCCAAAAGCAATATGAGCCTTAATTTTTAACTCATAATTTTAGAGTTTCAAAGTAAGGCTCGGATAAAACATTCTCGATTTTTTTAAAGTGAAGGAGTAACTTCCTTATCTTCTTCTTCTGTATCTTTACTCATGTTCCCAGTGTTATATTGCTGAGACGCTTGGTAATCTTTGTCAAAATCAACATTAGTAGCTTTTTCTTGTTCTTGGCTAATAGCCTCTTTTGTTAACTCAGCATCTTGATTTAGTTGACTATCAGTTTTCGGAACTTTTGCTTCTGTCATTTTAAATCTCCTGTTTTATGACGTTTTTTATGACGTTCTCATTCACAATCTTTATAATACAAAAAATACCGATTTTTTTGACCATTCTTACGGTATAATTACTCTTTATATCTATGGGTAAATTTAATTCCGGAATCTAAATCAATAAATCATCCGAAAAGAAGATGTGTTAAAAGTTTTTTATTGATATATGTTTTTTGATTCAATATTATATATATTATAAATCATTAAAGAATATTCTAATTTGAAAATGAATTAACTTATTTTCATATAAAAAATTTGGTCAAATTATAATCTAACTTGACCAAAATTTATATTTTATGTGTTAAAGCATTTAAGTAAATTACTACTTATCACCTGTAATTTTTTCGAGAAAATTCTCTACTTTATCTTCTACAGTTACAGCACCTTGGCTGTTAGATGGAGTATTCATATTTTCAGCGTTAGCAGCACCTTGAACTTCGTTCAATCCTTTGTTCGATTCTTCAATCACTCTTCTATTTGAAGGAGCGTTGTTTTCAGTCAATTCCTCAGTTTTTTGTTGAATCTCATTTAACTGCTCTGCTCCTTTGTTAGGATAACTTTTAGAAGTACCAATTGCAGCAGCGGGAAGTGCGCTAGATAATAACAGCATTACACACATTAATGCTGTAACGACTGTTAATTTAAAACGATTAAAATTCATTGTATTTCCTCCAAGATTACGGAACTTTTTTTAATTGGGGATGAAATAACGTCTTCCCTATCAAATTTTCTAATGATAGTTTAATACTAGAAATCTCATGACTGCATCAATCTTACGAGCAAAATTATTAGTTAATCAATTGAAAAAAAATTACCCTTTAGATAGTTTTCTCGGAATTATTAATCATACTTTTGATAGAAGTCTTAATAAAGATATTGACAGGTATCGATAAGCTTTTATTGGTTAATTATCGGCTAATTATTGGTTAATTGATTATATAGTTATCTAAAAGTTTTATTCTTGAATTTCCCTATTTTATATTCGTAAATTTACTTAAAAAATTTAATTTTTAGTTCATCTAAAGTTAGATTAAGACAGACAGTATGGAATTAGCCAGATGCATTTCCCTATGACTTGACAAATATATAGTTTATTTGTACTATATATGTATGGGAAGTTCATAACTGGCAAGGTGTACTGGTTAAAACATCGACAAATGATATGTTCACGCAAATTTAATCATCTCCGATAGAGTCACAAATGAATGTGTGATGGTGGGTTGTAATTTGTTGAATCCATATTTTTAAATATTTGCTATTAACGTGAGTATCCTGTAGGGGTAATTTAGCTACAACTCGGAATCATCAATCATTTGTGCTTAAGGGATATGCGGTGAAATCTTTGTTTTTCGCGTCGATGAGCAGTCGGGTTTTGATAACATTTGTCTTGTGTTAGAGATATTTATCCTAATAACCCGACTTCTGTAGTTTAGAGCTCACATATTATTAGCAATATTTGGAATGAAAGTAAATCGTCATCTTTGGGATGAATGAAGATTTTGTGAATACTAAAGGTAGGTATAAAGATGAAAAATGCTGTTGAAAACAAAATTAAGTTTACTATTTACAACTTTTTAGGTAAAGAGAAAGCTTACTATGTTGTAGACAAAGTTAGTTTGGAAAATTTAAAATTATTAAGTAATTCGACGACTAAAATAGAAGAACCTTTAGCGATAGATTATAGTTATCAAATTTTTCTATCTGAAAGCTCAAATAAAATTGAATGTACTGCGGGAATTTTAAAAATTGACGATTTGCAGCCACAAGACACGGGAATTATTTATAAGTATAAGCAAATTAATCAACAGACTTACGCGCAGTTAGAAATTCCTGTCGTACAAAATCATCAAGCAGTTTATGCATTTGTAAAGGCTAATTTAGTAGAAGGTAATTTAAACTTTGCAAAATATGCTTTATTCAGTACTTGCAACAAAAATCTCATAGAAAGACATAAAAAAGTATTGACAAAAGAACAACTTGCGAACTTGGAAAGCGATATTGAAGTAGCAATATTTGATAATGAAGAAAACTGGCGATCGCAATTTATTGATATGAGAATAAACGAAGGAATTTCGTTGTTAGAACTAATCAATATTTTGTCAAAACATCGCCATAATATTATCATTAATCTCAAGAATTTGCGAGATAATTATCAATATAAAAGCGTTAAGTATTTGAGAGGAAGTAGAGATGTAAATGGTAATTTAGTTGAGCCTTGGCTGACGACAGAATATATCGACGACGGTGAATATGTGGGTATGGGTTCCTTTGAGATAAACCGGAATACTGCGACGATAAATATGCTTGTCACTCGTAAGGTTAAACTGCTTAAAGTTGAAGATAAAACGCCGATTATTGAAATTGCCGGTTTATTAGCTAATGATTTGACAAGTTATAACAACTATACAATAGTTAGCGATGGTGAGGTAAATGTAAAATCGCTGAAGGTGAAAATTAGTAGTAAGAAAACCTTTGATATTCTCAAACAAAAAGGTGTAATTAATGATGATAAATTTGATTTCCGCCGTTGGTATACAATTGATTTAAATCTACCGTTAGTACCATTGGATTGGGAATACAACAATATTGATGGTTTATTTAATCAAATTGCACAAATCAAAATCCTTGCGAGTATTATTTCCGCGCATTTAAAAGAAGAATCCGATAGTTTTGTACCGGAACAATTAGATGAATTAAAACATCATTATTTATCGCCATATCTTTACCTCAATTTTCCGAAAACTAAAGCTAACGGTACAATTGATAGACGAATTAGCTATAAAATTGATATTGGGAGTAAAAATATTCTCAACTTAAGTAAATTGTATTCTGCTAATAAGTTCTTAGAAAGGAGGTATGAAGTTTACGATACCGAAACCGGGGAAATTTTCAGTAAACCGACTTTTGAAATCACTTTGAAAGAAAATATAGGCGTTCGTCAAAAGTCACTTTCTCCTAAAATGAAAATTACCAAAATTGATGAATTAATGAAACCAATTTTTGATGACTTTTTAGGTATTCAGAATAATGGTAAATTAGCAAATATTTTAGCAAAAATTGAGGGAGTTTATAGAGAGCAAGATGCTCCCATGAGCAAATTACGAAAACAAGAAAAAATTACAGCATTAACCTCAGTAAAAATTAAATTAGATCAATATGTGGAAAAAATTTACCGAGATAATATTTCACCTTTAGTATTTTATATAGGTTGCACCGGAGTTTTACCCGATGGAATGAAAGGGAAAGTGATGAATGCAATTCAACTTGCTACTAAATATCCCAATTTGCATTTTTCTAAGGATGAGGAAGAAGGGTTATTTTTTGAAGTTGATGAAAGTATTATTGGGGTTTATGAGAAGGTGGAGTATTGTACTAGAAAAGAGTTGGTAGAGGTTGGGTAAATTTGGTAAGGTAAAGTCAAGACGTTGCGCCCGGCAACGTCTCTATATTATAAACTTGCTTAAAACCGCATTTTTAATCATATATAGTCAGAAATTGCTTTATCCTTGACAAATTTCGATAAAACACCTTATCTCTAAAACAAGGGACAATAGAGATATATGAGAGCATTCAATGCCTTTGTAAAATGAGTTACTGCCTTAATCCTAGTTGCCCGAATCCGCAGAATACCAATAGTGAAAAGTTTTGTTTGAGTTGTGGTTCTAAATTATTGCTCAAACAACGCTATCGTGCGATAAAACCTATAGGACAAGGTGGTTTTAGTAGGACTTTTTTGGCTAGAGATGAGGATAAACCATCTTTACCTCAATGTGTCATTAAACAGTTTTATCCGCAAGCTCAAGGTACGAGTACTTTAGCGAAAGCGATTGAATTGTTTAATCAGGAAGCGATGCGTTTGGATGAGTTGGGTAAACATCGACAAATACCCGAACTATTAGCATATTTTACTCAAGATGATCGACAGTATTTGATCCAAGAATTTATTGATGGGTTGAATTTAGCCCAGGAATTGAATCAAAATGGTGTTTACAACGAAACTCAAATTCAACAACTTTTAAATGAATTGTTAAGAATTTTGCAGTTTTGTCATCAAAAACAAGTTATTCACCGCGACATTAAACCAGAAAATATTATTCGTCGTCAAAATCCTCTCAAAATGAAAGGACAAATTGTTTTAGTAGATTTTGGTGCTTCTAAAGTAGTGACTCAAACTTCAATGCATCAAACAGGTACGAGTATTGGTAGCCCTGAATATGTAGCACCAGAACAAATCAGAGGTAAAGCACTTTTTGCTAGCGATATTTACAGTTTGGGAGTTACTTGTATTCATTTATTAACAGCGCGATCGCCATTTGATTTGTACGATATCAATAATGATGTTTGGCTGTGGAGAAATTATCTGGAAGTTAGCGTTAATGAGAATTTGGCGATAATTTTAGATAAAATGTTGGCAACTACTCCCGCACGTCGTTATCAAACTGTGGATGATGTCTTAAAAGATTTGAATTCGTTACCGACTTTAATTACACAGACGGCAAGTGTTACAAAACCAGTTCAAACATCATCAAATCCAATTCCATCTACGATGATTTCAAGTTCTCAAACTCAAATAGAACGAGAATTAGAGGAAATGAAAACTATGTTTATGAAAGGAAATAAAACAAATAATAATAATAATTCTAATCCACCTGCTCCAAGTACACAACAATCAGTAGAAAATAGCAAAATAGATGATGAATTAGAAGAATTGAGAGCAAAGTATCAGAATAATAATAATTCCTAGAAAATTAACCATTGAATATTGAGTATTTTCAATCAAGTATAATTTGTTAATATTCTATTAATAATTATTTGATTATTATTTAATAATTTATTATCTATTTATTAATGATAATTTATAAAAAATTCAACTTATCACTCCGGTGTTACTAACTCCTATTTTTCCGTATTGTTTCCCTTATCACTTGATTTCAGTTTAGTTAACATGAATAAATTAATTTATAATTTATTTAAGAAGCTAATCTGATGATGCAAGCAAAAATGTTTTATTTGGGTTTAGTAGTAGTGACGCTACTAGGTTGTAATCAATCTCCTGTAGCGAGTCAAACGAGTAATCGGGTAGAAACAGCAACTGAACCTCAACAACAGAATTCTATCTCAGAAAAACCAAGTAATCAAATCAAAGAAGAAAATTCTCTTCCTAAAAACGTAATTAAAACTAAAGTTAAACAGCCTAAGTCGGGGAAACAGATTGGACAATTGGTTGACTGTGATAACGATGGACAAGAAAATGATGCACGTATAGATTACAATGATGATGGGATTCCCGATGAGTGCGTTCTTGGCAATCAAAATTCACAAACACAAATCGATGATAGTTCCTATGAAGCTGCAATCAATTCTTTGGATAAATTAACTCAAGATTGTCAAGAAACTACAAAAACTCAGCAATATACCAATTATAGTGTTTGTCAGATTAATGGTAAACCAGTAAAAGCCAGCGAATCTAATGCTGAAATAGGTGATGGTTTAGGATTTTGGTTTGAGAATGGTAAAGTTATTGCAATTCAAAGATTTCATACTGCGGAACTGTTCATTTTTGATAACGACGGTAATCTTAAATCAGCGTTTGCTGATAATCCAAATATAGCTAAAATAGAAAAGTTAACAAAAATTGCTGATCAAGAACGTAAATTAGTTAAAGAAATTCAGCAGAATGGGTACCAGGATATTTTTAAAGTTTTTAATCTTTAACCTATTCAAAATTGATAACTAATTAATAGTTTTTTGTACTAATTAACTTTTACTATTAGCCTTGGATTGTAGTTTAAGGTTAATTTTAGGAAAAAAATCAGCATTAACTAATTACTAAATTTATATGAGTAAACCCAAAATATCGCTTTTTCGTAAACTTAAACAGATTTGGGTTTTTACTTTAAATACACCCCAAAGAGCGCTGTTGTTAGCTTATGAAGCTGCTTGGAGAATTCGAGATATCGAAGAAAAACATTTTAATGGTAAAAAAATATCTTCCGAATCTGCTCTATCTTATTGGCAATCTTTACTTGAAAAAAATCTGAAGATAATTAATTTGAGATTAGCAGAGTTTCAGCGAAGTCGTTCTTTGTTCACTATATCCGATCAAACATTTTTAGATAAATTAAAATTTATTGATGAGGTAAGAGAAAAGTATGCAATTGAACGAGAATTTGCTTCGCAAAAATTGACAGTTAATTCCAAATCAAAGCTTGAAAATACATCTAATTTAGATGAAATGGAAGTAAAACCCTCTGCTCGAAAAATAGGTTTATTTCCAGGTTCTATTACCAGAAGTTTTCAAAAAATTGTTAGAGATTTATCTCCCCAAGCAGAAAAAGAAATTATTAAGGATTTTCAATTTTCTAGTAAGAGGACAAAAATAGCTTTAAAGTTTTTAGCTACTCTAATAATAGTACCTTTTTTAACTTATTTACTATCAAAACAACTTTTCATTTATCCGATAGTAGAGCGGGTAAGGGACCATACAAATACTGATATTTTTAGGAATAGTTATATAGAGAATAAAGCGCTCCATGAATTCAGATTTTATCGAGAGCAATTAAAATTTCAAAAATTAACTCTTCAAGCTCCACTATTATCATCAGAAGTAATACAGCAAAATCAAAAAGAAAAAGCAATTGAAATAGCAGCAAAATTTCATCGTCAAAACAATAGTGCTATTAGTAACGTGTTCGCCGATTTGATATCATTAATTGTATTTGCATTAATCATTGCTACTAGTAAAAGAGAAATCGCAATATTAAAATTATTTCTTGATGATACAGTATACGGACTTAGTGATAGTGCCAAAGCCTTTCTAATTATTTTAATTACAGATGTATTCGTCGGCTTTCATTCACCCCACGGATGGGAAATTATTCTCGAAGAATTGGCAGAACATTTAGGAATTGCACCCGCAAGAAACACAATATTTATATTTATTGCTACTTTTCCCGTAATTTTAGACACTGTTTCTAAATATTGGGTATTTTCTTACTTGAGTCGTATTTCACCATCAGCCCTAGCTACATTTAAGGAAATGAATGAATGA
Organism: Nostocales cyanobacterium 94392; assembly: GCA_035285725.1. Lineage (GTDB taxonomy): Bacteria > Cyanobacteriota > Cyanobacteriia > Cyanobacteriales > Nostocaceae > Rivularia. The sequence continues at coordinate 20,580 of JAYKJL010000059.1, read as the reverse complement.
TATAAGGTTAGAGGTTAAAGGTTAAAGGTTAAAGCTTATATCCTTTACGTTTATATCGGAATTATAAAAAGTCTGTGCAAAAAAACTCTGCGTTTCTCTCTCTTGAAAAGTTACTCATGGGGGGAACCCCCAAGACCGTACTTTATGTCCTAACGGACACGCTGCGCTAACGCTGCGCTTAACTCCGCGTCACTTTGCGTTAAAAATATATAATTCCGATACAAACGGATTTGATATTAGTGATAACTTCTTGTGATTTCAAATCTTTGTAATCCTTCGGCTTGCGAATGGTTCTATGACTTTACCATAAAACGCTGCCCAGGATTGCGGAGCGCTAGCAATCTTACAGATGTGCTGGAAATCTTAGGAGTGGAAGGAAAATAGAGAATCATAATGGGTAAAAAAAGAATTAAGATTTTACCTATTACCAATTTTTTTTACAGAACTTATGAATTCTCTTTCCCCAAGTTTGGTATCTCCTGATATCCCCACACACTCACAGATATCAAAACCTTTAAAATTGGGAATAATGGCTTCTGGGAATGGAAGTAATTTTGAAGCAGTTGCCCAAGCCATTGAAAAAGGACAATTAAACGCTCAAATTCAAGTTTTAATTTACAATAATCCGGATGCTTATGTTGCAGTACGTGCCTCGAAGTGGAATATTCCCGCCATACTCATCAATCATCGGCTCTACAAGCACCGAGAAGAATTAGATCAGCAAATTATCCAAACATTGCATCAACATGAGGTGGAATGGGTAATTATGGCTGGCTGGATGCGCTTAGTAACTCAAACTTTAATCGATGCATTTCCCGACAAAATCATTAATATTCATCCCAGCTTGTTACCTAGCTTTAAAGGAGTCAGTGCAATCGAACAAGCAATAAAGGCTGGAGTCAAGATTACTGGCTGTACAGTGCATTTGGTTTCCTTGGAAATGGATAGCGGTAAAATTATCATGCAAGCAGCCGTGCCAGTGCTACCCGACGATAACCCCGATACACTCCATCAAAGAATTCAAATTCAAGAACATCGAATTTTGCCTGTAGCGATTAATTTAGCAGCGAAGAGGTTAGAACAGTTGACAGTTGACAGTTGACATGAATGCCTCTTTTTGAACTCTTAGCTTTGACCTTTGACCTGTTTCCAATATTTAATTACAAATTATCCTATTTTTGCGATGGGGGGGTACAATAAATGCCGATTGTCCTCCCATCATATAGTAGAAAATGTCATGATTTCGAGTAACGACTTTCGCTCTGGTGTTTCAATTGTAATAGATGGTTCAGTATGGCGAGTGGTAGAATTCCTCCATGTTAAGCCAGGTAAAGGTTCTGCTTTTGTGCGGACGAAACTGAAAAGTGTGACGACTGGTAATACTGTAGAAAAAACCTTCCGCGCTGGAGAAACGGTACCTCAAGCTACTCTGGAAAAAAGCACTATGCAGCATACCTATAAAGAAGGAGATGATTTCATCTTCATGGATATGGAAACTTATGAAGAAAGCCGTTTAACTTCCGCACAAATTGGCGATCGCGTTAAATATCTATCAGAAGGTATGGAAGTGAATGTGGTTCGCTGGGATGAGCAAGTACTAGAAGTTGAATTACCCAACTCTGTAGTACTCGAAGTTATAGAAACTGATCCTGGAGTGAAAGGTGATACCGCAACAGGAGGTAGTAAACCCGCGAAGCTGTCAACTGGAGCATCTATTATGGTTCCGTTGTTTATTTCTCAAGGAGAACGTATCCGTATTGATACCCGTGACGATAAATATTTAGGTAGGGAATAACTAGAACTTCAATTTATTTTTGGGAAAAAACGGCGTTGTCATCTTACTGTGGGGGGATATCTATCCCTACCATTTTCAAAAAATCTCATATATCCATTGATTATCTATAAACTGATTCTATGAGGACATTTTAGCTGTGTCATTAGACTTTAACGAAATCCGTCAACTTTTAGCGACTATTGCCCAAACGGATATTTCAGAAGTAAATCTTAAAAGCGAAAATTTTGAACTAACGGTACGCAGGGGTGCTATTCATCCCCATCCAATACCATCAGAAGTAGTTCCAGTACCAGCATTCCCAATTAACATTCCAGCCCCCGAAGTGTCCCTGACATTCGAAAAACCTGGGAATGGAGGACATAACCCCCCTAGCTCTACAGCTAAAGATTCTAAACTAGTAGAAGTTCATTCGCCGATGGTAGGAACCTTTTACCGCGCTCCGGCACCGGGAGAATCGGCATTTGTAGAAGTTGGCGATCGCATTCGTCGTGGTGATACAGTATGTATCATTGAAGCCATGAAATTGATGAATGAAATTGAGGCGGATTTATCGGGTCAAGTAATGGAAATTTTGGTAGAAAATGGTTCTCCTGTAGAATATGGTCAAGCTTTGATGCGAATTAACCCCGATTAAGTATTAATCTATATAACGAATGTGTAATTGTAAAAAAAGTTAGTCACCTTAGCGGCGGGTTAATTCTGATGAAACAAACGTTGCCTATACCCTCAGATGTGATGCAACAAATAGCTGAATACTTCAGTCTATTGAGCGAACCAATGCGTCTGCGATTATTGCATCTGCTTCGATATGAAGAAAAATGTGTACAGGAATTGGTAGAAGCAACCCATACTTCTCAGGCTAATGTATCAAAACACCTCAAGGTAATGTGGCAAGCGGGAATTCTCAGCCGCCGCAGTGAAGGAACTTGTGCCTATTACCGAGTGGAAGACCAAATGATTTTCGAGTTGTGTAACCAAGTTTGCGAACGTCTTGCTAGCAGATTAGAACAACAAGCTCGTAGTTTTCGGATTTTAAACGGTAGATGATTCAACAGTTATCAGTTATCAGTTATCAGTTATCAGTTATCAGTTAACCGTGATCGCTGTTAACTGTTAACTGTTAACTGATTTAATTAAAGTTCAAAGTTTTTCTGGTAATTGTCACGAGTTAGTGGCTGTTGCAATTCTAAACCTTCACCACCAAGCACTTCAATTTGTTCACCGTCCAATTCCAGGTAGACTTTAGCGTTGGGATTTAGAGCCGTAGCGGTATACACAACTTGTCCGACACGACCTATCATGGAAGTGCTACCACCACCAAATTGAAAATCGGATGACAAGTTAACTCGAACTTCGTCTCCTTGAGCTTTAATACCCAACAATTTGGTACCTTCAGGTATTGTAGAAGAACCGCTTCCTTCTGTTGGTCCAGCTAATAAACGTTGGAATGATGCTTCTAAAAACTCCGAAGGATTATTAACATCTGCTTGGACTTGAATGCTTTGAGGTACTAATTCAAAATTTTTCCCATCTTGACTTTCTTGAATCCAATAGACTGTAGCAGTTTTTTCGTTCGTAGCTTTCGGGGTTTCTACTGGATTTGTTGGTTGCTGAGTTACAATCGGGGGATTTTGATTTGGGGTATCGGGATTATTATTGATTGTAAAATAACCCACAACACCAGCAACTGCTACAACCGCAGTAGTAATAGTTGCCGCGACACCGGAAGAAATACGATTATTTTTTGGTTGCTCTGTCATCTGATACCTTCTATATTAGCTGAGATAATACCCGTATCTGTGTGAGGGGCTTGGTAGACAACACCTAACGCTTTTTATATAACGGTTTAATTTGCACAAAAGCGGCAATTTCTGGTTCGGACGGTCTGGTAATCTAATTTTAGAATTCTGATCAGAAGTCCGTCACGTTCTTTCCTGATATAAATCCAGTATTTGATTAAGGTTTTTTACTATTCCTTCAAGGAATTATGATGCAACTTGTTCCTCATTTACAGTTACTAAGATTTCAATTAACTTAATTCGTCTAACTTTCTTGCGGATTGGGTTCCATATCTACTTGTATTAACAAAGGTTTCGACTCATTTTCCGAACGTAATCTTATTTATCCCAGGGGAAATATTTAAACGATGGGGAACGAGTCACAACAAATCTACTCCATCAAAACCGATAACTGATCTTTTATTTTCTGCTGCAAAATAGATACAACTTCATCGATGGCTATTTCGTAGGATTCACCGCTTTTACGCTCGACAACTTCAACCTTACCTTCTGTTATTGCCCTCCCGGTAACAATCCGATAGGGAATACCAATTAAATCGGCATCTTTAAATTTAGCTCCCGCACGTTCGTTTCTATCGTCTAAAAGGGTTTCAATTCCGGCTTGATTTAATTCTGTGTACAGTTTTTCGGCAACTTCCACTTGCTGAGCGTCTTTAATGTTAGGAATTGTCACAATTGCATGATAAGGAGCAATCGCTACAGACCAAATAATTCCGTCTTTGTCGTAGGATTGCTCTACAGCAGCTTGAGCCATTCGCGAAACTCCCACACCATAACAACCCATCTCTAAAGGCTTGTCTTTACCTTGTTCGGTAGTAAAATTTGCTCCCATCGCTTGGGAATATTTGCTACCTAATTGAAAGATGTGTCCCACTTCAATACCACGAGCCGATTTCAACCTTTGCGCTGGGTTGTGACAAGCGCGATCGCCAATTCTCGCTGTACGTATATCTACGACTATATCTGGTAATTTAAACTGTTCTTCCCAATTAGCACCTAGTACGTGATAACCGGATTCATTCGCACCAGTCACAAAGTTATGTAAATCCACAGCAGTTTTATCTACCAAACGTAGAAACTTGGAATGAACTTGTTTTGCAGCTTTAATATAATCATCACCAATATCCGGCGCAATATAACCCAATGGTAAAGATTTAGCCGCCCATTTTTCCTGAGCTTCTGGACTGGGTACCTCTAAAGCAATAATAGAATTTGCCTTATAATTTACAGCTAATTTGGTCAATTCATTATATAACTTAACTTCATTAACATCTTGGTCGCCTCGAATATTAACCAATACCAATACAGTTGTACCGTTATCATAAACTGCTTGATAAAGCACATTTTTCACAACCTGGGTAGGAGAACAATCGAGTATTTTGCAAAGCTTCTCAATAGTCTCAGTATTAGGAGTTTCCCGTTTTTCATAAATTGTGAAATTAGAAGTTACTGCATCATCGGGTAAGGAAACCGCTTTTTCCATATTAGCAGCGTACTTTCCATCATCGGTATAGAGAACGGAATCTTCCCCAGCTTCCGCTAAAACCATAAATTCCGTGGAACCAGCACCACCAATTGCACCAGAATCCGCTTCTACAGCACGAAATTGTAAACCACAACGGCGCAACATATTGCTGTAAGCAGAATACATATCCTGATAAGTTTGTTTCAAGCTTTCTTGATCGGCGTGGAAAGAATAGCCATCCTTCATGATAAATTCTCTACCGCGCATTAAACCAAAGCGAGGACGAATTTCATCGCGGAACTTAGTTTGAATTTGGTAGAGATGCAGCGGTAGCTGACGGTAAGAGCGAATCGTATCCCGTGCAATAGTGGTAATTACTTCCTCATGAGTGGGACCGAGTGCTAAACTTTGTTCACGACGGTCAACAAGGGAAAACATAATACCCTCAGCCTTAGTATAAATATCCCAGCGTCCCGACTCCTTCCATAACTCCGCAGGTTGTAATTGAGGTAACAGACATTCCATTGCACCAGTTGCATTCATTTCCTCACGGACAATTTGGGAAATCTTTTGTAAAACCCGCCACATCAAAGGTAAATAAGCATATATACCGCTACCGATGCGACGAATATAACCAGCACGGACGAGTAACTTATGGCTGGGAATTTCAGCATCCGCTGGATCATCTCTGAGTGTAACGAATAACATTTGTGACAGTCGCATTGTGTCTCCCCTTTACGGATTTAATAAATTAAATAATTTGTATTTGATATACTCAGCAAATATACTCAGGAAAGAGCTTTCTTGTAAACCTAAGTGTTAAGCTGTTCCCCATACAAACTTCCACATACAAAGTTCCACATACAATTTTTATAACTTGGACAGCTTTACCCATCTTTAAAAAATCAATTGCTAATTGATTTTATTAACAGTTACAAACCCTTCGGGAGGGGGTTTGGGGGACGCAGCCGTCCCCCCAATCGGCGGTTTGGGGGAGAATCCCCCAATGTCTTGGTTTTTTCAACAAATGAAGTTTATTATTAACAAATCAATCAGCAGGCTTTAACTAAACCATATTTAATTCTAAATGTTTTCATTTATCAAAAAAAATCATAAAACTAGGAGAAAATCACTTTGTCCCTCAGTATCAATCAAGCACAACCACCTCTAGAATTTATTCCTCCAGCGTTTAACCCTGTTGTTTTAAGAATTACCCAATTGTTATTGCCAGCTTGGATAAATTCGCGAACCATCATTAGTCAGATTGAAGCAGAAAATGTCCAAACTTTAGTAAAATTAATCGATGAATTTCAGCAAAACAAGATTCGTTTTTTAATTGCATTCCGTCATCCTCAAACAGAAGATCCCTTTGCACTAGCTTACTTGTTTTCCCATATCGTACCGAAAATAGCGCGACAGGAAGGAATTAAGCTCAAGTATCCCCTTCACACCCATTTTATTTACGATCGGGGAATTCCGCTGTGGGCTGGTTCCTATGTTGGCTGGTTTTTCTCGCGAATGGGTGGTACCCCGATATATCGAGGAAAAGCTGATTGGACGGGATTAAAATCGGCAAGGAATTTGTTTGCAAACGGAGATTTCCCCATGGCTGCGGCACCGGAAGGAGCTACAAATGGACTCAATGAGATAATTAGTCCTTTAGAACCGGGAATCGCTCAATTAGGCTTTTGGTGTGCGGAAGATTTGCACAAAGCCAAACGTAGCGAACAGGTTTTCATTTTACCAGTTGGGATTAAATATAGTTATACTAATCCGCCGTGGGAGTCGATAGATAACTTATTAAGTCAATTAGAAGCAGAAAGCGGTTTACCTGTAGATAAAAATGGGTTTGATTCCGCTTTACCACAAGAAATGCTTTATCCCAGGTTAATTAATTTAGCAACACATTTATTGTCGGTTATGGAAGATTTTTACAAACGTTTTTACCATCATTCAGCAGAAATAAATATATTGGAGATAGAAAGCAGTGATGGAAATGAAGCTATCAAGTTACGGTTGAAAGCATTATTAGATAGCGCTTTAAAAGTATCGGAAGATTACTTTGATTTACAGCCGAAAGGCAATTTTAACGACCGTTGTCGGAGAGTAGAACAAGCGGGTTGGAATTATATTTTTAGAGAAGATTTGAAGGATGTTAAAGCATTATCTATTATCGAAAAAAGATTAGCGGATAGAGTTGCTGAAGAAGCGAATTTAAGAATATGGCATATGCGTTTAGTAGAAAATTTTGTTGCGGTGACGGGTAAATATGTGAAAGAAAAACCCACAGCAGAAAGGTTCGCAGAAACAACTTTACTTATCTGGGATATGGTAACTCGAATTAAAGGTAGTAATCCGTTTAAACGTCCGAAATTGGGTAAACAAAAAGTGAGAATTACTATTGGTGAACCGTTGTCTATTTCTGATAGATTTGAGGATTATCAAGTTAGTCGGAAAAATGCCAGAATTGCGGTTGGGGATTTGACAAGTCAATTGCAGCAGGAAATGGAAAAGTTGATATAAGTAGGAATAGCCGCAACTGGCACATTTTGCCCGTAGGGTGCTGTGACACTTTGATTGATTTTTAACGGAATAATCAGGTTTTTGGTGTCACGCACCATCCGAGTATTGTGACAATCGCGGCTATTCCTGTCCTAAAGAAGTGTATTTGTTATATTGTTATGAAAAAAACATAATTTTTGTGATGTGTAATACAAATTATCTGAGTAAAATAATCAAATTATTTATTTGTCAATAAAGCATTTTGACAAAGTTTATTCACAAGGGTTATTTTACCCAAAACATAATTAATTTTTTCTTATCGGCAGATTAATGATTTATTAAAACTGATACAATAATTTACATTTGACAATTAGAAATTTATGTTTTAATAAATATCTATCTAAAAAAATTGTTGTATGGAAAAATACAATTAAGATTGTTTTCTAAAGCCCGATTAATTAAAGTAATCAAACTTTTTATAAACGGTTTGATCGCAATCAAATGAGTGGGATCAAAAGACTAAATGTATAAAATATTAAATTTAAAAAAATACCTCTATGATTTACCACGTAAGCAATACAGCCTTTAAGGGGGTTAAGCCCCTCAACAAAAAAACAGCAGTATCTATTAAGCTGTAAAACCTAGTTGAACATTTATCTACAGATTAAGTTTCTTGACTAAAAAAAAGAAACCTTTGGTTTAGATGAATGGTAAATGTTAAACAGAATACATTTGATTAAAGAATTTAGTATGACTCACAAAGTGGAGTGTTTAAGAGATGAATTTATTCGTCGGCTGGAAAGTGCTTGATACTTACAGTTAATCCGCTGTTGAAAAAAAAAAGAAATTTTTTTTGGTCAGAATGTTAGTTTGATTTCATTTTGGGGAATGATAAATCAGAAATAAAAAAAATGGCGTGCAGAGAGCCTGGAAGCCAAAAGTTATCAATAGTAGTGTAAGTTGTCGCTACTTCCCAGATGACTTGGTTGTCAAAGTTGGTGATAGTAAAGAAAAGTTCATTAAGTTGATCTATCTCTACTATCAAAGCTAGCTTGTCATTTTTTAATTGAATCACTAAGAGCCAAAAAGCTTTTGAAGTTAACAGTTAGTTTGAAGTTTTGTTACCTTTATTAATCAACATCTATTAGGGAATTGATTCCAAAACTTTATTGTTAGTAATCAACTGCAAATCAATTGACATATTTGAATGTAAAGTAGGCAATTGATACAAACATTATTCTTTGTTAAATGATACAAAGATTATTCCTTGTGAAAGATGTACTAATAAAGGTAAAAGCGGTAAATTCTTTTTGCATGAACTTCTATCTAGCTGTTAAGTAGGTGAGATCACCACATTGAAATGATTAAGTAAATACAAGGAAAGAAACAATGGCGATTCGGTTACATAGTTTAGTTATTACTAAAAAACGTTATATCCAAGTAGAGACTCAACCTCATCATCTCACAGGTATTTATAAAAAAATCATGCTTTCTTCGCGGAACATACCTTTATGGCAATTTACCGATACGGAAAGCGCATATTTTGAAAATGAAGAAGATGGAACAATTACTTTTTATCAAGCTGTAAATACCGATACAGCAAGTTCTGGAATTTGGACTTATATGATGTATGAATGTCCTGAAGGTGGAGAATGTGTATTTACAGACTCATCTTTGAGTACAAGCATTCAACCTTTAAAAGAATTATTTGCCGGTAAAAAATTGGAGAAATCCGCTGTTGATATTTATGAATATTTACAATATAAATATAATGATAATGATTATTTAGATATAGAAATTCCGCCCAGTTGGAATAAATTAATTGGAATCAAAATAGCCGATATGCTATTGGAAGAATATAAAGCATTTAAATCGACATCTATTTTTGCCGAAGGTGCAGGAAAGTGTTACACGCAAATAATTTTAGATGAATTTATCAAAGCTGGTGAGGAAGTTATCCAAAACGGCAAAAGGTTAGAAGATTTTGAATCAGCGCAATACGATATTTTAAATAAAATTTATATTGATGATATGGCTAAATTGATTGTTGAATATAACGACTATCGCATTTGGCAAGCAGCTTTACCAAGTAAATCCAAAGCTGTTGAGTATGCTTTTAATACTGCATTAAGTTTGATATCTCGTATTCAATAAGGTTAAGGTTAAATTAACCTGATTAAAAATAAAAATCCTCCTCATTGCTGGGGAGGTAAATAAATATATACTTGAAAAATTTAGAGCATTTCAAATAGCTCATCATCTAAGTCATAACCGAGCAACTTCGCCATTGACTTGATTCGAGATTGACTAGGGATATTTTGTTTTTGAAGCCAATCTTTCAAGACAAAGGTTTTGTGCATGATAAAAATTTCTAAAGCTTCGGGATTGTATTGAATACCTTCTTTGGAGTTAAACTGATGTGGAACCAATACGGCAGCATAACGGACGAATTCTCCCGCTTGCCAATCTAGTAAAAATGGTAGCCACGGATATTTTGCATCCAAACGGATAAACCATAGTCGAATTTCCGGAATTTCGGAAAGTTCCCGTGGATCTCCTGCTTCTAAATCGTACTGAATATCAAAGCGTAACTGTTGTTCCCTCGATGCAATATTATCATGAGCAAGGATTTTATCAATTACCGCTGTCGCAGGGGACAAATCCAAACTGTTGATAGAGTTACTCGAAAGTGTAATAGTTAAAGTCATTAATTAGAATTTTGGATTTTAGATTTTAAATTAATAATTATACACATAAACAATAATGTAGAGACGTTGCACTGCAACGTCTCCCTCAAATTCGATTTATATCGACAATTTTATGAATCGGTGAATGGTATTATATGGAGTCCAGTTAATTGCTTACTATCAGGTGCTTGGTGCGTGACGCTACAAGTCTTATCGCTGCGTTCAAATTTTTGCGAAGCGTCACAGCAACAGCAATAATGCGGGAGGAAAATCCACACCGCATTTTGCCTCCCCTACAAGAAAATGTGCCGGTTGCGTAAGTCCTAACTATATGACTCAACGTATTTATCCATCACCAATTACCGATTACCCATTACCAGCCCTCACAGACAGTAGGGGTGTTTAACCGGACTTGGTATTAAACCTAACTTAACCACTTGTGGTATAAAGCGTTATCACCACCGATAGTAAAAATATCGATGCGATTTTGTCCCCAAGCGAGGGCAGCAGCAGCCGAAATTGCCGCACCACCTAGATTTTGCCATTCGTTTGTAGTAATGCGATCGCGATAGGTTTTACGGTAGATTGCGTTATCAGTACCAACAGTAAATATATTGATAGTATTAGTGTTTGCAGTTACTGCGGGAGAATATAACCATAAACCACCCAAGCTTTCCCAATTACTGCTCCAAGATGTACCGTTCCAAGATTTACGGTATATAGCATGATCGCAACCTCGAATAAATACATCAATGGAGTTTTCTTGTAAAGAAACTGCTGCTGGGGTACCCAAGCTGATACCACCCAAACTTTGCCATTCACTCCAACATTCACCATTCCAGAATTTGTGCCAAACAGCATTGTCGGCTGCAACGCTAAATACATCAAGTCGGTTACTACCCCAACTAGTAGCTGTGACACCGTGCTTGCATAAACCACCTAAATTTTCCCATTCGCTCCAAGTTTTACCATTCCAACATTTACGCTGCAATGTACGTTGTTGAGAGATGATAAATAGATCGATATTTTGTTTTTCGCGGGATAGTACCGCAGGGGTTCCCAAACTAAACCCGTCTAGTTTCTCCCACTCACCGGGATTTTTATCTTCGTGCCAAGATTTACGATAAATCGCACTGTCTCCACCGACAATAAAGGCATCAAGATGATTTTCTTCAGAAGATACAACCGCAGGTGCATAGAAACTATTACCTCCCCAGCTTTCCCATTCGTGCCATTTGGGCTGTTGGGGTAAGAGTTGATCGAAGGCTGCTTTTGCTTGAATAATTCCAGCACCGGAATGATGATCAAAACCTGGCTCACCAATGTTTTTCGCGGTACTCTTGAGCAGTTCTTTGGCTTGTTGTTGATTTAAGTCAGATTTAGCTTGCTTGAGTAATGCTACCACCCCAGCAGCAATCGGACAAGCCGCAGAGGTACCATTATCGCTTGCAAAGTAACCTTTAAAATGACTCACCGAGCAAAAATCTGGTTTGTTGGGGTCTAAAGATGCAGGTCCTTGACTACTATAACCAATAAACTGTTCTTCTTTATTGACTGCACCAACCGTCATGACTAAAGGATGTCCGTTTGCACCCCAAATGCTTTTACCCGAACCAGTATCGGTACCGCATCTTTGAGAGGGGCAGCTACCTCCACAGTTACCCGCTGCGAATAATACTAAGATACCTTGCTCAATGGCTTCTACAACTTTACGGGTGAAAGGATGTTCGGGATTGTTTGCATAAAATTCATCCCAGCTTTCTTGGTAAATTCCCCAACTGTTGGTGAGAATCTGGGGTGTACCGTCGGTTTGATATTGCTTTATTGCCCAATCGAATACTTTTAAAGCGTTGGATATGGCATCACCACCGGAAATTCGGCAATCGTAGAGTTTGGCTGCGGGTGCCATTCCTAATACATCGGTAGCCGACATATTACCGTGTTCACCCCATTCTTTAGCCGTAGTTCCCCAATCGGATGCGGGACCCCCTATCACATTGTTGACGCGATGAATGGTTTCTGAAGGACCAATATCCCGACCTTCAGCAGTTATCCCACCATCAACGACACCAACAACAATACCTTCTCCTCTGAAACCAGCAGCCCAGATTTGGTCGGCACCGAAATATTTGGCTACATCGGCTATGGTTCCCTTGGCTGTAGTCGGGGAGCAATCACAGGTACCGATAGGACAATTTTGCGCCCCATCCATCGGTGCAACTAAATCTCTGTTTTTTTCTAATAAGGCAATATCAAAGGGTGCGATGGGAGTATCTTTATAAACTTTGATGACGTTAGATTGTGATTCTAATGCCTGAATATCATTTTCTTCTACTATCCCTCGCACAATAACCGTTTCTTCGTTGTTTGCTCGCAGGCTAGATACTTGCTCGTTACTGGAATTGACTGTTATCGGTTCGTAGCTAGTATCAAATCTGAAACTGCTTACGTTGATTTGTGCAGCCGTTCGAGATGCAGCTAGTACACCTTGATTACTCGGAACGCGCAGCTCTACCAACACTTTCTGCATATGTCCGTAAGCAGAAGCAGCATCCATACGACTACTTGGCATTTCACGAGGTGCAGATGCCGAGTTCATATCTAAGGAAGGCATTCTACCCTCGAAATTATTAAAATTATTATTGACGTTACTTTGCATTTTTATCACCCTGTTAAATACTCAATAGTGGAAATTACGGTTATTTGCCTGTTCAATAACTCAGCAAATACCGTTAAGTAGATATGCTTATTTGCTAGAAAAATCAGCGATAAATCTGCTTCCCAAGCCGAATCGAGAAACGAGAAAAGTATTATTTACTGCCTGTCTTTTCTGAGCTTGTTTACAGACATTATGTAAATACACCAGCCTATATGAGAATAAGTAGATGTACTGAAAAAACCAATATCGGGCTTGAATCTTCAGTAAAAACCACAGTTTTTTTTGAGTTTTGAAGGACAAAAAGAAAAGCCTATCGCGGATAAAATTGAATATGTCTAATTATTTACACCCAGTGCTAATGAAAGCAAAAACCTATAAAGATACTAGTTCAGTATGATTACTGTAAGGAAAGCGGCGTTGTAAATACTCAAGCAATCAATCAACTAGAAACAACTAAAACTTAGCCTTAGTTAAACAAACGACATCAGTTATCGTTGTGTAATACTTAATCTACTGTGAAGTAGACGTTTATAGTCATTTTAAGCTAAAGTGGTAATGAGTTTATTTTAGATTTACTATTGAGAACTAGACTTTAACAAGCATTCAAAATTTCATCTGATGATTCCGCGTCTTTGTAGATGCAAGAAAGGGGAAACACGAAAAACAGCGTGTGTAGGATTACTTTAATTTTTGTATCTACGAAATAAAAAAGAAACTTTCATATTTAAAAATACAAATATGCAAAAACAAACATTATTTACAAAACCAATTCGTTCTTTAGAAGACGCACTTGAAAGATGTCAAACTTTGGGGATGCGAGTTAGTCGTCAGCGTCGTTATATTTTAGAACTTTTATGGAAAGCGAACGAGCATCTCTCCGCTCGTGAAATTTACGACAGGCTAAATTTAGAAGGTAAGGAAATTGGACATACATCTGTTTACCAGAACTTAGAAGCCTTATCGTCTGAGGGTATCATTGAATGTATCGAACGCTGTGATGGACGTTTGTATGGAAATATCAGCGATTCTCACAGTCATGTCAATTGTTTGGATACGAATCAAATTTTAGACGTTCATTTAGAATTACCTGAAGAAGTGATTCGTTCTGTAGAAGAAAAGACAGGAGTACGGATAACGGATTATAGCGTGAATTTCTATGGTTATCGCAGTTCTGCGGATTAATCGAGATTTATTGTCAAAATCCGGGTAGAGATGCTTACAATATTGCGTCTCTACAATATTCGAGTCTGGTTATGCTCTCAATTGGTAAAATAAATGGCAACACTGATAGTTATCAGCTGCTATTAATAACTTTTAAATTTCGTTAATAAGTTGGTAGATTACGCCTTAAAATTAAAAATCAAATCTTTATTGCTTGTCAATGCAATTGCTCATATCCCATAACTTAAAAAGCTGCATTTGACGAATAAGCTGTGAGTTTAGACAATAATTGCTCATAAGTCATATGAGTAACTATTGGTGTTGTAACATGAGATATTGATTTTTCAATGCAACATAGCAGCTGATTCAAGCCATTTAATATTTCTGAAATCAACTTTTTCTGCTGCTTTTCCGATTGTATTTTGCACACTTTTCTGAGATTTTTGATTACTTTATCCATTGCTTTTGCTGCCTTGGGAATTTTTGTCCTAAATAATGTATTTCTAGCTGATTCTAAAAATACAAAAACAGTCGTCAAGTCGTGTAATTGAATTTTGCTAGTAGACATTTCTAATGGTTTCATCACATCTACAGCATCTTTTAAATCAATCACAACTTTCTGTAAATCTTCTAAGTCAACTTCAGCATCAGCTACTCTGGAAATCCAGAACAAGTTTGAACCGCGATGGCCAATCACATTAATTTGTTTTGAACACAAATTGACGATTTCCGCAAACTTTATATTCATACGGTCTTTGCTAGCCATAATTTTTTTTTTACATTGGACTTGCCGAAAACGGAATAGTATCATAGCTGTTTGATACAATTCAATAATGTGCTTTTACGTACTGTTTTCAGAAAAATTCCAGTTTTATCTAATATTTGATTATTCTCTTTGAAAAGTTTAATACATGAGCCGAATATCTGTGAGAAAAACAATCATTGTAGTTAATATTACTGAATAAAAAAAAACGGGCATTGTAGCCCGTTGTCAGTTATCAGTTATAAATTATCAGTTCGCTTCTGGGTTTGTATGATGGGAGATCACATAGGCAGCATATCAATAGACAATGTTTAATGTATGTCACTACGTGCCACGCTGCGCTACACTGCTTACTGATAAAATTAGGTTCCAGAAGTCCAGGAATTCATGTACTCAATTTGTGCGCTTGTGAGAGTATCAATTTTGATTCCCATAGCTTCCAACTTCAAGCGAGCAATTTCCTTGTCTACTTCTTCAGGAATAGAGTACAAACCGGGTTCTAGTTTACCTTTGTTTTTCGCCAGGTATTCGCAACCCAAAGCTTGGTTTGCAAAACTCATGTCCATTACAGCGCTGGGGTGTCCTTCTGCTGCTGAAAGGTTGATCAAACGTCCTTCACCAAGGACAACAACGGATTTGCCACTGGGCAACTTATACTCTTGAGTGAAAGGACGAACATCCTTCACTTCTTGAGCTTTAGCACCCAAGGATTTGAGGTCAATTTCAATGTCAAAGTGACCGGAGTTACAAACAATCGCACCGTCTTTCATGACATCGAAGTGTTCGGGACGAATTACGTGCTTGTTACCAGTTACGGTAATGAACAAATCACCCTGGGATGCAGCTTCTGCCATTGGCAGGACGCGGAAACCATCCATTACTGCTTCAATAGCTCTGATGGGGTCAACTTCAGTAACGATGACATTTCCACCCATACCTCTAGCACGGAGCGTGCAGCCTTTACCGCACCAACCGTAACCAGCAACAACAATGCACTTACCAGCTAATAGAATGTTGGTAGCGCGGATAATTCCATCGAGGGTTGATTGTCCGGTACCGTAGCGGTTATCGAAGAAATGCTTGGTGTCAGCGTCGTTGACATTCATCGCCGGGAATGTTAGTACGCCATCATTTAACATGGCACGCAAACGCACAATTCCGGTTGTGGTTTCTTCTGTGGTACCGATAATGTCGGAAAGTTGGTGCTGACGCTCTTTAACTAAAGTCGCAACTACATCAGAACCGTCATCAATGATAATGTTGGGACGGTGGTCTAAAGCAATTTGAACGTGACGTTCGTAAGTTGCGTTATCTTCACCTTTGATCGCAAAAACTGGTATTTCGTGATCTGCGACTAGACTTGCAGCTACATCGTCTTGAGTTGATAGGGGATTGCTAGCAATTAGCAGCGCATCCGCACCACCCGCTTTCAGCGCGATCGCCAAATGTGCTGTTTCTGTCGTGATGTGAGAACAAGCGACTAAACGCAGTCCAGCGAAAGGCTTTTCTTGAGCAAAGCGATCGCGAACCTGTCGGAGAACAGGCATTTCCCGTCCAGCCCATTCGATACGTTGTCTTCCCAAAGCAGCTAAGCCAAGGTCTTTAACCTCGTGCTTTAATCTGGGAGTTGTTGCAGTCATTAAATAGTCCTCTTTTTAAGAATAATTTTGCGTTTAACTAAACGCACTCTACTAGATTAAACCAAGTCTGGCAAACAAGGAGGATGATTTGCATTCAGTTGGAAAATATTACAAGTCTTTTTACTAATTTATAATCTGTATTAATGTCTTATGTGATACCTCCAGACCTCTTCGGGTGAATGTCACAATATACGGGTGGTGCGTGACGCTACAAGTCTTATCGGTACCTTCAAATTTATTCAACAGTTATCAGTTAAAAACTGTAAATCAATTGGGAGTCAGAGTCCCCCACTTATCAGTTAAAAACCGTGATAACTGATAACTGTTGACTGTTCACTGATTCAATGCGTCACGCCCGTAAATTTTATGGTCTGTACGCTCCGCGTGTCCGTTAGGACATAGCCCCCGGATTTATCCGTGGATGTCCGGATTGTAGGCAATAAGGAAAATGTGCGGGTTGCGTAAGTCCTAAAAACAATAAAATAATAGTTTATTTATTTAATCCTGGAAAAATGGAGCTAAGCGGATTCGAACCGCTGACTTCCTCAATGCCATTGAGGCGCTCTACCAACTGAGCTATAACCCCGCAAAATGCATCTTTAATGATGCCTTAATTGTTAATTGTTTGTCAATACACTTTATTTGAAGAAATTTAACAATGAAATTAATGATAATGATTAAGTAACAAAAAAATTATGATGAAGCTTGTAGTAAGTAGCTCATACAGTCTCCCATCAGAAAGTAGACTACCATCATAGCCGCAGCTGAAGAAGCAACTAACATACCAGCCAACATCAACGAAAATTCTTTGTCTTCAAAAGCTTTTTCCATTAAGTGTAAAGACCAAGCTACTAACGCTATATCAAAAAATAAAATCGGAATCAACATATTTCTTAAGTTATATTAATTATTGTTAATTTATATTAACATTGTTTCTAAGAACTGTGTTGAACCAATT
The DNA here is from genome assembly GCA_035285725.1 of Nostocales cyanobacterium 94392. GTDB lineage: Bacteria > Cyanobacteriota > Cyanobacteriia > Cyanobacteriales > Nostocaceae > Rivularia. The sequence continues at coordinate 3,151 of JAYKJL010000059.1, read as the reverse complement.
TAGATGTTGAATGATCGTAAATTTTCCTTTTCAAAGCGAATTTCGGACGGGTATTTTTCGCTCATTTAAGTAATTTTTGATTTGCGCTACACTAAGCTGTCCGTAATGCAAAAGCGATGCTAATAATGCTGCTTCTGCTTGTCCTTCGGTAACTGCGTTATATATATGTTCGCAATTTCCCGCGCCACCAGAAGCGATTACCGGAATATTTACAGAGTTTGCAATTGACTTTGTTAATTGAATGTCATAACCAGCTTGAGTACCATCAGCATCCATACTTGTGACTAACAGTTCTCCGGCACCTCGTTTTTCAAGTTCTTGAGCCCAGTGAAGGGCATCTAAACCAGTATTTTCTCGTCCGCCGCGAATGTAAACATCCCAACCATAATTTTCAGTATTCGACCTGCGCTTAGCGTCGATCGCCACGACTATACATTGATTACCAAAACGTTCACTGGCTTGATTAATAAAATCTGGGTTTCGTACCGCAGTAGAATTAATACTAACCTTATCTGCTCCAGCTCGTAACAGTTCTTTAACATTTTCTAAGGTTTGGATGCCACCGCCGACAGTCAGGGGAATAAATACCTGTTCGGCAGTACGGTGAACTACGTCAATAATGATACTTCGGTCTTCATGAGTGGCTGTAATATCCAGAAATACTATCTCATCTGCGCCAGCTTCGTCATAGACCTTTGCTAATTCTACTGGGTCGCCAGCATCCTTGAGGTCTACAAAGTTAACTCCTTTAACAACTCGTCCCGCCTTGACATCTAAGCACGGTAAAATTCTCTTAGCTAGCATGATTTATGAAAGTACTCCAATTGTATTGACCCGGAATATAAATTTTAGAACTGACTTGCTTACTCGACAAAAAAAATTTGGCATCAGTGTTTTCTCGCATTTTGTCAGGCGATGATTTTTTCTCATTGCTTCAATTTTTCAAACAAGCCTTCACACTATCTATAAGCAGACTATGGCGATTATCTCCTCTAAGCAACAGCCCCAGCCTCAAGAACCAGACAAAGAACCACGTCAGCGAAAGCAAGTTGCTAAAGAATCGAGCGATGAAAATCTTTTGCAACCCCAAGCAGCGATAGATGAAACTGACAACAAGGAAGAGGGTATTCGTCCACAGCGATTTGCCGATTATATTGGGCAAAAAGATTTAAAAGATGTACTCGAAATTGCCATTAAAGCAGCCAAATCCAGAGGTGAAGTACTAGATCACCTGCTGCTTTACGGTCCTCCAGGGCTGGGTAAAACTACAATGGCAATGATTTTAGCATCTGAGATGGGGGTAAATTATAAAATTACTAGCGCTCCTGCTTTGGAACGTCCCCGAGACATTATGGGATTACTGGTTAACCTTAAGCCTGGGGATATTATCTTTATTGACGAAATTCATCGCCTCTCTCGGATGACCGAAGAAATATTATACCCAGCGATGGAAGATTATCGTTTGGATATTACTGTAGGTAGAGGCTCTAGCGCTCGTACCCGCAGTATTCCCCTATCAAAGTTTACTTTAGTCGGAGCAACAACCCGCGTCGGGGCTTTGACTTCTCCTTTGCGCGATCGCTTTGGTTTAATTCAAAAACTGAGATTTTATGAAGTCGAAGAACTCAGTCAAATAGTCCTGCGAACCGCTCAATTACTCAAAACTGATGTAAACAAAGATGGAGCCTTAGAAATAGCCCGCAGAGCCAGAGGAACACCGCGTATTGCCAATAGATTACTCAAGCGTGTCCGCGATTATGCTGAGGTCAAATCGACTGGGAAAATTGACGAAATTATCGCAGCCGAAGCTCTACAATTATTCCAAGTAGACCCTTGTGGTTTAGATTGGACTGACCGCACAATGTTAAGCACTATTGTAGAACAATTCAATGGTGGTCCTGTGGGATTAGACACAATTGCCGCTGCTACTGGTGAAGACACCCAAACGATTGAAGAGGTATACGAACCATATTTAATGCAAATTGGTTACTTACAGCGGACTCATCGTGGTAGGGTAGCAACACCTGCGGCTTACAAGCATTTAGGTTTTAAACCGCCAAATGAACAATTATCTTTGCTTTCTTAATTTAAGAATAGTTGATGGTTGGTGGTGGTTAGTTGATAGTGGTTAGTTGATGGTTGATGATGGTTAGTTGATAAGCTAAAAAGCCTTTAATTTGTATATTCAAATTTTATTAAAGTCTTGTAGTGCGGGCCGGACAGCCCACTAGTACATGAAGGCAGAAGTAAGAGGGCAGATGGCAGAAGGCGCAAAGGCTTATTTTATAAGCTTTTTATAAAAATGAAATGGTTGTTTTATTTACGCCGTGCTGTACTAGAAAAATACAAATTCAATGCGCGATAACTAAACTGATCACTGATAACTTAAATGCATGAGTGTCTTTAACCTTAGACCTTTGATATGCAAACCTTTGAGGTAATTACTCTGAAATAGTTGGTAAAATTCCACGTAGTGGGAGCCGAAAAGCTCGCTGTTACTAAAAAATGAACACCTTGCTCGGACTACCACCAACCACCAACCACCAACCACCAACCACCAACCATCAACCATCAACTATCAACCATCAACTATCAACTATAAACTTGATGATGAAACTAATCGCAATTTTACTAAGTGTACTTCTAATATTTGTCAATTGGGTTGAGCCTGTCGCTGCTTTAAATCAACCTGCTAATCTGACACAAGAGCAATTAAAACAGCAAGATGAGTTTGCAAATCAAGCTTTTGCTGCTACTAATCAAGGTGATTTTGCTACAGCGGAGAAATATTGGACAAAAATTATCGAAGCATTTCCCGATAATGCAGCAGCTTTAAGCAATCGGGGAAATTCTAGAGTTAGTCAAAATAAGTTAGAAGCAGCACTGGCTGATTTTAATAAATCTGTAGAACTTGCACCCAATGTTACTGATCCTTATTTAAATCGAGGAACTGCTTTAGAAGGTTTAGGAAGATGGGATGAAGCCATAGCTGATTATAATCATGTTTTGGAATTAGACCCTTCGGATGCAATGGCTTATAATAACCGAGGAAATGCTAAAGCTGGTTTGAAAAAATGGGATGAAGCTATAGCAGATTATCAAAAATCAGCGGAAATCGCCCCAAATTTTGCTTTTGCCCGCGCTAATTACG
>JAYKJL010000058.1:0-5621 GCA_035285725.1 Nostocales cyanobacterium 94392 | reverse complement strand
GCAAGGGGAAGAATTGCTTAAGCAGTTAGAAGGGCGTTTGCGGGAATTGGGAGAAACACCTTTATTATTACTGATGCTTTGTTCGGTGTTTGCGAGTAACCAAAACAAAGTACCATCAAACTTGGGTGCGGTATTTCGTCGCTTCACTGAAATTTACGATCGCAAACTCAAACAAGATATTCCGGTAACAGATGAATCCCGACGTTGGTGGAAACGGTTGTTACAGCATTTAGCTTGGGTGATGACGAAGGGAGAATCAAAAACCGAAATTCTAGTTGCTATTTCGATACAGGAAGCAAGAGATATTTTGACAAGGTTTCTCAAAGAGCAAGATTATCATCAGCCCAGAGATGCAGAAAAATGGTTAGATGATTTGCTCAAACATCATTTAATTCAACTTGGTGCAGAAAATCAAATTCAGTTTCGCCATCAACTGCTGCAAGAATATTATGCTGCTGAAAGATTATTGGAAGAATTGCCGAATTTGAGTGATGATGAATTGCAGTGGGAATATTTGAATTATTTGAAGTGGACTGAGCCTGTAGCGTTGATGATGCAGTTGGTGGATAAGCAATCTCAAGCGGTGGGTTTGGTAAAGTTGGCTTTGGAAATTGATTGGCAATTGGCTGCGAGGTTAGCGGGGGAAGTTAAGGAAGAATGGCAAGAGGAAACTGTTGGTTTGATTGATGGTTTAGGATTGCCAAAATTATTAGAAATTAGATTATTGAATATAATACAATCTAATGTGACAGTTTATTCACTAATTGAAGACTTAAAAAGTGAAGAATATGAAGTTTGTATATATGCTGCAAATACTTTGGCAAAGATTGGTTCAGATATAGTAATTCCTGCCTTAGTTCAAGTTTTACAACATGAATATTTTCAAGTTCGTGAGTCTGCCGTAAAAGCTTTAGGTCAAATAGGCTCTGATAGAGCAATTTCTAGTTTAATAGAAATATTAAAAAATCAAGATGAAGATGATTCAGTTCGTGATTGTGCTGCTGTTGCTTTGGGAAAAATGAGCCAGAGCAATGCAATAAAAGCTGTAAAAATTGAATTAAAAAATAAAATTAATCAAGATGAGAATAGATATTTTATTAGCCTTATTGCAACTGCTTTAGGTGAAATTGGATCGGATGAAGCAACTTATTTACTTATTGAGTTATTACAAGATCAATATTGGAGAACTCGTGCAAATGCTACATTGTCTTTAGGAAAAATAGCTTCTGAAAAAGCTGTTCCTGCTTTAGTTGAAATGTTGAGAGATGAAGATGTTGATGTTCGTGCCTATTCCGCAGAGGCTTTGAGTAATATTGGCTCAAAGGTCGCGATTCCTGCATTAATTGAAGTGTTACAAGAACAAGATTCTAATGTTCGTATAACAGCAAAATTAGCTTTAGATGAAATTTGTTCGCACAAATCGACTAGCGAAAATAATTTAGATATATCAATCAATGTCGATAAGAAAGCTTCAAAAACTTATATAGAAAGTCTTTCGGATGCAGTAGCTAGAGGTCAATTGAGTTTTAATACTTACCTTTTTTCATTAATTAGAAAAATTAAATACGATTTTAGCGATCTAGATTCCGATCGAGTTATTTCTTCACTAACTGAATATTTAAAACAGGAAGATTATGTTAAGGCAATTGGTGGAGCAAATCTTGAGTTACTTATGTATGAACTCGAAAAAACCCAACAACACCTCAAATACTACAAACCCATCCCCAAACCCATCATGTCCAATACTTCCCACAACTACGCTTTACTCATCGGTGTTGGTGAATGCGAAGAAACCAAATTATCCCTACCAGTCACAGTTAAAGATATTCAAGCACTCAAATCTCTCCTCACCGACTCCAATTTATGCGGTTATATTGACAATAACATTCGCCTTCTCTACAACGAAACCGCTACTAAAGAAAAAATCCTCGAAAATTTAACCTGGTTAAAACAACAAGCCGAAAATGACCCAGAAGCAACTATACTAATTTACTATTCCGGTCACGGTTGCTTAGATAATTCTGGAAATTACTACCTCATCCCTCACGAAACTGACAGAGCAGATATTCCCGATACCGCACTTTCAGCAGAAACCTTGAACCAAGCATTACAAGAAATTCCCGCACAAAGATTATTGGTAATTATAGATAGTTGTCACGCTCAAGGAATGGCAACTTCAAAAGACGATGCAGGGAACAATAAACGTTCAGCTATACCCAAAGTTTTTACCCAAAGTGCTTTACCCAAAACTATCATCGACAATTTAAAAGGTACCGGAAGAGTTGTATTTACATCTTCTACTGGAACACAATCATCTTGGATTCGCAGCGACGACACCATGAGCATCTATACATATCATTTCCTCGAAGCTCTACAAGGTGCGGGAAATCAACCGGGTGATAAAGTAGTTAAGGTTTCCCATTTGATGAATTACCTGAGCGAAACTGTTCCGATAACGGTACAAAAGGAATATAACAAAGAACAAACGCCTTTCTTTGATTTTGCTACAGAAGATTTTCCCGTAGCTTTGTTGCGTGGTGGTAAAGGTTTACCGCAAGCAGGATATGAAAGCGTGAAAGCGGAAGCAGAAGAGAATATTCGTAATATCAGCAATCAAGTTAAAGATGGTGTGGGAATAGTTGGAGATGGAAATATTGGTTTTAATATTGGGCAAGCAGGGAATATTACCTTTGGTGATATCTCTTCAAAATAAAAACGATTATTTTTAAGATTATTTTTAAATTACCTTATAATATATGTACATAAAGCTGTACATAAACGATGTTTTCTTACGAAATCACATCTCCAACGGATGCTAGAAACAACTTCTTTAAACTGTTAGACCTAGTTGTACAAAATAATCAGGTATATATTCATTCATTAAATGCGTAACATAACTACAGTTACTGCACTATTTATACAAGAGATTTTCAAAAGGATAATTTTCTTTCCAACGATAAGTATTAAAGTCCCGTTGATCTACTGAAAAAATGCGCCCATGTCCTAGATGCTCTGCCAAAATTATCAGTGAAGCATCAGCTAAATCCATTGGTAAATCTGCATATTTTTCCATCAGTTGAGCTATCTTTAATCCATGTTCTGGTTCTAAATTAAAAACTGTGAATAATCCTTGATTGAGGCTATTAATAAAAGCTAATTGAGTCTTAACTCCTTTGCGAGTTAGCAATAAATAGCAGGTTTCTGTAATTACACACCAGGTAGTAATCAAGGGTTCGTTGTATTTTTTGAGAGCTTGTTTAGCTACTTCGTGGTAGGTATCTTTTTTATCTACAAGAGCTAACCAAAACCCTGTATCAACTATGACCATACTTATCGTTTAACCCTTCACTAAGAACTTGTTTATAAGTTGTGGATAAATTTTCCTCGATTGAAACACAACCAATTAAGCCAATATCATCAAATTTTTCATAAAGGATTTTTTCTTGAGATTGATTGTCGGATATTGGTTTTGGATAACGTTTTTTGAGGATTTCAATAAAGTCTATTAGTAAGCTTTGGGCTTCTTCTGGTAAGTCTTGAATCTCCTGTTGTATTTTTTCTAGTTTAAGCATAAGTATCTTTGGGAGTTATGGGGGAAAATGTTCGCATCAAATACTATCTTAATACGAGGTGTTTTCACCTGGCATAAGTGGGAGTAGGGATTACCGGTGAGCGATCGCACTTATATTTGTACGAGGCTCCACCTCGCTCGATCAGCCCAAGTGATTACTACGCTACAACAAGCTATTAGCCGTACTCAGAATCCGTTACGTCCGGTAGTATTGAGTATCGGATAGATTAATGGTGGTAGAGCTTCTAATATCATCGCCGATTCTGTACGCTTGTTAGGAACGGTGAGTTCTTTGCATTATAATATATGTACATAAAGCTGTACATAAACGATGTTTTCTTACGAAATCACATCTCCAACGGATGCTAGAAACAACTTCTTTAAGCTATTAGACCGGCGTTGTACAAAATAATCAGGTATATATCATCAATCGTCGTGATGGTGAGAATGTTGCTTTGATTACAGAATCTGATTTGAGAAGTTTGGTTGAGACGGTTTATCTGTTGAAAACTCCTGCAAATGCAAATCGTTTACTTGATGCAATTGAGGAATCTAAGAGCGGAAAAATCAAACCTCAAACCATTACAGAACTTCAACAGGAGTTAGGGATTGAGCAAGAAAAAGAAGAATAAAACTGAAGCCGATCAAGTAGAACCAGTTATTATTAATCGTAGTCCTGGCTTTAGTTCTAAATTTAAAGAAAATTTAGCTTGGTGGTTCAAGCAAAATTTTAAAATTGCATCAAAAATTTTAGATTTAGTTACTGCTGTAATGGAAAATCCATTCGAGGGAATTGGGAAACCAGAATCGTTAAAATATATAGATGCCGATATTTGGTCTAGACGTATTGATTTAGAGCATCGGCTCGTTTATCGTGTTGGAAATACTCAAATTGATTTTCTGGCTTGTCGGTATGATTATAGCAGTTTTCAGTTGAGTCCAATACACTCCCAACCTCACCCCGTCCTGCGGACACCCCTCTCCTTGCTAAGGAGAGGGGAAGGGGGTGAGGTTCATCTGTATTCTATCCAACCAAAAACCGCTATATGAGTAATAATTTTATTCAACACCTTTAAAAATCAAAATTCACAACATTATGTACCCTACACTATTGAATATAAATGGTTAAACCTAAAAATAATGCATATCGCGGACACCCAATAGAAAGAGTCGGACATGGTAAACGAGCGGTATTTCAAACAGTTATTAATGAAAAAGAATGGTCTGCTGTAACTGAGAAAGAAGTAAAAACAGCAATTGATGTTTGGATTGATGAGGGAGTAGAACCCGAACCATTAGAATAAATGCCCAAAATAACCGAAAATAATCATCATACTATTGATGAGTAAAAAATCTATGCCCCGTTTAATTGCGTTCGCGAAGCGGCTCCCCTGGAGCATCGCTTTCGTAATCTTACTGAACTTGACTGTTAATTTAATCTTTCCTGCTACCACTTGGGCAGCTTCTTCTAATTTGGGTGTTAGTGACAATCATCTTGCTGCTTGTCCAACTTCCCCGAATTGCGTTGTCAGTCAAAACGCAGACAGCAAACACGCGATCGACCCAATTCCTTATCATGTAGACCGCGATACAGCAAAATCAACCGTACTCAAGGTTCTTACAGTTGTTCCCCGTACCGAAGTTGTCGAAAATACAGATAATTATATTCACGCTCTTTCTAAAAGCAGAATTTTCAAATTCACTGATGATGTGGAATTTTATTTTCCTATCGATGAAAAGGTAATTCATATCCGTTCTGCATCTCGTGTCGGAGACTCAGACTTGGGAGTTAATCGCAGAAGGATGGAACAAATTCGTCTGGCTATGCAAGATTTAAATATTTAACTAGTAGGGAACTCTTAACAGGGAATAGGGAACAGTAACTACTTCTATTCCCTATGACTCAAATAACAATGACAATCAGGTCTTTCAATCAACGAACCTACTAAAGCATTTAAAGCCACGGCTGCTAACAATCCACCACCAAGGGTTCCAATTGTGGTAATATATTCTACTCTCGAATGCATTAAGCGGCGTTTGGCTGCTGGAG
>JAYKJL010000057.1:0-6123 GCA_035285725.1 Nostocales cyanobacterium 94392 | reverse complement strand
CCTGACACCTAATTTGCCTCTCTAATAATTGTTTATATTCATTATCCATTGTGTTATCCCCCAATAGACGGCTAACCAAAAGAGCAAGACACCTATTGCGATTGATAGATAAATTAGTTTATTCATTAACGATATGCACTTAAGCCAATTTTAGATGATTGTTTTCCTGGTGTTCCATAGGGAATAATATTGTGTTGCTTCAGGTCATTTAAAATTTCAGTAGCTTTTTTCTCGTTCCAATATTCTGTATCGGATCTTAATTGATTAATATCAACTGGTCTTATTGGAATACCGCCAACATATCTTGAGAGTTTCCAAATTTCTGGGATTTCTGCATCAGATACACCCTGCATTGTGGAAAACCATCTACCCAAAAATGTCATAATGAAATGTAATTTTTTAGCATCCATTTCATATCTAGTTTTAAAAGCGTATTCATCCTTAACTGACCAATCCCTATATTTAACTTCACGAAAATTAATAAACTTTTTTATTGGAGCTGGCAGTTTGTTTATTAAATCAGCAAGATATGTTTTCTTAAATTCTGTTGTCTGTAATTCTGGGACATCATCCAACATGGGATCAACTATATCGCTACCAAAAAACATATTTTTATTAAAGTATCTTTCTAATGGAAACTTTAAAAATGGGGTTAGCATAGAAGCTATTTCTCTAATTCCAGATTCATTAACTGGTAATTTATTAATATCTTCTAATGGTAGGTCAAGTTGAAACCAGAGTGATCTTCCAATCTCATCTTTATATGGCAACTTACCAATAAACATTTCTCTCATCCAATCGGGCATTAAAGAAAATTCTTCTTTACCATTGGCATCCATAGTGGATTCTCTAAACTTTTCTAAGTTGGCATACTTACCTGGTTGCTTCATCATTTGTTCTATTTGCAATGGAACATTATTCCTAGTCCACACATAAAATGGCAACAGTCTTTTCATCCAATTTTGTTCAAATGGTGTTAATCCAGTTTGAGGAACATAATCAAAATGAAATTTAAATACATCCTTTGCGGCATCAGCAAATGTGGCTCCCTCTCTTACTCTGTTAAGAAATAATGGCATTCTTAATCTATCCTCTACCCATTCCATTACCTGTCTTGGTGCATAACTAGCCATCATAGCAGCTTTCTTTGCTGAAGAAGCACCGATTTCACCAACAGCTTGGTCTATTGTTCTTGCTACATCTATTGAACCAGGTTGTCCCCTGACCCCATATCTTTCAGCGATATCAAGTAATTGTTTATAATCATATTTTTTTCCAGTCTTTGTAATAAACACACCATCACCAGCACGAAGCATTTTTTCAGAATCAACATAATCTTTAAACTTAACCCCTGCCAACCAATTATTAAAAGAGCCTCCTATAAAATTTCTTGTATGAAATGATGCGAATAAGCCAGTAACATTCAGTTTCCAAAATTGTAATGTTTTATCATAGGCATCAACAAACTTTTTCAAACTCTTTTCACTACTAATGGTCTTATAAGCTGTATTTAAATGATCAGCTATTGGCTTTGGTAGCAAATAACCCTGTAATTCTGGTATTGACGATTCAACCAATCTAATACCCTCTGGTGTTGATTTACTTGGAAAGTCTTTTGCCAAGAAACCAAACCGATCCCTAACATCTGTCAGGAATTTATGGGTCCACATATATTTAACATGCTCTATTTTTCTAGTAGCAAATGATTTAAATGCATCTGGATCAAAGAAGTCATCAACCCCATATTTCTGTTTCATAAACTTATTCATCTCTGGTATGGATGCAGTTACAGCTTCTACAAATTGTTTATCAGCAGTTAAATATGCCTTTTCAGCAGGAATACCAGATTTAACAACATCGTCTATTTGCCTAAATAAATCAATATCTTTTAATTGACCGAGTGCTTTGATTGTTTTTGGAAATAATTTTGATGCCTGTTCCACATCTTTTTGTAAATAACCAGCAGCAAAGGCTAATAATTCGGCAGGCTTTCTTAGATAATCCTTATAATATTGACTTAAGTTATCCCAATCTTTTATAGTTTTTCCTTGTGATTCAAACCACATTTTATGGATTCCAGACATTTCTTCTGTGGCTGCACTCTTAGCTTGCTCTAATAGAGCCCTTGATTTTTTCCACGCTGCTCTACTGCTTGCTGTTTTTCCTTTTGGAACATATCTTTCAATCATTTCAATATATCCACCCAAAGAGAACTGACCCCCATGAGTAATTTCGTGTTGAACAGTTGCTAATATTTCCTTTATCGGTCTTTTACCAGCCGTCATTATGTGCATACCAAGACGATTCTTGCCAGCTATCGGCAAAAACCAACCCTTAGTTCCACCACCCCTACCCATACCTTCAACATACTTAAAGTCTAGGGTAATACCATACTGTTTTAAAATCTTTTTTAAATCATGAACTGTTTTTATTTCTGCCGCATCTAATGTTTTACTCAATCCCCTAATTGTTTCTAATTTTTCTAATCCCAATTCTTTGGCAGAACCAATAATTTCCTGATCTCCTATTTTAAATTTCCAATATTTTCTAGCCTTAGCTGGTTTTAATGTAGCCCTAATCATTCTTGGAACATTGGTTAAACTTCTACCTTCTTCCACAAATTGTCTGCCACCCTTACCTAAAATTCTTCTAAGATAACCTGGGACCTCGCCTATTTTTTTACCAGTAGATCTTTCAAGTTTAAGCATCTGTTCTTGTTCTGCGATAATAGTATTAGCTACAACATCAACCAAATCATCTCCAGTGCGAATAATATCATCAGGACTAGCTTGGGTAATTAATACCCCAAGATCTTTACTAAAATCTTTACCCTTTTTCTCCGCTACAATACCAGCCATTTTTTTAACCTCATCTATCGTCTTAAACATTTTATCTCTCATACCCCTAGCAAATGGAAAATATAGATAATCCTTATAAATTCCCTCTCCGCCAAGTTTGGCTGGCAACAAATCTATTTGTTTATATGGTAACAATGGACTAGCGATAGCTGTTCCAACATCTCTTAAATACATATTGGTCTTACTGGCTCCAGGAATCTTATTAACAACATTAATCACATCACTTTTTTTCAAAAATTGCTTTCCCATAAACCTCAAAGCTGAATCACCAATGTATTTTTTAGCTGCTTCCTCTCCGCCTTCTTGGATAACCCTAGCTACCACTCTTTTTGCAGCAGCTTCAGATGCACCACGACTAGCAATATCTTGGAATAATTCTTTACCTGCTTTAGACAAAACAACCTGACCACCCCTAGTTGTCATTTTCATTCCGCCACCAATACCAAATGTTAGATAAGTAGTAGGATCCAACAGAACATCAATAGCTAAAGCTGCTGCTCCCTTTTTAGACCAGAATGTTCTATCTTCTTCCTTATCATTAAAGATTACCTCTGACGGACTAATCTTCTCTCTTATACCAGCAATGGGTCCTTTGCCAGCTAAAATACCACCAACAGCATATTCTCCAGTTCTAAGAAAATTCAAAACATGATTCAATGTTGTTATGGTTTTTTGTCCAAACGATTGCTTGGGCTTTAATCCTAATTTTTCTAATTGGTCAATAGTTAATTCTTGCGGACTAGTAGTGCTACTACGACTACGATAGGCAGATAATCCAACACTAGATCCACTAGAACTTCTATAATCTGATAATGGCATAGTTTATTCCCATAAATTAGTTACCATACCCAACCCAAAATCAAATGGATTGGATTCATACATTGTTGTATTGCCTCCACCAGGATTCAATAATTGTGATGTAGATTGACCACCAGTTGTTGATGATGTGCTTGTCCAACCACTATAATTTGGTGCAAATGGAATTGGTTGCTGAAGTTGTTGAGAAAATGATGTTTGAGTTTCGGTTGTTTCAGTAGATGATTTCTTAAAATAGTTTTCAGCATAACCAATAGCTTCTTGTTTATTTAAAATATATGGATCTAATACAATATCTCTTATTGCGTGTTCTAGGTCATATTCTTCATTTTTTTCTATTGCATTAGCGATAGTCCCCTCTACTTCAGCCTGATTCCAATTATGCGGATCGCTTTGGTCAGTAACACCATTGCTTCCTTCCCACTTATTACCCCTTGATACTTCAACCCACTTACCATTTCTCCATTCTTGGGTTACATTTTGATTACCAATTTGGATAACTCTTGACTCTGGTGCTTCGGCTCCAAAGACACCAGCGATTCTAGCGGCATCAGCCACAGAACCATTGTTTTCATATAAATCCATAATTTGATTCAAAACGCTTTGGGGTGCACCGCCAGCCACAGCGGTATTGTAGTAACTCAAAATTGTTTTCTCTCTTTCCTTTTGAGCATCAATATCTCTCTGTTGTAATGTAAGTGCTAGATTAATTGCATCAGCTTGTTGTTTTTGCTTAAAGTCTAATTCATCATAAAGTATTTCTAATAAAGCCTTATGATTATTAATATCCATTTCATATTTTTTCCATTTAAGATTAACTGCCTTGTCAACCATACTTTGTGCTAGAGTTAAGTTATTTTGAGCAGCCAATAAACTAGCTTGTTTAATACCAATTTCTGAAGCCATTTGGTTTTTCTTAATAGCATATTGTCTTTCAATTTGAGCCTGTGCACCAGTCATAGCCGCCATTGTAATTGGTCTATTCTCATAATACATCTTAGCGTTATCTTCTTGTTTCTTTATTTCTTCAAATTGAGCCTGCATTGCTAAAATCTCATTCGTATAATCAGTTACCTGTTGAGCTTTTTCATCTAATTTTACCTGTTCTTCTAGTTGTTTTTGATAATCAAATATAGCCTCACCTTCATCCATGTGCTTCTGTAATGCTTCTCTACCCTTAGCAATTTGATCTAATATATCCTGATAACCTTTTTGTATTAAATCAGTTATTGTTTTTTCAGCAGCAAATAATTCTTCAGCACCAGTATTATCATCAGTAACATCTGGTAATTCTATATTATTAACATCACCAGTTAGATCCTCATTTGTAATTGTCCCTGTATTTAAATTACCACCACCCATATCACCAGAAAAATCGGCAGGATTGATTCCAAGTTTAACAGCATCTTGCATAGTAACTGTTCCCACTATTCCCTGTTGATTAGTTGTGCCAAAAATAGAAGCAAATTGTTCTTCACTTTCAATCGGATAACCACCTGGACCAATAAGATAAACTTGGTTTGGATTAGCAGAATCAGTAACCCTAACTGCACCATAAATTCCCTGATTAACCAAACCGCTATTGATAAAAGCTGGTGATGGTTCCCAGGTTTGTCCAAAGACCGCCCTAACTCCAGCATAAGGATCTTGAGTTGTTCCAGTTTGTGTAGCCAATGTTCCGCCACCCTGTTGTGCGGCATTTGCTATGGCAAATATTTCTTCTGCTGTTTCATTACCAGTTAATTGTCCAGTAGCAGCAGCTATTTGAGATGCTTCCTGAAAAGTCATTGTTTGTCCCGTTTGAGTTCCCAGGGTAGAACTACCAGTAGAAGTTGTTGGGGTTGCAGATTGATCTACATTGCCAGCAGTTTGTTGTCCAGGAGGATTATTGGGATAAACAATATCTTTGGCTAAAGTGGTGTCGCCCGAATGGGCTGGTTGAGCAGTAGCGTAATTTTGTGGTGTAGCTGTAAAGAAGTTAGCTTTTTGAAGCATACCACCCATAACCTGTTGCCCTCCAACACCCTGCTGTTTAGAAAGGTCTTCTACCACAAAAGCGATATTCTTTTCTGGGATATTACCCAAGACACCCTTAGCCCAAGAATAAGATGCAGCCCTTTTGTCTGAACCAGACATTCCTGGTGCAAAATCCTCATTGTTATAGTCTAATGCGTAAATCTTACCATTTTTAATAGCATAGACATCGCCTTCATATGAAAAATACTCAACACCTCCAGTTGGTGCGTAAGTATAGTTGGGTTGTTGTTGAGATGATAAAGCCTCTGCTTGAGAAGCCGTTAAACCTGTTGGGGTTGTTGGTTCTGCCATAAATTTTATCCACCTATTTTTTTAAGTATTGCTTGTAAAATTGCCTGAAATTCTAAATTTCCAGACACTTCAGCTTTTTTAATATAAATATTATTACCATCTGTTTCTATTAAAATTTGTC
>JAYKJL010000056.1:0-30549 GCA_035285725.1 Nostocales cyanobacterium 94392 | reverse complement strand
TTTTGTGGGAAAACCAAGAATTGGGGGATTCTCCCCCAAACCCCCGATTGGGGGACGGCTGCGTCCCCCAAGCCCCCTCCAGAAAAGTCAGTCTGTTCGATCGCAATATTAATTAATTTTCTTAACTCAATTGTATTGAGTTATAGTCCAAAATTCAAAGCTTGTACTAAGCGAAGCGAATGTATCCAAAATCTAAAATTTCAAATCGGATGAATATACAAGAAACTCCCACACCTACAATTAATCCTAAATTAGAAAGAATATCTAATATATTACGCTTTAGCGGCTGGGCTAGTTTTTGGTTACAACTAGGATTGGCTGCTGCTTGCAGTTTGATGGTAATATTCGCAATTTCGGGACGCAGTTTTAATCAAGCTGTGACTAATGATGTTGTCGTACCTGGTGTAGCTGGTACTACCCAGTATACTGAAACTACGACTCCCGGATTAGGTATTAGTATGTTTTGGGCTGTGTGCGGAATTCTCGGATTATTATTCGGTATTTACTTGGCTTTTCGTTTAACTCGTTTTGCTAGAAGACTCCGTAACCCGAATTCAGAAATACATCCTAAAAAAGCGGAAGTTATGAAAATACTGAGGATTGGGGTAATAGTGGGTTTGGTAGGAATGTTGCTGACAATCTTGGGGGGAGGTTCGGGTTTGGGTGTTTTACTCGCAAAATCCATAGCTCAACCCCAAGGTGTGGCAATTTACGACCCCACAAGGATTATCCGTCCTCTGGATATTTTTGTGGCAATGGCAAATATGTGTGGTATTGCCGCTCATTTTGTGGGTACAATTACAACTCTGGGATTGTTCAATTGGCTTCATCCTGAGTTATAATGTATGCTCTGTAAAAAATCAATTTGGCTGAATATTGTATTAAGCATTGTTATTACCAGTGTTTTACCCATCGTAAATCATCGTCCTGCTGTTAGTGCCGAAAGGTTAAAGCTTTCTTTTGGGATAGTAGAGAGGTCTATCTCAGTTGATTCCCTAGAAATTTATGCTAAAACTGGTCAAGTAAATGATGAATTAGCAGTATATTTTAAGTACGTTCCCCAAGGGAGTCAGCAAGAATTAAGAGAAGTATTAATTACTCCTATTCCTTTAAAAGCTGTTGAAGTTTCTCAATTTTTCTATTCACCAATTGGTGAGAAACTATTAGAAAATCTTTCGCAAGTTTTTCAAAGTGAATTTCGCGATCGCAATCAAGCCACTACAAGTAAATTACGCCGCAGCAGTGGATTTTATGCAACTCGTTCGGCGTTGATTTTAGCAGCAATAGAACCAAATAATTTTACAATTATAAATATATTACGTAAATTTCCTTCTCAAACTATTTCTATCGATTTATTTCGCAGTTTGGAAATTGGATTACGAGCCAGAAATATCGTTAATCGGACTCAAAAAGCAGTTGCATTGATCAACCAAAAATCTTTGCAAGAAACCTCTGAAGAAACTATATCAAATAATATTATTTCTAATGCATTGCAACCAGGACGTTTAACTTACACAAAAGAAAGTTTTACTCTCACCGATATATCGCGGATTCGTTCTTTTCCAATAGATATTTATTTACCACAAACCAATAAACCTCTGCCGGTAATTGTAATTTCTCACGGATTGGGTTCCGACCGCAGCAGTTTTGCTTATTTAGCGGAGTATCTAGCTTCCCACGGTTTTGTAGTTGCTGTACCCGAACATCCCGGTAGTAATTCTCAACAGTTACAAGCATTATTAGGAGGAATTGCCAACGAGGTTACAGACCCTAGAGAATTTATTGACCGACCTTTAGATGTAAAATATATTTTAGATTTCTTAGAACGTTTATCAGATTCCAATCCTGCATATCAGGGACGTTTCAATATGGAACAAGTAGGCGTAATTGGACAATCTTTTGGCGGTTATACGGCTTTAGCATTAGCAGGTGCTGAGATTAATTTTGCACAGCTACGAGAGAATTGTCCGGTGAATCAAGATACTTTGAATGTTTCATTATTATTGCAATGTTTAGCTTTGAATTTACCAGAATTCGACTATAAATTATCTGATTCAAGAGTTAAAGCAGTGGTTGCAATTAATCCTGTAGATAGTAGCGTTTACGGTAAAGAAGGTTTAAGTAAAATCAATATTCCAGTCATGATTGTCGCTGGTACTGCTGATACTGTAGCTCCTGCATATCCAGAACAGATTATACCTTTTACTTGGTTAACAAACGAAAATAAATATTTAGTATTAATGAACGGTGGTACCCATTTTTCAACAATCGCAGAATCACCCAATTCGACTATTCCTGTACCATCCCAAGTTGTCGGTGTTTCTCCTAATTTAGCCCGCGATTATACAAGCTATTTAGCTCTTGGTATGTTCAAAAGTTATGTTGAGAATAATCCAAATTATCGCCGTTATTTAAGTGCAGATTATATCAATTCTGTTGGTCAAGGGCAATTATTTTTAAGTATAGTTAAAGAGCTGACAATTAAACAATTAAATTCGATAAATAAGGATGATAAAAGATTGAATGTAGTGACTTATCCATAAATAAATAAAAATATATTGGGATGAAATTTTAACGCAGAGGAATATAAAGGTAAGGGCAAAGTAACGCGGAGTTGTTAGATTTACCAATGATTTAATTCGTGAATTGTACAACTTTTTGTTCTAAAACTTGAATAAAACCGACCGCAGTTTGAATTAATGACCACGCAATTATACAAATAAAACCTGCTTTACGGGTGGTGATATCTAAAGCTTGAGTAACTGCTACAATTACTGCCAAAAGGCTCCATAATCCTAAGATTAATTCTATCGGTCTTCCTAACAATGGAATTAATGTGAGAAAATTTAATAATTGGGGCGCATAAGCAAAGCCAATTGGGCTTAATAAGTTCTTAAACTTAGGGTCTACTGATTTGATCAATTGTCCTATTTTCCAAATAGTTAAAGCCCAAAAATAGTATCCGATAATTATTGAAAGAGCATCAATCAAAAGTGCTACTAATAATAAATAAATTGAGGCTTGATTAATTAATAAAATAAACAGACTACCTAAAGCATGAGAAATACCAGCTAAAATCACAATAGTCAAAGCTACTTGATTGTTTAAAGGTATATTACAAGCATGATCGTAAAGTTCTGGTTTTAGAAGTAAAGCGTTTTTAATTGTATAAAAGAATTGCTGCTGGAAGTTATTTTTAGTGCCGTTCATAATAATCGCGCTGAGGTTGCTAAAAATTTGAATATAATCGAGTATTGTTGAATATGCAATATTTGATTATCAAAAATGTTAAGGCTGATTGCACGAATTTTACGATGGTTACGAGGAGAAACTTTAAAATTACTAGTTTTCGCAGGTATATTATTAATCATCTGGGGAATAATTGCTCCTGTGGGTACTTTATCATGGTGGTTAAGTACTAGTACTCAAGCTTTAGGATTGGATAAAAATCCCACTCAAGACTTGATTAAAAATAATTTAAATCAGAAAAATATTGGGAAAAAAAGTTGTTATATTGTCTTTCTACCCGGTGTCGGAGACTTTTCCGCTAACGAATTGACTCCAGGGGAAGAAATATTTCTCAACCAGTTAGCAAAACTGCATCCTCAATGTGCTGTCGTAGACGACGTGTTTCCTTATTCAGTCGCCAATAAAAGTTTAGGGGGACAGCGTTTTTTAGCTCCTTTATGGCGTTTTGCTTCTGAAGCCGATGGATGGTTAAAAAATGCAAATGTATTGATCAAAATTCGTAATTTATGGCGTTTTGCTATTTCTGCTGATAGTCGTTACGGTTCGATTTATAACTTGGGAATTGCCAACGCGATCGCAGAACGAATGAATGCTGTATCTCCTTTGAATCCAACATCAAAGCAACCGCTCAAAATTATTCTTATGGGTACGAGTGGAGGAGCGCAAGTATCTTTAGGTGCAATACAATATTTAGAGAATTGGTTAAATGCACGGTTAATAGTAGTTTCTATCGGTGGTAGTTTTGATGGTGAAACGGGATTTAATCAAGTTGATCGGGTATACCACCTGCGGGGTAGTCGAGATTGGGTTGAAGATGTGACTAAAATTATATTTGCTGACCGTTGGTCTTGGATGGTGAATTCTCCTTTTATTAAAGCAGTACGGCAGGGACGTTATCAAGTAGTGGAAACAGGTTCTCACACTCACGATGGTAAAAATGGTTATTTTAGTACTCAGACGGTAGATAATACTGAAAATACTTATGTTGGTTTGTTGTTAGATAAAGTTAATCAATTGCCGATTTGGGGTGATTGATTTGTCGGTTTGGCAAAACACTTTTTTAAATAAATTAGGCAAATCTGATATTACTCATTATCAGCAATTATTTGCCATTCTAAAATTACTTCGGCAGGAATTTTTAACTCTATAGATTGATTATCTTTCATCACTAAAGAAAGATTAATTGCTGCTGCATCGGGCAACTTGCCGAATATATTATTAACGTTATATTCACCAACATTGTCAGCCGGTGCTTGTTCCGCAAAGACATCTTTGGCATCAAAAATATTGCCATTTTTTGTGATTATTTGTAAAGGCTGTGGGTGTACAAAATTGGCAGTACCAGGAAAAGCTACCAAACGTAAATTAATGCTAGGAGAATCATTACCTTTAACTCGCTTGAATAAAATCACCTGCCAAGCATTACCCTGATCATCTCGTAGCTGATGTCTAGATTGAGAAAGAATTTGACCAGGGGCTTCCTCTATAGTGCTGATTGTAGCCGCAGCAGGTTCAGGATTAAAAGTTGCTAAGCCCAATAAAATTAATAAAACCAACCCACCCAATAACAATAACCAAGATAAAAATTGCCGAATTTTACACCACATAGAATTACACCTCATTTTTTACTTTTTTATTTCAAACTAATATCACTTAATTTTTATGAACCATCGTCGCTAACTTTGAATTAACTTCCACAACTTCCAACTCTGCGATCGCTTCAACCAACGATAAACCCAAAACCCGCAAACCCCAACGTTCAAACCACGGTACAGCCATCCCTAACCGCATTTTAGTTAAGAAGAATTTCTCAAACCCTACCTTGATCCAACTCACCCACCAACCTCGTTTCGCAACAGAACTCCGTCGTTTTCCAGTTACAGAGTCAGGTAATACCGGAGCAGCAATAAAGATAATACCAGTATCGCCAAAATCTGCCATACAAATTGCTTCCAGGGTAGGTGTCACAGGTGCAGCTTGAATCACTCCTAATTCCCTAGCAATATTATGAGCCACAGCCATTCCCATCGCTTCCGTCATTTGTCCGGTTTTCGGTACACCAATGGGTATGGGTGTCTTTTCCGGTGGAGTTAACTGCACTACCACACCCAAGCTGTAAATTGAAGGAAAATCTGGATGTTGATATGTCGGTAAAATTGGCATCAATCCTTTTTCATCCGTCAATCCTGTTGTTGACTGCAAAAACGTCGCACCCCGGAAAGGTGGAAGTACCATTGAGTATTGAAAAGGTAAATTACGACCATCTCCCAAGGTAATATTTTGGGGATGAATCTCAGTTATTTCCGCGCTTTTAATCAATTCAATATTTCGCTGATGTAGTATTTGAGTCACCAATTCCCCTGAGTTTGCCATCCCCCCAATGCCTAAATGACCAGCATAGGGTTCTGGTGTAACTACAGTAATCGGTACTTGATCGCGCAAACCGCGTTTTCGTAAGACATAATCCGCCAACAAAGCGAACTCATACAGAGGACCAAAACAGCTTGCTCCCGGTACTGCACCCACTACTAATGGACCCGGATTCTCCAGGAACTTTCGCCATGCTTCCCGCGCCAATAAAGCGTGATGGGGATTACATACAGATTGGCTATAACCTTGCTCTGGTCCCAATCCTAAGACTGCATCCATTGCTAAGGATGCCCCTGTCGCAATTACTACATAATCGTAATTAATAGTTTTCCCGGTAACATTAAGGATTTGTGCGTCAGGATCGAGCGTTATTACTTTTCCTTCTATCCAATTAATACCACGTCCTAAAAGCAGATTTTGGATATCTAGTTGAATATTTTCTAGGGGGGTTAAATCAAAAGCAACCCAAGGTAGAGAAGGAATAAAGGTAAATTTGGGATTGTCTGAAATCAGCGTGATGTGATGGGATTTCGGCAATAAACGCCTCAATTCGTAAGCCGTTGGTAAACCCCCTATTCCTGCACCCACTACGACAACGTGAACCATGCTGATTTCTACCACTATCAAATTACCTTACATTGTTAAATAGTAATATAATTATACTTTGTATTCATTAAGAAAAGAACAGAGAAGGCTGTTCCCTGTTCCTTTGATTGAAATTAAGAGGTAATTATCCCAGAGGCTGAATATCGTCAGCAGCCAAATCCAAGGGGAAGTTGTGAACATTACGTTCGTGCATGGTTTCAATTCCCAGATTAGCCCGGTTGATCACATCAGCCCAAGTATTAATTACATGACCTTGAGCATCTAGAACTGATTGATTAAAGTTAAAACCATTGAGGTTAAAGGCAAAACAGGACACGGCTAAAGCCGCAAACCAGATACCAACTACCGGCCAAGCAGCAAGAAAGAAGTGTAAAGCACGACTATTGTTAAAGGATGCATACTGAAATATCAATCTGCCGAAATAACCGTGGGCAGCTACAATGTTGTAAGTTTCCTCTTGTTGACCAAATTTGTAACCGTAATTTTGCGATTCAACTTCAGTGGTTTCTCTAACTAAAGATGAAGTAACCAGAGAACCATGCATGGCAGAGAATAAAGCGCCGCCAAACACACCAGTTACTCCTAACATATGCAATGGGTGCATCAGAACATTATGTTCTGCTTGTAAGACAATCATGAAATTGAAAGTACCACTAATCCCTAACGGCATTCCATCAGAGAAAGAACCTTGACCCACAGAGTAGACTAATAGTACCGCAGTGGCAGCCGCAACAGGTGCGCTATAGGCAACAGAAATCCAAGGACGCATCCCTAAGCGATAAGATAATTCCCACTGACGACCCATGTAACAGAAAATTCCAATCAGGAAATGGAAAATAATCAATTGGTAAGGACCACCATTGTATAACCATTCATCCAAGGTAGATGCTTCCCAAATCGGATAAAAGTGCAGACCAATTGCGTTAGAACTAGGTACAACCGCAGCAGTAATGATGTTATTCCCATAGAGTAAAGCACCAGATACTGGTTCCCGAATACCATCTATGTCTACAGGTGGTGCGGCAATGAAAGCAATGATGAAACAAATAGTTGCTGTTAACAATGTGGGAATCATCAAAACTCCAAACCAACCAATGTACATACGGTTGTTGGTGCTGGTAATCCAATTACAGATATTTCGCCAAAAACTAGGACTTTGGCTTTGCTGTGCAGAAATATTCATGATGCTTAATTATTCCGAGGTTAATAATTGTTCAAGGCAAATCAACCTTACTACTATTCAACCAGATAGTTATATAATAAATCAAGCTATTCTTAACATTACTTTACATTGAAGTCATAAAAGCCTTGTCAACATAATTCGTAATTACTAATGTCTGATAACTGTTTACTGATTTTAGGGATTGCTACATCTTTAAGGATTTCGGCTCATTAATTTACTTATTAGTAATATAGTGATATGATATGAGAATAAATGAAGCCTTTATTAGCAATGCTAAGACTGGCTATCATAATCGGCTATTGGTGCGTGAAGCTATAAGTCCTATTGCTCTGTTCAAATATTCTCGTAGCGTCACACGACAGAAAAAATATGCCAGTTACATAAGTCCTAGTTAAAAACCAAAAGGGCAAATTTATGTCAGAAAGTTTTCTTTTAGAAAGTCCTTCAATGTCGAGACGAAAATTGCTTAACTTCCTCACAGGAGCAGTTGTTGCTACTACAGCTAGTACATTGCTGTATCCTGTGGCTAAATTCTTTGTTGCTCCCACAGAAGCGGGTGAAGGTGGTTCTATCCTTGCTAAGGATATTAACGGAAATCTGATTCCGGCTAGTCAGATTTTGGCTGAAACCCCTGGAACTCGTGCCTTAGTTGCGGGTTTAGCAGCAGAACCTACTTACCTAACAGTACAGTCAGATGGTACTTTGCATCCCTGGGGAATTACTGATAACTGTACCCATTTGGGTTGTACCTTTCCGTGGAATCCTAACGATAATCAATTTCAATGTCCGTGTCACGGTTCTCGTTATGATGCTGATGGGAGAGTGGTACGAGGTCCTGCACCTCTTCCTCTGAAGCTGACTCACGTTAACCTGGAAGGGAATCATATTCGCATCTCTCCCTGGACGGAAATGGACCCCCGAACTGGGGAAAAAGCTTGGTGGAATTAATGAGATTAGCTGGTTTGATGAGATTAGGGAGGAAACTATGCAAGTATCAAAAAATAATCTGCAAGAACGTTTAAAGCGCATTTATGATGTGATTATTGTCGGTGGTGGTGCTGGAGGATTATCTGCGGGTATTTACTTACAAAGGTTTAATCTTTCTAGCTTAATTATTGACAAGGGCAAAGCTCGTTCTTTCTGGATGCAAGAATTACACAATTATCTAGGTTTACCACCTGATACCCCCGGTAGAGTTTTATTACAGAAAGGTAAGGAACATTATGCATCTCTTGGTGGTGATTTTCTTAATGCTTATGTTGAGGAAGTTGTAGACGAGGGAGAAACGTTTGCACTCAAGGTTAAAGTGGGGCGTGTAAATGGTGTTGACGCAGTATTTCGTTCTAAGTATTTGATTGCTGCGAGTGGTATTATTGACCATCTACCACCCTTGGATGAAATGCGGAATGTTTATGACTATGCGGGGTATAATTTGCACGTATGTATGGTTTGTGATGGCTATGAAATGACGGACAAAAAATGTGGTTTCTTTGCAGGTAGTGAAGCCAGTATTGAAGAGATGGTATTTAACTTGAGTTGGTTTACACCTTACATTAGCGTATTTACCCACGGAACTTTTGCAGTTAGTTCCGAAATGCGTCAGCAACTCCGGGAACATGGTTATCCCTTGGTGGAGACACCGATTAAGCAATTTTTGGGACAAAAGCATCAAATGACAGGTGTGGAATTGGTTGATGGTTCGGTGATTGAGTTGGAAACTGGTCTAATTTCTATGGGTTCCCGCTATCACAACACTTATCTGCAAGGGATAAATCTGGAGATGAAAGGGAGTAATTTGGTGACAGATAAAATGTGTCAGACTTCCCACCCGCGAATTTTTGCCATTGGTGATTTGAAGGTAGGGTTAAATCAGGTGGTAATTGCTGCGGGAGATGGTGCTTTAGCTGCTACCCAAATTTGGCGAGATATTCGTCGTGGAACTTGTGCGCGTTGTTGGGAGGAAAACTTAAAAGTGAATGTCTAGCTAATTGGGGGGGAAGAACTCCCCAGCAACTTTTTCTGAATCTATTGCTAAGGAAACAGTTAGCTGAAGGTTGAAGCTCTAGAGACCATTCTCATATCAAATCCGTTTGTATCGGAATTATATATTTTTAACGCAAAGTGACGCGGAGGTAAGCGCAGAGGAACGCAGAGTTTTTTTGCACATACTTTTTATCATTCCGATGTAATGTCTTTACACCTATTAGGCTATGACAATGTGCGCGGTTTCCCACCTAGTATGAATGGTTGGAAAGCGGCAAGCCAAGATAATTCCTAATTTTCATTTACCAGGAACACGCGATTTTAAATCCGTACAGAGGCGCATATTGTTCAAAATCAGCAATAGTGAAAAAGTTTCTCTTGAACTTGATAACCCGCACAGTAATCGATGTTTCTGTGCTGCTGCAATGATTAAAACTATTAGCTCTGAGGTTGTCATTAATAAAGAAGAAAAATACTTTGCACAGCATGAAGAGGCAAGTAAAAACTACAGATTTGGAAATAAATTTCTTTGAATCTATCCCACTAACATCGTATGGGATAGGTTAATATAACGAAATCTTCTTTAACCTTTAATATTCCCCAAAACTATCGCCATCATTGCTATACCAATCATTATTACTAACATCAATTTACCACCAGGGACAAGGGATTGATTTAATTCTTTGTATTTATCTCGCTGTTTCCAAGCTATCACAGCAGGAATAACACCCCCCAAAATTGAAACACTGAAAGTCCCAGCATAATCCAAAGCAGTAAAAAAGATATTGGGATTGATTGCAGAAAAACCCATTGGAGGAAATAATATCAACGAAATTAACGGTAAACTTACATTAGGGGTATCGGCAAACAAATTCATATCTTGGAATAAATCTCGCAATCCGTAGAAAAAACCG
This sequence comes from Nostocales cyanobacterium 94392, assembly GCA_035285725.1. Lineage (GTDB taxonomy): Bacteria > Cyanobacteriota > Cyanobacteriia > Cyanobacteriales > Nostocaceae > Rivularia. The sequence continues at coordinate 20,244 of JAYKJL010000056.1, read as the reverse complement.
ATAAAAGATGTCGCGATCGCAAATTCGGAAAACACTGTAACTAAAATCCCCAACCATTGTCCCGCATCACCAGCACGCAATATTTGCAAAGGGTCAAAAATACCGCTATCACCGGATATATTTTGTAACATAGCTGGAGTTACACTTCCTAAAATTACGGCATTCCATAACACAAACATCACTAAGGGAATTGCCGAACCCACAACAATAGATTGACGAACTTTAGCAGCATCCCCTTCCAATTGAGTGGCAACAACTGGGATAATATTATGAAAAAATAACGCTACTAACATCACCGAAAGTGCAGGAGGAAGCGCACTCCAATCTTGGGATAATAAGGAAGTTGGATGTATTTGTGTAGCTCCTAACAATAGCAACCCGATAAAAGAAGCAATCACAATTGCAACAAAAAAACTATTTAATCTCTCAACAAATCTGTCTTTTCCAAGATACAAAATACTACCAAATATCAAAGCAAAACCCGTACTTCCTATCCATGCTGGTACATAATGTAAATCCCATATTTTTTCCACCGCAGAGATTAAAATTTCTCCACCTTGCGAAACATAAGCTATCAATAAAGCATAGTGTAAAAATAAATAGGCACCACCTGCAATACGTGTTCCTATGGTACCCAAACTACTTTCCACCATTGCTAGTAAACCATTACTAGCACGTCCGTTGTAACGCATACCATTTAAAGATACTTCTGCAATCAGCAAAGCCGATACCACCGTATAAAGCCAAACCCCAATTAATAAAGCTGTAGAAGGTAAAACTCCAGAAGGTAAAGTCACTGTAGGTAAAGCCAAAATCCCTGCGCCTACAGTAGTTCCAGCAATTAGTAACGTACTTCCAACAACGCTACCTGGTTGATGAATTAGTCTATTTTGATCAAATGAAAGGTTAGAAAACAACCGATTAGTTTCCGGTACATCCGAGTTGTCAATTGTCTTCATAAAGAAAAATGTAAAGTAATATTAAATATTTTAGCAAAATGTTGAGGATGGCTTCAAGCTTCATAGTTTTATAGAGTATTTGACAGCACAAGTAAATTACCTAAGTTTTAACTAACTAACGCAAAGTGACACGGAGGTAAGCGCGGAGGAACGCAGAGTTTTTTTTGCACATACTTTTTATCATTCCGATGTAAGCGTAAAGGATATAATTCAAAAATCAAAAAGGATTCCTATAGTTACTAACGTTTAGATAAATGTACGGTGCAAATCCACAAGAAAAACATCCGATGAAAGGATTTCCTCAAACCTGCTTTATCAAAAATACAGTATCAAATCCGAATATAATTATTGGGGATTATACTTATTACGATGACTTAGAAGATTCGGAAAATTTCGAGCGTAATGTTCTCTATCATTTCCCTTTTATTGGGGATAAATTGATTATCGGTAAATTTTGCGCTTTAGCGACAGGTGTAAAGTTTATTATGAATGGAGCAAATCATCAAATATCTGGTTTTTCTACCTATCCTTTTCAAATATTTGGTAATGGTTGGGAGAGAATAATGCCACAGCTAGATGAACTATCCAATAAAGGTGATACTGTAATTGGTAACGATGTTTGGATAGGTTATGAAGCCTTGATTATGCCGGGAGTACAAATTGGTGATGGAGCAATTATTGGATCAAAATCTGTTGTCACTACAAACGTTTTACCATATACAATAGTCGGTGGAAATCCAGCCAAAGTAATTAGAAAACGCTTTGCTGATGATGTGATTAATACGTTATTAGAAATTGCTTGGTGGAATTGGGATATCGAGAAAATTACCCGTAATTTAGAGAAGATTGTAGGTTGTGATATTCAAGGATTACAAAGTTGTGAATAAGTCAGGTGGTTGGTGCGTGACATCAGAGGTTCCTTATTGCTACGTTCAGAATTTCTATAAGTGTCACAGCACCCGACAAGAAAATGTGCCCGCTGCATAAGTCCTACAAGTATGTCAATTGTTTTCATAAAGATAAAGGAAGCTGTAAAACCTCGATTTTTGGTGGGGTTAGAAGTCGGGTTTTTATAACTATATGAAAACTATACACAAAAGTGCAAATTTAATTCAGTTTTTATTTGGAGGTTTATGGAATATTTATTATCCGAATTTTTAGAGAGCGGTAATACTTTTAACCTTATACAACGAGTCAATTACAGATAATAAAATCAAAAACAAATTCAAATAAAATGAGAAATAATTATTCCACCACAATAAGAAGCAATGTTAGCAATTAATGATAAATAAAATCCTTTTCTCCATCCTAAATTTAATACTTGTGAGTATAAAAAACCTTCAATACAAATTACAATAGCTTCAATTATAATTATTCTCACTGGAGATAATAAGTAAAGAATAACAATTTGATTGCTTGTCCATGCTATAGAATGAGTTAAAAGAGTCGTACTGCAAGCAAGAGCAAACATTCCTACAAATTCTGTAAAAGACGAAAATCCTTGTAGAAAATGAGTGAGCAATAAAATAATCGGAATTTCAATCGCCAAGGAAATTAGTAAAGCTATGAATTGAGTCATCGATAGCAGTTTTAAATTTCATAAATTGTACCAGTAGTCAAAATAAAAGGTCAAAGACTTTGAAAAGTCATTTCGCAATTAAATTTACTTTTAGTTAATTTTAGATGATTGTTGTAGTCCTAGATAATAATATTAATCTAGATGTATTCTCGTAATTTTTACCAAAAAAACAGATAGTTAATATATAAACACACATCTGAGTCGTGAATACCGAGCAAGATGTGAACACCAAGTAACTCTCTGTTAAACCTCTTTTTCAGCGTCTCAGCACTTTAATCAAAATCAACCATGCATAAAACAAGTCAACCTGACCCAGTTCGTTTAGAAATATTCAAAAATCTTTATCAATTCATTGCTGAACAAATGGGAATTGTCCTACAAAATACAGCAGCATCGGTAAATATTAAAGAACGTTTAGATTTCTCCTGTGCAATCTTTGATGCTTCCGGTTTATTAGTTGCAAATGCTCCTCATATTCCTGTACACTTAGGTTCAATGAGTGAAAGTGTCCGCAGTTTAATTAACCATAAAAGCGACTGTTTAAAACCAGGAAACGTATATTTATCAAATAATCCTTATAACGGTGGAACTCATCTACCTGATGTCACAGCAATTACCCCCATTTTTTATGCTTCTAATACTCCTATATTCTACGTTGCTTCTCGCGGACATCAAGCAGATATCGGTGGAATTACACCTGGTTCTATGCCTCCTCATAGTAAAACTATAGAAGAAGAAGGTATTTTATTTGATAATTTTCTCTTGGTTGAAGAAGAAAATTTTCGAGAAGAAGCCGTTAGAGAAATACTTGCAAATCATGCTTATCCAGCCAGGAATTCCGACCAAAATATAGCTGACTTTAAAGCCCAAATTGCTGCAAATAATCGAGGACTTCAAGAAATGATAAAAATGGTTGAGCAATATAGTTTAAAAGTAGTACAAGAATATATGGAATTTGTACAAAATAATGCCGAAGAAGCAGTAAGAAAAGCAATTGATGTTTTGAAAGATGGTTCGTTTATCTATGAAATGGATAGCGGTGCCAAAATTCAAGTAAAAGTTACTATAAATAAACAAAAGCGCAGCGTAATCATCGATTTTACCGGCACATCAAAGCAGCTAAATAGTAACTTTAATGCTCCTAAAGCTGTAACTCAAGCCGCCGTTTTATATGTCTTCCGTACCTTAGTTAATGATAATATTCCTTTAAATGCAGGTTGTCTGAATCCTTTAGAAATTATTATTCCCCAAGGCTGTATGCTCAACCCGACATATCCAGCAGCAGTAGTCGCGGGTAATGTAGAAACTTCCCAAACCATTGTTGATGCTTTATATGGTGCTTTGGGTATCATGGCTGGTTCTCAAGGTACCATGAATAACTTTACTTTTGGGAACAAAAACTATCAATATTATGAAACAATATGTGGTGGTTCCGGTGCTGGTGCAAACTTTGACGGTAGCGATGCGGTACAAACTCACATGACAAATTCCCGCCTAACTGACCCAGAAGTATTAGAAACACGTTATCCTGTTCTTGTAGAAAACTTTAGTTTACGTGTCGGTAGCGGTGGAAAGGGGAAACATTCGGGTGGTAATGGGGTGATTCGTGGTATCCGGTTTTTAGAAGATATGACAGCCAATATTCTTAGCAGTCATCGTTTAGTACCTCCCTTTGGTTTAAACAATGGAGAAGCGGGAAAAGTTGGAGGTAATTGGGTAATTCGTAAGGATGGAAGTGAAGAAAAATTAAATAGTACTGCAACAGTAGAAATGAAACCTGGGGATGTTTTTCTAATCGAAACCCCTGGTGGTGGTGGATTTGGGAAATTTTAAATTAAAGAGTGATATTTATTACTCAAGTACGTCAGTTCAATGGTGAACTTTAATTTTTCGTGGGTGAGAAGTCGGGTTTTTATGACTATTTTCTGTTTTATGGATAAAATATCGTAAAAACCCGACTTCTATGAGACTCTCGTGGGTAAGAAATCGGGTTTTTATGACTATTTTGTGTCTTACGGATAAAATATCATAAAAACCCGACTTTTATGATGATGTCGAACTCACCTTCATTTAGGGTTCATTGTCTTAATATTACTTTTTCGCAATTACCCATACTGCATGAATAATTCCGGGAATATATCCTAATAAAGTTAAAACGATATTAATCCAAAAATCAGGACCAATACCAACCTGTAGAAATACTCCCAAAGGGGGAAGAAAAATAGCACAAATTAAGCGAACTAAATCCATTATTGCCTCCTATTAATATTAGAATGTGTAGGACTTTATCTATATTCCAACCATAGCATTTCTATATTAAAGGGGTAAGTTTATAGAGATACAGAATCAGCCACCGCTTATTTTGGCTTTATAACCAGATTTATGCAAAATTTCCAGTATTTTTTGCTTGTGTTCGCCTTGAATTTCAATTTCATTATCTTTAACCGTACCACCGCAACCGCATTGACTTTTCAACTGTTTTAATAAAGCTTGTAAAGTTTCTGGTTTACTTTGAAATCCCGTAATTATAGTTACAGTTTTTCCTTTACGCCCAGCACGGGTTGCTTGTACCCGCAAATCTTGTTTTTCAGGAGGTAAATCTGGTATTCCTTTTTGAGTAGCATTAGAGTTATCTGAACTAAATTCTCGCCAACCAGAGGATTTATCGGAAGCTTTGCGTTTTTCAGCAGCCATAAGATAGACAATCTAGGTAATTTTTCTCCTAATTCTGATTTTAGCCAAAGGTAGGCTTTTTCAGGGTGTATTATTCACAAACATTGCGATCGCAATATTTGTGAATAATTTAATATTTATTAGCCATTAGGAAGTTAAAATATCGCACTACCTACCATATAGATGACTCAGCCTTGATTAATGTTGTGGAATACAACAAATAGTTGAATGATTAATCTACAAATATAACATTGTATCAATAGACAATTTTAAATTTTGAAAAATTTTGCAATAATTAGGAGAATAGACCCTCATTTGTAATTAACTTATATGACACCAGATGAGATAGAAATAGCGCTGCAAGAAGCTTTTAAGCGTTGCGATGCAGCCCGCTGTCCTCTCACTGATGGGCAAAAAATGATTTTGCTGCAAGTATTAAGCAAGCAAATCAATGGCAAATCAGACCAAAGTTTATCAGATGATGTCAATCCTTTATTAGAATTAACTTCTGAAGAATTGCAAATATTCTCTGAGTTTGTCAAAGAACAAGAGAAAAAAAATCGCTCTTGGAAAATAGAATTACTTAATGACTGGCTGCAAGAAAAAGATTCTGGAGTCGTACAATTTATCCGCGAACGTTACGGTATACAGTGGTTAAATAGTGTTGAAAAATATCATTTTGATCAACTTGGTAACGCAGAATCGTTCAAACTAAAAGTTGGCGATCGCATTGAGGTTTGTAATGGATTATGGGAATGGGTACAAGAAGGTACATCATGTGAGCCTCAATGGTTTCCCTGTACAGTAATTAATCTTGAAGAAATAGTCGAAGATGATAACTCCTATACAACCTGCACTATCCGCTTCAATGACGGTGCAGAATATCAAATTCAAGGTGTTTATCAGTGGAATAGCTATCAATGGCGCTGGATTAAAAAGTAACACGAAAATAAAACATTTAAAGAGCAAAATCGTTGGCAATTATTTGTGAGAGTCTAACTGTGTAGACTCAGAATTCTGATTTATAAAATAAACCCGATTTATGTTTCTTCCGAGTGTTTTAAAAAGATATTTATATGGGATATTCAAGGCTTCCCATCATTTTTTGACAATATGTTGCCAAAAATAAATCAAACATAAATCATTCTTAAGTTGAGTTTATTATTAATCCTGATGATAGATACATTTATTATTACTTATACTGGGGAACTAGTTGTAATTCCCAATTCAACAGTATTTACAAGTATAGTTAGGGTAAGAACAGCATTTGACCACAGGCGTACTGATTTAGCTGTAGGTGTAGATTACAATACTTCTTTATCCCAAGCTTCTGATATTTTATAACGAACAATTTCACAAGTAGAAGGCATTTTACACAACCCAGCACCAGAAATTGATGTAGTTGCTTTCGGTGATAGTTCTATCGATTTTATTATTCGTTATTGGACTTCACCCCGACAAAAACAAGTTCGTAACGTTCAAACTAAAGCAATTTTAAGTATTAAGGAAGCTTTTGACAAAGCCAATATCAATATTCCTTATCCAATACGTACTCTTTACTTTTATAATCAAGAAAAATACAACGATTATATGTCCGTCCCTAATGACGAGAAAACATCTGAATACAATCAAAAATTTCGCGAAAATTATCAATAATAAAGCAATGAAAGCAGCTACTCCCTTCCCGGCAGAAGATTACCGATAAAAAAACCGCAGAGACGCAGAGAACGCAAAGGAAAGAAATAAAGAGAAATAGGTAATTTTCTAGCGGGATAGGAGTAATTGATTAGGACTTAGCAAAAAAGGCACATTTTTCTTGTAGGGGAGGCAAAACGCGGTGTAGATTTTCTTCCCGCGTTATTGCCCTTGTGTGACGCTTTGAGTTAATTTGAACGTAGTAATAAGGTTTGTAGCGTCACGCACCATCAACCATTTGTGACAATATCGTAAGTCCTGTTGATAATAAATAAATCAATAAAAAACCTAAAGCCTGGCAAAGGGTTTACCAGGCTTTCTCATTAAGATTATTAAGGTCAAATCTCTATTTTTGGTCAATGATTTGAAGAATTAAAAAGTTCAACAACTAAAGTTTACTTAACTCATAGCAAACAACGCATTTATGTATTTTCCTATTTAGGAGCTTGGCTTACCTGAATTTGGTAGATGCCACTTTTTTAATGCTGAAATTTACTTGGGCTTTGACCGGAGACACATTGTCATTAACCCGACTGAGTTCACGAAGTTTTGTTTGTGTCTTATTTATTAAATTATCATATATAGATAAAAAGGAAACCCCCTATTAACTCAAGTTTACGACTCTTAAAATTTCGCAATATTTATAGGGAATTGGTAATGGGTAATGGGTAATTGGTAATTGGTAATGGGTAATTGGACAGAGATATAAATTATTAACTGCTAACTCATAACTCATAACTCCTAACTCCTAACTCCTAACTCATAACTCCTAACTCCTAACTTGATCACCAATTCCACATGACAGCACTATCATCTTGATGGCTAGTAACCATACGTCCGATAGCGTCAATTTCTTGTAGCTCATCTGGAGAAAGTTTCACCTCAGCGGCTTTAGCATTATCTATAACGTGTTTAGCAGTTCTAGCACCGGCGATCGCGTTACTATTAGGCTGAGCAATTAACCATGCTAATGATAACTGTGCGAGACTGCATTGATGACGTTCGGCAATCGGACGCAATTTATCCAAAGCAAGTTGTGCATTTTTCATGTTATCCCCTTGAAATAGCTGGTTATTAGCGCGATTGTCATCAGGGTGGAATTGATGGGAAGCATCAAATTTTCCGGTTAATAATCCCTGAGCTAGAGGCGAATAAGCCAGGATAGAGATATTATTTTCAATACAGTAAGGCATTGCATCGTTTTCCACTTTTCGCCAAAATAAAGAATAGGGTGGTTGTAAACTATCGATTCTGCCGTACTTTGCAGCATCTTCTAATTGAATGCGAGAAAAGTTAGATACCCCGATTGCCCGAATTTTACCTTGTTCTTGTAGGTGATTTAAAGCGTTCATTGTCTCTTCAATAGGAACAATTTCGCTATTGAATGAGCCACTAGGCCAATGAATTTGGTATAAATCAATGTAATCAGTTTTGAGATTTTTTAAAGAACCTTCGCAAGCTTCTATTACTTGTTGATATTTAAGATGATTGGCAAAAACCTTTGTCGCATATTCAACTTTATCTCGGACATCCGACAATGCTTCGGCAACAATTTTTTCTGAATGTCCGTAACCATAGACCTCAGCAGTATCTATACTAGTAATACCGTTTTCAAAAGCTGCTCGTATAGCTTTAATAGAATCGGCATCCTCGATTCCTACCCACCACTTTTTACCAGCTTGCCAAGTTCCCATCAAAATAGGGGTAATTTTCACATCCGATTTTCCCAAATTGCGTTTTTCCATAATTTGCTGATCTGATTTTTACTTAAAAGTCTTAAATAAATACTGTCACAGTCAATCAGTTTTGGAGTCAAATTAAATTAAATAATTACAGCTTCTGAGGTGAAATAAATAATAACCATCAACTATCAACCATCCACCATCAACTATCAACTAACCACCATCAACTATCAACCATCCACCATCAACTATCAACTAACCACCATCAACTATCAACTAACCACCATCAACTATCAACTAACCACCATCAACTAACTCCTAAATGATGCAACTAACCACAAATCACGCACTCAAAGAATGGGCGATCGCCATTAACGCTTTAGAATCCGGAGAAACCATAATGCTATTGCGTAAAGGGGGTATTCACGAAAAAGGAGGAAGTTTTCGGGTAGCTCATAATCAAGTTTTGCTTTACCCTACCTACGAGCATCAACAAACTTTTATGCTCAAATCCGATTATTCCAATCTCGTAATTCCAGTCACATCCGGTTGGCGACCCCAAAGTGTTAATATTACAAGTTACGCTCAAATTACCCATATTTTACCAGTTACTGACGATTCAATCATTAATGCTCTACTCCCATTCCATATTTGGAACCAACATTTCATTCGCGATCGCCAAGAATGGAAACCATTAGAACCCTTATTTGTACTGCTGTTGCGGACTTACAAACTACCAACTCCTCAAGCTATTGCATATCATCCTCACTACGGTGGGTGCAAATCCTGGATTGATTTGCATGAATCAATTTCACTCGCAGCAGCTAAACCAGCAATGCCTGAAAATACCTACTCTGAATTAGCATCTCAAATCTGCCAAATTACCGGCGATTCTTTTTATGTTTCGTCTATTTAAAGGGAGTAGACAGTAGAAAATAGGATTCGACACAAGGATGTCAAACAGTAGCGAAAGATACACACAATTAGTAAATTTACATATAAGATTAAACAAACATAGACGTTTGCCATGAGTGTTTGATTTTTCTATTCCACGGCTATTCTGTCTGTGGTTAGTTTTTATTTAGACAACCAATATTAAATGTTATTTCTAAATAAAAGTATAAACAAGCACCAATGGATATTGCCAGAAAAATGAAGAATGAAAATAAAGCTTTTATATTTTATAACTCATCCTTCAAAAGTACCCCAAAAGGGTGAGGCAACACTTGACAAACATCTGTAATCATGCATTAAGTGGGGAATACAAAGGAGTTTGTATGAAAAGAATGTGCTGGTTATCCAAGTCTGGCGAAAACGGCGAGAAAATTTTGCACTTGCAGACAGCACCGAGCGAACCTTGGCGACCATACACCGCTTTTCGACAATTCGCAGTACCAGATTATAATATACCTGGGGGTTCCAAAGGATGGGCGACTTACCAAAAGTTACTCAAAGCAGGTTGGACATTAGTACCGAGCGCCCGCGCCAACGAATTTTCCACATCAGACGCATCAGTTGAAATATAAATAAATGGGGAATGGGTAATGGGTAATTGGTAATTAAAATCCGTGTAATCCGTGTAATCCTTTTTAATCCGTGATTAGAATAGGTAATTGTTTTATTTCTCCCCATCCCCCCATCTCTCCATCCCCCCTGGGATCGGCAGCACCTTCGAGGGTGCCATCTGGTTTGACGATGATTAAGTGCTTGGACAAACTTGTTTTCAACAACAAAACCATCTTTCGCTAACCGAATCGCAGGAGCAACAATTGTACTCCAAGGTAATTTACCATAGCGATGATGAACTTCATACATACCGGCTACAGTTCCTGGAGTACCCACAGCCAAATAACCATTAATACTTGCATTGGGACGCACTTTACCGCTACTATCCAAATACATATTTTTGGTAGCTTTTAACGGAGCGCGTTCGCGAAAGTCCAAAGCCTTAATTACCCGGTTTTTAGAGTCGTGTATTAACAAAAAACCGCCACCACCAATACCAGCCGAAAAAGGTTCTACTACAGAAATTGCAAAAGTCGTTGCAACAGCAGCATCAATCGCATTACCTCCTTTACGTAGCATTTCCAACCCAGCGTCGCCAGCCAAAGGGTGAGCAGAAACTACCATTGCTCTTTTGCTGCGTAGCGGTTGGATAAAAGCCGCTGTAGCTATTGGAGAATAAAAAGTAATAGTGAGTAGAATAAATATCCGAGATAAAACACGCATATAAATTTCTAGGGAAGAATTAATAAAATTTATACCATGACGTTAAGTGTTTACCTGGGGAAATTTAGAGTGATTAATTAAAAATTAAAAACACCATTTGACAGTGTTGTCCGAAAAAAAATCAACAATGATAATTCAAGAGTTGTTAAAACGCTATCAAGTAAAAATGCTGATTTATCAGGCTCTTCCGTACTTAGCTTGCTAAATTGGCTGAAAAATAATCTTGAAACCTTTGCTGGTATTTCCTTACAGCCACTATTAATTTCAAAACACCTTTTCAAGCTGAGATTTAGATCATAAGTGCCTTTAAGCCTTGATTTCAAACAAAATTATCGACTTTAATTAAAAATTAAGCACGCTATGTACGAAAGAATCATAATTTATTAATCACCCCTGATCCGATTCCCTATTCCCTTCAATTAAGAATTACGAACTATATTATTTCGACGACCGCTACCGCGATGGTCTTTGCGTGGTTTTGGAGGTTTATCCTCTGTTTGTTTATTAATATTAAATTGATTGTTTGCTTGGGATGTAAAATTTTGGGCAAACAAAGGTAACGCTATTAAAATCCATAGCGGCAACAACAAGTATATTTTTTTCATTATGCTTGATTAATATAAGTAAATTTGCTATTAATGTCTGAATTAAAATCTATTTACGATGGAATTACAAGTTAAATAAAATACATATAATTTAAAATTACTGAGAATAAATTAGTTTTTTATAAATTTATTGAATTTGATAAGAATTAGTGATGATAATTTACGTTTATATCTAACAAAATAGTTGTATTTATAATTAATAGTAAACACTGAAGAATGCTGGAAGGTCAAAGGTTAAAATTGAAAAACTTTTAATTATTAATTCCTACCTTTCAATTATTTTATTTTGGAGCAAAATATGCAAAGTGTTGTTGTTACAGGTGTTTCCACAGGTATCGGTTGGGGTACACTCAAAGTATTAAATAGTAAGGGAATTCATGTATTTGGTAGCGTTCGCAAACCTGAAGATGCAAAACGTTTAAGTGATGAATTTGGCGATAAATTCACACCTTTAATATTTGATGTTACTGATGAAAAATTTGTAGGTGAAGCTGCGGAGCAAGTTAGTAATCAAATTAATGGTAATAACTTACTTGGTTTAGTAAATAATGCCGGTATCGCTATTGGTGGACCTTTGATGCATCAACCAATTGCAGAATTTCGTAAACAAATAGAAGTGAATTTAATTGGACAATTAATTGTTACTCAAGCTTTTTTACCTTTGCTCGGAACCAATTCTGCTTTTAAAGGCAAACCCGGAAGAATTATTAATATCAGTTCAGTTGGTGGTAAAATAGCCTCACCATTTTTGGGTGCTTATAGCGCATCAAAATTTGCCTTAGAAGGATTTTCCGAATCATTACGACGGGAACTGATGCTTTACGGAATCGATGTAATTATCATCGGACCCGGTTCTATTGTGACACCAATCTGGGATAAAGCCGAAAAAATGGATTTTTCTCCCTATGAGAATACCAAATTTGCAATTCCAAGTAAAAAATTTCTCGATTATGCGCTGAAAAAAGGACGTTCTGGTTATCCAGTAGAAGATGTGGGAAACTTAATTTGGAAAGCTTTGACAACTAAAAAAGCTAAAGTACGTTATCCCATTGTGCCAAATCATTTTTTTGATTGGATAGTTGCCAGATTACTTCCTAAACGAGTCCTTGATAATATTCTTGCAAACGAATTAGGTTTGGGGAATAGGGAATAGGAGGTGGGGGAATGGGGAATAGGGAACTTGTAGGGAATGGGGATTCTCTGCTTTTTTAACCACCTTTTGACAGCAGCATTTTCGTGGTGATGCTAATTTTTATCATGAAATTGGGAAACATAAGAACAAAGAGTCCCAACTTCTCATAAATAATATTTATGTTTGAAAATTATATATTAAATACTTCAACTCGTCCTCTAACAATTTTTTACACTTTTTCCCTGGGTTTAGTTGCATGTTTGTCTATATCGGGGCAAGTAATGGTACAAGGAATGCTATCGCAGCAGCAAAAAAATTTAGAAGTTGTAAGTTTAATAGAAGAAAGACAAACACTCTGCCAGGAAGTTATAAAATTTGTAGTGCTATTAAAATTAGAACCTGAAACTAGAAAAAATCCGCAACAGCTACAAAAACTTCAGCAGCTAATAGTCGATTGGAAAGACTCCGGAGAAAAACTTGCGATCGCAACTCAAAAGACACCCGGTTTTTCTCAAGCCCAAAAAGTTGCGCTACAAGATAAATTAGCCAAAATGAAACCCTCGGTAGTTGAGTTTCGTGAAGCAGCAGCTAAAATGGTCAACGAAAGTGCGACTTTTTCCGGCAGAAGAGCAAGATTACCTGGAAAATCGCCAATTACTCAGTTATTAGCAGAAGAAAAAATTTTAATGCAAGGATTGGAAGATGTTTCCAATTGGTATACCCAGGAAACCATTGCTGGAGTAAATCGACTTAAGCAAGTTGAATATGGTTTATTGGGAATTACATTATTAGTATTGTTATTGGAAGGAATATTAGTATTTCGTCCAGCAGTTAAAAAAATTGAGGATACTCTAGGAAAATTAGCACTAGAGCAAGCACAGTCAGAAAACTTGCTGTTGAATATTCTGCCGCAGCCCATTGCTCAAAGACTCAAGCTATCTCAACACACCAAAAAAACAAAAACAAATAATATCATGATTGCCGATGGATATAACGATGCTACGGTAATGTTTGCTGATATTGTTGGGTTTACAAATTTATCAAGCCGCATTCCACCGCATTCCTTAGTTAATTTACTCAATCAAATATTTTCCCGTTTCGATTTAATTGCCGAATCCTATAAATTAGAAAAAATCAAAACCATCGGTGATGCTTACATGGTAGTTGGTGGTTTACCCAATCCCCGAAAAGATCATGCAGCAGCTATAGCAAATATGGCAATCGATATGTTAGATGCGATCGCACAATTTAATTTGGATGCTGGGGAAGAATTTCAAATTCGTATCGGCATTAATAGCGGAGCGGTGGTTGCGGGAGTAATTGGTATTAAAAAGTTTACCTACGACCTTTGGGGAGATACTGTAAACATTGCTAGTCGGATGGAATCTCATGGAATTCCCGGTCGTATTCATGTTACTGAAGCTACCTATAAACTTCTACAAAATCACTTTTTATTTGAAGAAAGAGGGTTAACTTCGATTAAAGGTAAAGGCGAAATGCAAACCTATTGGCTCAAAGGTAAAAAAACTTAAAAAAATAATCGCTTCTTTTGAGGCTCTTTAGTATTTGTTAGTCGCGATCGCAATCAAATGCATTAAACTAAACATTCAGCTAAAATGAGTCGAAATAGTTAGATTATCCATGTCACAAAAAAACGAATCCGCTGTAGAATTCCGTAATGTGACTTTAAGTCGCAATCAGCGTCCTTTGGTATCAAATCTTAATTTTCAAATTCGTAAAGGAGAAGCGCTAGTACTATTAGGACGTAGTGGAAGCGGCAAAACTACGACCATGAAGTTGATCAATCGGCTGTTTCGACCGACCGATGGTCAAGTAATATTTGATGGTATTCCCACAACTCAATGGGATGAAATTAAATTAAGACGCAAGATTGGTTATGTAATTCAAGAGACAGGTTTGTTTCCTCATTTTACAATTGAACGTAATGTCGGTTTAATTCCTTCCTTGGAAGGTTGGAACTCCAAAAAAATCAAAATGCGAGTTTTTGAATTATTAAATTTAGTCGGTTTACCACCAGAACAATTTGCTTCAAGATATCCTCACGAGCTTTCCGGTGGACAAAGACAAAGAGTCGGTGTAGCCAGAGCATTAGCTGCCGACCCTCCGGTATTATTAATGGATGAACCTTTTGGTGCAGTAGATCCCATAACCAGATTAGAACTTCAGCAAGAGTTTAAACGGTTGCAGCAGGAATTAGGTAAAACCGTTGTATTTGTCACTCACGATATTCAAGAAGCCTTTGTTTTAGCAACAAGAATTGGTTTAATGTACGGAGGAGAAATTGTATTTTTAGGAACACCTGATGAATTTAAAAATACCTCACATCCAGAAGCAGTTGCTTTTATGAAATGCTTGTCAACAGCAGTTTAAAAGTTAGTACCACCAGAGTTAGGAGTTAGTACAACCAGAATTATTAATCAGTGTCATCAGTGTCATCCATTTAATCCGTGTTCGGAGTTAGCAGTTAATAATTACCCATTACCCATTACCAATTATGAACGATTTCTTTCTATTTAAATACGGTTCGGAAATTATAGAACGTAGTATTGAACATTTGATGTTAGTGATTATTGCGATTAGTATCGCCACAATAATAGGTATTCCTTTAGGAATTTTAATCACTCGCAATAAATGGCTGCGTCAACCTATTTTAGGTATCGCAAATATTCTCCAAACTATTCCTAGTTTGGCTTTATTTGGTTTCTTAATCCCCGTTCGTATTATCGGTGGAATTGGTCCGGTTCCGGCAATTTTTGCACTTACTCTGTATTCCTTTTTGCCAATAATTAGAAATACTTACACTGGTATTATGAATATAAATCCGGCAATTCGAGAAGCTGGAAGAGGTATGGGAATGACGGATAGACAATTATTGTTTCAGGTGGAAATTCCTTTAGCATTAGGAGTAATTTTAGCGGGTGTTAGGGTTGCAATGGTTATTGGTATCGGGATTGCGACTATTGCAGCAGCGATTGGTGCTGGTGGTTTAGGAGTGTTTATTTTCCGGGGAATTTCTTTAGTAAATAATGATTTGATTTTAGCTGGTGCGGTTCCTGCTGCTTTGATTGCGCTGATTGCAGATTTGGGAATTGGAGCTTTAGAACGCAGTTTAACTAAGGAGATTGGTAATAGGTAATGGGTAATTGATAATTGGTAATTGATAATTATTGTTTACTGATAACTGTTCCCTATTTATTATAACTTATTTGAAAATCAAACCCGATTCTGATAAATAAGAATTAAATAAAAAATGAAGAAATTTTTCACGCTTTTGATTATTAGTTTGAGTTTAAGTTTATGGATTGCTAGTTGCAATACTAATTCTATTAGTAGCGGTGGTGGTGATATTGTTGTTGCATCAAAAAATTTTACCGAACAAGATATTTTAGGAGAATTATTAGCACAGCAAATTGAAGCAACTACTCAGTTAAAAGTTGACCGTCGTCCCCAGTTGGGTGGTTCTTTTATCTGTCATAGTGCGCTTGTTGCTGGGGAAATTGATGCTTATATCGAATATACGGGAACAGCTTTGACGGCAATTTTACAGCAACAAGTAATCAGCGACCCCACAAAAGTTTACGATTTGGTCAAGCAATCTTACGAAAAGCAATTTAATTTAGAAGTAACCGAACCTTTGGGTTTTGAAAATACTTTTGCAATGATAATTCGTGGTGAAGATGCGAAAAAATATAATATAAAAACTCTTTCTGAAGCTGCTAAATATACACAAAATTGGAAAGCTGGTTTTGGTTATGAATTCGGTGAACGAGAAGATGGTTTTCCAGGATTATCAAAAACTTATAATTTACAATTTAAAGAATCTCCTAAAATTATGGATTTGGGTTTGATATATCGAGCATTAACTCAAAAATTGGTGGATATGGTAGCAGGAAATTCTACCGATGGACAAATTGCTCGTTTGGGTTTAGTAGTATTGAAAGATGATAAAAAATATTTTCCACCTTATGAAGCTGCACCAATTGTACGTCAGGATACTTTGAAAAAATATCCACAATTACAAAAACCTTTATCTCAACTTGCTGGAATTTTAACTGCTGACGAAATGCAGCAACTTAATTATCAAGTAGAAGGTGAATTACGGGATATTAAAGAAGTTGTCAGCGAGTTTCGTAAAAGTAAGGGACTTTAGAATAAATCGAGAGAGAAAGAGACTCTGCATTCCCTCTGCGTTTAAAACTATATATCCCAAAACAACTATTTTTTAGACAAATCTTGCTCAACAAATTTAGCGGTATTCTTCGCTGATTCCAGAATCGTCATCAATCCACTACCCAGATGATAAATGATGATTAGTTTAACGTCAGTATCCCCGAATACGAAGTAAACTAGTAGTTTATTTCATTAAATTTGGTGGCTAGTTCGTAATTCGTAGTACGTTCGCGTAAGGTGTTCGCAAGGACACCCTACGCGAAGGCGCGAAGGCACTACAAATATTTAATCCATCACAACTAATGCAATCGACTATTAGGAGGATAATAACAGAAGTCGGATTTTTATGAAAATTTTCTGATGTTATGCATATAAAATTATAAAAACCCGACTTCTTCGACTACAAAAAATTGATAATTCATCATCAAACTTACATTACTTTAATTGCTAACTCATCGATTTTTAATGTTGGATTCATATTTTTTTAATCTTTGTCATTGACAATGAATTTATTGATTAATTTTTCAGCGTGGATTACCAAAAATGAAAAATAATACAATATCATCTACCGAAGAAAATAAAGATATCGCTCGAATTTTTATGATAAATTTAAGCCTTGTCTTTGCTGCTGGATGTCTTGGCGGAGTCTTAAACAGTTTAACAGTTTGGATATTTGGTTTCGCTGGAATAACAGCATTATTTAACGTAAAAATTGTACCAACTTTAACCGCATCTTGGTTATATCCTCGGATTGTTTGGGGCGGGATTTGGGGTTTTTTATTTATTCTGCCTTTTTACCAAAGAAAATATTTTTTCAAAGGTATTTTATTCAGTTTATTCCCCAGCCTCATTCAACTTTTCATCGTCTTTCCTTTGCAAGCAAAAAAAGGAATTCTTGGTGTTGAATTAGGAAGTCTAACACCAGTATTTGTCCTATTATTTAACTTTGTCTGGGGAATAACAACAGCATTTTGGCTAAAAATAACTAAGTGAAATTTTGCAATTTGCAATATTTTTTTGACGTTAGCGACCTATAGCCTTATATTATCAGTTTATCAAGGTTTATCAGATGAATTATCAACAAAAAACTCTCGAAAAACAAGAATTTATACTTTTATCAAATACTAATCAAACTATCGCTACTGCAAAAATTTCAATTATTATTCCAACTCTCAACGAATCGAAAAACATTAAAGCAGCTTTAGCTAGCACTAAAAAAAGCCAGAATATCGAAATTATTGTAGTGGATGGTGGTTCTAAAGACAATACAGTTGATATTGTACAATCTTTAGGTGTAAAAGTTATTACAGGTTCTAAAAATCGCGCTTGTCAAATGAATGCCGGTGCGATGAATGCAACTGGAGATATTTTATTATTTCTCCATGCTGATACTCTTTTACCTGCTAATTTTGATCAGATGATTCGTACTACAATACAACAATCAAAAGTTGTAGCAGGAGCTTTTGCTTTAAGAATAAATGCACCAAAAATAGGTTTACGATTAGTGGAATGGGGTGTAAAATTACGTTCAAAATGGTTACAAATGCCTTATGGAGACCAAGGTATTTTTATCACGAAAAAAATATTTAATGATATTGGTGGTTTTCCAGAATTACCGATTATGGAAGACTTTGAATTGATACGTAATTTAAAACCCTTGGGAAAAATTGCTCTAATACCTGTGCCAGTTATTACTTCACCACGTCGCTGGTTGAAAAAAGGAGTTTTGCAAACAACATTAATCAATCAAATTGTAATTATTGCTTATTTTATAGGAGTTTCACCCCAAATAATTCGTAGTTGGTATCGTGGGGAAAAATTAATTAAGCATTAAGCTGATTCTCATCTGAGTGATTTAATTTAGGAGTTAGTTGACAGTTGACTTTTAATCTCTAACCTTTAACCTTTGACCTTTGACATTTAACCTCTAACCTATGAAACACCAATATAAACGTTTTTTTAAACCAATATTGATAGCTTGTTTAATTGCCATAGTCATCATTGTAGCTAAATATTTTAATCTACAAGGACTTTTGAGTAAATCTTTATTATGGGTAGATAGCCTTGGTTGGTGGGGTGCGATCGCATTCATAATTATTTACAACGTTGCCACATTATTGTTTATTCCAGGTTCTTTATTAACCTTGAAAGGAGGTTGTTTGTTTGGATTATTCTGGGGTTCAGTTTATGTATTAATTGCTGCAACAATTGGTGCAACATTTGCTTTTTTAATTGGACGTTATGTATCTCGAAATTGGGTATATCAACAAATAGGTAAAAAACCAAAGTTTCAAGCTATAGACAAAGCTGTTGCGAGGAATGGGTTTAAAATTGTTTTTTTAACTCGTTTATCACCCATTTTTCCATTCAATTTATTAAATTATGCGTTTGGAGTTACTCAGGTATCTTTAAAAGATTATATTTTAGGTTCTATCGGTATGATTCCCGGAACCGTAATGTATGTTTATATGGGTTCGTTAATCGGTAATATTGCCATAAAAAATCCATCTATTCCAATAAGTCCAGAAACACAATTTGCTCAAACCTTATTACAAGGAGTTGGATTAATTGCGACAGTTTTTGTAACTATTTATATTGCTAAAGTTGCTAAAAAAGCTTTAAAAGAAACTACGAATATTTAAGGTTAAAGGTTAAAGGTTAGAGGTCAACTATCAACCATCAACTAACAACTATCAACCATCAACCAAGGAAAAACATGAATAAATTTTACAGATTTAGTCTATTTACTGTGATTACATTTAGCTTAATAATTTTGTTAAATGTACATCCAGCTTTAGCTCAAGAAAGTACAAATACATCAGGCTTTAATCCTCAAGAATGGCTCAAAAATGCTTTGGAATCGATTAATAACCAAGGTGCTGTAGGTGGAATTGCGTTTATTATCCTTTACATAGTCGCTACCGTTGCTTTTCTACCCGGTTCTATTTTAACTTTAGGTGCGGGGGTAGTTTTTGATGTGTTTTTAGGTTCGGTATACGTTTTTATTGGTGCCACAATTGGGGCTATAGCAGCTTTTTTAGTAGGACGTTATTTAGCTCGAAATTGGGTTGCAAAGAAGATTTCTGGAAACAAAAAGTTTGCTGCTGTTGATAATGCTGTGGGTAGAGAAGGTTTAAAAATTGTCTTATTAACTAGACTTTCTCCAGTATTTCCATTTAATTTATTAAACTATGCCTATGGTGTTACCGGAGTTTCTTTAAAAGACTATATATTAGGAACTATCGGTATTCTCCCCGGAACAATTATGTATGTATATCTGGGTTCTTTAGCTGGTAATATCGCCACAATTGGCACCGGAGAACAACCAAGTAATCCTACTGTTGTTTGGGCAATTCGGATTATTGGTTTCATTGCTACAGTTGCTGTAACTCTTTACGTAACCAAAGTTGCAAGAAAAGCTTTAAACGAATCAACAAATATCGATGATAAGAGTTAGGAGTTAGGAGTTACCAACAACTATCAACCATCAACCATCAAC
>JAYKJL010000055.1:0-11763 GCA_035285725.1 Nostocales cyanobacterium 94392 | reverse complement strand
TGTAGGCACAGGGGAAGAGTAATAAACCCGACCAACCGATAAATACGAATCTATCTCGCTTTAACCAGTCATCGATTAGGTCAAACCAGCCTCTACTACTAGGGGCGCGTCCAACTGCGATAGTCATTTGGACAAAAATCCTCTTTTACTAAAATTGCAACGTTTAGCACGCAAACGACATTTTTATCTCGACACTCTCAACAGTTTTAATACTGTCAATTTTATGAGAAAATACCACCATAAGAAATGTTATTTCTCAGGGTTGTGCCAAACCCCAATCACAGACTGTATTCACAGACTTTGATTGCTTAATAATTCTTAACTTATCACATTAATCAAGTTTTTGTACTTAATTTACACTCAAAAATCAACTATTAAGTGCAAACCTGCTACATATATCAATATCAGAATTTTTACAATTTGACACAACTTTTCTCAGAAAACTTAAATTTGTTAGAAAATCTAAAGAAATGGAAATAGTCACTGCTAGAGTGGCAGACTTTGAATAGGGAATTTTTCATAACCTTTAAACCGAAATTAATGACATGACGGCATCAACAATCATTTCTCAAGGCAGTAATGTCCTCACACAGAAGGTTCTGGGTTCTCGTAGATTTAGTAATTACTGGTGGGCAACAATCGTTTTTTTAGGAGCTACAGGCTTCTTCCTGGCGAGTTTGTCAAGTTATTTTCAAAAAAATTTACTTTTAGTTACAGATGCAACTCAGTTGATATTCGTCCCTCAAGGTTTAGTTATGGGGTTATACGGTATCGTGGGTTTGCTGTTGTCTTCATATCTGTGGTTAGTAATCTTATGGGATTTAGGAGGCGGATACAACGAATTTAATCGAGAAACAGGTCAAATAAAAATCTTTCGTTGGGGATTTCCAGGTAAAAACCGGCGAATTGAACTAGATTGCACTACCCAAGATGTACAATCAGTGAGAGTTGATATCAAAGAAGGACTTAATCCCCGTCGCGCTCTTTATCTAAGAGTAAAAGGTCGTCGAGATATTCCTTTAACAAGAGTCGGTCAACCCTTATCCTTAAAAGAATTAGAAACTCAAGGCGCTCAGTTAGCTAAATTCTTGGGAGTACCCCTTGAAGGACTTTAATCAGGTTAAAGGTTATAGGTTAAAGGTTAAAGGTTAATTGTCAATTCGCAATTTCTCCCATGGGGAGAGGGTGCGCCAAGGCAATTATTAACTCTAAACTCCTAACTCTTAACTCCCAACTAAATAACTCCAATCCAAAATCTAAAATTCAAAATCCAAAATCGAGAAGCTGTTGCCTAAATTACTATAGAGGCTAAGATATTTGGGTTGAGTTTTGTACTGGAAATGCTATTAAAATCTTCTAAGTATTTTTTGGTTACGCTTTTGGTTGTGAGTGTTTTGATGCTCAATGGGTGTTCTGGTAATGAAGCAGCTTCTACTTCTCCAGACTCGACAGTGGCAGCAGCAGACAACGATACAACCGCACAAGCGACTCTTGCATCTGAAGTAAAGAACGAGGCTATTCCTGGAATGAACGATTTACCAAGACTAGAAGGCAAAGCTACCGTGGTGATGACTGTTAATGGTTCACCAATCACAATCGAATTAGATGGAACTAATGCTCCGATTAGCGCTGGTAACTTCGTAGATTTAGTACAAAAAGGCGTATATGATGGTTTAACTTTCCATCGAGTGATACGCGATCCTCAACCATTTGTAGCTCAAGGTGGTGACCCTAAAGGTAACGGAACAGGTGGATATATAGATAAACAAACTGGAAGCGAACGTACTATCCCCTTAGAGATTAAGCCAGCAGGTGCCAGCGAACCGATTTATGGTAAAACCCTGGAGATGGCAAATGTTAGTAAAGCACCAGAATTACAACATAAAGCAGGTGCCATCGCAATGGCGCGATCGCAATCCCCAAACTCAGCATCCTCGCAGTTTTATTTTGCTTTAGCAGACCTAGCTTTTTTGGACGGTAACTACGCAGTATTTGGTAATGTCACCGAAGGAATGGATATCGTCAACAAAATTCAGCAAGGTGACAAAATCGAAAAGGCTGAAGTTACCGAAGGTGCCGAGAATTTGAAAAACGCCGAGTAATTAGGAGGGGGAGATTGGGAGAGGGGTAAATGGGGAGATGGGGAGATGGGGAGAAATTCAAACTCCTAACTCCTCACTCCTCACTCCTCACTCCTCACTCCTCACTCCTCACTCTTTAAATCTAAAATCTAAAATCCAAAATTGAATCGGGTTGTAGTTACTGGTATTGGTTTAATTTCTGCTTTGGGTAATAACCTGGAGGATAGTTGGCGGTGTTTAATTGCTGGAAAATCTGGGATTAAGCTGTATCAACCGTTTCCAGAATTGCGATCGCGACCAATGGGTTTAATTGGCGATCAACCCGTAGAGTTAACAATTCTGACTCAAAAAGCTGTCACTTCTGCTTTACAAGATGCTTCATTAGTTGCACCTTTACCGGATTGCGGAATTGTAATTGGTTCAAGTCGCAGCTATCAAGGGGAATGGGAAAAGATGGCAAAGTGGATGTATGAGGACAAGGAGACAAGGGGACAAAGGGACAAGGTAGAAAATTTTTCTCCGCATCCCCCCATCCCCCCATCCCCCCATCTTCCCTTCCTTTCCTCACTACCTCATATGAACGCGATCGCAACAGCAAAAATTGTGGGTGCGACTGGTACTGTACTCGCGCCGATGGCTGCTTGTGCTACTGGTATTTGGGGGCTTTTTCAAGGTTTTAGTTTGATTCAATCCAATCGATGTCAGCGAGTCGTTGCGGGTGCGGTAGAAGCACCAATTACGCCTTTGACGATAACTGGCTTCGATCAAATGGGAGCTTTAGCAAAAACTGGTGCTTATCCTTTTGATGTGAATCGAGAAGGTTTGGTTTTAGGTGAAGGTGCGACGGTATTTGTTTTGGAATCGGCAGAATTAGCAAGTCAGCGAGGGGCGAAGATATACGGTGAAATTTTAGGTTTTGGGTTGACAGCAGATGGATATCATGCTAATAAACCATGCCCGGAAGGACAAGGGGCAATTTCTGCGATTAGGCAATGTTTACATCGCGCTCATATTTCTGCCGAAGAGATAGACTACATTCACGCTCACGGTACTGCTACGCAGATAAATGACCGAGTTGAGAATCGGGTTATACAAAGTATATTTGCTCAAAATGTGGCGGTTAGTTCTACGAAAGGGGCTACTGGTCATACAATTGGAGCTTCGGGAGCTTTGGGAGTAGCTTTTTGTTTAATGGGTTTGCAGAAACAAATTTTACCACCCTGTGTTGGGTTACAGAAATCAGAATTTGATTTGAATTTAGTTAGAGAAGCACGTCAAAGTCAAATTAGGCGAGCGATGTGTTTTAGTTTTGGTTTTGGGGGACAAAATGCGGTTGTAGTTTTAAGTAATGGAAGTGACTTAAAAAAGAATTGATTAAAAATATTGAAACTTTTAAAATCAGAATATATGTACTACTTATGGGGAACAAAAAAATTATGAACAAAATTCAAATATTGATCAGTTTTGGCGTTGTTTTAACATCAGTTTGTTTGACATTTCCCGCAAAAGCCGGAAACCTCGAACATTTAAAGCAGTTGCGAGAAACTAAGCAATGTGCAAAATGCGATTTGAGTGGAGTTGATTTGAAGGGTGCGGATTTAAGTTTTGCGGTTTTAGTTGGTGCAAATCTGAGTGGAGCGAATTTAAAAGGAGCGAATTTAAGTAATGCTGACTTGACAGGTGCGAATTTAACTGGTTCAGATTTAACTCAAGCCAATCTTAACCAAGCTTATTTAACTAATGCTAATTTGCATCAAACCAAGTTTATTGGAGCCTCGCTGAGCAATACAAGAGGATTGCCAATAATGACTGCTGCGATCGCACCTCTAAAACCTTTAACAATACCAGCTTTACCACCTTTAAGACCTTTACCACAAGCACCAAAGTTCTCACTTCCACCTTTAACAAGCATACCCAGAGTGTCTTCAACACCGATATTACCTTTACCTACAAGTAAGCCACTACCAGCAATGATATCGCCTTTAAAAAAACCAGTTAATTCTCAATCATCGAATGCTTATCCTGAGAAAATTAAACAAGCATTTTTAAGTGGTTGTACTAGCAAACTGCAACCAGAAATGCAGTCAACTTGTAGCTGTATGATTGATAAAGTCGAAAAAGAATACACTTTAGGGGAATTTTTAGAAATATCTTTGGAATTAGCATCCGGAGAACAACCACCAGCACGTTTTCTACAAATAGCTCTGGAATGTGGCACTCAACAACCCTCAGCAATATCTTACAACCGATTTAATTAGAGATAAATCCATGAATATCTCTTGACATTCCATACCTGAGACAGTCGCGAGCATTATTACTAGTTATCATAATAAAAGTAGAGAAAACTTAAAAAAAATTTACTAATGCTGGTTTCCTCCTCTGACTGGTCTAAGATCAAACAGTTAATAAAAGAAAAAATCCTTTTCGGTAACGAGCCGACAGCAGAGTTGTTCGCAATTCTTACAGTTTATTTTGTCCAAGGTATTTTGGGGTTGTCGCGTTTAGCGGTGAGCTTTTTTCTCAAAGATGAACTTGGGCTAAGTCCTGCTGAGGTTTCCGCCTTATTTGGTATCATCGTTTTACCTTGGATTATTAAGCCTCTATTTGGCTTCTTTTCCGATGGTTTCCCCATATTTGGTTATCGACGAAGACCTTATTTAATTTTATCAGGGATACTGGGGGCTGTTTCTTGGGTTGCTATGGCAACAATAGTCCATAGTAGTTGGGCAGCAACAACTGCGATCGCGCTGAGTTCGTTGTCGGTAGCGGTGAGCGATGTAATAGTTGACTCGCTGGTAGTGGAAAGAGCAAGGGTAGAATCTCAAGCGGAAGCAGGTTCTCTACAGTCGATTTGTTGGGGTGCTGCGGCGTTTGGAGGTTTGATAACTGCTTATTTGAGCGGATTTTTACTAGAACATTTCACTACAAGGACTGTATTTTTAATTACCGCTACATTTCCGTTAATTGTCTCCGGAGTTGCTTGGTTAATTACTGAATCTCCCGTAGAAAATAATCCGAAAGATGATAAAAACAGCAATTTTGAAGATGTTAGAAAGCAAATCAAATTATTGCGTCAGGCTGTAACCCAAAAAGTAATTTGGTTACCTGCTGCCTTTCTCTTCATTTGGCAAGCAACACCAAGCTCAGAATCGGCATTTTTCTTTTTTACTACTAACGAGTTGCATTTTCAACCAGAATTTTTGGGAAGAGTTCGGTTAGTAACGAGTGTTGCGGCTTTAGTAGGAATTTGGATTTTCCAACGTTTTCTCAAAAGCGTTCCGTTTCGGGTAATTTTTGGTTGGAGTACGGTACTTTCAGCAATTTTGGGATTAACGACACTGTTACTCGTAACTCATGCTAACCGAGCTTTGGGGATAGATGATCATTGGTTTAGTTTGGGTGATAGTTTAATTTTGACGGTGATGGGACAAATTGCCTATATGCCGGTTTTGGTATTAGCAGCAAGAATTTGTCCTCCGGGCATAGAAGCGACTTTGTTTGCATTATTAATGTCGGTAACTAATTTAGCGGGGTTGGTTTCTCATGAGATGGGTGCTGTATTGATGCATTATTTGGGAGTTACTGAAAAGAATTTTGATAATTTATGGTTGTTGGTGACAATTACGAATGTTAGTACCTTGTTACCGCTACCCTTTATTAATTGGCTACCCGCAGCTGAACAAGAAACTCCTAAATTAATCCAACCAACTTTAAAAGAAAGTGGCAAACAAGAAATAGTACCTAATTTAGTCTCAGAATTAATTTTGCAACAACCAGCGGAAGAAGTTGTTGATTAATAGGTTAAGGGTTAAAGGTTAAAGGTTAAAGGTTAAAGGTTAAAGGTTAAAGGTTAAAGGTTGTAATTTATAACTCCTAACCCCGAACACGGATTAAACGGATGACGCTGATGACACCGATTACTAAGGAGGTGTGGTACTAACTCTATATTCCTAATCTAAAATCTAAAATCTAAAATTTAAAATTCATCATAATGCAAAACTTTCAACTTTACGAACGGGCTTCGACTACAGAAAAATCCTATTCTCGCGAAAATTGGCGGGGTGGATATCAATCTTTGACAGAAGAATTTCATTATTGGGTTGATGATATTGAAGGAGAAATTCCGCCAGAGTTAAACGGTACACTGTTTAGAAATGGTCCGGGATTATTTGATATTAATGGGGAGAAAATTCATCATCCTTTTGACGGTGATGGAATGATTAGTAAGATTACTTTTACTAACGGACGCGCTCATTTCTGTAACCGTTTTGTAAGGACTGAAGGTTATTTAAAAGAACAACAAGAGGGGAAAATTCTTTATCGTGGGGTATTTGGTACACAAAAATCTGGAGGTTGGTTAGCAAATGCTTTCGATTTTAATTTGAAAAATATTGCCAATACAAATGTTATTTATTGGGGTGGTAAACTATTAGCATTATGGGAAGCAGCAGAACCTCATCAACTTGACCCTAAAACCTTAGAAACATTGGGAAAAGAAAATTTTGATGGTATATTATCTCCAGGAGAAGCATTCGCAGCACACCCACGTTTTGACCCTAATTGTGAACAAAATAATGATGAACCTTGTTTAGTAAATTTTTCGATCAAACCAGGATTATCTACAACTATTACTATTTTTGAATTAGATATTACGGGTAAAATTGTTCGCAAAAATGCTTATAGTTTTCCCGGTTTTGCTTTTATCCACGATTTTGTGATTACCCCAAATTACTGCATCTTATTTCAAAATCCTGTTGCTTTTAATCCCATACCTTTTGCTTTAGGAATGCGTGGTGCTGGAGAATGTATTAAATTTCAACCAAATCAACCGACTAAGGTGATTGTAATTCCGAGAAAACCAAATATTGCAAAAGAAGGTAATAAAAATGGGATGCAAATTCTCGAAGCACAATCGGGATTTGTATTCCACCATGCTAACGCTTTTGAAAAAGATTCAGAAATAGTAATTGATTCTATTTGTTACGAAACTTTACCAGAAGTAGAAGCAGGAAGTGATTTCCGTGAAACTGATTTTGATGCTTTAAAACCCGGTCAATTGTGGCGGTTTTATCTTAACCTTGAAGAGAATAAAGTACGACGAGAACTAATTGAAAGTCGTTGCTGTGAATTTCCCTGTGTACACCCGGAGAAAGTAGGACGCGACCATCGTTATTTATACATGGGTGCAGCCCATGCGGCGGACGGCAACGCACCATTACAAGCATGGGAAAAAGTCGATTTACAAACAGGTGAAAAACAACTTTGGAGTGCTGCACCCCACGGTTTTGTTAGCGAACCGAACTTTGTCCCTCGTGATATGCCGAAGGCATCTAGCTTCGCTAATCGCAATAGTAATGAAGATGATGGTTGGTTGTTGGGTTTGGTTTACGATTCAACTCACCATCGTTCAGATGTGGTAATTTTAGATGCCAAAGATTTGAATAAACAACCGATTGCAAGATTACATCTCAAGCATCATATTCCCTATGGATTACATGGGAATTTTGTTAACGAGGTATTTGTTTAAAATTGGTAATAGGGAATAGGGAATGGGGAACTGTCAACTGTTAACTGATAACTGATAACTGATAACTGTTAACTGTTAACTGTTCCCTTAAATTGCACGAGAGAATTTATTTGTTTGCATAGTTTTGCGAGAATCAAAAATCACCGCAATATTTCTCACTAACAATCTACCTATTTGTGTAACATTAATTTGATTAGTCGATAAGTTAATTAATCCATCTGCTTCTAACAATTTTAATACGGCTAATTCTTCAGAAAAGTACTCATTAAAATTAATCTGATATTTTGATTCAATATCTGAAAAACATACAATTCCGCTAGACATGATAGACATAATTACATCTCTTCTAAGAATGTCATCCCAACTTAATTTGTAACCTTTATTAATTGGTAAAACTCCTGCTTCCACAGCTTGATAATAATCTTTGAGTTTTTTATGATTTTGAGCGTAAACATCCCTGAGCAAACTTACTGATGTCGAACCAAAACCAAATAACTCCGTTTCCGCATGGGTTGTATAACCTTGAAAAGTACGTCCCAAACTACCATTACTTTGCGCGATCGCTAATTCATCATCAGCTTTAGCAAAGTGATCCATTCCAATAAATTGATACTGATTTGCGGTGAGTTCCTCGATTGTCAACCGAAAAATTTCTAGTTTTTCTTGAGGTTGGGGAAGCTCCTTTACTGGTAACTTTTTCTGTAATGGTTTCAACCAAGGTACATAAGCAAAGTTAAAAACGGCTATTCTATCAGGGTTTAATTGGATAGTCTTTTTAACCGTCTTCCAGAAACCATGCAAAGTTTGATAAGGTAAACCATAAATTAAATCTACATTGACACTCTTAAATCCAGCTTCTCGAATCCAACTCATGACATTAAATAGCGTTTCTTCCGGTTGCACCCGGTTTACAGCGACTTGCACTTGATAATTAAAATCCTGAATTCCAAAACTGATTCGATTAAAGCCAATTTCTCGGAGAAAGAAAATGTAATCTCTATCTACATATGTCGGATGAATTTCAATAGAAATTTCTGAAGAAACATCAAGATTGAAGTATTGATTAATGTTTCCCCAAAGCTGTTTTACTTGGTGGATATTCAAATAATTTGGAGTACCTCCTCCCCAATGCATTTGTACGACTTTTCGAGCGGAATCAATCAAGTTTGCTGTTTGACGAATTTCTTTAATTAAATGCTCTACATAAGGAATCGCAATCTCTTTTTTACTAGAAATCACAGTATTACAACCGCAATAATAACAAGCACTTTCACAAAAAGGTATGTGGAAATACAAAGATAGTGGAGTCTTTCTGTGATTTGAAAGTGAAATAGCTTCTTGAAAATCCTTAACGGTGAACTGTTCGTTTAGCTCCGTAGCGGGAGGATAGCTAGTATATCTTGGTGTAGGAGTATCATATTTTTTAATGATATCTAAGTCAAATTTAACGCCAGGAAATTGAAATACCATTGAATTTTGCTAGTTAGTTGACAGTTGACAGTTGACAATTGATAGTTGATAGTTGTTCTAAGAATTAACCTTTAACCTTTAACCTTTAACCTTTAACCTTTGACCTTTTCTTCTCCGATGGACTCGATTAAAATTACTTCCAATTCTTGAGCTATCTGCATATTAAATTGGAATGAATTATTGGCTTCTGCAACTATTTTGTTGGCTGTTATATCATCAACTGGTACTTTATCGAGTGCTTCCCGATACTTATCTTTAAATGCTTTTTTGTCGGGAATTTGTTCAAAATTATAAAAAGATGTACCTTGATAACCAACTAAATTAAAAGTTGATTGAACTACTTTTTGCAACATCTGTCCTCCGGATAAATCTCCCATGTAGCGAGTGTAAGCGTGTCCTATTAATAATTCTGGTTGTTTTACTGATAGTTCACGAATCCGAGAAACATAATTTTTAGCGGAGATTAACGGTGCAATTTCATTTTGCCAATTTGAACCATAGTAAAACTGTAAATCTTGCTCTAAATTACCTTTACGATTGAGTTCTGGAAAATAAATTACATTAATACAAGGATGATTTTTATTAGTTTCAATTGCTGCTTCTAATTCACTGTAAACTAAGTATAAGTTACTTAAAAATTTCGCAAAACAACTTCTATCCACGACTCCTTTAACGAAACATTTCATAAACCCAATATTTTCTGTCACCGCATGAGACTGCTCGGTTCCGGAACGAAGTTTTATTGCTAAATTCTGAATCATTTGTAATCCTGCATTGATGAAACGCTATCTTTAACAGGATTTACGCAGTTTAATTATACTTTAATTATATTTACTGTTCTTCCCTAACATTTAAGCAACTATACTTATCTTTTTCCCCTTAATTGCTATTAATGGCAATACAATAACTATGACTACAAAATTACCATAATTTATACAATACTTGCTGGACTTTTTATTTTTTGTATCGCTATATAGTTAGAAACATTTCTTCATATTTTAGCGACAATCTCAAATGTAATTACTTTTCCAAAAATTGCAAAATTAACTCACACGGATTAGAACAATTAATACAAATATTTTTATCTGAGATAGCAAGTAAAATAAGGCTTAGTAATCAACTTCACTTTTCCTGAATAAATATGATGCTGTTTATAAGTAATTACTATGTATGATATTTGTGTTAATTTCTTAAAAAAGCGCTAATATAAATTCCAAGTTAAGCGCAAGTTAAGTAATACATCGGTTATTGCTTGTATTAATTATTTTGGTAATCAATTTTAGATATTTAGATATAGATTTTAAATTTGGGGGCGTAATTGGATAAGTCAAAAGAGATTCAAGTAGGAGATAAAGTTGTCATCTTGCATCCGTCGCACATCGCAGGAAAAACTGGTTTTATCTACGCAAGAGAAGTATTCTCAGATGAACAGGTGAGTAAACGCTGGATTATCCGCATCGATTCGGAAGACGTGATGGTGTCTTTAAATCCAAAGGAATTTGAGTTATTAGCCGAGCATTAGGGTTTTAATTGCATGATAATTCCAGTAAGAAACGCGATTACGCGTTTCTTCAGCTTTCTGTTGGAGGTTCTTCGTTGATTCCCAATTCTTTCTTAGTGTGTTTCAAATTTTTCCATAATCCCTTAATTTGTGTATATGCATCTTCGCAAGTGATTTTTCCCGAAGTTTGTAAATTAACTATATAGCCTACTTTTTGAGCGAATTCTTGTAAATTGGCATTAAATACTAAGTTCTGAGGATTGAATTCACCGTAATACCGACTGCGGGGGTAAAGAAAATTTTCTTTGTCAGCTTTATCTGATTCATCCATAGTTATACTGAAATAATATTTTGTTAAGTTTAAGTTAATTTTTTCTTAACCTACAGAGTTATGAATATAATTATACCTCTATTTGATTTTGTAGAACATCTGTCTTTATACTTACTGAACTGTCAGCAAAGGTGTAAAAAAATAGTTATAGTTAAGGCTATTTACATATAGCAATCCTACTTGTATGTATCGAAGTCACCGTGTTCAGATCCTCGACTTCTTGAAGAAGTCGGGGATATAAATTCTCAGATGAGAGTAAAAAACTAACTGCTTATATTTGTTTTTGTAAATCAATTTAAATATTTGTGCAAAAGAAGAAAGAAAGCAACTATTAATGGATATATTGCTGAAAGTGGATAAATTGAATAATTATCATGGTTAAGTCTCTTCCAACCCCACAGCCATTGCTAAAAGAAGGAGTAAAAGCTCCCGTACAGGAAACACTGTTAACTCCCCGGTTTTACACCACAGACTTTGACGCTGTGGCTCAGATGGATATTTCAGCGCATGAGATTGAGTTGAAAGCGATTGTAGACGAGTTGAAAGCCGACTACAATCGCGATCATTTTGTGCGTGATGATGAATTTAAACAAACTTGGGATAGTATTGACGGTGAAAAGCGGGAAGCTTTCATTGATTTCTTGGAACGAAGTTGTACTTCTGAGTTTTCCGGGTTTTTGTTATTCAAAGAGTTATCACGACGACTGAAAAACCGTAATCCCATATTAGCGGATGCTTTTAACTGTATGGCGCGGGATGAAGCACGTCATGCGGGATTTTTAAATAAAGCAATGGCAGATTTCAATCTTTCTTTAGATTTGGGTTATTTAACCAAAAGCCGTACATATACATT
>JAYKJL010000054.1:0-53821 GCA_035285725.1 Nostocales cyanobacterium 94392 | reverse complement strand
TGTAGGCACAGGGGAAGAGTAATAAACCCGACCAACCGATAAATACGAATCTATCTCGCTTTAACCAGTCATCGATTAGGTCAAACCAGCCTCTACTACTAGGGGCGCGTCCAACTGCGATAGTCATGAGATTGAATCTCCAAATCGTTATAATTACAGTTTTTTTTGAATTTTGAGGTTGGCATTTGATTGCCGCTCTTATGCAGAAAACTAACTAGATTGTCAATCTAGTTTACAATTGTTTACTGTCTCTAATCTTATTGTAAAGAAAAATAGGTAATTTTTCCAGTAGGTTTTCAATTTAACTAATTTTTTTTGCGACTCTATCTGAATGCGGGGGTTATGCAAAGAACCCAATACCAGGTAATCATTGCAAGTAGTTAATTGTTAATTTTTTTTTAATATTTTGTAATTTACGATTCTCATAGTTGACCCTGCGAATTTTAGATTTTGAATTTTGAATTTGGGATTTTTTGGGGTACAAGCCCCGCACCCTTGTGGTCGAAGTCAATCCACAATCGCAAATCTAAAATCTAAAATCTAAAATTGCTTGACCATCTGCTGTTAATGTAGGTGCTGACGTTAAAATTAGTCCTACAGTTAAATTTAATTAAGGTTCAATGTTTACTATCGATTTAGCACTCAGAAATACAGCTTTTCCTGTATCGGTTCAGCGCAAGACTTCCGAAGATGCCGAAGCTGCTTATCAGCTAGTTTTATCTGCAATACGTTCTGGTAGCCCAGAAATCGTAGAACTGGAATGTTCAGGTAAGGTAGAGAAAAAAATCGCTATTCGTACCAGTGAAATTTCTGGGATACAAATGACTCAGAGAGATGGTGCAGCGGGTGGAAGCGGTAAACCTCCTGGTTTCTTCGCTTTGGCTCAAGAGTAAAGCACTGGTGGAAGATAAATGGCACAAGTAGGTATCTCCGTAAGAGATTTAAATTTTGATTGGTCGAATGGAACCCAGGTAATCAAATCTTGCTCTTTAGAAGTACCTAATGGTGAATTTTGGATGCTTTTGGGTACTAATGGAAGTGGGAAATCAACTTTACTTAAACTGATCGCGGGGCTACTAACTCCTAAAAGTGGAGAAATAAAAGTTTTGCACCCCCTGGGTTTTGTTTTTCAAAACCCCGATCATCAATTAGTAATGCCTACTGTTGGTGCTGATGTGGCTTTTGGATTAGTACAAGAAAAATTATCACACAAACAAGTTCGAGAAAGAGTAGAAGAAGCCCTGAGTGCGGTTAATTTACGAGAACTGCAACGTCGTCCTATTTATGCTTTAAGTGGAGGACAAAAACAACGGGTAGCCATCGCTGGTGCGATCGCTCGTCGCTGTGCATTGTTGTTATTAGATGAACCAACCGCATTACTTGATCCGGACAGCCAATTAGAATTGGTCGCTGCTGTCCGTAGTTTAGTTAAAACCCGCGGTATTACAGCCCTTTGGGTGACTCATCGTCTTGATGAATTGAATTACTGCGATGGTGCATTTCTACTCGAAAAAGGTGTTTTACTTGATCAAGGAGAGCCATCCCGTCTTAAACAACTTTTAATGCAGTTGCAGGGAGGAAGTAATTTAATTAATTAATATTTTCTTTCCTTGGGTTTTCTATCCTAAGTCATAAATCCATTACAAATCGGCAAAAAATAAGCGTGTTTACTTTAATCGCGCTTATTTTTTGTCTTTTATTAATAAGGGCTTTGTAATATTATGAGATTTTTCAAAAATGTAACATAGTGTTACAAATAATATTTCAAGTACTATAGAAGTTATGAATGAAAATTGTTAAATCTAGAATACTGTGATTTATAACCATGTCCTCTGCATTTTCCCCAGCCGTTTTACTAGTAGACGGCTACAATATTATCGGCGCTTGGTCTTGTTTAAAGAAGACTTGCGAAAACGTCGGACTAGAAGCTGCACGCAATGAGTTGCTCGAAGCTTTAGTTAGTTACAGTGCATTTATGGGCTATCAAACCCAAGTAGTCTTCGATGCTCATTTTCAAAAAAATTGTAGCAATGAAGAAGTTGTGACAAAGCTTGTTACAGCTTCATATACCGATTTTGGGCAAACGGCAGATACCTATATAGAGAAACTCTGTGCGTCATTGCGTCATAAACTAGCTCAACGCTTATTATCTCGGATAGTGGTTGCAACTTCAGACCGAGCGCAACAGTTAACTGTACAAGGGTATGGAGCGGAATGGATATCTGCACAACAACTCTGTCACGAAGTCGAAACTACTGTTTGTCGGACGCGACAAAAGTATAAGTCTGGTAAAAAGCCTAACGGTAGATTTTTAGCTAATTCTATTGATGCCAAATCCCGTCAACGCTTGGCTGAATTACGTATGGGTTTCAAATAGATATCGGATATTGTACTTGAGCATCTACTAACCACAGATTGATTGATTTAGAGCCGGTATTTGTTTGTACAAATGTATTGCTCAGAGGGCGATCAAAAAAATTTCAAAAAAGTTTGTCAAAGTACTTGCCAAATTCTATTTTTACCTTTAATATGTTTAATCGTAGTCCTCAGTAGCTCAGTGGTAGAGCGGTCGGCTGTTAACCGATTGGTCGCAAGTTCGAATCTTGCCTGGGGAGTTTAAATCAGTGAACAGTTATCAAGGCGTATGGTGGGGAACTTAAACCCGCTTGTATAAGCGTGACTGATAACTGTTAAAGTTAAATTGAATATTTTATATAAGACTTACGCAACTGGAACATTTTGTCCGTAGGGTGCTGTGACACTTTGATTGATTTTTAACGGAATAATCCGGTTTTTGGTGTCACGCACCATCCGAGTATTGTGACAATCGCGGCTATTCCTGTTATAGTTGACTGCTTTTAAATTGTTACTTGTTTATTACTAGCAGTTGTGAATTTTTATATTTAATGATCAAAGTCTAAGTGTTGGTAAAAGAACAGAATAGATATGGCTGTTAATTTTGTTTTTTATAACAGCAATTGAGAAGACGTAGCAATGCTACGTCTACATTGTTATTATGCAGTAAAAATTTGCTCACGATTGTGCGGTTCGTCGAAATTAATTATCGGTCCTTTTGGAACAATTTGATGGGGATTAACGTTGGGATGACTGATGTAATAATGCCGCTTAATATGGTCAAGATTACAAGTTTCTTTGACTCCGGGCATTTGATATAGTTCTTTAAGATAGTTCCACAAATGAGGATAATCTACAATACGGCGTATATTGCATTTAAAATGTACGTAATAAACTGCATCGAAGCGAAATAAAGTTGTAAACATACACCAATCAGCTTCAGTAACTTTATTTCCACAAAGATAACGTTGTTTACCTAATATTTTTTCCCAATAATCGAGTGCATCAAATAATTCCGTGACGGCTTGATCGTAAGCAGATTGAGAAGTTGCAAATCCGGCTCGATATACACCATTATTAATTGGTTGGTAAATTGCATCTATTGTTTCGTTAACCACTTTTTGCAAATCATCAGGATAAAAATCTGTATTTTGTTGAGCAAATTCCTCAAATTGAGTATCGAACATCCGCATAATTTCGCGGGATTCATTATTGACAATTGTCCCTTTTTGTTTATCCCATAAAACGGGAACCGTTACTCTTCCGGTATAATCTGATTGAGCTTTTAAATACAATTGCCACAAATAATCTGTATGATTAACTGTATCAGGAATCGCACCGGGTTCATCCTTGAATTCCCAGCTATTTTGATGAATTTCCGCAGCTACCACTGATAAACCAATAACATCTTGGAGTCCCTTTAATTGTCGCATAATTGCAGTTCGACAAGCCCAAGGACAAGCCCAAGAGATATACAAATGATAGCGCCCCGCTTCTGCTTTAAATCCACTCGAACCATCAGCCGTTATTTTGTCACGAAAAGTCGTTGACGGACGAATAAATTTACCTTCCGAGTCTTCTTGTTCCCGTCGAGATATCCATTTCCCATCTTTGAGAATTCCCAAACCCATAATTTATCTCCTTTTAATTTTGTATAGGTAGACACTATTCCATCTCTATTGCTGCATATTCTCGTTTGAGAAACATCAGTCTACCGAAGGAATGGGAAGATAATTTTTAAGTTCATCCCACTCGATTAAAGGGGATGGATTTCACGTTGACAGATAACGGTTAAGACTGAGATGTTTTCAAAACTTTGCAATACTAACGGCGATCGCCATTATCTTTCAAGGTACTCTTTGTTCTACGATTTTCTAACTTTTGAATATTCGCTGCCAAAACTTCATTAAAACTTAATCCTAATTCTTTGGCTAAAACAGCTACATACCAAGCAACATCACCTAATTCTAACTTGATTTTCTGGCGTGATTCTTCATCTACAATAGAATTTTTATCTCGAATAATTCGCTTTATCAGTTCCGAAACTTCGCCAGTTTCACCTGCTAACCCAATACATGGATATATCCAATTATTTCCTTTGTTCGGATATATCCCAAATTCAAAAACCTGTTCCTGATATTTGTCAGCATCCATATTTAAACTACTTTGGTTCTATTATCAAGTTAATATTATATGGGTTTTTAGACTTATTTTCCTATCCCCAATTCCTGCTGTAAACGGTATAAAATAGTATCAGATTCTACTTCGTTTAATATTTCTTCAATCACCTGACTAACGCCTAATTCTCCCCAAGAACAGCCTTTTTTTAAATAACTTTGAGCAGCTTTTCCTACGGAATAAGAGCCGTAACCAGCGATACCGGCTTGTGTGACGGCAGTTCCCGCAAATGTGGTAATATTCAAAGGATTTTCAACATTACTAATGGCGATCGCGCTTTTACCAAAACCCAAAAGAAAGCTGCTGCCTAATTCTCCCAATAATAAGCCACCGGAACTAAATAAAATTGTTTTTAATAACTTTCCGGCTTCGTAACCCGTCATCGGTAAACCGTAAAGTCGAGATAAAGAGCGAATTAGCGCTAAATCTGCCACAATTCCGCCAAAAACATCCAAAAAAGCAATGGGATTTAATCCTACTGCTAATGCTTTATATTTGGTGTACTGCCAAATCAAATCTTCTGCTTGTTTTTCTCGCAGTTCTATGGTTTTATATGCAATGGATTCTTCTGCATCTCTTGCTTGTACTAAAGCATTAAGGGACAAAAGCGAGCGTCCTTCACGATTAAGGATTTTCAAAATTGTTTGTTGAAGTTCCTCTATTTGCGGTGGTGGTGTTTCCCACTCATAAGAAGAGTCACCATCAGCATATTCTACCCGGACTTCTATTGGTGCGGGTTCTGCTGCAACCATGACTATTTCGTCGGGCTTTAAGGGTTTTGCGGAACTTCCCCCACCTAATTGCTGTAAATTAGCGTAGATTGCGGCTTTATCAGTATCAGGATATAAATCTATTTTGTTAAACACTAAAATCAATGGTTTCTGAGCTTGTCGCAAACTTAACAAGGCTTCATATTCGATGCGGGTAATATCACCGGAGACAACAAACAAAATTAAATCGGCTTGACGGGTAATTTCCCGTGCCATCTGCGCTCTTGTTTCTCCCGAAATCTCATCTAATCCGGGAGTATCAATTAATTCAATCTCTATTTTGCCACCGGGGTTCCAGCGGATAGAACGTGGGTATTGAGTTACACCATTGAGGGGTCCAGTTTGCAAAATTTTTTGTCCCAACAAGGCATTTAAAACCGCAGATTTACCGCGACTTACCAATCCAAAAGCAGCGATACGAATCACATTGTAATCAAGTTTATTCAGATTAGCGGTTAAAATTTGTATTTCGGGCTTGACTAAACCTGCTAATTCTGCATCGAATCCTGGTTTACGCAGATTGCCATACCAAGATAATGCTTGTCTGAGACTAGCACGAGCGCGGTTTAAATGGGTTTCTTGCTGATTGTTAGACACTGAGGAATTTTGGATTTTAGATTTTGGATTTTAGATTTATCATTACATAAGCTGCATCGATTCGTATTCAGCTTGAGGAATAGTAGGTAATTAGATAAGTCGTTAAGATTGATTAGTAACAAGAACAACTTTAATTCAGTTTCTTGTTTGCAATCGGGAAGAAAAATTTTACTTTTCCAATGTTGGGTATAAGATTGTAATTAGCTATTATTGGGCTATTTATGATTGAAAATAGCTCTGCTGGGCTATATATCGGCAAAATCAAGGCTAGGAGTAGGGTAAATGAAGTCGTCAATCAAAAATGCTGAAGCTATTCAAATAATCTCAGAGTTTGTAGAACTGCAAAACAATTTAATTTTAGCATTTCGCCAGATATATCCCAATGTCAGTAAATCTTTTTCAGTGAATTGCCCCCGTCAAGGTTTATTATCACTAGAAGGGGAAAAATGGATGTTTGATAAACATGGAGTTGGTGTTTATTTTCAATCGGAAAATTCTGATATTATAGTTGATATTCATGCCGGATTTGTAGACTACCCACAGGCTTTTGATGCATGGCGATTGGTACAATATTTGGAATCGAAAGGAATAGAACAAGTTTATTATCTGACAGGTGTTTTTGACCTTACCAATAAAGCTAATAATGAAGATATTGTTGATGATTTACTCGAACATCTTTTAGAAGACAATATCATTGAGGTTGCTTTAGCAAAATTAAAGTTATACAGATTGAAAAATACATCTACCGATTTGAGAGCGACAATTTTAAGTCAATTATCGCGTTTGCTGAACCAACGGGATAGTTAGGAGTTAGTACCACCGAAATTATTAATTAGTGTCATCAGTGTCATCCATTTAATCCGTGTTCGGAGTTAAAGATTTAATTTCCATGTTCTTTTGTGCTATCTTCCTAACTACTCTTTTTCTTGGTTCGATGGTATTTTCGGCAACACCGAATTTTGCCGCAGCTTGAAGCATATTTAATTGCAGTAAACTATCATCACCCAACTGTATTTTTTGCTGTGGTTTCACTGGAATTATTTTTAAAACATCAATAATTTCTGTTGCGATCGCTTTAGCTAAAAAAGGTGGAACTGAGTTTCCGATTTGTCGAAATCCATGCCATTTTGTAATGTGGAAACGAAACCAGTCGGGGTAAGAATGCAATCGTGCTGCTTCTCTAACGGTGATACATCGTGGTGTTATGGGATGAATTGGACGGGGAGAGGTAAAAGCACCACGATTTCTAGGTGTTCCAGCCCTTAAGGTTTTGCAAATACCATTTTTTGCTAATTTATGAAAGTGACTAATTGGTTCAGTTTTTCCTGGTTGGGTTTGCTCAAATCGATGAATAGATTCGGAAGTATGTTTAGTACGAGTACTGCAAGTGAGAAAATAAGAATCGAATAAGCGTTCATAAGAATAATCATTTTCAATTGGTAAAGTACCACGCAATTTACTACTATAAATACTAGATTTACCGTACTCAGCAATTATCCAATCTCTATCAATCAGTTCTGAGTAATTTTCGACTTCTGGTAAATCACCGATAGCATCCCACACTGTAGGTGTTGCGGGTAAATCTGGGTTATTTATGATATATTTTGACTTTTTCGATATTTTCGGTGTAGTTACAGGTTCAGGATATTTTGGTAAACTTAAACCTTGACGACATCCTAAAATAAATAATCTGGCTCTATCTTGAGGAACTCCGTAATTTGCAGCGTTAAGTACCCGGTAATTTCCTTCTACTTGATAACCATTTTTTTCAAATTCTGAGATAACATTTAATAAAAATTTTTGATGCTCCCCTACAGTTAATCCGGGTACATTTTCAAATACAAAATATTTAGGATTTAATTCTATAATTAATCGGAAAAAATGAAATATTAAATTATTTCTAGGATCATCTACAGCCCGTTTTCCCATGAATGAAAATCCTTGACAAGGAGAACCACCAAACACAACATCAATTTCTTGATTTTTAATTTGAGAACGCGCTCGTATTTCTTCTCCCGAAATATTCTCTACACCTGCACATAAAATAGACCAAAAAGGAAAATTAAATTTATGGATAGCACAATGTATCGGATCTAATTCTACAGCAGCAAGCACATCAAAACCAGCTTGTTCAAAACCAAGAGTCATTCCCCCCGCACCCGCAAATAAATCTACAGCAATTGGACGCATTTTCAGTTAATAGTTGATAGTTGATAGTTGATAGTTGATGGTTGATAGTTGATGGTTGATGGTTGATAGTTGATAGTTGATAGTTGATGGTTGATGGTTGATGGTTGATGGTTGATGGTTGATAGTTGATGGTTGATAGTTGACCTTTAACCTTTAACCTTTAACCTTTAACCTTTAACCTTTAACCTTTAACCTTTAACCTTTAACCTTTAACCTTTAACCTTTAACCTTTAACCTTTACTCAGTGCTTCAACAATTGTCCGGGTATTCGATTGCATCATTTTAATATAAGAATCTGCTTCACTTCCAGGTGCGCCGATGGAATCGGAATATAATTTTTGGGGTGCTAGTTTAACGTTTGCTTCTTGGGCTACTGTTTTAATTAAGGCTGGGTTGATTGTTGTTTCGGCGAATATGGCTTTTACACCTGTTTTTTTGATTTCTTCTACTAATTGTTTCACAGTTTGAGCGCTTGGCTGTTCTTCGGTGCTAATACCTATTAATGTTCCGGAAATTGGTATATGATAAGCCCGTCCATAATATTGAAATGCATCGTGGGTTGTAACTAATTTTCGCTGTTCTTTAGGGATAGCCGCAATCTGTTGAGTTATGGAATTATCTAACTGCTGCAATTCATTTATTAATTCTGCTGCATTTTTGGTAAATTCTTCTTGATCTTCTGGCGATAATTTAATTAAAGCATCCCGAATCGCGATCGCCATTTTGATTGCATTCTCTACATCACCCCACACATGAGGATCGGGTACTGTTTGTTGTCCTGCTTTATCTAGTTGTAAAGGTTCTGCAACTTCCCCTACTGCTAATTTTTCCGCTTTTACTCCTGCTGCTTCGATCAATTTAATTAGTCCCGGTTCTAAATTATAACCGTTGTATAAAATTAATTCGGATTGTGCTAAAACTATTGTATCTTTGGGAACTGGCTCATATACGTGGGGGTCTGCACCAGGTTGTAAAATACTGGTTAAATCTATCTCGTCTCCGCCTATTTTTGCGGTTAAATCGGCGATGATTGTACTCGTTGCAACTACATTCAGCTTATCATCCCCTACGGAATTAGAACCTACTTGATTACACGCATTGATTGACAAACTTAAAACTATCCCTAATAACCCATATAAAAAATATCTACCTTTCGGCTGAGTAATCCCTTCCATAATCTGTATCAAAGGTTTTCATTTTTCTTTCATTTTTTAGAGTACACTATTCTCATAATCTTTTCATTTTTTGTTAGTTTGTAAAAATAATCCCATGGAAGATGAGAATCAACCTCAAAAGCGCGTTTATCAATTCAAAGATGCAGTGATGCTAGATAATGCGACAATTCACATCGCTGATTTAGGAGTACGCTATCGGGGATTAGAAGCGCTTGAAGATGTGAATTGTGCGATTAAACCAGGACGTTTGACAGGTATTTACGGTCCCAACGGTGCTGGTAAAAGTACTTTGATCAAAGCGATGTTGGGGTTAGTTGACAGCAGCGGCACGGTTTTGTATCAAGGTAAACCGCTAACGGAACAGTTGGAAAAAGTGGCTTATGTTCCCCAACGTAGTCTAATAGATTGGACTTATCCCGCTACAGTTTGGGATGTGGTGATGATGGGAAGAGTCAAGAAAACGGGATGGTTGCGGAGTTTTTCGGGTGTAAGTCGTCAGGTAGCAAAAAGTGCGCTACAAAGAGTCGGTATTTGGGAATATCGCGATCGCGCTATCGGACAACTTTCTGGGGGACAGCAGCAGCGGGTATTTTTAGCGAGAGCTTTAGCACAGGAAGCGGAAATTTTTTGTTTGGACGAACCATTCGCAGGAATTGACCAAAAAACTCAAACAGTATTATTTGAAGTGTTTCACGAGCTAGCAGCCGCCGGAAAAACGGTTTTAGTAGTCAACCACGACTTGGGTGAAACAACTATCCATTTCGACGATATTATTTTATTGAATCGCCAAATAATCGCTGCGGGTTCGAGAAAACAAGTAATGACAGAGCAGAATTTATATCAAGCTTATGGTGGAAAGGTAATGTATTTTTCAGATGCAGCTTGATGGGTAATCGGTAATAGGTAATGGGTAATGGGCAGAAGGATTAATAATCTCTAACTCAGTGCGAACTACTTTTTACTCCTAACTATTACCAATTACCAATACTTCGACTTCGCTCAGTACAAGTTCCCAATTACCAATTCCCAATTCCCAATTCCCAATTCCCAATTACCCATTCCCAATTATGTTTGAAGCATTAATTGAACCGTTACAATACAGCTTTATGCAACGCTCGCTAATTGTTGCCGTTTTAGTGGGTTTTTTGTGTGCGGTTGTAGGTAGTTATTTGATGGTGCAGCGGTTGGCTTTATTGGGTGATGCAATTAGTCATTCGGTGTTACCGGGGTTGGCGATCGCGTTTATTTTGGGGATGAATATTTTTGTAGGAGCGTTTATTGCGGGGGTTCTCAGCACGATGGTGATCACGTGGATCAAAACGCGATCGCCAATTAAGGAAGATGCAGCAATGGGGATTGTATTCTCAGCTTTTTTTGCTTTGGGAATTACTTTGATTACAGTTATTCAAAAGGATAATAAAATCGATCTAAATCACTTTCTTTTTGGTAATATTCTCGGCGTTACCGTTTCCGATATGCGAGATATTGCTGTAATTGCGGCTGTTGTATTGATAGTTGTATTTTTATTATATAAAGAGTTGTTATTCTACACTTTTGACCCATTAGGAGCGCAAGCTGTTGGTTTGCCGGTAAATCGTCTAAATTTCGGGTTGATGGTAATTATTTCTTTGACAATTGTCGCTAGTTTAAAAGCTGTGGGTGTGATATTAGTTTTATCATTATTAATAACGCCGGGTGCAACTGCTTATTTATTAGTTAAGCGTTTGCATCAAGTGATGATATTAGGGGCAATTATTGGGGTTATTTCGAGTATCAGTGGAATGTATTTGAGTTACTTTTATAATTTACCTTCTGGTCCTGCTATTGTGTTAGTTGTATCGGGTTTATTTGTATTATCTTTGTTGTTTAGTCCGACTCATGGTATTTTGACGAATGTCCAACGGAAGAGTTAATTGTTTTTTGAACGCAAAGGTACGCGGAGGTTTGCGCGGAGGTACGCAAAGGGAATAGAAGAAGAATTCAGGTTTTTAAGTAGTTAGGCTTGCATTATTTACATAATTACTCGTGAGTTATATAAGCCCTGACTCTTCCCTCTTCCCTTTTCCCTCCTCCCAACGAAATGTTTAATTTATTTTGCACAAGTACTTATATTGAAACTCACAAAAATTAAAACCGTCAAATAACAGACTTGATGTAAATCTATGTTTGCTGTATCGTCCGTCATATTACTTATTCTTGGACTAATTGTAAAAATTCATGCTACAGCTAGTTGACTATCTAATTATTGCTGTTTACTTAATTGGTATAGTGATTTTTGGGCTTTATCTGGAACGTAAAGCTTCTTCAGGTATTGACTCATATTTCTTGGGAAACCGCAGTATGTCTTGGTGGGTGTTGGGTGCTTC
The DNA here is from genome assembly GCA_035285725.1 of Nostocales cyanobacterium 94392. Taxonomy (GTDB): domain Bacteria; phylum Cyanobacteriota; class Cyanobacteriia; order Cyanobacteriales; family Nostocaceae; genus Rivularia. The sequence continues at coordinate 42,190 of JAYKJL010000054.1, read as the reverse complement.
GGGAATGGCATCAAATACTGATTTGGCGGGTACGATGGTGATTAGCGCTTTAATCTACGCCGTGGGTGCGAGAGGATTTTTTATCGAAATTCGCGGTGGTGTGGTGTTAATCATGGCGATTTTGATGATTTTTATGGGTAAATGGAACCGACGCGCTCAGGTGATGACTTTAGCTGAATGGATGTGGTTGCGTTTCGGTGAGGGAAGGGAAGGAAATACAGCGCGGATTATCAGCGCGATCGCAAATCTGATGTTTGCTGTGGGTGCGATGAGCTATTTTACTGTTGCTGGTGGTAAATTTTTAGGTCAATTTCTCGGTGTTAGCGATGAATTCGCTTCTATCGGGCTGGTTGCTTTGGCTTTAGTATACACCGCAGCTAGTGGTTTTTACGGTGTTGTTTGGACTGATGTTTTTCAAGGCATTTTGATTTTTGTAGCGATAATTTACGTTTGTGCTTTGGCTTTACAAATTGCAACTATCCCCGAAACATTTTCAGTTTCTATTCCTGCTGGTGATGGTTTTGAATCACAGCAGTGGAATTTTGCAGACTGGAGCAGCATTTCACCATCCTTAACTCTAGACTTACCGGGAGACTATTCTATATTTAACTTATTTGGTGGCGTAATATTCTTTTATGTTGTAAAAGAATGTATGGCAGGTGTTGGTGGTGGTGGTGGCTACATGGTACAACGTTACTTTGCTGCAAAGAGCGATCGCGAAGCTGGTTTACTTTCTCTATTTTGGATTATTTTACTTTCCTTTCGCTGGCCTCTCGTTACCGCTTTTGCGATGTTAGCTATTCACTACGGTGCAACTCAAGGTGTTATATCTGACCCAGAATTGATTTTACCTACCATAATTACCGAATACGTGCCGGTAGGAATGAAAGGATTGTTGATAGCTTGTTTTCTTGCAGCAGCGATGTCTACTTTTGACTCTATCATCAATTCTAGCGCTGCTTACTGGGTTAAAGATATCTATCAAGCATATCTCAAACCCGAAGCTACTAACCAACAGTTAATTGTCCAAAGTCGTTTAGCATCTGTGGTAATTGTAGTAGTAGGAATGCTCTTTAGTTACCAAATCAAAAATATTAATGAAATTTGGGGATGGTTGACTTTGGGATTAGGTGCCGGTTTATCAATTCCTTTGGTATTAAGATGGTATTGGTGGCGATTTAACGGTTATGGATTTGCCCTTGGTACTGTTGCAGGAATGTTAGCAGCTATATTAAGTAAAGCCTTGATTATTCCAAGTTTAAATCAACCCCAATATCAAGAATATGCTTTGTTTCTCATTCCTAGTATTTCATCATTTATTGGTTGCATAATTGGTACATTTTTTACTGAACCAACGGATTTACAAGTAATAGATAATTTCTATAAAGTTACCAGACCATTTGGGTTTTGGGGAGTTGTGCGTAAAAATCTGCCAGCGAATATTCAACAGAAAATTAAAAACGAAAATCGTCGAGATATTCTTTCTACATTTATTGCGATTCCCTGGCAATTGACTTTATTCATGATCGGAATTACCTTTATGATGAAGCGTTGGGATAGTTTTGGTATTTTGTTAGCATTATTGATTGTGCTTTCGATTGCTTTGTATTTTACTTGGTTTAAATATCTTTCTAAAGAAGTAATAATTTCTGAAGATTTGTTGTAATAAATAATTATTCCTAGATTCAGAAGTCGGGTTTCTAAAAGAAACCCGACTTCTCTACCCTGACAAAGCTAATAAATTTTATGAGATAACTGCAAAACTTATGAGACATCTAGTAAAAAATATTACATTCGACTGTGTTGATAAATTTAGTTTTTTACACAAAAAGTACATACAATTGCAAAGAATAGTTCAAATAATTGATTTTTAAGGTGTAAATTTTCAGATACAATGTATAGATGAATTCAGCATTCAAAGCAAAGGCAGAATCGCGGCAGGGTAACCAATGCGTAATAAATTATTTGACACTAACATTGAGAATTATCACGTTTTATTGACACCAGAAGAAGTTAAATCAAAATTACCTTTAACATCATCAGCAGAAGCAAATGTTTTAAAATATAGACAAGAATTAAAAGATATATTAGATTTTCGCGATAGAAGAAAATTTATCGTCATCGGTCCTTGCTCGATTCACAACACAGAATTAGCCCTGGAATATGCTCAAAAATTGAAAAAATTGCAAGAGCAAGTTGAAACTAAACTACTATTAATCATGAGGGTTTATTTTGAGAAACCTAGAACCACAGTAGGATGGAAAGGTTTAATTAATGACCCGGATATGGATGATTCTTTCCAGATCGAAAAAGGTATCTTAATAGCGCGGGAACTACTGTTAAAAATTAACGCATTAGGATTAGCCGCAGGTACAGAAGCTCTCGACCCGATTATACCTCAATATATCGGCGAATTAATCGCCTGGTCTGCCATTGGTGCACGTACTACCGAGTCACAAACTCACCGTGAAATGTCCAGCGGGCTTTCCATGCCAGTGGGTTTTAAAAACGGTACTGATGGTAATATCAAAGTGGCTTTAAATGCTTTGCATTCAGCAAAAACTAGCCATCATTTCCTGGGGTTAAATCAACAAGGACAGGTCAGTATTGTTCAAACTAAGGGTAATGATTACGGTCATATCATTTTACGTGGTGGTGGTGGTAAACCCAATTGCGATCGCGAAAATGTCAAAGCAACAGAAGAGCAGTTGAAAAAAGCAGATTTACCTCCGAGAATTGTAGTTGATTGCAGTCACGGTAATTCTAATAAAGACTATAAGTTGCAAGCAAAAGTTTTAGAAGATGTGGTAGTGCAAATAGTGGAAGGTAACACATCTATCTTGGGGATGATGTTAGAATCTAATCTAAATGAAGGGAATCAAAAAATTCCGACTAATTTAGCAGAGTTAAAACATGGAGTTTCGGTAACTGATGCTTGTATCGGTTGGGAAGAAACAGAAAAGATTATTTTAGCAGCTTATGAAAAGCTCTAATCAATATTCAACAATCAGCTAGTACCATTCGGCGTAAATAAATATACTATCGTAAATATCTAACCCGCTCTTAGACTATAAGTCCCTGCCTAATAGTCTAAGTCCTCTTAAGAGGACTAAAATTTAGGTTTGAAATGGTATAGATATTTACGCCATGCTGTACTAGTAGGTTGGGTTAGACGCACAAAAATATTTAATTATTACTAATAATATTGATTTGCGTCGTAACCCAACATTTTGATATTTCGTATTAATTCAAAGTATAAATGTTGTGTTGCGCTACAACCATCTACTTTCATTAATATTAAATTAAGCTTCAATCATCTTGCGAATAAATTCAGGTAAAGCAAATGCAGCTTTATGAACATTTGGATTGTAATACCGTAAATCATGCTGTTTGACAAATTGAATTGCTTTCTCGTAATCTAAATTCTCAATTGGATGGACTCCTTGTTTAGAACAATAAGTCAAGCTCCACATTCCCGTAGGATACATGGGAATAAACACTAAATAACAATGAACCGAATCAACCCCAAAAACTTGTTTGAGACATTGATTTAAATCAACAAAAGCCTTTTGATGAAAAATTGGGGATTCACTTTGTACCGTTACCACTCCACCAGCACGAAGAATACGATAGACATCTTCATAAAACGATTTAGTAAATAATCCTTCCGATGGACCTACGGGGTCAGAAGAATCAATTATGATCAAGTCATAAGAATTATCAGCGGCATTTTCAACAAATTTAATCCCGTCATCGATGAGTAAATTCAACTTGGGATGTTCTAAAGCCGAAGAAATAGTTGGTAAAAATTGTTTAGAAGCACGTACTACCGCTTCATCGATTTCTACCATTGTAATTAGCTCAATGCCTGGATGACGAACCAATTCGCGAATTGTACCCCCATCACCAGCACCAATTACCAATACATCTTTGACACCGGGATGAGTCAACATTGGGATATGAGCAATCATTTCATGATAAGCTGCTTCATCCGCTTCGGTACACATCACCATACGGTCAATAGTCAGCATTTTACCTCTATCTTGAGTATCAAATACTTCTACAGTTTGAAAAGGTGATACTTCGTGGAAAAGCCTTTCCCCTTTGATACGAATGGATATTGCAAATTTTCCATTGCTGTCGGTTATCCATTCAGTAGAATTGATTTTGCTGGGTTGTTCTGAAATGGTCATTATGCAGATGCGTCAGATATTACGAAAGTATCAGAAATTAAGTATATGATTTTAAGATGCTTAGTTCAAGAGTTGGAAAAATAAGTCTGTAATAGGGAATAGGGAATAGGGAATAGGGAATAGGGAATAGGGACAAGAAATAATATTAATTAGTAATCAGAAATCCAATTATAGCTAAAATTATATATATATACAATAATTAGCATTTTGAAATTTGTAGCAAAATAACATACTATGTACAGATATAACCATAAATTTACTGTATTTTAAAAAAATTTAAATCAGGTCGTTTAACTAAAATTGATTAAATATAAATAATTCTAGTTTAGGTTAATTAGAGATAATTAACAAGGAATTTGAATTAAAAACTCAGTACCTTTTCCTGGAGCAGAAATACACTGTAAATTTCCACCGTGATTTTCAGTAATAATTTGGTAACTAATTGAAAGTCCTAACCCAGTACCTTTTCCTTCTGGTTTAGTAGTAAAAAAAGCTTGAAAAATATCGCTTCTGATTGATTCTGACATTCCTTTACCATTATCAGCAATTTTGATTGTAACTTGATGTTTATCTATAGTAGTTGCAATGTGAATTTGAGGATTAATAATCATATTATCGCTACTCAAATTTTGACAATCAATCATTGATTCTTCTAAAACATCAATTGCATTTGCTAGCAAATTCATAAATACTTGATTGAGTTGTCCTGGATAACATAGTATTTTAGGTAAAATACTATAATCCTTTATGACTTGAATTGGGGGACGTTTAGGATAGGCTTTAAGACGATGCTGTAAAATCATCAAAGTTGCTTCTAATCCTTCATGAATATCAACAAACTTTTTGTTTTCTCCATCAGTACGGGAAAAGTTTCGTAAAGACTGCATAATTCCTTTAATAGTATCTGTCCCCAACTTCATCGAAGACATTAGCTTGGGTAAATCTTTTTGGATATGCTGTAAATCCATGATTTCTATTTGTTCTTCAACTTCTATACCTGGATTTGAGCAACTTTTTTGAAAAAGCTGTACTAATCTTAGTAAATCTTCAATGTATTGATTAGCGTAATGCAAATTAGTAGAAATGAAACCGATAGGATTATTAACTTCATGAGCAACACCAGCAACTAATTGCCCTAAAGAGGATATTTTCTCAGTTTGGACTAACTGTAATTGAGTTTGTTTTAATTCTTCTAAAGCTTGAGATAATTCACAAGTTCGTTCTTGAACTCGTATTTCTAATTCTTGTTTTTGCTTGTCTAATTCTAGGTTTAATTTACATAATTTTAAATGCAAATTAATCCGGGCTAAAACTTCATTTTGTTCAAATGGTTTAGTAATATAATCAACCGCACCTAATTGCAAGCCTTTTACTTTTTCTTCTGCTTCTGTTAATGCAGTGATAAAAATAATCGGAATATGTTTTGTTGATGGATTTGCTTGCAATCTACGACAGGTTTCAAATCCGTCCATTTTTGGCATCATCACATCTAATAATATCAAATCAGGAGGATTGCTTTCAACTTGTTCAATTCCGCTAATACCATCCATTTCTACTAAAACTTCAAAACCAGCACCTCCCAAGACATCGTGTAAAATTTCTAGGTTGGTTGGACTGTCGTCAATGACCAAAATTGTTTCCAATTTTTTATGAAAGTCAGATTCTTCGTAGGATAAGTTCATATTATTAGTAAAATGATTATTTAACATATTAATTAATATATTGTAATTTTAAAAAGTATATAAAATTATAATTTGATATTCTCTTGAAGAAACTCGCGAATTTTATTAATGTTAAAAGATTTGACAAATGAATCTAATTCATCAACAAAATCTTGATATTGTTTATCTAGTTGTGAAATTCGCTCTAATTCATGTTTTATACCCTTGATTTTACCTTGTTTAGCAAATTCAAGTAGTATTGTTAACTCGGAAGTAGGTGGAATTAATATTTGATTTTTTGGACGTGAGTCTGAAGTCATAGTTTTTGTTATTTCGTTATTACTATAAAGCCATGTAAGCTGTAATTGTTTTGCTAATATACGATAAAGTTCTTTTGATTTAACTGGTTTATTTAAAAAATAGTTTGCTCCTGCTTGAATAGCTTTTTGACTATCTTTTTCGGATGTACTTACAGAACAAAGAATGAATAAAGTATTTTGTAACTTATCTAGTTTACGAACTTGTTTGAGCATTTGCCATCCATTCATTATGGGCATATTAATATCAGAAATAATTAAGTCAGGTTGAAACATTACTGCTTTTTCTAAACCATGTTGACCATTCTCTGCTTCGATTAATTCAAATCCAATCGGTGACAATAAATTGATAAATAAAGAACGATTTTCCCAACGATCATCTACAATTAAAATTTGCTTTCTTTCCCCTGTATAACCAATAATTCTTCCAGTACGAGTGATACTGCTTGTTTCTGTCCAATTTTCAGCAATTGCGAACTCCATTTCAAATTGAAACATACTTCCCATCCCCACCTGACTATTGACTTTAATAGTACTATTCATCATTTCAACTATTTTTTGGCTCAAAGCTAAACCCATTCCCGTACCTTCTGATTTATTTTTAGTTGTACCTAACTGCTCGAAAGGTAAAAATATTTTATTTAATAGTTGCGGTTCCATACCAACACCAGTATCTTCAATATGAAAAAGTAATTTAACTATTTCAGAGAAAGATTCTTTTTTTATTTCTAATACTTCTACTTGTAAAGTAACGCAGCCTCTGTCTGTAAATTTAATCGCATTATTAATCAAATTGATTAATACTTGCCTCAATCTTCTTTTGTCAGTATGAATACCAGATGGTAAATTTTCTGGAGTTAAATAAATAAAGTTTAAACCTTTATTCTCGGCTTTAATTCGACATATTTCGACAATTCCTTGTAAAAATGAAGGAAAATGAAAATCACTAGGATGCAATTTAATTTGGTGTGCTTCTATCTGAGAAAAATCAAGAATATCATTAATTAAGGTTAATAAATGTTTAGCACAACGGTGAATAATCTCGATACCCCGCTGTTCCTGTTTTGAAAGATGAGGAGAATTTTGAATGATTTGAGTATAACCTAAAATACCATTTAACGGGGTACGAAGTTCGTGACTAATGTTAGCCATAAATTCGCTTTTTGCATAATTTGCAGCATCAGCCGATATTTGAGCTTCTTCTTGTTGTTTAATATGATTTGTTATGCGCTGAAAAAATTGATTTAAACAAGTTTCTAGTTTTCCTAATTCCACATTCCCTGTCACGGGTATTTTTATATCATAATTATATTCTTCTAAAGCTTTTTGAGTTATCGTCGTAATTGTTAAAATAGGTTTAGTAATCATCCGACTAATATAAATAGCGAGAATAAAAGTAATTGTTAAAGAAAAAATCAAACTTAGAGTTACAATTGCCAATCGCAGAATTTGCGCTTGACTCAAATCATTTTCTGCTTTTTCTTCTTGGGTTGCTATGAATTTAGCTAACACTTGTAATTCATCTATAAATTCTAAAGTTTTAATACGTGAATTAGTTGTAGCTAAATTTGCGAGTTTTTCTTCCACTTCCCGCACGTTTAATTTATTTAAGTCAATCTCTTTTAAAGTTGTTTCGTAATCTTGAGCAAATTTTTGTAAATTATCATCATACTTTTTAAGTAACGGATTTAAAGATGTTGAACTGTTCGTATTCGCTTCAACTAGCAAATTTTGAAAATTACTTATTCTATCAATTACCCTTGACTTGATTTTTTGAAATTCTTGGGGTTTTCGTAAATAAGGAGAAACCTCGCTAATTGGTTGCAAACTTAAAGTAGTATTTAAGAGGTTATTCAACAACTTCAAGTCTTGACGAATATCTTTCCTTTGTTGTTCAGTTCGATCAACCCAGAAATTACCTATACCTAAACCAAAAGCAGTACCCCCTAATGTCATCCCAACTGCAATAATATATCCCAGACAAATCTTTTTTTGCAGAGTCAGATGATTACTTATCCTGGATGCTTTGTTAAAAAGCCATCCTGACACAACCCTAGAAGCTTTTTTATGCTTCTGGGTATCCGGTTGGGAAATGGAATGCTTTGAGGAAGGATAAGTCATTCGTCTGGGAGGGTTTACATTTAAATATGAGATGTCTGGTAATTACATGATTCCCAAATTACAACCCAGAATTGTCATAAATGTTGGCAAATTATCTGTTGAGGATTCTTTGTTCGACTATTAGCATCCTCTATTGCCACTTTTCCATGAATATTTTACTATTGTGGCAATAAATCCAAAATTAATTTTTGTCCCATCGTATCGTTCCCCATTGTTGTAATTGCTATTGATCAAGTATCATGCAACCAATAACTATTGCAGCTTTGCTTACTTATTATTTTATGGATTTAAACATGAGAATTTGGTTTATTTGCTTTGTAGTCTTGTTTGCTTTAGCACAGCTATTTGATTGGATACAGCAATTTTCTCTACCTTTACCAATCTATATTTTAGGTGGAGCCTTTTTAGCCGTTGCTTCCAATTATGAAAAACTTTTTGGTAGTTATTTAGGTCAATTACCTAATGAAACATTTACACAGCAACAGTTGGATGTTGCTTCCCAACCTGAAGTATCTACATCTTTTAACAGTCGTGAATTTGTAGAAGAAATTGAAGAATCGGAGATTCGGGAGTAGGGATTAGGGAGTAGGGAGTAGGAAATGGGGAATAAAAAAACTATTTAATTAGGTGCAATTAGGAAAGAGATAAATTGAACAAAACACAATTGAGCAATTAAAGCAATAATTACCGCACCAATAATTATTCCTGTTCATCAAAGCAAAAGTTTTTTGTCTTCTACAGTTTAAAAATAAAGGAATAATGTATAACAGTTGATATATCCACACAGCACTTAAACGGATAGTAAAAGCATTGTAACCCAAACCTCTGATAAATTTATCGGCTATGAGAACAAATAAATACATGCTTCAAATGGTGAAAACAAGGTTAGAGGATGCCTTGAATTATTTTCCAAAATTCATTTTATTGGGACATGGTTTTTAAAAACTGGTAATATAGTATTTCACCACGTTAATGGCATAAACCACTAGTACCGCTGCGCGGAATTAAAAAGTCTTATAGGATAAGGATTTTAACCGTTGGCAATCGTTGCTTTATTTACGCGCCCGCTGTACTAGTTAAAATACAAAAACAATTAAATCATAAAAAAGAGTGGGCATTGTCCACTCTTGTTATTATTTTAATTTTAATTAAAAATAAAATTTCAGGTTAATTCAACAGTTCATACAGTTTCGGTACATAATTTTGAAGAACCCCAAGTATACCATTGGCAATCAATTGTACTGCAATTGCCAACACAAAAAAACCAAAAACTCGTTTCATCGCACCCATGCCATCGTCTCCAATTAGTTTAAGTATATATTCACTCGACCTTAAAAACAACCAGACTAATAAGCTCAGAATAGTAATAGCAATAAAAGAACTTAAATAACCCGTCTGTTCATTTAAGTTTTCTGTTAAGCTAATTACTACACTAATAGCTCCGGGACCACTAATCATAGGAATAGCCATTGGTGTAAAAGAAATATTATCTTTATTCTGTGCAGCTATTTTTTCTGAATCAGTTAATGTGGTTAATAATTTATCTCTAACTACCAATTCCCACCCAATTTTAGCAACAATAATACCTCCAGCAATTCGTAACACTCCCAAAGAAATCCCAAAATATTCCAGAATTGCTTTACCTGCAAATAAAAAAGCTGCTAAAACTATAAATACAAAGATAGCTGTCTGTTGAGCTTGTTGATTACTATATTGTTTGTATTCTTTATATTTCTGACGATACTTTTTATATTCGAGATGATATTTCTCTACTAATTCATTGAAGTATTTTTCTGTCTCCTGATTATGTTTATCTAATTGAACACGGTATTCTTCCACTTTTCGCTGATAATCTTCTTCATCTCTTTCTTCTTGTGGCTCTTTTGGTTCTTGAGGTTCTGATGGTTTTTCTGGTTTAATTGGTTTCTCTGGAGGTTGCAATAAACTGAGAAAAACTGGTATCGCACCAATCGGATTAGCAATAGCAAATAATGGGACGAAAGTGCCTACAATTTCTCGAAAAATAGAATTATTCAGCATTGGGTTTTACTATTAAGGCTAATCTATTGTGACGTAATAGCATTTAGTAATTAAAGTATAGCCAAAACATTTACAAACAAAAAAAGGTTTTTAAATTTAAAATAAAGTAAGATTTAAATTAAATATATCTGAGTTTGACAATAATCACAGAAGTTGGTTTTTCACCATATAAATATCCATAACACGCTCATAAAAATAATAAAAACCTGACTTATTTCACCACAAATAATTAAGGTTTTACAGCTTATTTTCATAGGGATTTGCTATATAAAACGGAACAACTTCTAACCCCAGAGCGCTGATAACTTCTCTGACTTCGATCTCTGACATACCATTATCAGCAAGTTTTGCTATGACTTCACTCAAATTGACACTACTAATGACAGTTTCAGTAAGGACATTTATAACTATCTCGCTACCAGGTTCATTATTTAACAGTGTCAAGATAGCAGAAGCATCCAAAACATAATTACTCACTTAAATTTTCCTGACGACGTTCTTTCAGTAACTCCTCACTAAGCGATCGCCCTTCGGGAATATACCCACGTACTATTTCTTGCGCTCGTTTAACGGCTTGTTCCAGTGTAAAAATTCTCATTTCTCCATCCACCAGTTGAATTATAACTTCGTCCCCGACAAGCTTATCCGTATTTTGTGTGAAATTGAATAACTACTATTAACACTTATTTATTGTGACGTAATAGCATTAAATAATTAAAGTATAGTCAAAACATTTATAAACAAAAAAACCTTGTTTAAATTGCAAAGAAAGAAAAGTTTTAACTTTTGAATTTTAAATTTTGGAGTGCGAATTAGGGGTTATGAGTTATTAATTATAAGATTTAACCTTTAACCTTTAACCTTTAAACTTTAACCTTTTTAACCTTCTTTCTTTTGTCCTTCAGAAACAAGCTGAGAAAGAATATTACCCGTCAAATCTAAAAGTTGGTCTAATACTAATCCGATAGTTCCAATACAGATTATACCTTCAATTATGTTATTAACTTTACTTTCTTTATAAGCATTCCAAATAATAAAACCAAGTCCTCGATCAAGAATCAACATTTCTATCGCGATCGCAGTAAACCAAGCAATCCAAACCGCGAATCTTAAACCTTCAAATATATGATTAATTACAATTTTAAAATTTCTACCTTGTTTGCGTCCGTTTCGGGTTCCTGTGGCGGTATTCAGAATAATTGACCAAATAGCACTAAAAAAAACAATTGCGATCGCAGCAGTTTCCGGTTCTTTAAAAAAGATTAAGGCAATTGGAAGTAAAGCTATAGAAACAATAGTATTAGGTACTTGAAGTATCCATTTACACGTTTGATAAATAAACCTATTGATACCAATCAAATACCCAAATAAAATACCCACAACAACAGCGGGAATATAGCCTACTAACAATAATTGCAAGCTTAATAAAAGGTTTAAAAAAATACTTCGTTCCATTCTTCAAGATGTTATGCGGAACATTTTATAAAGACTGTGACGATAATACCAGCAGAGCAATAAGACAAGCTGTTTGAATTGCACTTAATCCAAAAAAAGGTTAAAGGTTAAAGGTTAAAGGTTAAAGGTTAAAGGTTAAAGGTTAAAGGTTAAAGGTTAAAGGTCAAAGGTTAAAGGTTAAAGGTCAAAGGTTAAAGGTCAACTGTCAACTGTCAACTTATTTTCCCATATTGCGTTTCATGTCATCTAATTCGGCTTCGGTTTCCCAACGACGGAATTTCTCTTCTAAATCGTCATAAGTATTAGAACCCGGATAGGTGCTGCTTGCATTCCACCAGCCAGCGTCCGTTTCGATACGTTGTTGTGCTTGGGCTTTGGTACGTGCTGCTTGGGCTTCTGTGGCTTTGGTTTGTACTTCCTGTCGTCGTTGTTGAATTTTTCGATATAATTCTTTGGCTTGGGTAATGCGTTCTTTTACACCTTGCATTTGTCCCCAAAGCTGGTTTCCTTGTCGCAATAAAGCCGCTTCTCTTTCTTCTGCTTTGGCTGCTAAATCCTGTCTACCACCGTTTTTGGCTTTTTGTACACGAATGTGCCATCTTTGGATTTCTTGCGCTGTGGACAATATCTCGTCTTGTATACGCTTTTCTTGTAACTGCAAATCTGCAATTAATTTTAAAGTGTCTTCTTCCTGTTCCCGTAACTGTTCTAATAGTGCTTCTAATTCCAAATGCGGATTATTTCGCAGGAATTCTTCTAAACGACTTTCCAAAAATTTGCTCAAATCTTCAAATAAGCCCACTTTCCCTTAACTCCAATCAAGCTATTTAAGTGCGATCGCGTTTATTGTAACTATTATTGCGAGCTATGGGGAAGTAAATTTTATTGTCAAAGTTGCGAAGTAATAATAATGACAGTTTGATGGTGCGTGACGCGACAAACCTTATTGTTACGTTCAAATTAACTATAAAGGCATCACACAACGGCAATAACGCGGGAAGAAAATCTACACCGCGTTTTGCCTCCCCTACAAGAAAAATGTGCCTTTTTGCTAAGTCCTATTTATTTCTACCATAATTAACTATTATTCCTTCGTTTCGGTTCTTCAACTGTAGTTATCAAATTACTTATTTTTCTTTGATGTTGTACTGGTTCAGGTAATCTCACAAAGTAATCACAAACAGCAGTAAAGACACTATTAATATGATTTTCATAACCGCATCCAATGACTCTTTTTCCGTATTCATGTAGCTTTTTGGCTAAACAAGAAAATCCCCCATCACCCGATACAATTGCAAAAACTTCTAAGGAGGGTTTGCGGTGAATTAGTTCAATTGCATCAATGACTAATTGAATATCCGCAGCATTTTTATGATTATTAAAGCCAAAAATCTGCATCGGTTCAATACCAAGTTTTTGGATATCATTTTTGATTTCTTTTAATCTACTGTCACTCCAATCAGCGTAAGCATATTGTCCGGCAATTTGATTTACTAAATTGTATTTTTTGATGTTTTCGATAATATCTCTTAAAGAAAAATTGAATTGAGGATCGCTTTTACCCAATGTCAAATTTTCTATATCGTAAAGGATTACTGTATTGAACTGTTGAACGGGTGATTTTGTCTCTTTGATTGCCGTAACTATAGGTTGTAAATCAATTGTTGATGCAGAATATTCGTGAGAATCAATTACTTTTAAAAATTGTGTTTTTAATTCACAAGATTGCTGCTTTTCTTGTTGAAACTGTTCTGTTAAATCGGTTATTTTAGCCTGAGTTTGAACAGCATTTTCTTTTAATTCACTAATTGTTTGAGATAAAATATCTTGACGTTTCTGATAAGCATTAACTAAAGTTTGTTGAATACTAGTCCAACCTTGTGGAAAAATCTCATGAGTGATAACCGTGAGCGCTGATTCATAACCCGCGATCGCAATCTCTAAATTATTTGCGGGGTTTCCTTGTTCAAAGTTTTGCATGAAGTTGCTGAATTTAACAATAATTCTAGCTAAATCAACAGCTCTAGTTGGTTGTTTAAGAAATTGTTGTCTTGCAAACTCTCGCAATTCTACAGAAAAACTATTATCAAGCTTGTCTAAATGCTCTACTAAAAGCGGATATATATCTTGATTTTGGCTAATAGCCTTTAAAAAATGACGTATTAAATCATCATGCATTGCTGCAACCCTTATAATGCAATTATAAATTTAGTTTTCCCAAAAAATAATCCCATCTAACAGGGGATGGGGCGATGGGGGGACAAGGGGATGGGGGGAAATTTAAACTAATAACTCCTAACTCATAACGGTGTTAACCAATAAGTAATTCCTCCGATAACTTTCTTTTTAAAACCTAATGATGGTAATTTTTCTAGTGGATAGCCGACATAAGTCCAATGAGGTACGTCATATTCTACGGTACGATACCAACCGTTTTGATTTAAAGCTTGTATTTGCTTTTGATTAGTTACTCTTAAATCAATTGCTAATCCCCATAAATGTTGTGAAGCACCAGGTGGTGCTACTATACCCAAAATTCTGGTTTCTTTTCCTTGTTTAACTAAATCTAATGTTCTAGAGTTAGTATATTTTTTCCAAAACTTTGCAGTTGTTGCAAAATCACGAGTACAATCACTTTTTGCATTTCCAGATTTTAGCCGAAAATTTGCTTGATTCCAGGCTTTATTTAAAGCAGTAGCAGCAGCAGATTGTAAATAGCAATTGTTTGTACCTGTGACTTTTCCCTTTTTCAGAGTAGCTTGAAATTTTTCAGTTTCTTGATGATTTGCAAATACTACTTTTTCTGGTAGTTTAATTGTTGATTCTAAATTGACAAATGGCGCACCATAAGCACGTAATAAAATATATTCGTAACTCTCAAATGCAGGAATATTACGTAAATGATTCATTAGTGCTGCAATAAACCGTTCTTTATCAGTCAAACCCTGAATAGGTATAGGCTTATACTCTGGAATTGGCGATATTTTAGGTGTTGGGGTAACGGTACATTTCTGATTCAAAAGTCTATCAACCAAGCATTTTTCTACTTGTTCTATATCGCTACTTGGTTTGCTATGAGCGATTCTATCGCTAGCAACAAAAGTCACAACTATGTATATCCCAATAATAAAAAAGGCGATATTTCTAAAAATTGTTTTCATCTATTTTTAAAGTAAAACTTGATACTTGAAAACAGTAAAAATGGAGATTAAAGTTAAAAAAAATACATTAAAATCTCATATTCAATTTTGCTTGAAAAATTCAAAAAAATATTTCATACTCAACTCCTTAATAGCAATCATAATTTTCTTTCTCTGAAAAAATAACAGTGGTTTTGCTGACTATTTTATCGGCAAGGTACAATCAGAAAAACACAGTATCGGTTAAAATTAGATTAACCCCAAATCATGCTGAACTCTAGGTATGACCATGCACAATTGTGTTGAGTTCCAAGACTCTTTTGATGTCATAGTTGTCGGTGCAGGTCACTCTGGTTGTGAAGCGGCTTTAGCTACTGCACGACTGGGCTGTCGTACCCTACTATTAACACTCAACTTGGATAAAATTGCTTGGCAACCCTGCAATCCTGCTGTCGGAGGTCCGGCAAAGTCTCAGTTAACCCACGAAGTTGATGCACTCGGCGGCGAAATTGGCAAAATGGCAGACCGTACTTACGTGCAAAAACGGATTCTCAATTCTTCACGAGGACCTGCCGTATGGGCATTACGCGCTCAAACTGACAAGCGTGAATATGCAGTAGTGATGAAAAGAATTGTTGAGAATCAAGAAAATCTCAGCGTTCGTGAAGCAATGGTAACAGATTTAGTTTTGGGCGCTAACGATGAAGTTATCGGCGTTGAAACTTATTTTGGTGTCGCGTTTGAATGTAAAGCCGTTATCCTGACCACGGGTACTTTTTTGGGAGGAAGAATTTGGGTTGGCAATAAGTCAATGGCAGCCGGACGCGCTGGAGAATTTGCTGCTGAGGGTTTGACTCAAACTCTACAACGTCTGGGATTTGAAACAGGTCGTCTCAAAACTGGCACTCCCGCACGAGTAGATAAGCGCACGGTTGATTATAGCAAAATGATTTTGCAACCGGGAGATGAGGACGTTCGCTGGTTTAGTTTTGACCCGGAAGTATGGGTGAAAAAGGAACAGTTACCTTGCTATATTACCCGCACCACAACGGAAACTCATCAATTGATTCGAGATAATCTCAATCTTTCTCCCGTTTACGGTGGTTGGGTGGATGCAAAAGGACCCCGTTATTGTCCGAGTATTGAAGATAAGATTGTCCGGTTTGCCGATAAAGAAAGTCATCAAATCTTCATTGAACCCGAAGGCAGAGATATTCCCGAACTTTATATCCAAGGGTTTTCCACAGGTCTGCCTGAAAATTTGCAACTACGTATGTTGCGTAGTCTTCCGGGTATGGAAACCTGCGTAATGTTACGTCCAGCTTATGCAGTTGAGTATGATTATTTGCCAGCGACTCAGTGTTTTCCCACACTCATGACCAAAAAAATCGCCGGTTTATTCTGTGCAGGACAAATTAACGGTACAACTGGCTACGAAGAAGCCGCAGCTCAAGGAATTGTTGCCGGAATTAATGCGGCAAGGTTTGTTCGGAATCAGGAAATGATCGTTTTCTCCCGCGAGCAGAGTTATATCGGCACGTTAATAGATGATTTATGCACCAAAGATTTGCGAGAACCTTATCGGGTATTAACTAGTAGATCGGAATATCGCTTGTTATTGCGTTCCGATAATGCCGATCAAAGATTAACACCCCTGGGAAGAGAAGTTGGTTTGATTGACGATCGCCGTTGGGAATTATTTACCCGTAAGCAAGAGAATATTACCACCGAGAAAGAACGGCTGTATGCTACACGGGTTAAGGAAAATGACGATGTAGGTAAAGCGATTGTCGCTGACACTAACCAAGTAATCAAAGGTTCAATTACCCTTGCTGACTTGTTGCGTCGTCCGGGATTCCATTACGCTGAGTTAATCAAATATGGACTAGCAAATGCCGATTTAGAGCGTGCTGAAAAAGAAGGCGCGGAAATCGATATTAAATATTCCGGCTATTTAGCTAGACAGCAAAATCAAATCGACCAAATTGTCCGTCAAGCAAATCGTTCCTTACCTGGGGACTTGGATTACAACTCCATTGATACCCTTTCCAAAGAATCGCGGGAAAAACTAAACAAGGTAAAACCGCTCACCATCGGTCAAGCAGCACGTATTGGTGGAGTCAACCCCGCTGATGTAAATGCTTTATTGATATTTTTAGAATTGCGTCAAAACTATTCCCAGACTGCACTTGTAGCCCTAACATCAAAACAATCTTCATGAAGCGCGAGTATAGTAGTATGGTGTATCCAGGGAGGTTAGTATGATTAATCACATACAAAAAAGCAATAAATCGGCAACATCTCCCTGGCATAGGTTGAAATAGATACTTAAACTTGATGAACTCTTCCGTAACTACTGAGTAAGGAAATAGTTCTTTTTAGATTCAGATTTACTCACATTTACAAGGGCAAATTTACAAAGGTAAAAATTTCATCAATAGCCCTTACCGAACGAATTAATAGAAATAATTGTTATGTCTCAAACAGCTAGCACGAATTTCGTACTTCCCGAACCATCTCAAGAGTTAATCGTCAGCGAACCTTGGACGATGGATACTTATGCTGATGACTTGATGGACGAACTTTTTGCCGATATTGACTGTGTTCTCGATAGTAGCGGTAATTTAAGGAATTCGCGAATCGTTCCAGCACAGCCACAGTTAAGCTTGCAGAAAACTAACTTACCGCAAATAGTCCCACCCCCTACCATCGTCAGTCCCATCGGCTCAGATGAACAACAGCGAATTGGGTCAAAAATCAACACTGCGGCGAGTAAAATACCTAAAACCGCTCGAACAACAAAAAAACCGCATCGTAAAATTTGGCGTAATCTCCGACAATTACTTACATTAGGAGCAAGTTTAGGATTGGCGATCGCCGCAATCAACTGGGCAATTAACAGCGGACTTTTGAATCGTCTTACCTCCAAGTCGATGCAATTTGCTTTGCAAGAACCAGGGTTGCAGCAGAAAATATTAGAATCACAAGTGTCTGCACCCACCCAAGCTCAAATCAAGTCAGATTTAGTTGACTATATGCTCGGAGCGCTAGCAATTATCGAAAAACAACAAAATTTACAAGATAAAGTATCTGCGAATAATAATATTGCTGCTGCTCCCGTACCAGCAAATCAAGCTACTCTAGCCTATGCAAATCAACCAGTCTCAAATTTGCCAGCACCAACAATTGCCAACAACACTAAACCATTACCGAGTCGTTCTACTAGAGTAGTAGAAAGAATCTACATCCCTGTGTATCAAGCTCCCCAACCGATGCGCTACGCACCTCCATCCATAGATGAGACTCCTCCCGTAGCGCAAGCTCCAACACCTTTACCACCAGTTACTACAGCATCCAAAGGAATCCCACCAAAGCCATCTGATAGCAAAGCGAAACCAGTCGCACCCGTAAAAGCCGCTAAAACCAAACCACCTGAAAAAATTGCAGCTTTCGCGTCTATCAGAGAAATTAAACCATTAGCGGTCAAAACTCAACCCGTTAATATCCGACAAGTCCCCGACTTACCTAAAATCAAAGAACCTGCAACAGTTGCACCACCAAAAAAAACCACCGCAACTTCCCCAGCACCAGTTCAGCAAGAACAAAAGGTAGCAGCAGTTTCAGCTTCTTCCCACATCTTGGAAGGATTATTAGAATTAGGAGAACAATCTGCCGCATTATTTAAAGTTAACGGCATAACTCGTCGCATCCAAATCGGCGAAAGCATCGGAGCTAGCGGTTGGACTTTAGTAGAAGTAGCGAATGGAGAAGCAATTATTCGTCGGAATGGAGAAGTACGTTCAATTTTTGCAGGACAGAAATTTTAAGCAAGAGGGGATAGTGGACAGTTGATAGTTGATAGTGGACAGTGGACAGTTATCAAGCATTCATCAACCACTATCTACCAACTACCAACAACTAACTCCTAACTCCTAACTCCCAACTCCTAACTCCACTTATTCTTCCACCCACACGGATACCGAACCACCATTACAACGGAATTCAGCCCAACCCCATTCATTGGTATAAACGGGTGCGCGGACGTGTTCGGTTAAATCATAAAACTTGGTGTTGGGTTTACCCACTTCCATCCATTTACTTCCCCCGGCACCGTTGCTCATAATTACTGCCATGGCTTTGGGATGTTCTTGATTACCTAAACGAGTCCAGCCGATAATATCCCAATGGTCAAAGTAATTATACTGATAACCATAGGCAAAATTCTGACGCGCATACAGAAATTTATCAATTAACCAACGATGAGAAACTAGATAAATCGGATAGCGATTCCCATCCCTTCCATAGTCTTCATATTCTGCACCGTAATAATCCGCATAGAATACACAGGGATAACCTTCTTGACGCAATAAAATCAATGCATATGCCAAAGGTTTAAACCAAGGTTCTACAGGTGATTCTAAAGCCTGCAAAGGCTGTGAGTCGTGATTTTCGACAAAAGTGACCGCATGGGTGGGACGCTGTTGCATCAATGTATTATCTAAAATCCGGCGCATATCGTAGCTTTCACCGGATTTACTCGCATAGTGAAAATTATAATGGAGCGGTACATCAAAAACCGACATTTTACTCTGCACCGCATCAATGTACCAGTGCAAAGTACTGATATCGTTATGCCAATATTCACCCACCACAAATAAATCTTTGTCAGCGTGACGTTCCATTTCCGAGATCCATATCGGGAAAAACCACGATGAAATATGTTTAATAGCGTCTAAACGGAAGCCATCAACACCAGTGGTATCAAGATACCACTTACCCCAATTTATAGCTTCGTCTTGTACTTCCTTATTTTGGAAATCGCAATCGCATCCCATCAAATAAGAGAAATTACCGTTTTCCAACGCAACATAATCGTCAAATACTTTACCTTCGAGTAGATATATACTGCTGGAATCTTGAGTGTATTCATCGTAATCAACCGCATCAAAATCCCACCAATGCCATTCAAAGTGAGAATACTTACCCTTTCTACCGGGAAACTTGTAATGGGTATAACACTTAATATCCTTCATCCCACCTTTAGGATTTAATCTATCTCCCTGAGAAAAAGGTGTTGCTTTGACTATTTCCGTATCATCACCACCAATACGGTGATTCAATACCGTATCCGCATAAACCTGAATTCCCGAACTTTGTAGAGATTTGACTGCATTTAAATATTGTTGGCGATCGCCATATTTAGTACGAACAGAACCTTTCTGTTCAAATTCACCCAAATCATACATATCATAAACAGCGTATCCGACATCGTAAGTACCATTCATCCCTTTATACGCAGGTGGAAGCCACATAGCGGTAAAACCCGCCTGACTTAACTCTTTCGCTGTCGTATCTAGCTTATCCCACAGCGTTCCATCATTGGGAATATACCAATGGAAATACTGCATGATCGTACCGTTGATATTTGACATTTGCGGTATTTTTTGTATTTGTACAAATTGACTATATCTCTTAAAGAGTAATAGGTAAAAATATCGGGTAGTTATGCAGTGAAGGGAGTAGGTAATAAATTATGTGATGTCCGCTTAAATACTTGTGATGTAGGGAACAATAACTAATCATCCAGTTATATCATGTCCGGTTAAACACTCCTACTCTCTGTGAGGGCTGGTAATGGGTAATTGGTAATCGGTAATGGCTTTTGGATAAATGCGTTGAGTCATACAAGTAGGTCAGCACGGAAAATTATCATTGAGACAAGGCAAGAGGTAAGAGGGTTTAAGATCAATACGGTTCAGTTAAGGTTGCCATTTGATTGATCAATCGATCTATATTTCATTTTGTGGGAAAACCAAGAATTGGGGGCTTCTCCCCCAAGCCCCCTCCAGAAAAGTCAGTCTGTTCGATCGCAATATTAATTAATTTTCTTAACTGAACTGTATTGGGTTTAAGATTGATTTACATTTCTTTACATAGCGCTATTTTTTTGTATCGACCTGACTTGAAAATACATTTTCATTGGTACTGGTGTACGCAGTACATGATGGCTACTTAGTAAGCAATTAACCGGACTTGATATTATTGTGGGAATGAGCAGCTTTTAGTGATTAATTCCGTGACGGTACCGACCGTTAAACAGTTGCTGCATCCACAGTTCTAAAGTAAACACCGTACCAATGCGGTCAGATAAATCTTGCCCGTTCAGGTGATTTTGCCAATCAGTCCGGGTTACTTCGCGATCGCAAAATTCTGGATAAAGGGCATCCGGTGCATTTAACAACTGTGTAATGTATGACTTAGCTGGTTCTTGCCGCAGCCAAGTATTATTATCCGCAAATTCATGGAGGGATTTTGGAGATTTATGGGGCTGGTTTAATTTACGGAAAAGTTTTTTCCAGGTTTTTCGGCGTAAAGTTGTTAACTTACCATATAATCCGAAAGGTACGACTGATTCATTTAGAGGTACCCCAGTTTTTTGCCAGGGTAAGCGGTTAAAAAGTTTGGGGAAACGGTCGAGCAACATGAGATGATACAGCCCGCTCAAATCCTCTTTCGTACCGTTGAGCGCGTACCAAAATTCTTGGATTTGATTATCCATGCAGGGAATCCGAAGATTAATCCCTTCTATCGTAGCGAGTCGCCAATCTTTAGAAATAAAAGACCGACACCGACTATCCATAGCCAATTGATAGGAAGAAGACCCCAAACTTTGAAAATAGGCATGAGCGCGATCGCGAACTGCTTGATGGTGTCTATCCGAGCGTGCGAACCGATCCAAACCCAGTTGACGATGTAGAAATCGGTCGAAATCATCAGCCGCAAAAAATTGATTACCATCAAAGCGGTCTGCCCATTCACCATGTAACGCAACATCAAAAAGCCGATGCTCACCAATCCAAGATACAATGGAGCTAAATTGAAGATGGATAATACTAGCTGGTGCATCCATTTGCCATAGTAAAGGAATGCGTGGAGACAGCCAATTTAATGCGTTCATTTCCAGCCAATTGAATGGGACATGAGCTTTTCGGGCTACTTGCTGAGCAATTAACACATCATCGCAGTTTGGTTGACCATAAGTGACGGTTACGGGTGAATTGACTGTGCTGGGAACAGCAGCTAAGAGTGCGCGGGAGTCAAGCCCCCCACTTAGAGGAATACCCAATCGGTCCCCTGGATGACAACGACGCTCAACAGCGGCTACAAACAATCGTCCGAACTCCTCCACAATGTCGCGACGGTCGGGAAGAGCATCTAAACGGGGTATATCGTCCCAAGTCCAGTAACGGTGACTTTGCAACGTTGCTCGCTCTTCATCCCAAGTCAAAACACTAGCTGCGGGTAGCCGTTCGACTCCTTTAAACCAACTGCGATCGCCGAGCGGATAGCGAATTCCCAGAAAGTCTTCGATTGTTTCGCGATCGAGCTTGGGCTGGTAGCCTGGTAGAGCCAATAGAGCTTTGATTTCTGATACCCAAACCAGCATATTTTGCCAAATAGTCCAGTGTAGAGGGAGAACCCCGTAACGGTCGTTGATTAAATGCACTTTTTGCGATCGCGTGTCGTAGAGTACCCCATGAAATTGACCGTCAAGGGGATGGAGGAACTGCCAAGGTCGATCAGTTTGACGATGGTATTCGTAAGCTGTGAGCATCCACTGTGTGTCGGTTGCAACTTGGGAACCAGCTAGCCGACCATCTGGCGCAATCGGGCATTTTTGACGATTGTATAACTCTCCATTTAACCATAGATAGCAGGAGTTAGCTCGTAAGGGTTGGGGTTCTGGTTGCTGTTGATTAGATTGCGATCGCGTTGCCCAAACTGTATTGTGTCTAAACAATTCATCAGTGACGTAAAATGCACGGTGGGTAATCGCTTGCTGCATTGTCTCTAAAATACCAGAGCAATTACTCCACTCACGACCACCGGCAAATCCAACTAGTCCAGGCATAAAAATATTGATGTTTTTTGTTATGGGTTTTTCACCAACATCAATATTTTATTTTATCAGCAAAATAATACTATTGTTAAAACCGTCTTCGTGTTGCGTTTCATCCCCTCGATAAATCGTAGGGGTATAGGACTTAGAAGCCTCGGAAGAACATCTCCCAAGGCTTCTTCTGGGGAAGTAAATTCGCAAGGAGTTGCGTCTTAGTCCTCCCTACTCCCCATTCCCTACTTCAACGAACGCAAAAAAGTTTTAGCTTCATTCATAGTTTTTTGCCAAGAAGTTTGTTTGGGTTTCTCTGGAAAGACTGGTGGTGGTAATTGGGGGTTCAAATTGCGGTAATGTTCCCAAATTTCCCAGTAAGGACAACCGGGTTCGATGCGAATACCCGCCCAATGCAGGTATTGTAAGGGTTGATTGACTGTTGGGTCAATCAGTTTGTGTCCTTCAGATAAAAAGTGGGATGTACCTCCCCAATTTCCCGGTGCTTTCCCTTCTCTACGAACTATATTGAAGCGGTTAGGAATCCTCTTGAGCAACATATAATTAATGATTGGTTGGTCGGAAGTTTTTTCCGAAAAATCAAAGTATTCTGGATGTGCTGCACATTCTGCGAAGGTATCGTACAAATCTTGTTCAGATATCAGATTTTTCTTGGAACCCCAAAAACCCCCGTTGAAGATGTCTTTGATTTCATTTTCTGTAAATATTTTTTCTTCTAATACTTTGGGACTAAATACATTTCTGAGTCCACCAAGATGCTGATAATCGCAACAGATAAAGTCGGTATTTTCTAAATAGTTGAGATTATCAACAATTTTTTCAAAGACAACAATATCTGTATCGATATATAAAAACTCGTCAAAGGGACCAAACCAACAAGCTTGTTTGCGAAATTGATTGGGACGAGCGAAGAATTTACCGCCGAATGTTTCATATAATTTATTTGACAAGCGGTCAATAAACTGTAAATCTTCGTAAACACCGACTCCATAATATTTATCAAGAATGTCAGCAATTTTGTGATAATTATCATCATAAGGAATCATCACAATAGGAGTTTCTTGATCGTGGAGACGAATACTGTTGAGTAAGGTAATAGCGTGGTCGCATACCTTGTCATTCGCAATGATATAAATTCCTCTAGTTTTCATTTGGTTATACTCCAATTTTTAATCCTAATTTTCTTAAAACTTTGGTAGTAAAGCTTGGTGGTGCATTGTAAGCTTTCGGTTTTGTAGTAAATTGAGGTCGTTGTTCTGGGTCGTGTAAATAGCGATAATGTAAAAAAGTTTTGCGATAAGGAAAATCGATATTTTCTCCAGTACAAAGACGACTAAATAGTTTAGACGATAAACCTATATAGTGTAAGTAAGTTAAGCGATTTTCTTTGTCGTATACCAAATTATCGCGTTCCTCAAAGTTTGGTGAGGTTACACAACATCCAGTTATTTCGGTTTCTGGTAATTGATGAGCAAAATTATAGCTAGAAGTTTCCGACCGCATTACCATGTAGTTAATAATTGTCTGGTCTGGAGCATTTTTATATAATATTTCTGCTTCTCCAGACTGCAATTTTGACAACAGATAGTTTCGCTTTTCTGCATCAAACAAACCTTTATTAGCAGCGTAAAATCCAGCGCAAAATATTTCGCGGTCGAGTCGGGATTGTGGAAAAATATTTAGTATTCTATCCGAATTAACATTGTATACATGACTCAAATCTTTGTGCTGAAAGTCGTAAACTACAAAGTCATGTTGATTTAGTTGCTCAAATATATAATCTAGAGAATTAAGAACTAGAATATCAGCATCTAAATATATAAACTTGTCAAAGATACCATTAAAACCGCAAAATCTGCGATGCATTCCTAAACGATAAACTCCTGAAATTCCGTTTTGTTGCCAAATTTTATAAGCATCTGGATGTGCTTGCCATATTTGGGCAGAAAAGTCTTCCCAAAGTTTAATCGCGGAAGTATCTGTAAATATTTCTACATTGTTTCGATATTTTATTTCTTCTCGCACTCTTTCTAAACGATGATCGTAAGGAATAATAGAAATAGGATATTTCTGACCCGCATTCACTTCAATAGAGTTGAGTAAAGCTATTAATTGGTCAAAAACTACATCATTGGCAAGTATATAGATGCCTTCAGTCATTTAATTCTCCATACATTTTAGGAAAGGGAATAGGGAATAGGCAAAGAGAGAATATTAATAAATAATGAGTTCCATTCACATCATAATCCTTACTATGTAAGCGTTAAAACTTTTTTGCGTACCTTCTTACTCAAAAGTATTAATAATCAGTAAGTCGGCTTCAAAACTTTATTCCTACTACTCCCTAGTTAATCAAACTTCTTGACATAACTTGAAACCCATGAAATTAAATTAAGTTTATGTAATATAATTTGTCTGGCTTCTGCGATCGCATCTTTTGCTTGATACCAAGCTTCGGGTGTAGAAGTAATTTCTTTGATATAATCAAATCCTTTTTCATCCAAACTTGGTAATCTTAAAAAACTTCCCGGAGGTAATAATTTATCAGCAGCAGGACCACCATAATAAATAGGTAAACACCAGGCTAATAAGGCATCCCAAAGCTTTTCGCTGACATACCAATTATTCTCAGCATAATTCTCAACTGATAAATTGTAATAGTAAGGTGCCATCCCGTACCATTTATTAGTAAGTTCTCCGCTTCCTTGCGCCCAATCGGGTAAATCACGTCCGTATAAATCGAGTTCCAATTCACTATTTCGGAGCATTTTTAAGAATGCTAAACGCTTGCGATGATTCTCGGTACGATTGATACCAGATGTTACCCAACTCAAACTTCTATCTTTGGCTGGTGGTGGCATTTCATTTAATTCTCGGAATGAGTTAGAATAATACCAAATTGCTGGCATATAATCAGGATTTGGTGCATAATCATCTGGTCCTGAAACGTAGCTACAGTAATTTTGAGCTATTTTATAAAACGTTTTATTTTTTTCTATTACTTCTTCTAAAGGTGGCTCCCGCAACAGATAAATCACTCTTTCTTTAGGTATTCCCCGCAATTTTTCTTGGAATAATCTCTCTGCTTTTTCGTATTTAGCTTGTGCTTTTTTATTTTTCCAAAATAATAATTTTTTTTGTGGTGGTGTCGGAAAATTTGTATAATTATACATCACCAAAAAATCTGGTTTTGGATGTGTTGCAATCAGTTGAATATTATCCCAAACACCAAAGTGGTCGGGAGTTTGTTGCCATAGCCAATCGCTTCTATTATCTAAAGCGCTATAACTGCTCATCATACCAATTTTTATTTTATTCATAGTTGACAGCTGTTGGTTGTTGGTTGATGGTTGATGGTTGATGGTTGTTGGTTGATAATTTTGTAGATATTCTATTAACCACTATCTACTATCCACTATCTACTATCTCCTCACTCCTAACTTATTATTTTTGGTCGGAAAGATTCACCAACATAACTGAGAATTTTTGCGGCTCGATTTTCCCAAGAAAATTGTTTAACGAATTCGATGCTATTAGAATAACCTTCAATTTTTCGAGGATGAGTTTCTAAAACTCGCGCTAACGATGCAGTAAATTCATTTGGGTTATCAGGTTCGCACCAAGCAGCAATTGCTTTGGTATTCTCAAACTCTGTGAGAGAAGAAATTTTTGTGGATACGATGGGTGTTCCAGAAGCAAAATAGTCAAATAGCTTCAAGGGAGAAGTAAATGTTGCAGCTTTTCCGGAACAGTGGGGATGAGTTAAAACATCGGCTGCTTGTAATAATGATGCTAATTCTTGTTGTAAGATAAAACCGAGAAAGGTAATATTATCAATTTGCTTTTCTTTGGCTAATTGTTGATATTTAACTACTTGTTTTTCTTTGCCTCCCGCACATACAAATTGAATTTGAGGTAAATTTTTTGCTACTTCAATTAAGACATCAATTCCTTTAAATTGTTCTAAAGCACCCGAATAAACTACTAATTTTTCTCTATCATTTTGTAGCAATTTTTTGCGCCATTCTGTGGCTGCTTGTGGATGTCTTTCCATGAACAAGCGATTATAACCATTGTGTAATTTAACAACTTTTTCTGGTGGCATTCCATTCGCAATCATACTTTCTTTTACCGTATCTGCTACTGTTACAGCAATTTGAAATAGCGGGTTATTAACTATTTCTTGAACAAATGGTTTATCTTCATGGTGATGGTGTTCATAAATTGCAGGAACACCATTTTTTACCGCAGCTTCAACAAAATTCCAGTCGCGACTGTGAACTATTTTAGTAGTAGAACGAATATGAAAAGGGAAATAATATTTTGAAGCAATAGTATTGGAATTAGTAAATTTAGTTTTAATATAGTCGATGGGAAAAGGCATCGGTAAAGGAGAAACTTTGAGCTTTTTTTGAAGATTATAGTATTTAATTAATTTTTCAGGTGTTTTTCTCGGTCGAAAAGGATTAATTAAATTTATTGGATTCAAAGCTGCATTTCCTTTACAAGGATATATTAAAACTGTAGAGTATCCTAAATTCGCAACTGCATTAGCCGCATTTGTAGACTGGACTAAGTGAGCTTCTGGTAGTGGCAACTCTTCTTTAATAAAATAGATATAGTGGTTTTTGGAATTAGCATTTTTCATGGAATTAAGTTTAGGGAATAGGGAATAGGGAATAGTAATAATTTATTTTTTTGATAATTCAATTTTGGAACTTAAGCTTTTGATAACAGCATTAATCATTCTACTTTCTTCTTCTAGCCAGGAAATAATTAATTCTATCTCTTTTTTACTCGATATTCCTACTCTTTGAGATAAAATGAGATGTGTTTCTAGTTAGTTTCTCAACCCTTGAGCAATATTAAGAAATCTAATATACTCACCTGTGTATCTCCTTCCATATCCTTCTGCGATATTAGCTGGAATAGATACCGCAGACGTTCTTATTTGCTGCACCATTCCATATAACTCATCTCTAGGAAATGATTTAGTTAGAAAATAACAATTTTCAGCTATATCTATTCCTTTTTGCCAAATTTTCAAGTCTTTAAAATCACTAACGATTGACATATAACATCCACTGATTAACTATATTATTTTTCTCTTTCCTTTTCCCTTTTCCCTGTTCCCTGTTCCCTGTTCCCTTTTAACATTTAATTTTATCCTCAAAGTGTTTTAACTCATTTAACAAATGTAAGGCTGATTGATAAGCTTGAGGAACTATTTCATCTGAGGATTGATGATTATTTTCTTTTTGATTGACCAATAAATTTAACAAAGTAAGTATTGATTCAATCTGATTACGAAAATCAGAAGAAATATCTTTTAATGTTTTTTCTGGTCTCACTCCATCCTCAATTCCCCCTAAAGTTGATACTAATTGCCAATTTTTTTGTAAGGTAAAAATATCCTCAAAAATATCAACAACATTAAGAATTTTCCAAGCTGATTTATAAGATTCTTCCAGTAACTCTTCCCGTTCTTGAGAATTTTCAGCTAAATTATCGAGCAGCAAAAGTAAAAAACCAATCATTACATTTAAGCGTGTCCGCATTTCGTAAGATATCCTTACCAAACTTTGTTGACGATTATTTTCTGTTTTCTGTTGTTCCCCAAATTGCATCCCATAAAGACGTTTATAATAACCACTCTTTTGCAAAAGCTGGTGATGAGTTCCGACTTCTACTACACGTCCCTGATCTAAAACCGCTATTTGATCGGCTTTTTGCACTGTAGAAAGACGGTGAGCGATGACTAAAGTGGTTCGATCGCGACTCAAATCGTCGATCGCTTCTTGTACTAATCTTTCGGAAACCGTGTCTAATGCACTTGTTGCTTCATCAAGGATGAGAATATCGGGGTTTTGTAGTAAAGCACGTGCAATCGCAAGTCTTTGTCTTTGCCCTCCAGATAGCATCACACCGCGATCGCCAATTATTGTGTCGAAACCTTGGGATAATTTGGTGATAAATTCATAAGCGTTAGCTCGTTTGGCTGCGGAAATGACTTCCTCTTCGCTAGCTTGGGATTTTCCATAAGCAATGTTATTTCTGACGGAATCGTTGAAAAGGAAGGTGTCTTGAGAAACGATTCCCATCGCTTTTCGCAATGATTGTAAATTAAATTCCCGTAAATCAATATCGTCAATGGTAATTTTACCGGAATTTGGGTCGTAAAATCTTGGTAACAAATCGGCTAATGTGGATTTACCTGCACCGGAACCACCGACTAAAGCCAAAGTAGTACCACGAGGTAAATATAAATCGATATCTTTAAGAATTAGTTTGTCATGGTTGGGGTAACTAAAGGAAATTGAATTGAAATGTATTCCTTTTTCTAGCTTGGTAAAACTTAAATTCCCGTTACTCATAAACGGTTTATTTTCTAAGTCTAAAAAATCTGCAATAATCTCAATGCTCCCAGCGGTATTGGCAAAATTACTGCGAACTGTATTTAATTGAGATATTAACGGTAGTACTTTTAATAGTATTAATAAATATGTCAGCATTACTGCTGAAAGAGAAGCAATTTGGTCATTAAAAAGAGCGCGACTTAAAAACACAATTGCAAGCAAAGCAGAAATACCCATTACTTCACTAACAGGTGCAATTATTTCCGAGTTTATCTGAGATTCAAATTCTGCCGCTTCGCGGTCTTGAATCAACTGTTTTATTTTTTCAAATTCTTTATTTTCATTACCAGTCGATTTTACTAAACGTATTCCACTCAAAGTTTCTAGCATCGCGATCGAATATCCTTTCGATATCTCGCTTAACTCTTTACCAAACTTTTTAGAACGGCTAATCGAATACTGGTTTGCGACCATTACCAATGATAATAATAGTGTCGCGGCAATAGTTAACTGCCAAGAAATTGAGACCAATAAACCAGTAAAAACTAAAATTGTAACCCCCAGGATTACCAATTTTATCACATTACGTAAAGCCGTAGCAGCGCGGGAACTTTCAACCCCAAGACGGTTGATTAAATCACCAACTTTCATCTTTGAGTAATAATCAATATCAATTTCTAATAATAAGTTGACCCCTGTTTGCCGAATATCCGCAGTTAAACGACGTGTCAAAGTACTTGATGTCAAACTACTTGCATAAGTAGCGGCATTTTTCAAAATAATAGTTAGTATAATCGCTCCTGCCATCAGTCCTAAACGATAACTTTCTGGTAAATCATCGAATGGAGACATAATAGATTTAATAATTGGAGGTGCACTTGTTAAATCTACATCTTGTCCAACAATTTTTAATATTACCGGCACAATTAGTGCAGTACTAACCCCATTAAATAAAGCTCCTGAGAATCCTAATATAATGGTGATTATAATCCAGCCTGGATAAGGTTTTGCAAATCTGTAAATTAGGTTTCTTGTAGACATTGAGATTTTAATTAATTTTTATAATTGAAATTGAGACAATTGGAATTTAAATTAACATTTTTTATGGCAAAAATATATATCATAAACCAGACATAATTTTAGATAAATTAGATGCCATTGTATCTACACTATAGTATTTAATGCATCTTTCTCTAGCTATTTTACCTTTTTCAATAGCTGATGCAAAATTCTGAAAAATCCGCTCAATTTTATCGGCTATTTGTTCTGGACTACTTGAATCAACTAAATAACCAGCCTCTCCTAAAATATCTGGAATATCGCCTACTCTTGTTGCTAAAATTGGTTTTGCCATTGACATTCCATCTGTTAATTTCAAAGGAAATTGAGCTAAAGCTGCGGGAGTATCTCGTTGAGGAACAACAATTACATCCGCAGCTGCAACAATATCTGGCATTTTATTCGATGGATATTTTGGTAGTTGAATTATCCAACGTCCCCATTTTTCTTTTAATTGAGCATCATAATCATCATAGGGACTACCACCGACAATTACCAATTTTAAAGTAGAATCATTTAACTTATCTAAAGCTATTAAAACATCTTCTAATCCTTTATAAGGTCTTGGCGCACCGGGAAACATTAATATTTTATACTCAGACAGTCCATAACGCTTTTTACTTTCTTTTGAGTTATAAAGTTCAGGATTAAACAGTGAAGTATCTTTACCATTTGGGATATAAACCCCACCAAATTTTTTCTGTAAAAATTGAGTATGAATGGTAATTACATCAGCTTTGTGAGCCATATTTTCCATCCATTTTAAATACAGTGGATGATCTGGATATCTCAAAGCACCGTCCGATTTCAACACATCTCTACCAAGCTGCTTCAAAGAAGGACTATATTGCCATTTTTCTCCACCAACCCAACTCAATTCCCAATCATCGATATCTAAAATTATAGGTTTACGAGTTTTTAATCTTTTCAGTAAGGATAAACCAAAAGTAGTAGCTTTCGGTCTCATCGCATAAATAATATCACCATCAAGTTTCTTCAAAAGTTCCGCGGCTGATGATATAAATCGTGGATAATTGTAACCATTAAAGCTAGAAACTTTAATTTCACATTGAGAACTTACCCCTGGTTGATCGTCAAACACAAATCCTAAAATTTCCACTTCATATTCAAGCTTTCGTAGTGCTTGTGCAAGTAAAAACGAACGCACTCCACCACCTCCCCATCTACCCGCACCAGCAGTGGATAAATCGCTAACAACAATGGAAATTTTTGGTTGTTTCTTACTTTGCACGGTTCCCCACAATAATTCAGTTCAAAAACATATTTAATCAATAATATTAGTAGAAACCCCTGCCGATTTTAGATAAAAACGGCATTTCAACCCATTTTTATTATATAAAAATACGAGTCACAGTCTAACTTCACATCTGCTACTTATCCTAGAGCAAATTTACTGATAGTTCTACAACAGCCTAAAGCATTATATATTTAGTTAAGTATTATCACGGCTAGATTAAATACACGATTAGTAATATCGCAATCCCAAGCCGCTGACGATGATGTCTCACCAATCAATCACCTCAAACCTAAGTATTTTTAAGCCCACAACTAGTATTACTGTATACTACCTACGCAATAATCACTCAAGTGTCACTTTTTATGCTAGTTAATGCGGATATTTGGCATAATATTCACATAAATTACGTAATATTTACATTATTTATATCCATTTTTCACATAGGTTTTGTTAGAAATGATTCATAAGATATTTTTTTAAATAGAATTACCTATGAAAGCTTTTGGTATTTACACCCTTGCCAATGATGTCGTATTCGATCAGCTAGTTGCACTGTTGAATAGTATTGAAGCTAATGTCGGTTGTGAGATTCCTGTTTGTGTAATTCCTTTTGATAATCGTTTAACTAGAGTCAAGCAAGAAATTGATTCGCGTCCTAACGTTACTTTATTTGAGGATCAGTCCTCAATAGACCGTTGGGAAGAGTTTGCTCGTCAGTTTGCTAACGTTCATCCAGAAGCTTTACAAACTCAGCAATTCCACCCTCGTTGGTATAAAGGAAAATTACATCGTAAATTCGTAGCTTTTGACGGAATTTTCGAGCAGTTTGTCTTTTTTGACGCAGACAGTTTAGCTATGAAACCGCTTACAGATGTTCAAGAAAAGTTACAGACTTATGATTTCGTTTTTGACGATTGGGAACATACTAAATCTCAAGCTAATGCAGCGTTAAATATTCCCTTAATTGCAGCTAGTGGTATATTTACGCAAGCTGAAATACAGTCTAAGCTGCATTGTTCTAGCTTTTTTGGCTCGAAACGGGGAATTTTCAATGCTCAAGAGTTAGATATATTGCTCAAGCGGATAACTCAAGAGGGTGAAGCAGTTTGGGTAAACGGTCAAGCTTGGTGGGATGATGCTTTCTTGTTTAACTATATGACAATTAGATCCAATCGCTCACAATTTAATTTTACCCTTAGCCCTAATGCTCAGGATAGATGTGGTAACTGTGCTAATGCAGATCCATTTGTTGTTATTGATAACGTTTTATTTAACCAACAGGGACTTAAACCTATTCATCGGATTCACTATATGGGTTATCCATCGATTGATTTTACCAGATTATCTCAAGGAGAAGATATTGATATTCCTTTTAAAGATATCTTTTTAAATTACCGCTATATGAAACAACCAGAACAAAAACCTTTACGTCTGAAAGCACCTAGTTTTCAAGTCAAAGCAAATCGATGGTTTGGCAAAGTAACTAAGAAAATTACTAAAGTCGTAAATACCAAAGGGAAATTCACTACCTCACTTCCTGTTTAAAGGTAAATACTCTAAAACTTAAAAGCCCGATAAATACTAGTGATACATAATTTTTATGTCAAGAAAATCACCAGGGTAACATTGCGATCGCGCTTGATATTTGGGCTTTTAATAACATCTTAATCTTTCAGATTTATTATAGTTTTTGTTAAGCTTTTGATTAGTCTTTACAAGTAGAATTTGTATTGATTTTAATCCTACTATCAACTTAAGTTCTGATTTTTCTAAAGCTAAGATAAAATTTACGTAAAATAACTGAGATTACTTTTTTTGACGAGTAAATTAGTATACTATAAGACTAAATAATTTAGTAATTATCAGGGAAGTAAAAATGAAGGCTAAAAGTCACCACATTGACTTGTATTAAATAGCTAAATTCGGTGAAGAATAAATCATCGGTAATGTTTAGCTTATAACAATTCTAAACATATTGAATTGAATATATTTAATTTCAGAAATAATCTAAATAGACTAGAGGTGTATTAAAAAAGTTCGATGACATTTATTAAAAGTCGGGTTTTTAAGATAAATGTTTGTCATACAACACAATCGCTATAAAAACCCAACTTCTTACCCCACAAAAAATAACAGTTTTACAGATTTTTATACTCAATAAGTAGTAATCGATAATTCATCATTGAATTTAGATTATATTTGGGTTTATTTTCGGTATAAATAAAACTGAGTTCGACAGAGCAAAACCCACTATTAATAAGTCGGTTTTTTTGACTTGCAACATCACTAAGACAACACAATAGTTATCAAAATTTAACTTCTTGCTCAATAACTAAAGTTGTTTGAATTAAGATAACTTGTGTTTATTGTAAATCGGATATTATATGCCGATATTTTGGCAATTTCAATCATATTAAGAAATTAAATAGAGGAAAAAATGGCACAACAAAATATTACTAACAATACTGCAAAAGCATTATTTATCATCAATCCTAGCGGCACTACTATTAATAATAGTACTTATCGTAGTGGTAGTTTTGTTATCACAAATAATTCAACCAACGGTGAAAAGATAAATAAAGTTACTATAGATTTGAGTACTAGTATTTTTCCAGATTTAGTATTCGACCCTGATGGTCTTGCTGGAGACCCGGTTGGTAAAAGATTTACTCCTGATAGTCAGGGAGGAACCGGGCTGATATCCGGTAATTTTATTAAACCTCGTGACGATGGTTATGATGCATTAGAAATATACTTTAATGATTTTGGTCCCGGTAAAACATTTACTTTCTCTGCTGATGTAGATCCAACAAGTGTTAGGGGTTTACCTCAACCAGGTCCCCAAGAATCTGGAAGTGTGTCGGGATTGGAATTAACAGGGTCAACAATTACGGTAGATTTTGATAACAATGCCACATATACCGGGCAAACTTATAGAATTCCCAATAGTTTAGATGGCTCCCAAGCTTTTATAAAATCTAATTTAGCTCCTAAACTTACTGTTGATGTTTTAGGTCTATCTTCTTTACCTACAGTCGTTTCAGAACTCAATCACACAGTCAGAATTTCTGGTACACCTGGTGAGCAAGTTGCATTACTGGTAGTTGAAGCAGGTTTATTTCTTGATGATTATGATGGTTTCAAAATTGACCCTTTTGAAGCAAACTCAGCTATCGGAGTCGAGGAACAGTTTACAACCATTGGTTCTAACGGCTTTGTGGATATTCCTGTTACCCTGAAAAAATCTAAAAATGAGGGAGGAATAAATCATATTGTCGCAGTCGCTAAAGATTCAGAAGGAAATACTGGTTTACTTTCTGATGTCAAAATCATACAGATTCAATCTGCTTCAACACCAAATCCAGACCCTACTCCAATACCAAATCCAGATCCAGATCCAGATCCTACTCCAACACCAAATCCAACTCCAACTCCAGAACCAAACCCGACAAACAATATTATTCGTATTAACGCTGGTGGACAAGCTTATACAGATGTAAACGGTAATTTGTGGAGTGCTGACCAGTATTTTACTGGAGGTAGTACATATTCGAGTAAAGCGAGTATATCTAATACCGAAGACGATAAGTTATATCAAACCGAACGCTGGACAAAAAATTTATCTTACGCTGTCCCAGTCACAAATGGTGATTATAAAGTAACTTTGAAGTTTGTAGAACTCTATTGGGATAGTGCAGCTAAAAGGAGTTTTGATTTATCTGCGGAAGGTCAATTGGTTCTTGATGACCTTGATATTTTTACAGAAGCTGGTGGTAAAAATATTGCCTTAGATAAGTCTTTTAATGTAACCGTCAGCGATGGAACCTTAAATTTAGATTTTCTGACTAATTCTGATAATGCAAAGTTAGCAGCGATTGAAATTATTGGAGGTTCAGTAGCAACTCCAGATCCAATACC
The DNA here is from genome assembly GCA_035285725.1 of Nostocales cyanobacterium 94392. Classification (GTDB taxonomy): domain Bacteria; phylum Cyanobacteriota; class Cyanobacteriia; order Cyanobacteriales; family Nostocaceae; genus Rivularia. The sequence continues at coordinate 6,760 of JAYKJL010000054.1, read as the reverse complement.
AAATCCAGACCCAACACCAACTCCAGACCCAACACCAAATCCAGACCCAATACCAAATCCCGACCCAACAAGCAATATTATTCGCATTAACGCTGGTGGAAGTGCTTATACAGATGCAAACGGTAATTTATGGAAGGCTGACCAGTATTTTGATGGAGGTCGTACATATTCTACCAAAGCAGAAATTTTCAAAACCGAGGAAGATAGACTTTATCAGACAGAACGTTGGGCTAAAAATTTGGGATATGACATACCTGTAATAGATGGTAACTACAAAGTTAATTTACATTTTGCAGAAATTTATTTCAATGATTTTAATAAACGTTTATTTGATGTATCTTTAGAAGGAGAAAAAGTCCTTGATGAGTTAGATATTTTTGCTAAATCTAAAAATGCTTTTTTGCCTGGGAAAGATTCAGCTTATATCTACTCCATTAATAATGTAAATGTTACCGATGGTTTTTTGAATCTAGACTTTAATGCTAGTGTGGATAACGCTAAAATTTCAGCAATTGAAATTATTTCTCTGAGCGGACCTCAAGTTATTTTCAAGCAAACAGATAGTAATACTTCTGTAGTTGAGGGTGAAACTTCAGGAGATACTTATTCCATAATTTTAAATAGTAAACCAAATGCTGATGTCACTATAAACTTAAGTTCTAATAACCAAATCACTACCAGTACCAACAGCATTACCTTTACTGCAAATAATTGGAATGTACCTCAAACCATAACTGTTAAGGCTGTAGATGATAATCTTGTAGAGGGGAATCAAACTGTAAATATTTTACATACTATCAGTAGTCTTGATAATGACTACAATAGTCTCAATTTGACTAACATCCCAGTTTTTATTGGTGATAACGATATCGTTACTATTGACTTTACGAAAAAGACAGTTGCAACTATGTCTAAACCCACAGCAGCAGCTTGGGGACCAGACCATAGACTGTATGTTGGTTCATATTCGGGTGAAATTAAAGCATATACTTTTGATGATAATTACAACATCATCAATACTCAAACCATAAATACCTTGAAGGGAGTATTTAATAATAATATATTAGGTATTGCATTTAACCCATACGATACTTCTGACTCTCCTACTATCTATGTGTCCCATAACAAGCTTTATGCAAATGGGGGTTCAGATTTTCCAGTAACTGAATTATCTCCCTACAGTGGACAGGTATCAATATTAGAAGGACCACTATTTTCTACAATTAAGCCATTAATCACTGGACTTCCTGTTTCTAATCACGACCACGGTGTTAATAGTATGACCTTTGATAATGAAGGTAATCTATATATTGCGGTTGGTGGTAATACAAATGCAGGTATACCAGCAGATAAAATTGGTGGAATTCCTGAATCTCCATTTGCTGCTGGAATTTTAAAAGCAGAAATTACCAAACCTAATTTTAATGGTGAAATTAAATATCAATTACCCCCTGATTTTCAGCCTCCACAAGGATTAACATTCGACCCCGCAGAAAGTCAGATATTTGGAGATATTGCCAAGGTAGTTCCGGGAGTTGATGTATCTGTATATGCTAGTGGACTACGTAATACTTTTGATTTAGTTTGGACTACTCAAGGATTACTGTACGCTACTGATAATGGTCCCAATGGTGGATTTGGGGATGTTTCAACTTCCGCTACAACCCAAATTCCCGTTAAAAATGCACCAGATGAATTAAATTTGATTGTAGAAAACGGATATTACGGTCATCCAAATCGAAATCGTGGACAAGAAGATTCTCGTCAGAATGTTTACTACAGCGATAAAGAACCGACTGTTCCGGGGGTTTATACTGCACCATTAACAACTTTTCCCGCATCTACTAATGGTATTGATGAGTATCGAGCAAATACATTCGGTGGACAAATGCGGGGTAATTTAATTACTCAAAAGTGGAATGGTGAATCATTCAATGTCACTTTATCGAGTGATGCTACCCAAGTTGTCAAGCAAGAAGTTTTAGATCCCCTGTCCAAAGCTTTAGATATAGTAACAGGTCCCGGAGGAGCTATAGTAGGCATTAACTTGAGTGGTAATAAAATCGATGTTTCGACTCCCAATGATATTACTGTAAGTGGTGCTACTGCTTATGATATTTTCCCTTGGAGAGCGCCTGCGACAGGTGGTAATTTATTTATTATCGGTGGCAAAAATTTTGGTGGAGATTTGAGTAACACTAGCGTTAAAATTGGGGATGAACTAGTGACTTTAACTTCAGTTTCTGATACACAAATTATTGGTATTTTACCGTCATTTGATGATATATCTGATAATTTATTAGACGTTTCAGTCACAACCGGAGAGCAAAGTTCTGTGATTAGTAATGCGTTTTTACCATTATTTGGTTCTGCGAATTTTGTTTAATACACCGAAGAGGTAATCATAGAAGTCGGGTTTTTACGAAAAATATCCTTAACCCCAACCGAGTTATCATCAAAACCCGACATATACCCCAACGAGTAATCACAAAAGTCGGGTTTTCTTTATGATTACCGAAAAAAAACCGCAGAGACACTGAGAACGCGAAGAAAAGAGATAAAGAGAAATAGGTAATTTTCAAGTGGGAAGGGAGTATCACCAATTACTAGCCAACAGCAAATTATTACTAGTAGTCTTTTGCATTAGTTTTGATTGCTTTTGTTTGTCTACCGACGTAATGTAGAGAGGTTATACATAACGTCTCTAGACAATTTTGGGAAAAACTAACCATTCATAATTAATGTGGTGGAATACTAGAAAGGATATAATTCGCTAAACTGATGCTGAGGTGAATAAATCAGAGGCTATACTTATGCAAATATTTCGCATCAGCGCACTTTCAGATAATTATATATTCTTGCTACACGATAATCAACAAAATATTGCTGCTGTAGTTGACCCAGCCGAAGCCAAACCTGTTTTAACCAAACTTCACGAACTCAAAGCAGAATTAGTGGTAATATTTAATACTCACCATCATTACGACCATGTAGGTGGTAATCTAGAATTAATTAAGAAATTTCCGCAATTAACAGTCTATGCTGGAAGCTCCGATAAAGGCAGAATTCCCGCTCAACAAGTATTCTTAGAAGATGGCGATCGCGTTTCTTTTTCCCATCGTACAGGAGAGATTTTGTTTGTTCCCGGACACACCCGCGCTCATATAGCTTACTATTTCCCCCCGGAGAAATCAGGAGAGACGGGAGAGTTATTCTGTGGAGATACTTTATTTGCTGGTGGTTGTGGTCGCTTGTTTGAAGGAACACCAGTGCAGATGGTAAATTCACTGAATAAAATCCGCAATTTACCAGATAATACGCGGGTATGGTGCGCTCACGAATATACTTTAAAAAATTTACAATTTGCCATGACTGTAGATAGTGAAAACCCCGAACTTCAGCAGCGATTTGAGCAAGTAAAAATCCATCGTAGTCGTCAAGAAGCTACCGTTCCTTCATTATTAGGATTAGAGAAACACACCAATCCGTTTTTGAGATGGGAAGAACCAGCATTACAATTGGCTACAAATAGTAGCGAGTCGGTGCAAACTTTTGGGCGGTTGCGGGGGATGAAAGATCGATTTTAAAGCTGACAAATTAACTATTCATGATTCATATGCTTAGCTACGGTGAGCGATTGCTACAACGTGTACTTATACCAATTCATCGTCTACTGTATAGATGACCCTATAATCGCCGATTCGGTAGCGATAGTAACCTAAATAATCTCCTTTGAGGACTTTGATATTTGGGTGCGATTGAGGAGTTTGCTCTAACTGCTCCAAACATCGAGCTATTTTCTTAGCTAAAGCTTTATCAGCATTGAGATAAACTTTTTGAACATCGGGATGTAGCAGAACTTCATACATCGGAGCGAAGATTTCTCCAGCTTGCGTAATCGGTTTTAGGGGTTATTTGATTTTGTTTAACTCGCTCTAACAATCCAGGAATTGCCAAAAGTTCTTGAGTAGCAGCTTCGCTCTCAATATTTGCCAAGTAACCTGCAAAATCAGCAAGCACCTGTAACTTTTCCGGCGATAGTTGCTTGAGTAAGTCATTAAGTTGACGGTGTAACTCTGTAACAGATATCACATCTTTTGACAAGTTATCATCCATTGAGAAGTTATCTATAGAATTCATCGCCTAAAAAACCAAATAATTAAAAATCTAAATTCATACTTAAATTCGGTACCACCCGCAGCATCCATATATCAAAATTAAATTATTGAAATAGGTGAGTTCGATGTTCATTGCTTCGATTCGGTTTAAATGATTATGATACTGTAAAACCTCAATTATTCGTGAGGTTAGAAGTCGGGTTTTTATGATAATTGTCTGTTACAACCCAAATTTCTCTTAAAAAGCCGACTTAGTACAGCTATTCATCAAATTCACGCTGAGATAAGTCAAATAAGTATATAAAAACTCCGCAGTTTTTGTTGACTTAGCCTGCATCCGTTTAAAACTGATAAATATACTCCCTATTGCCTATTGCCTAATCCCCATCTAAACAAATAATCAAACAACTCAAACCGAATTGCAATCAACTAAGTAAGTCGGCAGAAAAAAGCAGAACTATATAACGGTTAGGTAAACTACCCTTAAACCCTTATTCCCACTGCTGATTGCCCACTGCCGACTTTATGCCCTAATTACAATTTTCAACGCCAACCTACTTATGACTACACAAACAGCATCAATACCAGAAATTTATCAAGGTCAATTTGGCGAATTTACAATTACCAAAGATGACCGAATCGGAGTAATTATCTATCGTACAGGTTTAATAATAGCTGCCCTTTGCTTTGCTATTGGTACAGCTTTAGTATTGTTTAATGATAATCCCAATTTACAATTAGTTACACCATTATATATTGGTTTTAGTTTTGCTCTCGGCGTGAGCTTATTCACCATTCACATCTATATGGTAGAGTTGCACAGACTGTTACAGATATTTTGGGCAATTGGTAGTATTTCCGCAATTGTTTTTGCTTTTTCTAACAGCCAAACCTTAGCAGAAACAGTTTATAATTATCCTTTAACTATATTAGGAATTGGTTTTACCTTTGCAGCTTTAACGGGTATTTATTTCAAAGAAGCTTTTTGTTTCAACCGTTTAGAAACTAAGTTACTTACTCCCATTGTTCCTTTACTACTATTAGGACACATGACTAAAGTTCTTCCTGCAGAAATAGAACAAGTTTTATTAGCAGTTTGGGCTGTATTTTTTCTCGTTTTTGCAATTCGCAAAGCCATACAACAAATTCCCCCAGATATTGGAGATAAATCTGTGTTTGAATATTTGAAAAGTCAAACAAAGATTAACGGTTAAAGGCAAGAGGCAAAAGGTTAATTGTCCACTGTCAACTGTCAACTGTCAATTAATCTCTTCTTTTTGGGAATACTAAATTAGTCGAGATGAGAATATAAAGGTGACAGAAGAACGTGCATACTGGCTTGCTTGGTCGCAAGTGTCGGGAATTGGACCAATACTGCTACAAAGATTATATCAACATTTCGGTTCACCGAAAACTGCTTGGGAAGCAAATTCTTCTCATTTGGGAGAAGTTGAAGGCTTTGGTTATCAAACTTTACAAAAGATAGTTCAACAACGTTCCCAAATTAACCCAGAAGAGTTTCTCAAACAACACGAACAAGATAATCCCAATTTCTGGACACCCGCAGATGCAGAATATCCCCGTTTGTTGCTAGAAACTCATAGTCCTCCACCTGTGTTGTACTATGGCGGTAAGATAGAATTACAAGAAAATTTAGCACAAAAACCCCTTGTTGCCATAGTGGGTACTCGTCAACCTACTGAATACGGTATCCGTTGGACACGCCGCATTAGTACCGCTTTAGTAGAAAATGGTTTTACGGTGGTTTCTGGTTTAGCAGAAGGAATTGATACCGCTGCTCATTCCGCTGCAATTAAAGCTGGAGGACGTACTATCGCTGCTTTAGGAACGGGTGTAGATATTATATATCCTACAAAAAATCGGGAACTATATAAACAGATTTTAAATCAAGGTTTTGTTCTCAGTGAATATCCCGCAAAAACTGCACCTCATCGGACTAATTTTCCCCGACGTAACCGAATTATTGCCGGTTTATCTCGTGCTGTATTGGTAATGGAAGCACCTCAAAAGTCGGGTGCTTTAATTACCGCTGACTACGCAAATGAATTTGGTAGGGATGTTTACGTTTTACCGGGAAGACTTGATGATTTCTCGTCTCAAGGATGCTTAAAATTAATTTCTCAAGGTGCTAATCCGATTCTCAAGGAACTAGATGAATTATTAAAAATGCTTGGTGCGATTCCTCAAGTGGCGAATGTAAAAAATGTGACATCCGATGTGGAAAAACCTTTCCCAGATTTACCACCCGAATTACATCGGGTAATGCAAACAATTTCTGCGGAATCTTTACCTTTTGATTTAATTATTCAACAAACCCAAATGCCAGCGTCAGCAGTTTCTAGCGCTTTATTACAATTGGAATTGATGGGGCTAGTTTCGCAACTTCCAGGAATGCGATATCAGAGGAATTAACACGGAGGATGCAATGGGAGCAAACTATCGAATTTTTATGGCTAGGTTTGTTGCCTTAGAATAGACGTAAAATATCAAAATTGTTTAGCTAAAACAAAAAGAAGCCTCTCACTCAGTCCAAAGGACGAGTGATGAGATGAATTTTTGGGCGATGACGAATTGACCCACAACCAAATTAATCCGCAGGATTAACAGGGCAGGGGGTCGAT